>JBHEOT010000099.1:0-4321 GCA_046260675.1 Trueperaceae bacterium | reverse complement strand
ATCTTACAATCCGAACCCATATCGTGATGCGAGACGCGCCCCCCTCCACCAGCTCCGAACGCCAGCCGTACGTGATCGCCTCCGCGCTGCGCACCCTCGAGGTGCTCGAGCGCTTCGCCGAGTCGCCGTACCGCTACGGCCTCGCCGACCTCGTCGCCAGGCTGGGCCTGGAGCGCAACCAGGCGTACCGGTCGCTCAAGACGTTGGAGGCCGCCGGGTTCGTGGTGCAGGGGAGCGACGCGCGCTTCGAGCTCGGTCCGGCCGCGGCCCGGCTGGCTGGAGCGGCGCTGGGTCGGACGCGCGCGCCTTTGATCGAGGCGGCCGGCCCGGAGCTGGACCGGATCAGCCAGGCGACGCGGGAGACGGTGCACCTGTTCGCCCGCGCCGACGACCACGCCGTCTGCATCGATCGACGCGAGAGTCCGCAGAGCGTGCGCCTCGTCTCGGTGCTGGGTCGCACGATCCCGCTGCACGCCGGCGCGGTGCCCAAGGCGATCCTCGCCTGGCTGCCTGCCGAGGAGCGCGACGCCGTGCTGAACGCTCTGGACGAGCTGCCGCGCTTCACCGAGCGGACGCTGCTCGACCGCCAGCAGCTGCTGGACGAGCTCGCCACGATACGAGAGCGGGGCTGGTCGATCTCCGACGAGGACTTCGACGCCTCGGCCCGGGGCGTGGGGGCCCCGATCTTCGACCCCGACGGCACCGTCGTCGGGGGCATCAGCGTCGGCGGCCCGTCGTTCCGCGTGGACGACGACGCCCTGATGCGCTTCGCGCAGCTCGTGCGCGCATCGGCGAACGAGATCGGTCGCCGACTGACGCTTGCGGGACGTTCCTGAGGAGGAAACCACGAGCCGGAGCGGGCCGCGTCGTTCCACGGCCGGGACGCCCGCGCGATCTGGCGCACGGAGGCTGTCGCCGCCGCGTCGGCGCTGGCCGAATCGGCGTCGGAGCTGCGGGCGCTGACCCCCGGCCTTGGTCCGGTCGACCACGCCTGGCTGGACGACGCCCCGCGGCCCGATCAGGACGTCGGGGCGATGGGGGTCGCGCAGATGGCGGAGCGGATGCACGACATGCTGGACCGTGCCGAGGAGCTCACGGACGCTGCTCCGGGCCGACCTGCGCACGCCTACGATCTGTTCGATTCGCACCCGTACCATCTGGCGGTCGCGACCTACCTGAGCGCGGCCGGACTCGCGGCGGGCGCGCGCTCGATCGTCACCGTGCTGCGAGCCAGGCAGGAGACCACATGAACGCGAACGAGCCCACCGAGGCGTTCGCCGAAGTGAACGGCGTCCGTCTTCGCACGCACGTTCAGGGCGAAGGACGACCGATCTACGCCCACCACGGCGCGCCCGGACTTGGAACGCACGCCACCCCCGCCCGCGCCTTCGCTCCGCTGGCCGACGCGTACCGGGTCGTGACCTTCGACGCGCGCGGCTCCGGCGCGTCGGACGCCGTTCCTCCCTACACCCACGCGCAGTGGGTCGCGGACCTCGACGCGCTCCGTGACCGCTTCGGCGACGAGCGGATGATCCTCACCGGAGGCTCGTACGGAGGCTACGTCGCGCTCGAGTACGTTCTGACGCACCCGGAGCGGGTCACGCACCTGATCCTGCGCGACACCTCCGCATCGCGCACGTTCGAAGGCAGGGCCCGCGCCAACGCACTGGCGCGAGCCTCGGAGTTTCCAGGCATCGACGAGGCGCTGCTGGACCGGCTGTTCGAGGGCCGGATCGAAAGCGACGATGCGTTCCGCGAGGCGTTCGCCGCGATCGCGCCTCTCTACGACGCGAACACCGATCCCGCCAAGGCCGCCCAGCGGGTCGCCTCCGCCACCTTTCGGGCGGCGACGCACGACGCGGCGTTCTCGCGGAACATCCCGAACTACGACCTGACCGGACGTCTGCACGAGATCTCCGTCCCGACCCTGATCGTCGTCGGTCGGCACGACTGGATCACGCCGGTCGAGGCGTCGCAAGAGCTGGCCGACGGCATCCCGAACAGCGAGCTGGTGATCTTCGAGAACTCGGGCCACTCGCCCCAGCTCGAGGAGAACGACCGCTTCATCGCGGTCGTGCGGGACTTTTTGGCGCGGCATCCGGTGGACTGAGCGGTCGGCTGGTGGGTCGGCTGAGGGGTCGCCTAAGCGGTCGTCGGGCGTGGATGGGCGGCGGGCCGCACGGTCGTCACGGCGCCGCGCCTTGAACATCGCGCGTTGACCACCGCGCCGCGCGTTCGGGGACACCGTCTTTCCCGCACCCTCGCTGCTGGCTGCTGGGCACGTACGGCGCGTTCGCGGCCCGACCTGGAGAAGACGTCAGCCGCTCCGCAGCCTTCCGACCAGGACGTGCCAATCCTCGCTGCCCCTCTCGTCCACCCCGAGGTGGTAGCCGACCAGGGTCGTCTCGGCCTCCTCCAGCTCGCGCTGCAGCTCGCCGATGGCGGTGTGCACCACGCCGCCTGCACGGACGGGCCGGCCGATCAGGACCAGGTGTCCACCGTCGCGCAGTAGCGGCACGGCGTTCACCACCATTTCTGCGATGAGGGCCGCGTAGCCTTCGCGTCCTTCGACGGTGCCTTCGGGCCGGTCGCGTCGCCACGCGAAGTACGTCGGTGGGTGGAGGAAGACCAGGTGTGCGCACCCTCGGGTCAGGCCGTCCGTCATCCGCACGTCGGTCGCGTCCATGCGGTGGACGAAGGGGAGTCTGGGCGCGATGTCGCCGGACCAGCTCGTGCATCCGCGTTCGCGCGCGGCCAGGGCGACCGTGCCGGAGCCGGCGGTGAGGTCCACGACCGCGTCGCCGGGTCGGGCGTACCTTCGCAGGATCGCGCGGGCCAGGTCGGGGTGCAGCTCCTCGGCTTCGCGGCCTGCCGGGCCGAGGGTCGGGAAGCGCCATACGTCGCCGGTCGGTCCGGGAGCCGGTCCGGGACCCGTGTCCGTAGTGGGGGAGGGGGTCAGCCAGCCGTTCTCGGGCAGGACGCTCGGTGCGGTGGCTTCGCGTCGCACCCGGTCGATCGCCCGCCCGACGCGTTGGCCCCACGTTCCGTGACGGTCCAGCTGGGCCAGGTCGAGGACCTGGCGGCGCTCGCCCTCGTCCAGGGCGGCCAGGGAGCGAGCGACGCTAGCGGCAGGCCGTCCTCGACGCGGGCGACGACGTCGTCCGGCCAGCCGCCCAGCGACAGCAGGTGGTTGCGGGCGTAGCCGGCGCCGATGCCCAGCTCGTCGAGGACCTGCTGCAGCGTGGGGGTCGCGGCCAGCCGGTCGGGCTTGAGCGTCGTGTACAGCCGCGAGCGCGTCGTCGCGTCGTCGGGAAGATCCAGGGCCTCCCGCGCGCCTTGCAGCAGCGCTCGGTAGGTTGCGACCGGGTTGCGAGGCATGCGTCCATTCTGCCACGTCGCGATGGTCAATCAAGTTGAGTATAATGCCGCCCGTAGCCTCGCTGCATGGACACTACCTACGACATCGACGTCACCCGCGTCCCTCGCTACGATCCGTCCGTCGAGTTCGTCGAGCGCAAGGGCGCCGGCCACCCCGACACGCTTTGCGACACCCTGGCCGAGGGGCTGGCCCGCGACCTGGCCGCTTGGTACCTGGAGCGGCACGGCGAGCTGCGGCACTTCAACGTCGACAAGGCGCTGCTTGCCGCGGGGCAGGTCCGCGTCGGCTTCGGCGGTGGGGAGGTGACCGGTCCCAGCCGCCTGATCCTGGCCGGCAAGGCGGACATGCGGGACGGCCGGCCGCCGCTGGGTGCGATGACGCGTGCCGCGTATGAGCGTCTCGGCCGGATCCTGCCCTGGGCCAGCCTGCCGGGCGACTACGACGTCGAGATCCGCTTGAACCCGAGCAGCGACGATCTGCTGCCGCTGCTGGAGCGGGGCGCCCGCGCGGACGGCGTTCCCCTCGCGAACGACACCAGCTTCGCGGTCGTGTCCCTGCCGCGCTCGCCCCTGGAGTCCGCGGTCCACGCGGTCGAGCGGGCCCTGGCGGAGGCCGCGGTGCAGGGCCGTCCGCCGATCGGGCGGGACGTCAAGGTCATGGGCTCGCGCCGTGGCGACGAGGTCCGAATCACCGTCGCGGCGGCGGCGATCGCCTCGCACGTGCGCGACATCGAGACCTACGGAGACGTGAAGCGGCGCGTGCACGGGGTGGCGGAGGAGACGGTCCGCACCGTGTTCGCGGACGCCGGCAGGGTCCTCGGCCGCCTCGAGGTGCGCGTGAACGAGGCGGACCTGCCGCCGGACGGTGCGTACCTGACGCTGACCGGTTCGTCCGCCGAGGCGGGCGACGACGGTCAGGTGGGCCGCGGCAACCGTGTGGGCG
>JBHEOT010000098.1:0-4328 GCA_046260675.1 Trueperaceae bacterium | reverse complement strand
ACAATTGGTGGGCCCTGCGGGGCTCGAACCCGCGACCGAGCGATTATGAGTCGCGGAGAGCCGCTGGGCTCTTCAGAAACACTGTCACAGATGCACTCTCGGCGAATCGGGGTCGACCAGATGACCGCCTAGCAGCACGTGACCACGAAGTGACCGTACACCGAACACGCAACTGCACGAACAAGTAGGAACCAAGAAGCCCGCCTGCGAGCGTCGTTGTGAGTGCCGTAGGGAAGCGGCGATCCTTAGGCAATCGATCTCGGCACACCGACCCGCCCCGGACACGCTGCCGATGCACGCGTCCACGCCATGACGCTCCCTCAGCTGCAGAGCGCGTTCGATGGGATCTACCCGCCGCGGCACCAGTGGTACTGGCGCGCGGATTTCTTCGACGAGCTGAGCGACGCGGCGATCGAGGAGCATGTCAACCACGCATTCCGTATGCCGACGATGCAGTCTTCGATGCACCTCTATCCGATCGACGGTGCGGGCCACGACGTGAAGAACGACGCGACGCCGTGGAGCTACCGCGAAGCGAACTGGGCGCAGGTCATCGTCGGCGTCGATCCGGACCCGGCCCAGGCGGATACGTTGGCCAAGTGGGCGAAAGCCTACTGGCAAGCGTTGCACGCGCACTCCTCGGGAGGCGCCTACGTCAACTTCATGATGGACGAGGGGCAGGACCGCGTACGCGCGACGTATCGCGACAACCACCCTCGGCTGGCGCGGATCAAGGCGGCGTACGACCCGAACAACCTGTTCCGCGTGAATCAGAACATCGAACCGAACGCCTGACGCACGACGCGGCATCAACGGCACGGGATCTCCCCGTGGGCGACCATGGGGTTCCCTCCCCGTGGTGGCCACGGGTGATTCCCGGCCGTTCGGTCCGTTTGGGAGCCGACGACCATAACGGGAGCGTTGCCGCGCTCCAGGCCTGCACGACGAGCGCCGGCTGATCGCAAGCGACGCCGACGCCTCGTTCAACGGGCGCGCGAACGGGTGGGCTACCCGAACTCGCCGACCAGATGGAGGTGCGTTGCCTGCGGATCGAAGCGCTTCAGCACGGCCCGTGCATTCTCGGGCACGTGTGCACGCCGATAGTCCTCGCCCATGAAGTTCTTGACGCTGTCGATGCTTTCGAACCAGATGATCGTCGTGAACTCGATCTCGCCGTCGACGACATCGTCCGCCCGCATGAGTTGTGCACGTACCAAACCGGGGATATTGCGGGCGATGATCGCTGGGAACACCTCGCCTTCGGCAACGGCCTGATAGGCGTCGGCGTCGTCAACGGTCGTCCAGCCCCGCCAGATCCTTGCCACCTTTGCGTTCGAAAACATACGTGCCACTCCTCTCACGATCTTCGCTACAAGACGTCGGCGATCATCGCCGCGGCTCGGGCGGCTCCGTTCGTTGCAACGTCGCGGACATCGAGCTCCGCACCGAGTTCTTCGATCATCGCTTCGGCGAGCGTCTCCGGGCTGAGCTGGTCGTAGGCGAGGCAGCGACCGGCCCCGTAGCGCTGCAGACGTGCACGAACGTGCCGGTTCTGCTCGAAGTGATCGTCCAACGGGACGTAGATGAACGGAACCTTGGCCGCCGTGAGTTCCATGCAGGTCGTGAGCCCTCCCTGCACGATGGCCAGATCGCTGACGGCCAGGTGGCGGTAGAGGCGCTCGACGTAGCGGCGTACCTCGAGCCCATCGTGGTTCGGCAACGCCTCGGGATCGATTCTTGGGCCGGCGACGAGGATCATGCGGAGCCCAGGGATCGCATTGCGCACCACCGGGAACGCGTCGGCGATGCGCCGCAGCAGCGGCAGGCCCACGCCCGACCCTCCGACCGTCGCGATGCAAATCGTCTCGTCGGGGCCGAAGCCGAGCTCGGCGCGCACCTCGTCGCGCTCGCCGAGCGACCCCGGGTCGAAGCCGGTCACGTAGCCCGCGAAGTCGAAGTGTTCTTGGGTCCACGCCCGGATCTCCGGCAGGTCGGGCCCAAACGTGTCCGACACGATGTCGTCGGGCTCGCCGACGAAGATCGCGCGATCCCGGATCCGGGGAAAGCGAGCGATGTGGTGAATCATTTCCGCGTTGTAGTCGGCCGTGAGCGCGGCCTCGCTCGCTCCACCCCGCGGCATCGGGAGCCAGCCGACGAAGTCGGTGAGCCAGACGAACGCGCTTCGCTTGAGCTCCGGGTTCTCGTGCAGGTAGTGATCGATCTCCCACGCCTCGTCCCCGATCACGAGGTCGTACTCCTGCTCGCGGGTCACGTCGCGGAACAGCATGAAGTTCGCGAGCAGGATCTCGTCCATCCGGCGAATCGCTTGGAAGGCGTTCAGGCGGTGTCCGTCTGACTCCCGGTCGATGTGGGCGACTTCGCTGGCCAGGCGCTGGCTCGCAGGGTGGATGCGCTCGCCTTTGGCTTCGAGGACCCGCGTGACGGGCGTCTGCGCCAACCAATCGATGTCGAGGTCGGGATGGAGCTCGCGCAGTGCATCGGCGATCCCGACGTCGCGCAGGGCGTGTCCGAGCCCGATCGGCGATGAGACGTAGAGGGCGCGTTTCGGTCGGTCCCGTCCACGATGCCAGCGTCGGTGCGGGCGTGGGCCGCCGACGATCCGCGTGACGAAGTCTTCGATGGCGAGATTCACGCGGACAGGGTCGCGCACCATGGGGGCGTGACCGCTCCCCACGAGCGTCAACAACTCGGCACCGGTCGCTTCGGCAAGGCGTCGTCCGGTTTCGTGCGGGATGATCGCGTCGGCATCGCCGTGGATGACGAGGAGTGGGGTGTCGAGGGCGTGGAGGCGCGCTCGAAAATCCGGCTCGTCGACGGAATCCGAGAGGTACGTGCGCACGAGGGTGGCGCCGTCGGTCTCGAGCGCCCAGCCGAGCCCATCCTCTTGGGGTTTCGTCGAGTGCGGTTCGGTGAAGATCTGACCGACGAAGAACTCGGCCCAGTCGGCGTACGCCTCCATCCAGTAGTGCCGGTTGTGCTTCTCCCATCCGGTGGGATCGTCGATGCGGTCGTTCCATCGGATCTGTCCGGCGCGTTCGGGGTCGCGTACACCCATTGGCACGGCCGGAGCGATCGCCACGACGCCCCGAACCCGTTCGGGATGGTCCGACGCCAACAGTACCGACCGCTTGCCTCCGAGGGACGCACCCGCGACGAAGCACCGGTCCGTTCCGGTTTCGTCCAGGACGGCGATGGCGTCTGCCACGTGCGCGAGGTCGCTGTACGCGCCGTCGTCGGCAGGTCGATCCGACCGACCGTTGCCGCGCCCGTCGAAGGTCACGACACGAAAGCGCTGTGCGAGGTAGGGGATCTGCATCTTCCAGTGCCTGGAAGGGAAGATCGCCCACGTCGGCATCAGCAAGATGGTGGTCTCGCCCTCACCGAAGACCTCGTATGCGACCTTGACCCCGTCGCGCTCGACGAAGCCATCGGTGTGCGGTCGAGCCGCTCTCACGGTGCGTCCGATGCGTCGAGATCGCGCAGCAGCGTGCCGACCCGGCGCAGGGCGCCCCGAATATCGAAGTCGGGGTCCGCCATGCCGAGCAAGTCCATCGACTCGGCACCGAGCCACATGACGGAGACCAACGTCGCCACGTCGAATGCCGATAGAGGGCCGAAACTGCCGTATTCGCGTTCAGCCCGCGTAGCGACGTCGCGCAGGATCGCGGTCCACGCTTGCACCACGGCACGCACGGCCGCTCCGATCTCCGGATCGGACCATCCCGCCGCCGTCATCTCCTGGAGCACGCGCACGTAGCCCGACGCGAGGTCCTCGTCGTAGAAGTCGCACGCTCGTTCCCACTGCCTCCACAGCGGTGCATCCGTTCCGTACATCGTCGCCTGCCGCTCGATCAACGTGTCGTTCTGGTGCTCGAGCAGCGCGATCATCAGCTTCTGCTTGGAGCCGAAATGGTAGTGGATTTGGCTGAGCGGCACGCCGGCCTCATCGGCGACCTTCCGCGTCGACACGGAGGCGAAGCCGTCCTCGCGAAGGACGCGCTCGGCGGCGTCGACGATCTGGGTTCGGGTCGCGGTCGTGGTTGCCCGCGTCGTGCGGTGCGCGGTGCGACTCGTGTGTCGAGACTCGTCCATCCGTAGGTCCTCGTCTCCGTGTTCGTGGTGTCGGCCGAGGTGCCGCGATCGATCGAGTCGTTCGGTCGATCGACCGAACTACGTCACCGTAGCGGGTGGGTGTCGCGTTGTCAAACGACGACCGACCACCGGCCCCCACACGGCGGTATCGGGTGCATGAAGGACCTGATCGTCAGGCCGTGTCCGTGATCTCGATCCAGTATCCGTCAGGATCT
>JBHEOT010000097.1:0-4415 GCA_046260675.1 Trueperaceae bacterium | reverse complement strand
GTTCGGGGCATGAGGGGTCCTCTCTGCGTGCCGGACGCATGAAACGCGTGCTGGACGGTATCCGTGTCGCGCACGATGTCACGCACAGGGTACCACCCCGGCCGGGCATGCCCCGAGCGATCCTCACGCCTCCGGCTCCTCCACCTGCGCCGCCCACCCCGGCAGCACCACCTCGAACGCGCTCCCGACGCCGGGCGTCGACCGCGCCTCGATCCGCCCATCGAAGCTCGCGACGATCCGCTGCGCCACCGCGAGCCCGACCCCCACGCCGCCGGGGCGCGCGCTGACGTAGCGGTCGAACACCCGCGCAAGCACCTCGGGCGCCATGCCGGGGCCGTCGTCCGCGACCGCCACCCGCACCTCGTCGAGGCCGCCGGCCACCGAGACCCGCACGCGCTGTGCGCCGGCGGCCTGCACGGCGTTGCGCACCAGGTTGCGCACGACCTGCCGCAACCGGTCCGGGTGGGCGAAGACGCGCGCGTCGGCGCCGTCGGCCACGAAGCCGACGCCGGGGTAACTCGCGGCGACCGACGACGCGACCTCCGCGGCGTCGACCAGGCGGACCTCGGGCGCCTGCTCGAGCTCGCCGCGGGCGAGCGTCAGGAGGTCCTGGCTGGTGTGCAGCAGCTCGTCGGCGGCGTCGCTCGCGGCGCGCACGCGCGGGTCGTCCGGGCGCGCGGCGGCGACCTGACGCAGCTCGCCTGCCACCACGGTGAGCGGCGCCGCCAGTTCGTGGGCCACCTCGGCGAGGGCGTCGCGCTCGGCCTGCTGGCGCTCGCGGATCGCGCCGAGCGCCGCGTTCAGCGCCCGCGCGACCTCGGCGACCTCGTCCTCGGGGCCGCGGTAGTCGGCCAGCCGCGGTGCGCCCGGATCGATGGCGGCGGCCTCCCGCGCCAGACCCGCGAGCGGGCGCAGCGCGCGCGAGAGCAGCAGGACCGCACCGATGCCCGCCAGCAGCGCGACCGCCGCGCCCGTGGCCGCGAGCGCGAACCGGAGCTCGCGCTGGGCGGCGTCGACCTCGCGCAGGTCGAGCGCCAACCGCACCGTCCCCGCCTGGAGCCCCGACGGGAGGATCCAGGCGCCCGCCGTCACCAGCTCGCGCCCGAGTGGGCCCGGCAGCACCGTCGGCGCGTCGACCAGCGCGATGGCCTCGGCTGCCGGGTCGGGGAGCAGCACGCTGCCCGCGCTGGACACGAACTGGAGTCGCACGCCGCCGCTGCCATCCGCGATGAAGTCCTGACCCAGGGTGCCGCCGCGCACGACCGCGCGCACCCGCTCCAGGTCGCGATCGAGGAGATCGGTGAGGGCGGCGCGCTGCAGCCGCGCGAACACCTGATCGACCGAGACGCCCGCGACGACGAGCGCCAGGACGACCGTACCGACGACGATGAAGCCGAGGCGCGCGCGCAACCGCCGCGGCGCCGGAGCCACCCGGTCGCCGCTGCTCACAGCACCGTGTAGCCCTTGCCGCGCACGGTGCGGATCAAGTCGTCGCCGACGCCGAGCACGCGCAGGCGCTTGCGCAGCTTCGACACGAACACCTCGACGGTGTTCGATTCCGGAAGGTCGTCGCCGTAGAGCTTGCGCTCCAGGTCGTCGCGCGACCACACGCGCCCAGGATGGCCGAGCAGCAGCCGCAGCAGTTCGAACTCCAGCTCGGGCAGCACCGCAGTGCCGGCGGCCGTCGCCACGCTGAACGTGGCCGGCTGGAGCTCGACGCCGGCGTGCGCCACGCTGGCGTCCGCCGAGCGGCGTTCGCGCAGGCGCACGTGCACGCGCGCGAGCAGTTCCTGGACGTCGAAGGGTTTGGTCACGTAGTCGGCCGCGCCGGCGTACAGCCCCTCTACCCGACTCGCCACGTCGCCGCGCGCGGTGAGCATCAGGATCGCGACGTCGCCGTCGGCCCGCACTCGCCGCGCCACCTCCATCCCGTCGACGTCGGGGAGGCTGAGGTCGAGCACCACCAAGTCGACGTCGCCGCCCTGCGCGACCTGGAGCCCTTCGCCGCCGGTGCCGACGACGGTGACGCGATGCCCAGCGGTTTTGAACGCGTCGCGCAACAGCCCCTGCAGCCGAGGGTCGTCCTCGACGACGAGCAGGTGGGCTCGGTCAGTCGTCGTCATCGTCGTCCGGATCATCGTCGCCATCGTCTTCATCGGAATCGCCGTCGCCCGCGTCGTCGTCGTCATCGTCGTCCGCGTCGTCGTCGTCATCGTCGTCCGCGTCGTCCCCCGCGTCATCGCGATCGTCGTCGCGATCGTCGTCCGCGTCGTCCTCCGCGTCATCGCGATCGTCGTCGCGATCGTCGTCCTCCGCGTCATCGCGATCGTCGTCGCGATCGTCGTCGCCGGGGCCGTCATCATCATCGGGATCGTCGACGTCGCCGCCATGCTCGTCGTCGACGTCACCAGGCCGGGCGCCCCCGGCGGGCGGCGTCGCACCGGCGCCGTCCGCGGGCGTCGTCGCCCCCGGTGGACGCGTGCCCGGCGCCGGCGCGATGAGCGCCTCACGCCCGTCCGCGGTGCGCAAGACGAGGGTGAGCCCATCCGCCTCGAGGAGCGTGGCCAAGTCGCGCCAGCCGCCCCGTTCGAAGAGCCACACCCGACCTCCGGCGATCTCGCCGACGACGGTCCGGGCGTCGGACCCCGGAACGGCGACCAGCACGCGCAGCGCCGCGCGCTCGACGGAGACCTGCAAGACGAGACGATCGTCCTGGCGGATGCCGTAGCCGACGAGGCTGCGAGCGGCGATGTCGGTCAACAGGAGCTCGGTGCCCACCGGCGCCCACGCGAAGGCCACTCCGGCGAGGCACGAGGCCCACACCAGGACGATCGAAGCGAGAAGCGCTCGGGGCGAACGGCGGTTCATGGGGTGGACTCCAGGCTACACCGGTGGGATGCGGGGCGAACCGGGCGAGGCAGCGCACCGAGCGACGGGACGCCGGACCTCGCGGGTCGGCGTCCCGTCGCTCGGGCGCTCAAGCGCGGAGATCAGTCGTCGCTGTCGTCGTCATCGTCGTCGTCGTCGTCATCGTCGTCGTCACCGTCGTCGGATTCGTCATCGTCGCGATCGCCATCGTCGTCATCGTCGTCGTCGCGGCCGGCGTCATCGTCGCGATCGCCATCGTCGTCATCGTCGTCGTCGCGGC
Organism: Trueperaceae bacterium; assembly: GCA_046260675.1. Classification (GTDB taxonomy): domain Bacteria; phylum Deinococcota; class Deinococci; order Deinococcales; family Trueperaceae; genus JAABTL01. The sequence continues at coordinate 1,267 of JBHEOT010000097.1, read as the reverse complement.
CAGCATCGTCGTCGCGATCGCCATCGTCGTCATCGTCGTCGTCGCGGCCGGCGTCATCGTCGCGATCGCCGTCGTCATCATCGTCGTCGCGGCCGAAGTCGTCGTCCAGGTCGTCGAGGTCTTCCTCGAACTCGATGCGCACGTTCAGATCGGTGCCGAAGCGCGCCATGAACTCGGCGGCATCGACGAAGAATCCGTCGACGATCACGACCAGGCCGTCGGGGCCGATCGCGCCGTCGTACACCTGATTGACGCCATCGGCGCCCGGAACGACGATCCGCACGAAACCCTCGAAGCCGCGGAGCAGCTCGACCTCGATGGAGCGGTCGTCGTCGTACTCGACCTCGACGGTGCCGACGACGCGGCCGTCGTCGTCGAAGATGCCGAAGTTCAGATCTTCGTCCTGGGCGAAGGCGGTGAAGGCGAGGGCAGCGGCGAGGGTGAGGGCGGTCGTTCGGAAAATGCGGTTCATGGTGGTTCCTCCTGAGCACAGGAGACCGCACGCCGCTGAAGTCCCGCTGAAGTCCGCGAAGTCGCTCGCAGCGTTGGCGGGTACGGTCTACGCTCCCTCCAGAAGATCGCGCCCACGAGGTGCCTTGACCCATCCCGCGCTCCCCCGCCCTCACCCCCGAGACCGTGCTCGCCGACGCCCAGATGCTGTTCGTGGCCTTCGGCACGCTGGTCTTCCACGTGGTCTCCGGGTTCCGCGTGCCGGTCTTCCTGGCGTCGTCGTTCGCCTTCATCCCGACCTGGTACCCTTTCCATGGTCGCGAGGTCCGCGGCCGCCCGCTTTCCTTTAAGCCGGTCCCGCGAGACCGAGAAGGAGCCCCGCATGGCCACCCACCACAAAGCCACCCTCATGGACGACCAAGAAGTGGCGCGCGCCCTGACGCGCATCGCCCACGAGATCGTCGAGCGCAACAAGGGCGCCGACGGCCTCGCGCTCGTCGGCGTCCACACCCGCGGCGTGCCGATCGCCGACCGCCTCGCCGACCTGATCGAGCGCTTCGAGGGGGTGCGCCCGGCCACGGGCAAGCTCGACATCACCCTGTACCGCGACGACCTCACCGAGATCGCGCTGCAGCCGATCGTGCGCAAGACCGAGGTGCCCTTCGACGTCGCCGGCATGCGCATCGTGCTCTGCGACGACGTGCTCTACACCGGGCGCACCGCCCGCGCGGCGCTCGACGCGCTCGTCGACATGGGGCGCCCCAAGGTGATCCAGTACGCCGTCCTGGTCGACCGCGGGCACCGCGAGCTCCCCATC
>JBHEOT010000096.1:3387-4446 GCA_046260675.1 Trueperaceae bacterium | reverse complement strand
GGACGTCGTCGTAGTACGCCACCCACGCTTCGGCGCGCGATGCGGCGTCGGGGCCGAGGAGGGCGCCGGCGAGGCGCACGGCCTCGCGCAACTGCTCGGCGGATTCGCCGTCGAAGGCGACCACCGGCATGCCGACGGCCTCGACGGACTCGATCCACTCGGAGCGGGCGGCGGCGAAGACCAGGTCGGGGTCGAGCGTCGCAAGGTACTCGACGCTGGTCGACTGCTCGGCGGCGATCGACGCGAGCGTCGGGAAGCGCGGGTCGATCCGCTCCATGGCCGCCGCGCCGGCAGGATCGCGCGCGCCGAGGAACCCGGCGACCACGATGCGCTCGCCCGCGCCCAGGCCGTAGGCGAGGTAGGTCGCGACGCCGTACGGGCTGGCGAGGCGCTCGACCGGCTGCGGCACCACGACCGTCTTGCCGGTCTGGTCGACGACGGTGACGCTCGCAGGCAGCAGCCCGGCCGCGATCAGCGCGCGCTGCCCGTCGGGGCCGGCCGCGTAGCGCTGGAACGCGCGCGCGTCGGCGTCGTCGGTCGCGAGCGTGAGCAGCGCATCGGGGAGCACCGCGACGGAGCGCAGGTCGTCCCATGCGACGGTTCCGGCGCTCAGCGCCAGGTCGCCGGACGCGTCGACCGCGACCGGCGCTTCGCCGGGGTACCCGGCGACCAGCGCGTCGAACACCGGCGCGAGCGCGCCGGGCACCGCGACGGTCGGGGCGCCCAGAGCGGACGCGCCGACCGCAGAAAGGGCGAGGAACACAGTGAGCGGAACGAAGCGACGGCAGCCACGCATGGAATCCTCCATCCAGCGCTCGGCGGGTTCGGGCCCGCGTCGCGCGACCCCGCCATGGTAGGCCACCCGACCGAATCAATACACTGACGCATGCCCCGGCACCCGACGCACGCCCCGGCCGCGCCCACGGCCCGGGCCCCGACCAGCTGGCACGGCGCCATCCTCGCCGGCGGCGCCTCGCGGCGCTTCGGGCAGGACAAGGCGTTCGCGGTGGTGGCGGGCCGCCGCATGATCGACGCTGCGACCGCTGCGCTGGCGGGCGC
>JBHEOT010000096.1:547-3377 GCA_046260675.1 Trueperaceae bacterium | reverse complement strand
CGCCTGGGTGGCGCTGCTCGCCGTCGACCTGCCGAACGTGCCACCGGACTGGTGGGCGAGCCTGGCCGCGCACCACCGCCCCGGCGCCGCGGCCATCGCCCCTCGGTCCGCGGACGGCCGCTGGGAACCCACGGCCGCGCTCTACCACGGGTCGTTGGCCAGTGAGGCCGCCGCGGCGGTCGCCGTCGGCGACGGCCCCACCCTCGGATTCCAAGGATGGCTCGACGCGCTCGAGACCGCCGGCCGCGCGGTCGCGGTGCCGACCGAGGCGCTCCCTGCCGAAGCGCTCACCAACGTCAACCGCCCGGAGGACGCCGCGGCCATCGAGCGCCCGCGCACGCCAGCCGACTGAAGCGATCGGCGCGGCCCTGCGTCGCAGCGACCTGCGTCGCAGCGTCCTGCGTCGCACCGACCTGCGTCGCACCGAAGCGCGCCGATGCTTCCGAACCAAAAACGGTGCATTTCCGACTTGGGCGCTAGAGATTCGACTGGGACGGGCGTCCCTCGCTCCGGGTCCCCAGCGTGCCCTACCCTGACCGCACCACCGCATGCGCCCGCGACGCCTCCATCCACGGACGCGCGCACGGGCGATGGCATCCCCCGAGGCGCGGCGCACCGCTGCATCCCAAAGGCCGATGCCGGCGACTCGAAGGTCGCCCGTGGACACACGCCCGTGGAGGTGCGCATGAACGAGCAGCGAACGCCCGCCCAGGAACCCGTACCCGGAGGCGTCGACCAAGACGCGCGCGCCTACTACGCGCAGCTGGCGGAAGAGGCCGACCGCAACCTCGATCGGCTGGCTGCGCGCGAACCGCTCAAGGACGCGCACCTCGAACAGGTGCTCAAGCGCCACGGCATCAGCCGCCGCGAGTTCCTCAAGCTCACGGCCGTCACCGCCGCCGCACTGTCGCTGCCCTCGCTGTTCGACACCCGCATCGCGCGCGCCGCCGAGCTCGCGAACCGCCTCCCGGTCCTGTGGCTCGAGCTCCAGTCCTGCACCGGCAACGACATGGCGCTCATCCGCAACAGCAACCCGGGCGTCGACACGCTCCTCCTCGACCTGATCAGCCTCGAGTACAGCGAGGTGCTGATGGCGGCCTCCGGCCAGAACGCCGAGGACGTCCTCAACGACGCCATCGAGCGCTACGACGGCCAGTACATCGCGGTCTTCGAGGGCTCGGTCCCCTTGGGCAACAACGGTCAGTTCCTCACGATCGGCCCCGCGGGCGAGACCGGCGCCGAGAAGGTCGAGCACGTCGCCAAGCACGCCGCCGCCATCATCGCCGCCGGCACCTGCGCCGCCTACGGCGGCATCCCAGCGGCCGCGCCGAACCCCACGGGCGCCGTCGGCATCTCCGAGTTCCTGACCAGCCGCCGGATCAACACGCCGGTGGTCAACCTGCCGGCCTGCCCGGTCTCGTCGACGAACGTCGTCGGCACCATCCTCGAGTACGCGCTGTTCGGCCGGCTCCCCTCGCTCGACGCCTTCGGCCGCCCGCTGTGGGCCTACCAGGACCGCATCCACGACAAGTGCGAGCGCCGCGGCCACTTCGACGCCGGCGAGTTCGTCGAGGGCTGGTCCGACATCGGCGGGCTCAAAGATGGCCTCTGCCTCTTCAAGGTCGGCTGCAAGGGCCCGATGACCTACAACAACTGCGGCGTCGTGCGCTACAACGACGGCGCCTCCTGGCCGATCATGGCCGGCCACGGCTGCATCGGCTGCAGCGAGCCCGGCTTCTGGGACACCATGACCCCGTTCGAGGTCCCGGTCGCTGGCCGCCAGGTCCGGATGCCGTTCGGTACCGACGCCACCGCCGACCAGATCGGTGCGGTCGTCATGGGCGCTGCCGCGGCCGGCATCGCCGTCCACGCGGGCGCGACGGTCGTCAAGGCGGCCAGCGAGAACCGTAGCTCTAAGGCCAAGACCGAGACCACCAAGACCAAGGAGCAGTGACCCGTGGCCACCAAGACGATCATCGACCCCATCACCCGCATCGAGGGGCACCTGCGCATCGAGATCGAGGTCGACGACGCCGGCTCCGTCGAGGAGGCGTACAGCTCGAGCACGGCCTTCCGCGGTTTGGAAACCATCATGAAGGGTCGTGACCCGCGCGACGTCGGCCTCTTCGTCCAGCGCATCTGCGGCGTCTGCACCTTCCACCACTACGAGCGCGGCATCGAAGCGACCGAGAACGCCTACGGCGTGCAGATCCCGCCGAACGCTCGCTCGGTGCGGAACCTCATCTGGGCCGCCCAGACGGTCAACGACCACACGGTGCACTTCTACCAGCTCCATTCGATGGACTGGTGGGACGTCGTCAGCGCGCTGTCGGCGGATCCGGTCAAGGCGACCGAGATCGCGCACCAGTACCACGCGACCCCGTACAACGCGTCGGTCAGCCACTACCAGCGCGTCGCAGAACGCCTCACCGCCTTCGTCCAGAGCGGCCAGCTGGGCCCCTTCACCGGCGGCTACTGGGGCCACCCGGCGTACAAGCTCTCGCCCGAAGAGAACCTGATCATCGCGTCGCACTACCTCGACTGCCTCGGCGTGCAACGCGCCTCGGCGAAGGCGAGCGCGATCTTCGGTGGCAAGAACCCGCACCCGCAGAGCCTGATCGTCGGCGGCGTCACCTCCGCCCGCGACGCCATCAACGCCGAGCGCATCGGCCAGTACCAGTTCCTGATGCAGGAGACGATGGACTTCGTCGAGCGCGCCTACATCCCCGACCTGATGCTCCTCGCCGACAAGTACCGCGACGAGGGCATCGCCGGCCACGGCGGCGGCCTGAGCAACTACATGAGCTTCGGCGCGATGTCGCTGGGCGAG
>JBHEOT010000096.1:0-537 GCA_046260675.1 Trueperaceae bacterium | reverse complement strand
GGGACCAGCGTCCGTTCCTGCTCCCCGCGGGCTTGGTCCGGGGCCGCGATCTGTCCACCGTGCACGCCGTCGACCCGATGAAGATCGGCGAGGAAGTCGCGCACGCCTGGTACACCTACTCCGGCAACGAGACCTCGCTGCACCCGCTGCAGGGCCAGACGAACCCGGCCTACGAGGGCCTCAACGCCGACGGCAGCCTCAAGACCGAGGGCGGCTACAGCTGGGTGAAGTCGCCGCGCTACGACGGTGCCCCGGTCGAGGTCGGCCCGCTCGCGCGCATGTTGGTCGCCTACGCTTCGGGCCACGAGCGCGCCATCGAGGTCATGGACGCCTTCACGAACCGCATGAACCTCCCCTTCGAGTTCTGGTACTCCACCCTGGGCCGCACGGTCGCCCGCGGCGTCGAGACCCAGATCGTCGGTGGCTACATCCCCGAGCTGCTGGGCGGGCTCATCAACAGCGTCAAGGGTGGCGACGAGAGCTTCTTCACCCGCTACACGGCCAAGGACGGTCAGGGCTGGGCGATGGCGGAAGCGC
>JBHEOT010000095.1:3956-4578 GCA_046260675.1 Trueperaceae bacterium | reverse complement strand
GCGCTGGTGCTTCGCGCACACGCCGCTGCGGCGACGGGGGAGGATCTTGGCGGTGTCGCTGATATAGCGCCGCAGCATCCGGCCGTCGTGGTAGTCCATGATCTCGTGTTCGCCCGTGCAGAACGCACAGACCTTGGGGCGACGGCCGCGTCGGCCACCGCCACGGCCACGGCGCTTGTCGGCGCCCGCGCCGCCTCGTGAGGATTCTCTAGGCATTAAAAGGGCAGGTCCTCTTCCGGTGGGAACTCTTCGTCGATGTCCAGCTGACGCGTCTGGGCGCTCGGCGCCCCTGCGGTCGCGGCGGCAGGTGCAGCCGCTCGGGGGGACGTCGTCGGGCGGGCTCCGGCTCCACCAGCGCCGGGGCCACGCGTCAGGTGCTCTACGCGGGATCCTTCGATCCTCGTCGTGAAGCGCTTGTTGCCTTCTCGATCGGTCCAGGAGTCGTTGACCAGGCGGCCGGTGACGAACACCGGGTCGCCCTTCGCGAGCGTCGCGCTGGACTCGGCGAGCTCGCGCCACACGTTGATGTCGACGTAGTGCGTGCGCTCCTGGTCGGCGCCGCTCCGATCGCGGAACTTCTCGTTCACCGCGATCGAGAAGCGCGTGACCGCGCTGCCGTTCG
>JBHEOT010000095.1:0-3946 GCA_046260675.1 Trueperaceae bacterium | reverse complement strand
GCGCAGCTCCGCGTCGCGCGTGAGGTTGCCGATGAGCAGCACCTGGTTGAGGGCGTTGCGCAAGCGCTGCTGTCCACGAGCGTCCCCGACCGTCGGCTCGTCGCCGCGGCCGCCGAAGCCGGCGACCTCGAGGCGCGAGGCGACGACGTCGAGCGACGCGCGCTTCTGGCCGTCGGGCGCTTCCCAGCTGCGGTAGTTCAGGCGGCCCTCGACGAACACCGGGCTGCCGGCCTCGAGCTGGTTGGCGAACGACTCGCCCTGCGCGCCGAACACCGTGACCCGGTGGTACCAGGCCAACTCTCGCGGCTGACCGTCGTCGCCGATCACGTGGTCGTTGCCAGCCACGTTCAGCTCCAAGATCGCCAGTCCGGCGGGGGTGTAGCGGAGCTCGGGCGCTTGCGTGAGCGTCCCGACCAGGTAGACGTTGTTCAGTCCTCGTGCCATCGTGTGCTCCTCACCGCCGGTCGACGCGCATGCCGAACCGAACGGGCGGCGTGATCAACGCCTAGACCTTCAGGCTGCGGCTTCGCCTTCGGCGGGCTTCGCCTTCTTGGTCTTCCATTCGGGACGGTCCTTGACGACCAGAACGCGCATGACGTTATCGCGCTGACGCAGGGCGGCCTCGATCGTCTTGGGCTTGTCGAGCGGCAGTTCTAGGCGGTAGATCAGATAGTAGCCCTCGCTGCCCTTGCGGATCGGGTAGGCGAGCCGTCGCAGGCCCCATTCGTCGAGCTCCAGCAGCGTGCCACCGGCGCGGTCGAGCTGCGTCTGGACGGCGTCCTTCTCCGTCAGGATCTGGGCCTCGGAAAGACCGGGGTCGAGGATGACGTTCAGGTCGTACTTCGCGGGGTTGGCCATGGTTGCACCTCCTATCGATGTGCTGGTGGTGCGTGGCCGCGCGTCCGACGTCCTTCGACCCCCGCGGCCCGGAACCCGAAAGTCACGGCGGAGCGGAGCGGCGCCGCCGAGGGACTCGGAGGCGGTTCGTCCGGTGCGCCGGGCGGGGTCGCCGGCAGCGCGGTGGACGGTCGTAGGGAGCCGTCGGTCCGGGAGCTCCTCGGGTTTCGAGGGCGCCCTCGCGCGGGGGTCGTCACCCTCCCCAGCGTAGGCTCGCGGTCCGCGCGCAGGGCGCACGAATCCGACTGGGGAGTGTAGCACACCGCGCCGCGCTCGGCCCATCGGCTGCCTTCAGACCCGCGGCACCCCGGCGATTCGCTCCGCCGCCGCCTGCGCGGAGCGCACCACGTCGTTGAGCCCCACGCCATCGAGGTAGTTCCCGGCGAGCACCACGTTCGGGCGGCGCTTGGCAAGGGCCGCGCGCGCGGTGGCGACGCGCTCGCGGTGTCCGAGCCCGAACTGCGGGATGCCGCGCGGCCAGCGCACGATCTTCACCGACTCGGGCTCCGCTACGATGCCCATGGTCCGCTCCAAGTCGCGGCGCACGGCGGCCAGCGCGTCCTCGTCCGACAGCGCCACGAAGCCCGGGTCGAGCGCGCCGCCGGCGATCGCGCGCAGCGCCACCTTGCCGGGGGGCGCTTGGTCGGGAAAGGTCGACGAACTCCAGAGCACGCCCAGTGACCGCACCCCTTCGCCGCGGGGCGCGAGGAAACCGAAGCCGTCCAAGGGCCGCGCGACGTCGATCCGGTCGTAGCCCAACGCCACGACGGCCACGCCGACGTAGCGGATCGTCGCGAGCGCGGCCGCGGCGTCCGGGACGTCGTGCGCGAGGAGGTCGGCGGCCGCGAAGGCCGGCGTCGCGAGCACCACCGCGTCCACCTCGAGCGCCTCGCCGCCCGCCAGCTCGACGACCGCACCGCTGCCCTCGCGGCCGACCGCGTCGCGCAGCACCACCGCCTGCGCTCCGGTGCGCAGTCGGGCGCCGAGCTCGGTCGCCAACGCGTCGATCAACGTCTGCACGCCGCCTTCGAACGTGGTGAGGCGGCCGTCGCGCTTCGCGTCGCCGCTGCCAGCCGGAGCCGGCGACCCGCGCGCCGCGCGCCGCGCCGCCGCCATGCCGCGCAGCAGCGAACCGTGCGTGGCTTCGAGCTTGCGCAGGCGCGGGAACAGCGCGTCGAGCGAGAGCTCGCGCGGGTCGCCGGCGGTGATCCCCGCGACGAACGCGCCGGCGAACACGCGCGCCGCCTCGAACCCGAAGTGGCGCGCAGCGAAATCGAAGACGGTCTCCTCGCGCCGGACCGGACGCGCCAGCAGCGGTTCGGACAGGGCGCGCAGCTTACCGGGGAGCGACAGCAGTTCGGAGCGCAGGAAGCTGCCGGGCGAGGTCGGGAGCGCGCGCAGCCCGCCGTCGCGATAGAGGAAGCGCTGGGCGGCGGCGTCGGCCGCGGGGCGTAGCTGGCTCTCGATCCCCAACTCGCCCGCGAGCACCAGCGTCTCGGGCACGTTGGCGAGGAAGCCGTTCGGCCCCCAGTCGAACGTGTAGCCGTCCTGGACGGACGTGCGAACGTTTCCGCCGGGCACACCCGCGGCCTCCAGCACCACGACGTCGAGCTCGGGGCGGAGGCGCAGCAGGGCGTGGGCGGTGGCGAGGCCGGCGAGGCCCCCGCCGACGACGGCGACGCGGTTCATGCTCGTGAGCGTACCCCCCGTTCAGCGCGACGGCTTCAGTGCGTCGGGTACTGCGCGTTCTTCTTCGGCGACACCGTCACCGCCGTGCGCCTGTACGGCGCCACCGGCTTGAGCACGTTGCGGCACTGTGGGTTGACGCAGCCGGGGCAGCGGAAGCCGTAGTTGGGGGTGCAGGCGACCCCGTCGGCGAGGTGGCCGGCGACCAGGTCGGCGAGCGCGTCCTGGAACTCGGGCATGCCGTTGAGCGCCGGGGCGCGGTGGAAGTTCGTGATCCCGGCCTCGTGCGCTACCTCGCCGTACTCGATGTCGAGCTCGTGGAGCGTCTCGATGTGGTCGCTGGTGAAGGCGATGCCCACCACCAGGACGTTCTTCCGCTTCTTCGCGCCCAACTCCACGAGCACCTTCTCGGTCGAGGCGCCCAGCCAGCGCACCGGGCCGACGTCGGACTGGTAGCTGATCAGGTACTCGTGGTCGTAGCCGAGGCGCTCCATCACCTCGTGCACCGAGGCCCCGATCTCGCCTGGGTAGGCGTCGCCGCGGTCGATGACGTCGAGCGGCAGCGAGTGCGCGCTGAACACGATGACCACGTCGTCCTGGTCCTCCGGGGCGAACTTCGCGAGCCCTTGGCGCACCGTCTCGGCCATCGCGTCGATGAAGCCCGGATGCGTGGGCCAGCGGTCGAGCACCGACCAGGTGAAGCGGTCGGCGAGCCCGACGCGGCGCGCCGCGCGCCACAGCTCGTTGAGCGAGGAGCCCGTCGTGCTGCAGCTGAACTGCGGGTACTGGGTGAAGGCCACCGCGCGCGTGACGCCGTCGGCCTCCATCTGCTTCAGGGCCGTCTCGCTGGTGGGTTCGATGTACCGGAAGGCCACGTAGAACTTGTGCGGCGCCGTCTCGGGCGACGACCGGTCGAGGCGCTCGATCATCCCGCGCCCCTGCTCCTCGGTCCAGTCGAGGATGGGGGAGCCGCCGCCGATCTCCGCGTAGTGCTGCTGGATCTTCTTGGTCCGGCGGTCCGCGATGAAGGGACCGAGCCACTTCTGCAGCGGCAGCTGGATGATCTCGCGGTCCTCGAACAGCGCGCGCAAGAAGGGGTTGACGTCGTCGAGGGTCTTGGGGCCCCCCAGGTTCATCATCACGATGCCGGTCGGTCCGTCGCTCATGGGTCGCTCCTCACGGGGGTCCCGCCGGGGCGTTCGAGCCATGCGCGGGGCTGGAAGTACTCGAGCGCGGCGGCCTCGGGGCTGCCGGGATCGGGTTGGTGGTCGAACGCCCACCGGGCGATCGGGGGCATGGACATCAGGATGGCCTCGATGTGGCCGCCGGTCTGCAAGCCGAACAGCGTTCCGCGGTCGTAGAC
>JBHEOT010000094.1:0-4712 GCA_046260675.1 Trueperaceae bacterium | reverse complement strand
CTCGCGATCTGGAAGGCGCCGCCGTGGCTCGTGGTGGTCCTCGGGGCGGCGACCACGGCGGGCCTCGCGGCGGTGGGGTGGTGACGGGCGCCGCGGGGGTGGCCTACCAGCCTTCGGTCCCCGGCCCGCCCTTGAACGGACCCGCCACCCGCGAGGTCACCCAGCTGCCGTAGAAGTCGCCGCCGACGGGGCGCACGACCTCGTCGTCGACGGTGATGCGGTCGACGAGCGAGGGGTAGAAGGCGATCCAGCCGGCAATCAAAGCGTAGCTCGGGGTCGGCGTGGGGTACCACCAGCACGCGCCGGACGTGCGGCGGTCGCCGACGACCACGTCCGCGTACGCCGCCGGACCTTTGAACTCGCAGAAGGTGCGGCGTGGGGTCGGCTCGAGCAGGTCGAGGCGCACGTCCTCGGGCGGCAGGTAATAGACCGGGGCGTGCGAGGTCTCCAGCACACGGATGGCGCTCCGGCTTTCGGCGAGCGTGATCCCGGCGAAGGTGACGACCACGTGCTCGGTCGAGGGGTCGAGCGCGGGCGGGCGCGGGTAGGCCCAGACCGATTCCTGGTCGGGGCCGACGGGGTCAGGAGCGGGGCGTCGCATGCCTGAGGGTATCGAGGCGCGGCGCGCACGTCCGCGACCGGGAGCCCGATCGACAAGCGTCGCGGTGGCCCGTCAGGGGCAGAGCCCCCCCACCAACACGTCGGTGACATCGCCGCGCGCGCACCACGTCGCCTGCCGACCCGAGGCGATCCGCCAAGCGCCGTCGGTACCGCGCTCGAGGTCGACCTCGAACCAGAGCGCTCGAACGGAGTCGTCCTGCACGCCGTCGAACCACAGCCGCACGGTCGTGGCGCCGTCGGCGACGTCCTGGCGGACGACCGTCGAACGGCCGGTCGATTCGGTGGCGACGAACAGCAGCGCCACCTGCAGCGGGTCGCGCACCCACGCGGCGCGGCTCGCGGCCGACGCGTCGACGATCGGCGCGAAGCGGGCCGGGTCGAGCGGCTGCGACGACGCCACCATGGGGGCGCCCTGCACGCCGGCGTCCTCGGGGTCGCCGGCCGGCGCGTAGACGAGCATCCTGCCGGCGCCGCGCACGTAGAGCCGGCCCGCGACCAAGTCCGCGCGGGTGGCGGCGCCCAGCACGCGCGCGACGATCGCTTCGGCGGTCGCTTCGTCGCCCTCGCAGAAGCGCCGGGTGGTGGCGAGCGGACCCAGTTCGAGCGCGTCGGCGGTCCCGCCGACCTCGCCCTCGAAGGTGTTGCACCCGTTCGAACCGGACACCGTGGCGCCGTCCTCGCTCACGACGATGGTGACGTCGACCCGCGGCCATGGGTTGGGGTCGGCGTCGAGGCCCACCAGGCGCCACGCGCCGGGCGGCAGCGGGCCGGTATCGAGCAGTGGCGGCGCGGCCAGCGCGGCCGTGGTGAGCATGGCGGCGCCTAGGACGGCGAGTGCGGTGCGTCGAAGCATGTCGATCGACCTCTCCGAGGTGGCGCCGCGGGCCGCGCGCTCCAGGCGTTCTGGACGGGGCCGCGACGAGCCGCTCCTCGTGGCGAGGGTACCCGGGGCGGATGGCGGGTTCGTGTGAGGACGAGGCGCGGCGCCGCGCGCTCGGCGGTGCCTTGGTCACCACCGTTCAGCGGTAGGTGATCGTGCGCTCGTGGATCTCGTACAGCTCCGGCTCTCCGCCGTAGCTTTCGAAGGTGGTCTGGCGGACCCAGTTGCCCCGGTCGTCGTCCTCGTAAACGTACGTCGACCGGTCCTCGCGCCCGCCGTCGTCGTACACGCTGCGGCGCTCGAGCACCCGGCCACGCTCGTCGTACGTCCACGCGTACGACTCGCTGAGCTCCCCTTCGAGATCGAACTCCTCGATCAAGACGCGGCCGAACGCGTTCTTGATCCCCCGGCCGGTCGCTTCGACCTCGCCCTCCTCGTCGTACTTCTCGTACGTGTACTCGAGGCCGGGCACGAGGTAACGGTCGAGTTGGCGCAGGCGACCCTCGGCGTCCAAGCGCCGCTCTTCGAGGAGCCCTCCGTCGCCGTCGTAGTCGCGCTCGACGGTGCGGTCGAGCGCGCCGTCCCGGTACTGCGTCACCCGCACGATGTTGCCCGCGGCGTCGTGCTCGTAGACGACCTTCTGCGTCTCGACGCCGTCGCCGTCGACCGTGACCTCCTCGGCCAGGCGGCCCGCGCCGTCGTAGCGATAGACGATCTGTCCGCTCGGCTGGTCGTCGGCGTCGTAGACGACCAGGGCCAACCGCTGACCGGCGTCGTACAGGGTGACCTGGCGTAATCGCAGCGACCCGTCTCTGAAGCTGTACAGGTAGACCACCCGTTCGGTGATCACACCAGCTTCGTCGAACGCATAGGTTCGGAACAGCGCCCGCTCGGTGGTGCCGGGGTACCAGCGGTACTCCTCCATCGCGGCAACCGGGCCGGCCAGGTCGAGCGTTTCGGTCGTGCTCTGCGCCCACGCGGCCGAGCCGGCGAGGAGCAGGGCGATCAGGGTGGCGACGACGACTCCGAAGGGTCGTGCGGGACGGTGGCGAAGTGGGCGCAAGCAAGGACGGATCGACATCGAGGACCTCCCACGAGCGCGAACGTTTGGGACGAACGCGGATGCACGGAGCGTACGACGCGCGCCGATCCGCAGGTGCGCGCGCCGGAGGGCGGCGCACCGGAGGAGGGCACCCATGGACCTCGGCGCGTTCTCGGTCGGCCTGGCGGTGAAGGACCTCGCGGCCGAGGTCCTGGCCGTCGAGGACGCGTACGTCGCCGCCGAAGCGGCGCGCGACGAGGCCGCGCTCCGCCGCGTGATCGACGACGCGTTCGTGTACAACGCCAGCTCCGGCACCGTGTCGGGCAAGGACGCGCTCATCCAGAACGTCCTGCCGATGAACATGGTCGGCCAGACGATCCGCGAACGCACCGTGCGGATCGAAGGCTCGGTCGCCGCTGCAGATGCAGGCGCGGACGGCGAGCTAGCGGCGTCGTTCAGCCGTCCTGCAGCGGCCGCAGCGCCCCGGACCGCACCGCCGCCATCACCCCGGCCGGCGGCCGCGCGTCGCGGTAGGCCTCGGCCATCCAGCGCATGGCGGGCTCGGTGCGGGTGAAGAACGCGAGGTAGCCCTCGCACAGGTGGTGCTGCCCCGGCTCGCCGTCGACGCTCACGCCCACGCGGTCCTTGGGGCAGCCGCCGTGGCAGAACTCGAGCACCGGGCAGCGGCGGCACTGCGCGGTGAGCGCGTTGCGCTTCGCCTCGCCAAAGGCTCGCTGCCGCGGCGCGTCCACCAGCGTGGCCAGCGGCAGCTCGGTGAGGTTGCCGAGCAGGTGGTCGGGCTGGACGTAGTGGTCGCACGAATAGACGTCGCCGGTGTGCTCGATCGCCAGCGCGTCGCCGCAGGTCGGCTGGTGCACGCACAGGCCGCCGGGGACGCCCAGGTGCTTGCCGAGGAGCTCGTCGAAGGCTTGCACGTACACGCGGCCGACGTCGCGCCGTACCCACTCGTCGAACACCGCGAGCAAGAAGGCCCCGTAGGCCGCGCCCGACACGCTGCGGTCGGTGAGCTCGGTGCCGCGCTGCGCGCCCGCGGGATCGGCGCGCTCGACGATGGGGATGAACTGCACGTGCGCCGCGCCGGCCTCGTCGCGCAGGAAGCGGTAGACGTCGAGGGGGGCGTGGGCGTTGCCGGTGTGGACGGTGACGAGCGCGTTCCACTCGACGCCGTGGCGCTGCAGCACGGCCAAGCCGCGCATGACCGCGTCGAAGCTGCCGCCGCCCCCCTTGTCGCGCCGGTAGCGGTCGTGCAGGTCGCGCGGGCCGTCGAGGCTCACCCCCACCAGGAAGCCGTGGCGCGCGAGGAACGCCCCCCAGGCGTCGTCGAGCCGCGTCGCGTTGGTCTGCAGCGTGTGCAGCACGCGCTGGTGCGGCCGGCGGCGCGCTTCGGCGAGCGCCACCGCGCGTTCGAAGAAGGGCAGCCCCATCAGGGTCGGCTCGCCGCCCTGCCACGCGAACGTGACCTCGGGGCCGGGCTGCGCGGCGAGCATCTGGTCGACGAAGCGCTCGAGCACCGCGTCGCTCATGCGGAAGGAGGACCCGGGGTAGAGCTCCTCCTTCTTGAGGAAGTAGCAGTAGTCGCAGGCGAGGTTGCAGATCGCGCCCGTGGGTTTGGCCATCAGGTGGAACGGTCGCGACGCCGCCGGCATGACGGTCATCCTACGGCGTGCGCCTCGCCTCGTTCTCCAAGGCGCCACGCTTCGAGGTCGGCCCCGCAGCGGCGCGACCCGGTGTGCACGGTGCTCACGGAGATCGAGCGACGGCGTGTACCGTGGATGGGTGAGGCGGCACGGAGGTTCGTGGAGATCGGGGAACCTCCGTCTGGCGCCGTTGCCGTTGGACGCAGCTCATCGGCGCCACGTGCGCCACAGCGAGGAGACGATGTGAACATTCTCGATGAAGACTTCGCCGCAGGGATCTTCGACGCAGGCGAGGCCCCTTGCCTCTCGCTCTACCAGCCGACGAACCGGCACCACCCGGACAACAAGCAAGATCCGATCCGGTTCGGCAACCTCGTCAAGGAACTGGAGGAGTCGCTCCTCCAGCGACTCCCGAAGGACGAGGCCCAACTGCTGCTGGAACCGTTCCTGACCATGGCGGACGACCGCGACTTCTGGAACCACACCCTCGACGGGTTGGCGGTGCTGGGGG
>JBHEOT010000093.1:562-4740 GCA_046260675.1 Trueperaceae bacterium | reverse complement strand
AAGCATGGCCCCACGGCGACGCCTCAGCGGTCACCGCCAGGATGCTCGCCTCGCCCGACGACGCGGTCATCGTCCGCGCGATTGACGGCCACCACTTGCACGCCGCGCTCGACGCACCCCACGAGGAACGTGTTGAGGCTCTCTCCACGACCTGCCGCCAGAAGTGTCGCCGCACGATGCAGCGGCGGTGGCAGGCGCAACAGCACCCGACCGGCGAACGGCTTCGCCGGCTCCTTCCCGCGCTCCGCGCACCAATCGAGGTACGCGTCGACGGCCGCGGCGAAGCCTTCTTCGAGTTCGCTCACCGACGCTCCACTGAAGGCGATCGCGTCGGCCAGGTCGAGCACGTCGCCGTAGAAGCGCCGCTCGTCGGCCGCGTAGGTGACTGCGGCCACATAGCCGCGGTACTGCATCGTGTTCCCCGTCATCGGGGCTCCTCCCCCAGCTCCGTCAGGAACCGGCACAAGCGAACGACCATCCCCTTCGGCAACTCGCTGCTTGGATGCGGCTCGCGGACGACCAGGTCGCGGCCGCGGAGCGAAACGGCGCGAACGGACCCCGTGCCCGACCGGACCTCTCCACCGATCGCCACGATCAACGCCACGACGTCGCGCCATGCGACGTCGCTCGGCGGTGGCCGCCGAAAGAGCTTCTCGAGGGTGCGGCGATGCCGGCTGCGCACGCTGGATCCCATCTAAGGCTGAGGCGTTGGCGCGCGAGGGACGTGGTCATGGAGCCAACGCTATCGTGTTTCGATATCACCGTTGGCGTTCTACGCGCTTCCAGTTCATAGAACGCTCTCGCCTGGCAGGCGGCGTGCGCGAACCCGGCACCGGCCGCCCCACAGACGGCAGTCGCCCAAGATGGGGCGGCGTGGCTCACCGGCGCCACCACGACGACGTCGTCGATCGGTGGGCTTGACCTGAACCCACACGAACACGGCTGGGACCCACATCGACTACCCCACCAACGTGCCGATCTGCCACGGTGCGGACATGGCCACCACACGACCTCCATCGGCTACACTCCGGCTAGCCCACGGAGGTGCGCGCATGTCGACCAAGATCCAACGTTGGGGGAACAGCCAGGGGCTCCGCATCCCCAAAGAGGTGCTGGCCGAGGCCCACATCGAGATCGGCGACGAGGTCGAGGTGCGCGCCGTCGACGGCAAGCTCGTCGTGACGCCGCTTCGGTTCGTGCGCGGGCGGTTGGCGCTTGCCGACCTCATCGCCGCGATCCCCCTTGGCACGCCGGTGCACGAAGTCGACTGGGGCGCCCCCGAGGGCGAAGAGGTCTGAATGGCCCCCTACGTCCCTGCCAAGGGCGACCTGGTGGCGCTGACCTTCCGCCCAGAACACGGCCACGAGCAGCACGGCCGGCGGCCGGCGCTCGTCGTCTCGAACGAACTCTTCCAAGGGGCCACCAGCCTGTGCGTGGTCTGCCCCATCACGCGCACCGACCGCGAGCATCCCTTCCACGTCGCGATCCCCGACGGCCACGGGGTCGAGGGCTTCGTCCTCGCCGACCAGGTCCGCTCTGTCGACGCGCGCGCCCGCGGAGTCCGTCGACTCGGCCGCGCGCCCGACGCGGTGGTGGATCAGGTGCTCGCGATCCTCGATGCGATGCTCTTCTAACGGCTCGATCGGATCGCACATGCGGCGTGAATCCACACTGGATGGCGCACAAGTAGCAGCCTTGGGTGGCGGGCAAACCCCGATCTCGTCGATACCCTCTATCCTTCGAACACGAGGAGGCGACCGTGCCCAAACCCTGGACCGTACGAGACGCCAAGACGCACCTGTCCAAGATCCTCCGGCGCGCCCGCGCCGGCGAACCCCAACGCATCGGGATCGCCGACGCGTGCGTCGTCGCCTCCGAACGCGACTGGCGAGAGCGCAGCGCGGCGGGCCTCGGCGCCTGGTTGGTCGCCAGCGCACCGCGCGGCGAACCGCTCCCCGACGTCGAGCGCACCAGCCGCCGGTCGATCCCGTTCACCGAGCACGACCCCGACGATCATCGGCCAGCCGGGTAGCGCCCGCTCGGGCCCACCCATCGCCGCTCACCCCACCCGTTCCGCCACCACGTCCGCCAGCGCCGACGTCGCCTGCACGGACCGCAGCCGCCCACCGTTCTCGGCGAAGGTCCCTGCTTCCGCCTCAGCCAGCCCGAGCGGCACCGCGAATCGCTCCAGCACGCACAGTTCGAAGGCACGGGTGGCGTCCTCGCGAGGGTCGCGATCCCAGGACCGGACGGGCGCATCAGCCGCCGCCTCGTCCACCGCGATCGGGAACGCCCGCAGGAAGCGCTCGGCGTAGAAGGCCCCTGGCCGCGGCGGTGCAACTCCGACACGATCGATGCGGGCGACGCGAGCAGGGTCGTACAGTGCGCGCATGCCTTCCTACTCGGCCATCGTCGAACGTTGCCCGGAGGCGGGTCTACTCGTGGCCCACGTGCCCGGCTTCGCCGGGGCGCATACCCAGGCCGCATACATGAGCGAGCTTCAGGACAACCTGCGCGAGGTCATCGCTCTGCTCCTCGAGGAGGGTGAACCCACGCTGTCGTCCGAACTCGTGGGGGTCGTGCAGGTCAAAGTCGAATAAGCACGCGCACGCCACGGCCAGCAAGCGAAACGCGAGTTCGACCAGATATCCGACCGGCTACGTGAGATTCAAGGCGTCCAATTCGCAATTCGCGATTCGCGAACCACGAATGCTAGACTACCTCGTGCTACGACCCCAAGATCTTGCCGTCGCGCTCCTCTTGACCGATCCCTCCACGGATGGCTGGACCTACGCGACCCTCGCCGACCGACTGGCCATGAGCACCTCGGAGGCGCACGCGGCGGTCAAACGCGCGCAGCACGCACGCTTGCTTCGTGGTCGTGCGGTCGACCGTCGGGCGTTGCTCGCGTTCGTCGAACATGGGCTCCCGCACGCCTTCTACGCGGAGCGTGGCGCTCCGACGCGCGGGATCGCGACGGGCGCGAGCGCACCGCCGCTCGACGCCCACTTCGCGCCAGGGCAAGGACCCGTATGGCCGGACCCGGACGGCGACACGCGCGGGTACGCGCTCAAGCCGCTCTATCCGCGCCTGCCCCAGGCGGCCCGGCGCGACCACGTCGTGCACGAACTCTTCTCCCTTGTCGATGCGGTGCGCGATGGTGGCGTCCGCGAGAAGTCGGAAGCGCTCCGCGCGCTGCGGACGCGCATCGAACGCGACCCAGGGGCCACGCCCGATGAATGACGCCACCCGGAACTTGATCCTCGTCGCCCGCACGCTCCAGCGGTTGGACGTCGACCCCATCGTCTTCGTCGGAGGCGCCATCGTGACCCTCTTGCTCGCCGACCCTGGCGCCCTCGCACCTCGCGCGACACGCGACGTCGACGTCGTCGTGGACGTCGCGACGTACGCGGCGTTCGCACGGTTCGAAACACAGCTCCGCACAGCCGGCCATAACCCGGACCGTGACGGTCCAACCGGCCGCTGGCTCATCGATGGTGTGCCCGTCGACGTGACACCAGTCGATGCGAGCGTTCTGGGTTTCACGAACCGGTGGTACCGCCCGCTCGTGGACACGGCGCAACGCATCGAGGTCGCAGAAGGTCTCTGGATCCGCGTCGCCTCACCGCCGATGTTCCTTGCTGCGAAGCTCGAGGCCCATGCGGACCGCGGTCGCGGAGACCCGTACATGAGCCGTGACCTCACGGACGTCATCACGCTGGTTGACGGCCGCCCCAACCTTGGCGACGACATCGGTCGGCTTCCTGAGTCCATTCGGGAGTTCATCCAGGCGTCGCTCGAGGACCTCGTGAAGCGGAGCGACCTGCTGACGCTCGTCCAAGCACATCTGCCGCCGGACGACGCGAGCCAAGCGCGAGCGGATGAGATCCTGCGTCGACTGAGGCGCTACTCGGGAGCGTAAGGGCTCGTTCCAGGCGCGGCACTTACTGTGTCTGGCCCGTCCTTGGTCGCGGGCTCGATGCCGACGATCGCTTGGCTGCACCCCCGGGCACCACTCTTCAGCACACCCGCTTCGCGCACGATTCGAACGCGTGAACGGACTCCATAGGGATAGCCATCTTGGGCATAATGGCCATCGGGAGGACATCATGCCCAAGCAGGTCACCATCGCCGAAGCGCGCGACCAACTGTCGGCGCACGTCCGCAGCGCCGAGCAC
>JBHEOT010000093.1:0-552 GCA_046260675.1 Trueperaceae bacterium | reverse complement strand
CACCCGCCGCGGCCGCGCCGTCGCCGTGATCGTCGCGACGGACGAGTTCGAGCGCCTCGAGCGCCTGCGGGCGGCGGGACCGCAGGCCGGGCTCGCCGGCCTCGTCGGCGGCTGGGAGGGCTCCGAAGACCTCGTGAGCGAACTCGACGCCCGCCGCCGCACGCCACCGCGACCTGCGCCGGAGGTCGACTGACCGTGGCCTTCCTCTTCGACACCGACGCCATCAGCGAGACGCTCGAGCCACGCCCCGAACCGGACTACGTTGCCTGGCTCGGGACCGTCGCGCGCGACGACCAGTTCGCCAGCGCGATCACCGTCGGCGAGTTGTTCTACGGCGCGTATCGCGCGGTCGCCAGCGGTCGCCACCTCGCGATGATCGAAGACCGGGTGCTGCCGGCCGTGACCGTCCTGCCGTTCGACGCGTCCGTGGCCCAGGTCTACGGGCGAATCGCGGCAGACCTCGCGGACCACGGAACGCCCCTGGCGGACGTCGACCTCCAGATCGCGGCGACCGCCCTGCACCACGACCTCGAACTCGTCACCGGCAACCTT
>JBHEOT010000092.1:743-4975 GCA_046260675.1 Trueperaceae bacterium | reverse complement strand
CTTCCGTTCCAGGGCTCGAGCCCGCGCACCAACGCCGCCGAGGCGGAGAGGCGCGCCGTCTCGACCAGCCACAGGTAGGGGAGCTCGGCCGTCAGCACCTGCTGGACGGCGGCGTAGCGCTCGGCGCGCTCGCCCGGGTCGGCGAGCGTAGCGGCCTCGGCGAACAGCCGGTCGACCTCGGGGTTCGCGTAGGCGCCCGCGTTCGAGAACGGGATGTCGCCGATGTTGCTCGAGAGGTACACGCGGGCGACGCCGATCGCGGGGTCGGTGTTGTTGCAGTACGAGACGACGCCGGTGTCGAAGGCACGCTGGGTGAACACGCGGGTGACGAACGCGGCGCGGTCGAGCGCGACCAGCTCCACGCCGACGCCGACCGCCGCGAGGTTCTGGCGCAGCACCTCGCCGTACTTGGCGAACGCGGGGAAGTGGAGGAAGTCGAACGTGAAGCGCACCCCGTCGGCGCCCACCGGGTACCCGGCCTCGTCGAGCAGGCGCGCGGCCAGCTGGGGGTCGAACGGGTACTGGGCTACGTCGTCCGTGTAGAACGACGCCAGCCCCGAGTGGATCGGCCCGGTCGCCACGCGACCGGCGCCGTAGAGCACCTGGTCGAGCAGCTGCTGGCGGTCGATCGCGTGCGCCAGCGCCTCTCGGACGGCGCGGTCCGCGAGCAACTCGCGCTCCAGGTTGAAGGTCATGGTCATGACGCAGAAGCCTCCGCCGGGGCCGCTGTTGGGGGCGTAGCTGGTGAGCGCGGGCGACGCCGCGATCCGCTCGGCCTCCGAGGCGGGCACGCCGGAGACGAAGTCCAGCTCGCCGCGCTCGAGCGCCAGCAGACGGGTGGTGGCGTCGGGCACGATGCGGAACACCAAGCGGTCGAGGTAGGGGAGCCCCTCCTTGAAGTAGTCGGGGTTGCGCTCGAGCACCACCTGTTCGTCGGCGTCGAACGCCACGAAGCGGAACGGCCCGGTGCCGATGGGCGCCAGGTTCGCCGCGGCCGTGGTGACGTCGGCGACGCCCTCGTACACGTGGCGCGGCAGGATCGGCGCCTCGGTCACGTTCAGCTGCTGCAGCAGCGGCGCGTAGGGCTCGGTGAAGCGGAAGACGACGGTGCGGTCGTCGGGGGTGTCGATGCCCGCCAGGCGCCCTTCGAGGCCGCTGCGGGTGCGCGCGTGGTAGCGCAGCAGCACCTGCTCGAAGGTAAAGCGCACGTCGGCCGACGTGAACGGCGCGCCGTCGTGCCAGCGCACGCCCTCCGCGAGCGTGAAGGTGTAGACGGTGGCGTCGTCGTTCACGGTCCATGCGGTCGCCAGGTCGGGGCGCGGCAGCGCCTGGTCGTCGAGCGAGACCAGGCCGTTGAAGATCGAGTCGGCGACCGTGTGGACCTCGGACCCGGTGGAGATGGCGGGGTTGAGGTGCCCGGGGCTGGTCGTGATGCCGATCACCAGGGTGCCGCCCGGCGTGGGGTCGCCCTGCGCGTGGGCGCCGGCGACCAGCGCGAGGGCGAGGGCGAGTGCGAGGCCGAGCGCGAGCGCGCGGTGCGGGAGTCGGGCGTGGGTCATCGAAGGGCCTCCTCGGTGGGCAGACGGCGGTGAAGCGCGTTCAGGACGGTGCGGTCGCGGGCGTTGGGGTTCATGCTGGTCAGCGGGACGCGGGCGGTCGCCACGGTTGGCGCGAAGCCGTGGCGCGCGAGGTCGCGGTCGAGCTCGGCGGCGCACAGCAGGTATGCGTTGCGACCGTGCTCGGCCGAGCGGTACCGCCCCGGCGCGCCGGGCACCGGCGTCCAGGCGGGCGCGCCGGGGTCGGGGTCTGGGCTGAAGTGGGTGAGCAAGAAGGTCGCGCCCGGGCGCAGGACCCGGGCGATCTCGGACACGGCCGCATGCCAGGCCGCGGCCGTGGGGGCGGACGGCAGGACGCCGATGCAGGCCACCAGGTCGAAGCTGGCGTCCGGGAAGGCGCCGAGGTCGGTCATGACGCCGCGGCGCACCCGGCGGCGCGCGGCGCGCTCGCCGAGGACGCCTGCGACGCGCTGCCGGGTGCGCGCCACCATCGCCCGCGAGGCGTCGAGCGCGTGCACGTCGAAACCCGCCCTAGCGCACCAGACGGTGTTGCGGCCGGCCGCGCAGCCGACGTCCAGCACCCGCACGCCGGGCGGGCGGTCGGCGAGGAGCTCGGTGAGGCGCCGGTCGGGCGTCCGCCGGGCGAACCACTCGACGTGCTCGGGGCGCTCCCAGAACGGGGTGCCTTCGTGGGCCGGTGGTGCGGTGCGCCTTATCGCGAAGGTTCGCATTAAGGAGCAGGATAGACGGCGCGCGGCCGGGGGGCCGGGACAAACGGCCGCGCGTCTACACCGGCAGCGTCAGGCTCGCCAGGTCGCGCGGGTACTCGGTCAGGAACTCGAGGCCGTCGTCGGTCACCAGCACCGTGTCGGAGTGGCGGAAGCCGCCCAGGCCCGGCACGTAGAGCCCGGGCTCGACCGAGAGCACCATGCCGGGCTCCAGCACGGTCGGGTCGCCGACGTCCAGGAACGGCGCCTCGTGGATGCGCTGCCCCAGGCCGTGGCCCACGTGGTGGCGCCAGTGAGCCCACAGCCCGTGGCGCTCGACGTACGCGCGGTGCGCCGCATCGACGTCGGCGCCGCGCGCGCCGGGGCGGATCGCCTCGAACGAGAGGTCCTGGAGCGCCAGCATGTGGTCGAAGAAGCGCCGCTGCTGGGCGTCGGGGGCGCCGAGGAACATGGTGCGCTCGAGCTCGCTCAGGTAGCCCCAGACGTCCGCGCCGGCGCCGGTGACCAACGTGTCGCCCGCGGCGAACCGCAGGTCGGCGGCGAGCGCGTGCGGGAAGGCGCTCTCGGCGCCGATCTGACCGCGGTAGATCGCGAGCGCCCCGTTGATCCAGCGGTTGCGCTGGCGGTAGCCGGGCCCCATGGCGGCGCGCAGCCGCTGGGTGGCCTCGGCGCAGGCGGCGCCCACCACCTCGGCTTCGGTCAGGCCAACGCGAGTGCCGTCCTGCAGCAGCCGGTGCGCCACCGCGCCCCAGCGCGCGCTCTCGCGGATCAGCGCCACTTCGTGGGTCGACTTGATCGCCATCGTCGCTTCGACCGCCGCCGTGGCCGACACGACCGTCAGGTGCGCCGAGAGCGGCCGCGGCAGGTAGCCCATCACCGGCGGGTAGCCGTCGTGGTCGACGCCCACGCGGCGCGACGCCAGACCCTGGTCGTGGAGCCACGCGACCAGCCGGTCGATCGGGTGCACCTCGCCCGGGTACTCGGGGTAGGCGACGACGGCATCGGCGTCCGAGACGACCTCGGCGTGCTCCTGCTCGAGCCGCGGCACGAACAGGGTGCGCGAGCCGTCGCGCCCCAGCACCGCCGCGATCGGGCGCTCGGTCGGGGCGAAGACGAAGCCGGTGAAGTACTGGACGTACTGGTCGTCGAAGGCGACCACCGCGTCGACGTCGTCCGGGAGGCGCGCGAAGAGCGCGGGGACGCGCGCGGCGCGCTCCTCGCGGCGGATGGGGCCGATGGGGGAGGGGGTGCCGAGGGCGTTCGAGGGGGTGTGGGTCATGGTCGGTCGATCATCCCACGGGGACACCGACGCGCGTCAGCCGATCGGACCGTCCAGCGGCTCGTCGCGGTGGGCGCCGGAGTCGAGCACCTCGCGCAGCACCGCGACCGCCCGGTCGAGGTCGGCGTCGGTGGTGTAGAAGGCCACCGGCGCCAGCCGCAGCACGTCGGGGCGGCGGTAGTCGGGGATGACGCCGCGGCGCCGCAAGGCCTTCGATAGCTGCGCCGCCTCGGGATGGCGCAGCGCCACGTGGCCGCCGCGGCGTTCGTGGGCGCGCGGCGTGACGACCTCGAGCTCGGGCAGGTCCGCGTCGACGCACGCGATCAGCGCGTCGGTCAGCTCGAGCGAGCGCGCCCGCACGGCCTCGATCGGCGTCTCCTCGAACAGCGCCAACGCCCCCTCGAGCCCCGCCAGCGACAAGATCGGCGGCGTGCCCAGCTGGAAGGCGCCGGCCCCGGCCGCCTTGGTGAACGAGGCGTCCATGGCGAACTGGCTCGCCTTGTCGTGGCCCCACCAGCCGCGCAGCGCGGGCACGGCCTCGTGGTGGCGGCGGTGGACGAACAGGCCGCCGGGGGCGCCGGGGCCGCCGTTGAGGTACTTGTAGGAGCACCACGCGGCCACGTCGACGCCCCATTCGTGGAAGGCGTGCGGCAGCGCGCCGATCGAGTG
>JBHEOT010000092.1:0-733 GCA_046260675.1 Trueperaceae bacterium | reverse complement strand
AGCGCCTGGCCCGAACGGTAGAGCACGGTCGGCAGCCAGGCGAGGGCGACCTCGTCGGTGAGCGCCGCGTCCAGGTCGGCGTCGTCGAGCGTGTGCCCGTCGCGCGAGGGCACCAGCCGCAGCTCGACGCCGCGCAGCTCGGCCCACGACTGCAGCGCGTGCAGGTCGGTGGGGAAGTCGAGCTCGGTCGCCAACAGGTGCCGGCGGCGTCCTTCTGGCCGGTGGAAGGTGGCCAGCAGCGCGTGCAGGTTGACGGTGATCGAGGCGGTCGCGACCACCTCGTCCGCGTGCGCGCCCACGAGCCGGCCGATCGCGGGCGAGAGGCGCTCGGTGAGCCCGAACCAGTCGTCCCAGGCGCCGACGCCGTGCACGTGCCACTGGCGCATGCGGCGCTCGACCGCGGCTTGCGCGGCGTAGCTCAGCGGGCCGAGCGAATTGCCGTCGAGGTAGACGCCTTTGGGGAGCAGGAACGCGTCGGTGAAGGGGAGAGGGCGCACGTGGCGAGGGTACCTCGCCGGTGATGCGTGCCGTCTTCAGCCCGTCGGCCAAGGCCGCAGGATCGCCCGCGCCGGCGCCGCGTCGGCCTCGGGCAACGACAGCGGCAGGCAGATCAGCTCATAGCGCCCCGGCGCCACCCGGTCGAGCGCCAGGCCCTCCAGGATCGCGACGTCGTGCGCCGCGCACGCGGCGTGGGCGAGCAGGTCCTTGGAGGTGAGCGGGTCGACGCTGGGGG
>JBHEOT010000091.1:0-5069 GCA_046260675.1 Trueperaceae bacterium | reverse complement strand
CGGATGGTGTTCACCCCGGTGACGCCGGACTGCATGTGCACCTGGGGGTAGTGGATCCCGGGCTCGTAGTCCAAGAAGCGCCGCGCGAGCTCGGTGGCCACCGGCCGCCAGTCGAGCCACAGGTGGTACGTCGCGAACGACACCAGCGTCGCGCGCAACCGGAAGTTCACCCAGCCGCCGGCGGCGAGCGCGCGCATGCCCGCGTCGATCAGCGGGTACCCCGTCTGGCCGTCGCGCCAGGCGGCGAAGCGCGCCTCGTCCCAGCCGTCCGCGCGCAGGTCGTCGAGCGCGCGGTTGGTCGCGCGGTGCTCGATGGCGGGCTCCGACTCGAGCTTCTGCATGAAATGGCTGCGCCACGCCAACCGCCGCTCGAACGAACGCAGGCTGCGCGCCCACACGGGGTCCCAACCCGCGACCTCCAGGGCGCGGCCCTCGGACGCCTGCCGCGCGACCTTGAGCGACAGCGTGCCCACCGCCAGGTCCGCCGACACGCGGCTGCACGCCTCCCAACCGGCGACCGGCGAGGCCATCGCCGCGGTGTACTCGCGCCCGCGGACGCGCAAGAACCCGTCGAGCCGCGCCTCGGCTGCCTGCCGCCCGCCCGGCAGGGCGTCAGGCATCGCGTCGCCCGCAAGACCGAGTTCGGCGGCGGTGCGCCGCGGCCCGGGGTCGGGATCGGGGGTGCGCGGCAGGCGCTCCGGGACGGCGACCTCGGGCGCCGCCATCGCCCGCGCCCAGCGCTGCGCCCAGCCGTCGCGGTGGCGCAGCCCGCGCTGCACCCCGTCCTGCACCGACTCCGACCACGCCACGCCGTGGGCGTCGCACCACGCGCGCACCCGGCGATCGCGGGCGTAGCTCACCGCGTGGCCGGTCTCCTGATGCGAGCGCAGGGTGCGGATCGGGCCCAGCTCGGTATGCAACCGCGCGAGCACGTCGGGCATCGCGCCCACGCGCAGCGTCAGATCGGCGCCGCGGGCGCACAGGTCGGTGCGCAGCTCGGCGAGCGCTGCATCGACGAAGCGCAGGTGCGCCGGATGGTGCGTCGGGTGGGCCAACAGCTCGGGCTCGTAGACGTACAGGTAGACGGTGCCGCCCGGCGCCGGATCGGCGGCCGCCGCGGCGAGCGGCGCGTGGTCGCGCACCCGCAGATCGCGCTTGAACCAGACGACGTCGATGGGCGCTGGGCGGTGCACCCGATGAGCATCGCCGGTCGCGCGGTGCGGGCGCCGTGGGGCGGCCTACGCTCGGCAGCGGCCGGCGCGCGCCGGCGGCCCGGGCGAAGCTGCCCCAGTCACGGGAGCGCAGCATCGCGATCGTGCGGCATGCGCCGTCCTCCTCCGACCCCCCCGTCAGCAAGACCTGCGCCACGTGTGATCGCCCCTTCGCCGATCGCGGCAAGTGGCGCCGCCGTGGCGTCTGGGACGAGGTGCGCTACTGCTCGAAGGGCTGCCGAGCCGGGACCGTCCGGCCACCGAGGAGCCCGTCGGCGCGCGCTCGGGTCCTCGCCGACCGGGGATGGGGACGAACGTCCCTACCGTTTAGTTCGATGTTGTATTAAGGGTGAGGGGTAGCGACGGATACGGCAGCCGGCCGCGGTCACGGCCGACGCGCTGTCCTACGGGGACGCAGGCCGCGCTCCCCAACACCGTTCGCATCGTCTCGACGACCTCATACGAGCATGAAGGAGGGCCGAACGGGCCGCATCCCATCGCACCAGCGATGAACGGAGGCGTCGCCGCATGCCACGAAGTACGCGGGCATCTTCCTGCACCACATGACGTTCGCGATCGAGAGCGCGACAGCCATGCCGGGCTTCACGTTCGTCGAGCGCACGGAGACCCGATCGGAGGGCACCATGCACACCCTCGAGTCCATCGCCACGAGCTTCCACCATGCCTGCATGACCGGCGAAGGCTGGCAGGCGTGCCAGCCGTACTGCGCTCCGGACGCCACCTTCGTGCATGAGGGCACGATGTTCGCCGATGCCGGCACCCTCGAGGCCTACGTGGCGTTCATACAGTCCGCGATCACACCCGTCCCGGACTTCCAACATGAGGTGCTCTCGGTCGGCATCGACGAAAGGCAGCAGCGGGTGCTCATCCACTACCTGATCCGCGGCACGCACACGGGCGAAGGCCTCCCGGTACCGCCGACGGGCAAGAGCTTGCAGTCGCACTGCGTGCTCATCCTCTACTTCGAGAACGAGCTCATCAGCCACGCCACGAAGGTGTGGAACGACCACGAGATGATGAAGCAGCTGGGCTGGGTCTAACGGTGGCGCCAGCCATCGGCTCGGACGCGGCACTAGACGCAGGTGGATCGCGCTTGGCCCACCGGGCACCCTGGAGGAGACGCGGCGATGATCCGCACGACCGGTCTTGTCGTGTCCCTCGCCCTACTCTTGTCAGCAGGCGACGTCGTGACCGCGAACACGACCCCCAAGGCGTACCAGGTGGTCGAGCGCTTCGCGGCGGCGCTCACGGCTCGGAGCCGCCACGGTCCACCGTCTCAGCTCAGCTCAGCTCGCGGAGCACCTCGGCCACCGTCATGACGTCGTCGTGCGTGCAGTCGAACTGCCCGACCTGGACACGGATGACGAACCGGCCCGCGTGGCGCGTCTGCGTGAGGTAGACGCGACCGTCGTCGTTGATGCGTGCCAGCAGGTCCTCCGTGGCGGCGTCGCCATCCGTGAGCGCGAAGGTGAACAGCGACAGCACCGGCGCCGTGACGACCTCGAAGCCGGGGAGGTCGGCGATCACGTCGGCGAGCTCCTGCGCCCAGGCCACGTGGTCGCGGATGCGGCGCCGCAGGCCGGACAGGCCGTACGCGCGCAACGTGAACCAGAGCTTGAGGGCTCGGAAGCGCCGGCCCAGCGGCACCGTCCACTCGTTGAAGTTGGTGATCCGATCCGGCCCTTCGTGCCCAAGGGTCTGCAGGTACTCGGGGCGGAGGCCCAGCGTGCGGACCTGTGGGGTGGGGTCGGCCAGGAACTGCACCGCGCAGTCGAACTGCGCGCCGAGCCACTTGTGCGGGTTGAACACGATGCTGTCGGCGCCGTCGACGCCGTCCCACAGCGGGCGGAACTCGGGGCAGATCATGGCGGAGCCGGCCCAGGCCGCGTCGACGTGGGTGTAGAGCCCGTGCGCCTTCGCGACCGCGAGCGATTCGCCGATCCGGTCGCACGCGCCGATCGAGGTGCCGCCCGTGGCGAGGATCACCCCGGCGGGCCGGTAGCCGGCCGCGAGGTCGGCGCGGATGGCGGCGTCGAGCGCGCGGGAGTCCATGGCGTATGCGGCGTCGGTCGGCACCTTGACCAGGTTCGCCTGACCGATGCCGGCGATGCGCGCTCCCTTGTCGATCGAGCTGTGCGTCTCGGCGGAGGCGTAGAGGCGCAGCACCGGCTGACCCGCCAGGCCGGCGTCGTTGCCCTGCCAGCCGGTCGCGATCTCCCGCATCGTCAGGATGGCGGCGAGCGTCGCGGTGGTGGCGCTGTCGTGGATGGTGCCGCGGAAGTGCGGGGCGAGGCCGAGCGCGTCGCGCAGCCAACCGACCATCACCTCTTCGATCTCGGTGGCGGCTGGCGACGTCTGCCACAGCATCGCCTGCGCGGCGATGGCGTTGGCGAGCTGCTCGGCCCACATCGACGCGGGCGCGGCGTTCGCCGGGAAGTAGGCGAAGAAGCGCGGGTGTTGCCAGTGCGTCATCGCGTCCGGGACGACGTCCTCGAAATCCGCGAAGATCCGCTCCAGCGGTTCGGGCTCCTCGGGCGCGCGCTCGGGCAGGCGGGCCGCCGTGGCGCCGGGGGCGGTCTGCGCCCGCACCGGGCGGTCGCGCAGGGTGGCGTGGTAGTCGTGCGCCCAGTCGGCAGCGCGCTTCGACCAGTCGCGGAGCTCGTCGTGGTTCATCGCGTGTCCTCGGGTTCCTGCGCGGTCGCCGCGGCAGCGGCGGGCGCGGTCGGATGCGTCCGCAGGATACGCGGGCCGCCGCGGAGCGCGACCCCGAGGTTCCCCACACGGAACCGTCGAGGGCATCGACGCACCCCTCAGGCAAAGCGGTCGGCGTACACCCGCACCTCGACCACCTCGGCGTACGCGCTGCCGTTCGTCGCCCGCACCTGCAACCGCAGGTCGGTCACGCCTTCGAGGTCGACGTCGTGCACGCGTCGGCGGACCCGGTTGTCGGCGACCGTCGCCACGTTCCGCCACGTGCCGTCGATCCGCGCCTCGAGCGCGTAGTCCTTGACCAGCTCCGGGAGGACGCGGAACGGCGTCCGGTGGTGGTGCAGGTTGATCAGGTCCTCGTTGACGTCGTCGTTGAACGTGATCGCGATGCGTCGGATCCGTTGCGGCGCGTCCCAGGCGAGCGCCAACCAGGGCTCGGGGTCCTCGTCGCGCCGCGCCGAGAGCCACAGGTTGGGCGCGCCGTAGGGGCGCAGGAGGCCGTTGACGACGTTCTCGGGCGCGAAGCTGCGTTCGGCGGGGAGCGCCTCCAGGCAGAACGGCGCTCGGTGGAACGGCTTGGGGTTCCACTGGCGGAGGGGTTGCTCGTTGGGGCCCTCGTTGGCGTCGCCGGACGTGACCGCGAGCTGCCGCGCGTACGCCAGGACCCCCGATAGGGGCTCGGCGCTGCGGCGCAGCGCGACGCCGTCGGCCGCGTGGATGACCACGAACACGTAGCCGGGTGCGTCGAGCTCGAGCCGCAGCGGCACCTCGAGCCAGCGTTCGGCGCCGGCGGCGACCGCCACCGCGACCGAAGCCAGTCGCTCGTTCGGCACGAAGTTCTGCGGCTTCGAGACGTCGAAGGCCTCGACGGTCAGGGTGGCGTCGCGTTCGGCACCGACGAGCAGCGACAGCGTGTCGAGGCGCCGCTGGACGGGCAGCGTGGCGGCGGCGTCGCGCGTCAGTGGCCAAGCGTCGCCGCCCGTCGTCAAAGCGACGCGGTCCAGGTACGACGAGGCGCTCACCGTCGCCCGCCGCGCGAGGTCGGCGGGATCGTCGTTCGCGACGCCGAGCACCGAGGCGTCCTGGCGAAGGAGCGTCTGGACGAGGTCGCGACGATGCCGTTCGTAG
>JBHEOT010000090.1:5186-5424 GCA_046260675.1 Trueperaceae bacterium | reverse complement strand
GCGCGACGGCACCACGGGTTCGGTCACCATCGGCGGCACCGTCAGCCCGGCCGGCGGCAACTTGGAGGAGCCGGTGACGCAGGCGACGCTCAAGGTGGTGGGCGCCTTCCACGGGCTGTCGCGCGAGCGCTCGGACGCGCGCCGCTACCCCGCCATCGACCCGCTCGACAGCTGGAGCCACTACCCCGGCGTGGTCGCGGCGGCCGAAGTCGCGTTCGCGCGCGAGCTGCTGCGCGAG
>JBHEOT010000090.1:0-5176 GCA_046260675.1 Trueperaceae bacterium | reverse complement strand
AAGGACGACGCGCGCCGCTTCTACCAGAGCCTGGGGCAGGCGACCAAGGACTGGAACCGCTGCGCCTGGGGCAGCCCCGAGTTCGACGCCGGGCGCGAACGCCTGCGCGCGCTGGTGGCGGAGGTGGCGGTCGATGCGTAAGGCCTACTCGCGCCTCGAGCGCATCGCCGGCAGCGTCGTGGCCGTCGAGGCCGGCGACGCCACGTACCGCGAGCTCGCGCAGCTGACCTGGCCCGGCGGCACCTCGCTGGCGCAGGTCGTGCGCCTGGAGGGGGGGCGGGCGTACCTTCAGGTCTTCGCCGGCACCCGCGGCATGCCCACCGACGCCCGAGTGCGCTTCCTGGGGCGCCCGATGCGGGTGGCCTCGTCGGACGCGGTGCTCGGGCGCGTCTTCGACGGCGCCGGCCGGCCGCGCGACGGTGGACCCGCGCTCGACGAGGAGCTCGTCGACCTCGCCGGCCCCTCGGTCAACCCGGCCAAGCGGATCATCCCGCGCACGATGGTGCGCACCGGCATCCCGATGATCGACGTGTTCAACACGCTGGTCGAGAGCCAGAAGCTGCCGATCTTCTCGGTCCCCGGCGAGCCGTACCACGAGCTGCTCGCGCGCCTGGCGCTGCAGGCCGAGGTCGACCGCATCGTGCTGGGCGGCATGGGGCTCAAGCACGACGACTACCTGTTCTTCCGCGACACGCTCGAGGAGGCCGGCGCGCTCGCGCGCAGCGTGGCGTTCATCCACACCGCTGCCGACCCCACCGTCGAGTGCCTGTTGGTGCCCGACCTGGCGCTGGCCGTCGCCGAGCGCTTCGCGCTGCGCGGCGAGCGGGTGCTGGTGCTGCTCTCCGACATGACCAACTTCGCCGACGCGCTCAAGGAGGTGGCCATCACGATGGAGCAGATCCCCAGCAACCGCGGCTACCCCGGCGACCTCTACAGCCAGCTGGCGGTGCGCTACGAGCGCGCGGTCGACTTCGACGACGCCGGCTCGATCACCATCCTCGCGGTGACCACCATGCCCGGCGATGACGTCACCCACCCGGTGCCCGACAACACCGGGTACATCACCGAGGGGCAGCTCTACCTGCGCGGCGGGCGGATCGAGCCGTTCGGCAGCCTCAGCCGCCTCAAGCAGCTGGTGAACGGCGCCACCCGCGACGACCACCGGGCGCTGATGAACGCGATGATCCAGCTCTACGCCGCCTACCGCGAGACGCTCGAGAAGCGCTCGATGGGCTTCCGCATGAGCGAGTGGGACGAGCAGCTGCTGCGCTACGGCGTCGGTTTCGAATTTCGGCTAATGGACCTGGCCGTCGACCTGCCGCTCGAGCCGGCGCTCGACGTCGGTTGGGCGCTGCTCGCCGAGTGCTTCGAGCCCGCCCAGACCGGCCTCTCGACCGCGCTCATCGAGCGCCATTGGCCGCAGCCCGCATGAGCCGCGTCACCGCCAGCAAGCACGAGCTCAAGCGGCAGCGCGACGCGCTCGCCCGTTTCGAGCGCTACCTGCCGACCCTGCGGCTCAAGCAGCGGCAGCTGCAGGTCGAGCTGCGCCGGGTCGAGGGGGCGGTCGCGGAGGCGAGCGAGGACGAGGCGCGGTTGCGCCGCGACCTGAGCGCCTGGATCGCGCTGTGGGTCGAGCCGCTCGACGTCGCCGGGCACGTGGCGATCGAGTCGGTCCGGTGGGGCGAGACCAGCGTCGCGGGCGTGACGTTGCCGACCCTGGACGAGGTGCGTTGGCGCCGCCGCCCGGCGTCGCCCGACGCGACGCCTTCGTGGGTCGACGACGGCCTGCTGGCCTTCGAGCGCTTCGCCGAGCTGCGCTTGCGGCGGCAGGTGCTCGCGGAGCAGCGCAGCCGGCTGGCGGCCGAGCTGCGCTTCACCAGCCAGCGCGTGAACCTGTTCGAGAAGGTGAAGATCCCCGAGGCGCGCGATGCGCTGCGCGTCATCCGCATCGCGCTGGGCGACCAGCAGGCCGCCGAGGTCGTGCGCGCCAAGATCGCCAAGGCCAAGAGCCTGGAGCGGGAGCGCTCGCAGTGATCGTGCCGATGAAGGAGGTGACGATCGTCGCGGCGCGCCGGGCGCAGGCCGAGACGCTCGACCACCTGCAGGACGCCGGTGTGGTGCACATCGCCGAGCGGACGCTCGGCGACGATGCGGTCGCCGAAGACCTGCGCGCGCGCATCCGCGCCGCGCGGCACGCCATCGACGTGCTCGCGCACGTGGCGCCGCAGGGCGCCGTACCGGAGGAGGCTGCGGGGCCGAGCGGTCCGGGCGCCCATGCGCCCGAACCGCTCGACGCGGCGAGCGTGATCGCCGAGGTGGAGCGCCTCGCCGAGCAGCTCGACGACCTGCGCAGCACCCGGGACGAGCTGGAGCGCGAACGCGAGCGCCTGGCGCCCTTCGGCGATTTCGACCCCGAGGCGCTGCGGGGGCTGCGCGGCCGCGGTGTCGGGGTCCGGCTGGCGCACCCGTCGGCTGGCCGCGAACTGCCCGACGTGCCGCGCGCGGTGTGGATCGAGCTGGGGGCGGCGCGGCGCCGACGCGACGCCCGACGCCCGCGCACGGTGGCGCTCGTGGGGCCGGTCGACGCCGTCGACGCCGCCGACGTGCCCGACGAGGTGGCGTGGCCGAGCGAGCCACCGGCGCGGCTCGAGCACGAGACCTTGGAGGTCGCGCGCGGGCTCGAGCGCACCAGGGCGCGCCTCGCCGCCCTGGTGGGTGAGCGCGAGCACGTGCAGGCGTGGCTCGACCGCACGCAGGAGGCGCTGCACGCCGAGCAGGTGCGCGCCGGGATGGCGCGGGTGGGCGCGGTCGTGGTGCTGCGCGGCTTCGTCCCGTTCGACGAGGTGGAGCACGTGCGCGCGCTGGCCCACCGCCACGGCTGGGGGCTGTGGGTCGAAGACGTGCGCGACGCCGACGAGGCCCCGACGTTGGTGCGCAACCCGCGGTGGGTGCGCCCCATCGAGCCGCTGTTCGGGTTCCTCGGGGTGGTGCCGGCGTACGGCCACGTCGACATCAGCTTGCCGTTCCTCGTGTTCTTCGGGCTGTTCTTCGCGATGATCGTCGGCGACGCGGGGTACGGGCTGCTGTTCCTCGCCCTGACCGAGTGGTGGGCCCGCCGGGTGCCCCGGAAGGGGTCGCCCCCGTCGCGCCGTGTGGTCGCCCTGATGCGGCTGCTGTCGGCCGCCACCATCGTCTGGGGGCTCCTGAGCGGCAACGTCTTCGGGATCGCCGTGCTGCCGTCGATGCTCGCGTGGTTCCAGCTCGACTGGCTCACCGTCGAGCGCAACGTGATCGGCCTGACCTTCGCCATCGGCGCGGCGCACCTGACCTTGGCGCACCTGTGGAACGCGGTCCGGTACGCGAACACGCTGCGCGCGCTCGCGGAGCTCGGATGGATCGCGACCACGTGGACCATGTACTTCCTCGCGCGCCAACTGGTGCTCGACGACCCGTTCCCGGCGGTCGCCTGGCCGGTCTTCGGCGTGGGGGTGGCGCTGATCTTCGCGTTCACCACTCCATGGAAGCGGTTGCGGCGCGAGTGGTTCGGCCATGCCGTGCTGCCGCTCTCGTTGGTGAACAACTTCGTCGACGTCGTGTCGTACGTCCGCCTGTTCGCCGTGGGGGCAGCGACGTTCGCGGTCGCCGGCGCCTTCAACGACCTCGCCGCCGGCATCGGCCTCGGCGGTCCGGTGGGTGGCGTGCTCGCCGCCCTGGTCCTGTTCTTCGGGCACGCGCTGAACGTGCTGCTCGCCGCGATGGGCGTGCTGGTGCACGGCGTGCGCCTCAACACCCTCGAGTTCGCCGGCCACCTCGGGCTGCCGTGGACCGGCCACGCGTACCGCCCGTTGGCCCACACCGCCCCTGTCGGTGCGGAAGGAGATCGGTAATGGAACCGGAACTCATGCGTTCGCTCGGTCAGGCCGGTGCCGCGGCGGTGCTCGGCCTCGCCGCGATCGGCTCCGCGCTCGGCACCGGCACCGCCGGCCTCGCCGCGGTCGGGGCCTGGAAGCGCTGCTACGCGCTCGACAAGCCGGTCCCGTTCATCCTGGTGACCTTCGTGGGCGCACCGCTGTCGCAGACGATCTACGGGATGATCCTGATGAACGCGGTCGTGCGCTCCGCCGAAGACGCGTTCGTGACCGGCGCGGTCGTCGGTTGGCCGGCGATGCTCGCCGTCGGCCTCTTCGGCGGCGCCGCCATGGGAGCGTCCTCCTGGCTCCAGGGGCGCGTCGGGGCGGCGGCCGCGGACGCGATCGGCGAGACCGGCCAGGGCTTCGGCAACTACCTGATGGCGATCGGCGTGGTCGAGACGGTCGCGCTGTTCGTGCTGGTGTTCATGCAGGCGGTGCTGTAGGGGCATGCGGCGCGTTCGATTAGCGGCGCTGGTCCTCACCGTCGCCCTTGCGGCGCAAGCGGCCGTCGCCGACGGGCTTCCCGAGGTCCTCGAGCGCCATCTCGACGCCTTCGTGACCGAACGCATGGGCGCCTGGGACACGCCCGGGCTGTCGTTGGCGGTCGTGCACGGTGATGAGGCGGTGATCACGCGTGGTTACGGCTTCGCCGACCGCGAGGCCGAGCGGCCGATGACCGACGACACGCTCAACGTGCTGGGCTCGACGACGAAAGCCTTCACCGCGATGGCCGTGATGCAGCTCGTCGAGCGCGGCCTGGTCGACCTCGACGCGAGCGTGACGCGCTACCTGCCGTGGTTCACGACGCCCGAGGGGCGCGAGGACCAGATCACGATCCGACAGCTCCTGTCGCACAGCGCGGGGTACCCGTGGGGGATCCTCTTCACCGACGGCGTCTACCCCGCGGAGTTGGAGGACTACGTGCTGCAGCTCCGCGGCGTCCGGCTGGCGTCGGCGCCCGGTGCGCGCTTCGGGTACAGCAACGACCCGTTCGTGGTCCTCGGGCTGATCGTCGAGCGCGTGTCCGGGATGCCCTACGAGGACTACATGGACGCGCGCGTCCTGACGCCGCTCGGGATGACGAGCGCCACGTTCGACGCCGAGGTCGCGCAGGAGCGCGGCCTGGCCCGCGGCTACCACGTCCCCTGGCGCAACGCGGAACCGCTCGACGTCGCCTTCGTGCGGAGCGAGCGGTCGGCGGGCACGCTGATGGCGAGCGCGGCGGAGCTCGCGCACTACCTCCGCATGCTGCAGGGTGGCGGGCG
>JBHEOT010000009.1:58387-63491 GCA_046260675.1 Trueperaceae bacterium | reverse complement strand
CGCGCTGCTCGGGGGCGTGGACGTGCGCCTGGACGGGCGTCCGGTCGAGCGCCTCAACGAGCTCGCGTGCGTCGGCGAGCACGTGATCGCGAACGTGTGGCTGACGACCGAGCTCGTCCGCGTCGTCAAGGCCGACGGTCGGATCGACGCGGTGATCGACGCCGCGGCCCTCGTACCGAACGACCCAGCGATCCGAGCCGACTCGAACGCGGTGCTCAACGGCGTCGCGCACGACCCGGCGACCGGTCGCTGGTGGCTCACCGGCAAGCTCTGGCCCGTGTTGTACGAGGTCCGTTTCGTCGAGGAACGCTGATAGATCGCTGCGGTTGCGAAGCGAGCGCAACGCGCCGCAGGCGTAGGGGGCGAAGCCCCCCGGCGGTCGCGAAGCGACCGCAAGGTCGCGCAGCCGTGGGGGCGAAGCCCCCCGGCGTCCGCGCGACCCTTAGTCGCCCGCGGTGCTCGAGCTCCCGGAGGCGGGCTTCGCCGCGGCCTTGGACGGCGGCGGCGCGTCGGACTTGGGCGCGTCCGACTTGGGGGCGTCGCCCGTGGCCGCATTCGACTTGGCCGCGTCGCCCTTGGGTGCATCGGCCTTCGGCGCCGCACGCGAGCTCTTGCGGCTGTCGGTGACGTAGAAGCCCGAGCCCTTGAAGGCGATGCCCACGGGCTGGATGAGGCGCTTGACGGGGTCGCCGGTGGTCGGATCGATCGTGAGCGCGTCCTCGACGATGCGCTGCTCGATCTCGAACGTGGCCCCCGTCGTCAGGTTCTTGTAGACGTAGACCGGCATGGTGCCTCCTGGATGGCGTCCGGCGTGCGCCGGACCAACGTCCAGGACTCTAGCATCCTTGATGGCGAGGAAGCATGTCGGGCGCGTCACCCACGGTCGGAGCAAACCCCGTGCGGATGGTGGTCCGATGCGCCGAGGATGTCCTCGGTCCCGAGCTCGGCCGGCTCGCACCGGTAGCGGACACGGGCCCGACCGCGCGGCGGTGCTACCATAGCGCCGCCCGACCCACCGCGGTCGCGGCGTCGGAGGCCCCCGTTGGACGCGATCGTCGCCCGCAACCTCACCAAGCGCTACGGCCGGACCGCCGCCGTCGAAGACGTCAGCTTCGCCATCGGGCGCGGCGAGATCGTCGGCTTCCTAGGCCCGAACGGCGCCGGTAAGACGACCACGCTGCGCATGCTCGCCGGCCTCATCCGCCCGAGCGGCGGAGACGGCCGCG
Source organism: Trueperaceae bacterium (assembly GCA_046260675.1). Taxonomy (GTDB): domain Bacteria; phylum Deinococcota; class Deinococci; order Deinococcales; family Trueperaceae; genus JAABTL01. The sequence goes on along the minus strand of JBHEOT010000009.1, from coordinate 62,265 downwards.
TCCTCGGCGAACGCGTTCCCGGACCTGGGCTCCGGCGCGTCGGCACCATGATCGAGGAGCCGAGCTTCTACCCGTACATGACCGGCCGCGACAACCTGCGCCACTCGGCCCTGCTCCACGGTGGGGTCGCACCGCGCCGCATCGACGAGGTGCTCGCCTTCGTCAAGCTCGACCAGGCCGCCGAGAAGCGGGTGCGCGCCTACTCGCAGGGGATGCGCCAACGGCTCGGCCTCGCCCGCTCGCTCATCTGGGAGCCCGAGGTCCTGCTCCTCGACGAGCCGACGAACGGGCTCGACCCGGTCGGCATCGCCGAGATCCGCGAGAACTTGCGCGCGGTGGCCACCACCGGCGTCACGATCCTGGTCAGCAGCCACATCCTGGCCGAGATCGAGAAGCTCGTCGACCGGATCCTGGCGATCGAGGCCGGCAAGCTGGTCTTCGACGGGCCGCTCGACGCGCTCCTGCACCGGCTCGACGCCACCTCGGTCCGCTACCGGCTGCGCGCCACCGACGGCGCTGCGCTCGTCGCCGCGCTCCGCGACCTGGGGTACGCACCCGAAGCCGACGGCGACCGCGGCGCGACCGTCGACGTGCCGACGGCCGACGCCGACGCCCTCGTGGCCCGACTGGTGCGCGCCGGCGTCGAGATCAGCGACGCCGAGCGCACGACCGAAGACCTCGAGGGCGCCTACCTGCGCCTGCTCAAAGGCGATGGGAGGCCGTCGTGAACGCCTTCGTGAACGTGGTTCGGGCCGAGCTGTTCAAGGTGCGCCGCAAACGCCGCACGTTCGTCGTCGCCGGCCTCTGGTGGGTCTTGCTGCCGGTGTTGGCGCTCGTGGTCGGCCGCGTCTTGCTCGACAACCTCGGCGGGATCGCGGACGACATCGGCGGCATGGCGCCGCTGCTCCAGGAGTTCGCCTCCCCGTTCGGGATCGCGCGGCTGGGCCTGGTCGGTCCTGCGTACGTCTCCCCCACCTTCTACGTGATCGTCGTGGCGCTGTTCGCCGCCCTGCTCGTCGGTGAGGAGCGGACGCACTCGATGTGGAAGACGGTCCTGGTGGTCCAACCCGACCGCTTCGCCGTGCTGGCGGGCAAGTTCGTGGTCGCGATGATCGCCATCGGCCTGCTCATGGGCGGCGCGTTCGTCGCCGGCATCGCGTTCGGCACGCTCGGCATGGCGTTCCTGCCGACCGACTTCTCGGGCGGCTGGTCCAGCTTGATCGGCCTCTACGCGGTGCAGTGGGCGTTCGCCTCGGCGCTCGTGGCGTTGGCGTTCCTGTTCGTGCACGTCGCGCGCAACGTGGCGCTCGGGTTGGTGATGGTGTTCTTCCTGCCCGCGCTGTTCGAGGGCCTCTACACCGTGTACGCAGCGGTCGTCGGCTTCCAGCCGATCAACCGCTTCAACGCCTTCTTGCAGACGATCCGTATACGTCAGGTGTTCGAGGACCTGCCGACCTACTTCTTCACGACGAACGTGTACGCACCCGCGCGCCGACCTGCGCGCGACCTGGTGGAGGCGTTCGGGGCCAACGCCGGCGGTGACGGGGTCGACTTCGACCTCGGCGGGCTGCTCGGCACCGGCATCACGCTCGAACACGCCGCCTGGGTCGTGACCGGCTACACCGTCGCGCTCCTGGCGCTGTTCGTCTGGCGCTTCCTGCGCGTGGACGTCGACTGACGCCGAGCCCGCACCGGACGCACGCCGGGCGCGTCGCGCCCGGCGTAGACTCGGCCCCCATGGAGCACCCGCTCGTCGCCCACCTGCGCCGCCGCATCCTCGTGCTCGACGGTGCGATGGGGACGATGATCCAGCGCGAGGCGCTCGATGAGGCCGCCTTTCGCGGCGAGCGGTTTCGCGACCATCCGCGCGACCTCAAGGGGGCGAACGACCTCCTGGCGCTGACGAGGCCCGACCTGATCCAGGCCATCCACGCCGCCTACCTAGCCGCCGGCGCCGACCTCATCGAGACGAACACCTTCAACGCCACCCGCCTCGGCCTCGCCGAGTACGGCTTGGGTTTCGTGGTCCACGACCTGAACGTCGCGGCGGCACGGCTCGCGCGCGCCGCCGCCGACGCGGCCTCGACGCCCGAGCGGCCGCGCTGGGTCGCGGGCGCGCTCGGGCCGACCAACAAGACCCTCAGCCTCTCCCCGCGCGTCGAGGATCCCGGCTACCGCGACGTCACCTTCGACGAGGTGCGCAGCGGGTACGTCGAGCAGGCGACCGCGCTGCTCGCGGGGGGCGTCGACCTGCTCCTGATCGAGACGGTCTTCGACACGCTGGTCGCCAAGGCCGCGCTCGTCGGCTGCGAGCAAGCGATGACGGCGGCGGGCCGCCGCGTGCCGCTCATGGTGTCGGGCACCATCACCGACGCGTCGGGGCGCACGCTGTCGGGGCAGACGCTCGAGGCGTTCTGGACCTCGATCGCGCACGCCGACCTGCTCGCGGTGGGCCTCAACTGCGCGCTCGGGCCCAAGGAGCTGCGCCCCTACGTCGAGGAGCTGGCGCGCCTCGCGCCGGTCTTCACGGTGGTCTACCCGAACGCGGGCCTCCCGAACGCCTTCGGCGGCTACGACGAGGGGCCGGCCGAGATGGTGGCGGTGCTGCGCGAGTTCGTGCAGGAGGGCTGGGTCAACGTGCTCGGCGGCTGTTGCGGCACCACCCCCGAGCACGTCGCTGCGCTCAAAGCCGCCGTCGACGGGGTGGCGCCGAGGGTCCCACCGGAACCCGACCCGCAGACGCGGTTCGCGGGGCTCGAACCGCTCGTGATCCGCCCCGAGACCAACCTGGTGAACGTCGGCGAGCGCACGAACGTCACGGGCTCGCGGCGCTTCGCGCGGCTGGTGAAGGCCGGCGACCTCGCGGCGGCGGTCGAGGTGGCGCGCGATCAGGTCGTCGGCGGCGCGCAGCTCATCGACGTCAACGTCGACGAGGGCATGATCGACGGGCCGGCCACCATGACCGCGTTCCTCGACCTGCTCGCCGCGGAGCCCGACGTGGCGCGCGTCCCCGTCATGCTCGACTCCTCGTCCTGGCCGGTCCTGAAGGCGGGCCTCGAGCACCTTCAGGGCAAGGGCGTCGTCAACTCGCTCTCGCTCAAGGAGGGCGAGGCGGCGTTCCTGGCGCAGGCGCGGACCGTGCGGCGGTACGGGGCGGCGGTCGTGGTCATGGCCTTCGACGAGCAGGGCCAGGCCGACACCCTCGAGCGGCGCACCGAGGTCTGCACGCGCGCCTACAGGCTGCTGGTCGACGAGGCCGGCTTCGCACCGCAGGACGTGATCTTCGACCCCAACGTGCTCACCGTCGGCACCGGCATCGCCGAGCATGCGCGCTACGCGATCGACTTCATCGAAGCGGTGCGCTGGATCAAGGAGCACCTCCCCGGCGCGCGCACGTCCGGAGGCATCTCGAACGTCTCGTTCGCGTTCCGCTCCAGCGGCCTGGTGCGCGAGGCGATGCACGCCGCGTTCTTGTTCCACGCCCGGCGCGCCGGCCTCGACCTGGCGATCGTCAACCCCGAGACGCTCGGCCAGTACGACGAGCTCGACCCCGAGCTGCGCGCCCTGGTCGAGGACCTCTTGTTCGACCGCCGCGCCGACGCCACCGAGCGCCTGATCGCCTACGCGGAGTCCCGATCGGGCGCCGCCGCCAAGGCGCGCGTGGACGACGACGGCTGGCGCGCGCTGCCCGTCGCCGAGCGGCTCGTCCACGCCCTCGTGCGCGGCATGGACGCCTTCGTCGAGGCGGACGCCCTCGAGGCGATGGAGGCGCTGGGCGCGCCGCTGGCCGTCATCGAAGGTCCGCTGATGGAAGGCATGAACGTCGTCGGCGACCGCTTCGGCGCGGGCACCATGTTCTTGCCCCAGGTGGTCAAGAG
>JBHEOT010000009.1:0-58377 GCA_046260675.1 Trueperaceae bacterium | reverse complement strand
GAAGCGGGCGGTGGCCGCGCTCACGCCCCACCTGGAGGCAGCGGCGACGACGGGGGCGCTGACCCACGCCGGCACGGTGCTGCTCGCGACCGTCAAGGGCGACGTCCACGACATCGGCAAGAACATCGTCGGGGTGGTGCTGGGCTGCAACGGCTTCAAGGTGCTCGACCTGGGCGTGATGGTGCCCGCCGACCGGCTGCTCGACACCGCGGTCGCCGAGGGCGTCGACGTGATCGGGCTGTCGGGGCTCATCACGCCGTCGCTCGAGGAGATGGTGCACGTCGCCCGTGCGATGACCCGCCGCGGCCTCGACCTGCCGCTGCTGATCGGCGGCGCCACCACGTCGCGCGCGCACACCGCGGTCAAGATCGCCCCCGCCTACGCCGGCCTCACGGTGCACGTCGCCGACGCATCGCGCGCCGTCGGGGTGGTCACCCGGGCGGTGTCGTCCGAGCTGCGCCCGGCGCTCGAGGCCGAGGCCGCGGAGCTGCACGCGCGCACGCGCGCGCAGCACGAGGCGCGCACCGCCGCGCGCGACCTGCGGCCGATCGAAGAGGTCCGCGCCCACGCGCCGCGCTTCGAGGACTGGAGCCACGTCGTCGCTCCGCAGGAGCCCGGCGTCCAGATGCGCGCGCCGTTCCCGCTCGACGAGCTGGTCGAACGCATCGACTGGACCCCGTTCTTCCTCGCCTGGGAGCTGGCTGGCCGCTACCCAGCGATCCTCGTGGACCCGACCGTGGGGCCGCACGCCCGCGAGCTCCACGACGACGCGCGCGCGATGCTGGAGCGCATCGTGGCCGAAGGGTGGCTGGAGGTCCGTGCCGCCTGGGGACTCTTCCCTGCCGCAGCTCGCGGCGACGACCTGCTCGTCTACGCCGACGACGGCCGCCGCACCGTGCGCGCCGTCGTCCCGACGCTCCGACAGCAGCGCCCGCAGCGCCCCGGCCAACCGCACTCGGCGCTCGCCGACTACGTCGCGCCCGAAGGGGGCGTCCCAGACTGGTTGGGCGCTTTCGTCGTCAGCGTGCACGGCGCCGAGGCGCGCGCCACCGCGTTCGAGACCGCCCACGACGACTACCACGCGATCCTGCTCAAAGCGCTCGCCGATCGCCTCGCCGAAGCGGCCGCGGAGCGCCTGCACGAGCTGGTGCGCACTCGCCATTGGGGGTACGACCTCGATGAGCACGCGACCGTCGACGACCTGATCGCGGAGCGCTACCGCGGCATCCGCCCGGCCCCCGGGTACCCGGCGTGCCCCGACCATCGCGCCAAGACGACGATCTTCGATCTGCTCGACGCCGAGGCGCGCTTGGGGGTCGGCCTCACCGAGTCGCTGGCGATGACGCCGGCTTCCTCGGTGGCCGGCTTCTACTTCGCCCACCCGGAGGCGCGCTACTTCGGGGTGGGCAAGATCGGTCGCGACCAGGTGCGCGACCTCGCGGAGCGCACCGGCGTGCCGATGGACGAGGTCGAGCGTTGGTTGGCGCCGGGGCTGGCGTACACGGCGGACTGAGCAGCCGTCTTGATGGTCGAGTGGGGATCGGCCGTGGCTCACCGCCGCGGCCGGTCTTCGCGATGGCGTTGAATGGGACAGGCGGGGGCACGGCGGCGGTTCTCGACGGCGCGCGCCCGATCGCTTGAGCGGCCGCCCGTCCGACGTCGGGGAGCCGTCTTTCGCGGGTAGTTGGTCTAACCTTGCAATCTGAAAGCGCAACTTTTAATTTGCAAGGTTACTGAAGCGTCGCGCCGAGGCACGCCCCCGGGGCCGGCTTGCCCTGGTCGGCCCGCACCCTGCCGATGCTCGAGGACCCGGCGTCGTACCGCCTCGGTGGCGCGTCCGTCGCACGACCAAGCGGTGCGGCCGCCGGCGCACGCGAAGTCGCGCGTAACCCCAGGCCCCCGCCTAGCCACGCCTAATCGGGGCCGATTCGAGCACCGTCACCGGAGCAGCTCGCCGAGCCAATCCTGGATGCCGACGCGTATCGGCATGAAATACACGTCGGTGTCGTGGTGGGCCGCGAAGTCGAGCACCTCCCCCGCGAAGCGGCGGTGCCAGGCGAGGGTGGGCTCGAAGCCCGCCGGGAACACCGCGCGGTTGCGCGTGAGCCAGTATCGCTGCGACCGTCCGGAGGCAACGCTCGTCACCCCCCAGCACACCGGCACGCCCGCGAGCAGCTCGCGCCAGACGGCCATGAGGCGCACGTCGAAGAAGGGCTGGGTGAAGAAGCCGTCCGCACCGGCGTCCAGCTTGCGCTGCAGGTAGTCGCGTTCCTGCGCGAAGCCCGCCCGGTACGGGTCGAGGGCAGCGTAGACCCGCCAGTCCGGGCGCTCGCGTTTGATCATGCGGATCACGTCCAGTACGCCAGCGCCCGTGACCGGGTGGCGCATGTCGGCCGGCGGGTCGCCCGTCACCACCAACACCTCCGTCACGCCGGCCGCGTCGAGGGCGGCAAGCGGCGGCCACGGCCGCCGCAGGTCGACGTCCATCGCGCGCACGTGGGGGATCGCCGCCCACCGCTCGGCACCGAGGCGGCGCACGGCCACGGCCGCCTCCCACGCGCGGAGCTCGAAGCGCGTGAGGTCGGGCACGTTGACGGCGTCGACGTGGGCCAGCGTCGCCACCTCGTTCACCTGCGCCTCGAGGGCGGCGAGGTCGCGCGGGACGAGCTCGACGACGAGGCGCATGGATGAGAGCCTACCCGCCCGCGCTCAGCTCGAGGCCGACGTGTAGTTCGCCAACGCGTACCGCCAGAACGCTTGCGACGCGGCGAGCAGCAGCAGCGCCGCGGCGGTGGCGCCCAGGGCCGCCGCCCACGTCAACCGCCCCGACGCGGCCTCGGCGGGGACGGTCGTCAAGAACGCGATCGGGACGACGAAGGTCAGCAGCGCGCGCTCCCACTCGGGGTAGGCGCTCACCGGGAAGCGCCCGGCCGCGCAGGAGGCGGTGAAGACAGATCTTGCGGAGCCCGTCGACCTCGGTCACGCGCGGGGGTCCTCGACCTCTTCGAGGGCCTCGTTCGCCGCCTCCTCGGCGCGCTGGGCGTCGGCTTGACGCACCGTCCAGAGCAGAGCGCTGCCGATCAGCGCCAAGAAGAGCGCGGTGCCCAGCGGGCTGCCGCGGAAGAGGTCGAGGTTCGCCACCGCGTCCACGATCGCGAGGGTTGCGATCGCCACCCCGACCAGGACGAAGCCTCGACCCAGAGCAAGGTACGCGTTGCGCGCAGCATCGGTCACGACCGGAGGCTACCTCATGCGTGCGCCAACGCTGGGTAGAGCGCTCCGTACTTGCTCCGGAGGTAGGTGAGGTACGGCTCGGGGTCGATCGGTCCCCCCGTGGCGTCGCGCACCAGGACGTCGACGGGTTTGGCGCGGCCGTGGCGGTAGACGTGGTCGCGGAGCCACCCGTGCAGCTCCGCGAACGACCCGAGGGCGACCGCGGCATCGACGTCGCCGACCGCGCGCGTCGCCGCGGCGTAGAACTGGGCGCTCAGCACGTTGCCGAGCGCGTACCCCTGGAACGCGCCACCGACCAACCCCGCGAACCAGTGCACGTCCTGGAGGACGCCGTCGCCATGGCGCTCCGGGGTCACGCCCAAGTCGCGCGCGTAGCGCGCGGCCCACGCCTCGGGTAAATCGCGCACCGCGAGGCGACCCTCGAGGAGCTCGAGCTCGAGATCGAAGCGCAGCAACACGTGCAGCGTGTAGGTGAGCTCGTCGGCATCGGTACGGATGAGGCTGGGCGCGACGCGGTTGACGGCGCGGTACGCGGCGTCGACGTCGACGCGCTCGAGGGCTGGGAAGCGGGCGCGCAGATGCGGCAGTGCGAAGGTCCAGAAGGCGCGGCTGCGCCCGACCTGGTTCTCCCACAACCGGGACTGGCTCTCGTGCACGCCGGCCGAGACGCCGCGGGCGACCGGCGTGCCCTCCCACATCGCGTCGACGCCTTGCTCGTAAAGCGCGTGACCGGCCTCGTGCAGCGTGGAGTACAGCGCCTCGGTCAGGTCCGATTCGTTCACGCGGGTGGTGATGCGCACGTCACCGCCAGTGATGCGGGTGGCGAACGGATGCGGCGCCACGTCCTGGCGCCCGCGACCCAGGTCGTACCCGATGCGCACGGCCAACTCGAGCGCCGCGTCGAGCTGTGCTGCGGCCGGGTAGGGGCCCGCGGGCAGCGGATCCGGGATCGGTGCGGCCAGCGCCGCAGCGACCAACGGGCGCAGTCCGTCGCCGAGGGCGCCGAACAGCGGGCGCAGCAGCGCCACCGTCGCCCCCTCGTCCTCCTCGTCGATCAACGGATCGGCGACGTGGTCGACCTCCGGGAAGTAGCCGGCGTAGCGGTGGGCGAGCTCGACGCTGCGCTCGAGGTGGTCCGCCACGGACGCGAAGTCGTCGCGCGGGCGGGCGCGCCGCCAGGCCTCGAACGCCGCGCTCACGTGGGCGGCGCGAGCGACGTGGAACGCGACCGGCACCCGCCGCGCGCGCTCGAGGTCGCGCCGGGCGACGCGCACGAGCACGGCGTCGGGATCCGTCGGATCGAGCGCCACGGACGCGCGCTCTGCGGCCACGAGCGCGCGATCGAAGGCGCTCGCCACGTGCCGTTCGTGGGCGAGGCGCACGATGGTCTCCATCTGGCGACCACGGCCCTCACCCCCGGCGGCGGGCATGAACACGGACTGGTCCCAGTCGAGGATGGCGAGCGCCCCTTGCAGATCGACCAGCTCACCGAGGCGGATGCGCAAGGACGCGAAGGCGGGATCCGGCATGCGCCAGGCTACGAACGCGGAGGTTGCATTCGGGTGGCGGACATCACCCATGGCCGTGCAGAAGGGCATGGGCGCACGCGCGCAGCCTCAGGCAGGCAGCACGTGGCGCAGCATCAGGACGTAGTGGCAGGTGCTGCCCGCCAGCACGAACAGGTGCCAGATCTCGTGGTACCCGAACGCCTTCGGCCAGGGGTCCGGGCGCTTGAGCGCGTACACGACCGCCCCGACCGAGTAGAAGGCGCCGCCGGCAGCCAGCCACGCGAGCGCGGACCAGGGGAGCGCTTGCACCAACGGCGCGATGGCGACCACGGCCATCCACCCGAGCGCCAGGTACAAAGCGGTCGAGAGCCAGCGCGGCGCGTCGAGCCAGACGAGCTTGAACAGCACACCGAGACCGGCCGCTCCCCACGCGACGCCGAACACCGACCACCCCCACGCCGGGCTCACGCTGGCCAGGCTGATGAGCGCGATCGGCGTGTACGTACCGGCGATGAGCAGGTAGATCGCCGCGTGATCGAACAAGCGCAAGCGCCGCAGCACCTCGGGCCGCGCGCGCACGGCGTGCAGCAGCGTGCTCGCGAGGTAGAGCAAGAAGAGCGACGCGGCGTAGATCGCGAAGGCGACCGTGCGCCGCCCGTCGCCGGCGGACAGCGCCACCAAGAGGACGCCACCGACGACCGCCAGGACCGTGCCGACGCCATGCGTGATCGCGTTCCACGGCTCGCGCAGCACACGCCCGAGCGCGCCCGACGGCTGGGGTTCGGTGTTCGTCATGCGTTACTTTACGTGCCCGTCCGGGGCGGCACCGGCTCGGGGCTCACGGCTCGGCGCCCAGGGCGACCGGCGCGTCGGGGTAACTGACCCAGTCCGACCACGAGCCGGCGTACAGCTTGGCACCGTGGATCCCCGCCGCCTCGAGGGCCATGAGATCGTGCGCCGCCGAGACGCCCGAACCGCAGTAGACGACCACCTCGCGAGCCGTGGCGAGCGGCGCGAAGCGTGCGCGCAGCGCCTCCGGGGGGCGGAAGCGGCCCTCCTCGAGGTTCTCCGCGTACGGGTAGTTGACCGCGCCGGGGACGTGGCCGGCACGTGGGTCGAGCGGCTCGACGTCGCCGCGGTAGCGCTCGGCGGCGCGAGCGTCGACCACCACGCGCTCCGGGTCGCCCAAGCCGGCGATCAGATCGGCGCGATCGACGAGCATCTCGGGTCGAGGGCGCGCTTCGAACCGCACGGGCGGGTGGACGGCCGGATCGGTCGCCACGGGCCCGCCGGCCGCCACCCAAGCCGCGAACCCGCCGTCGAGCACCTGCACCGCGTCGTGACCGAGCCAGCGCAACGACCACCACACCCGCCCTGCGACCATGGCGTCGCCCGCGTCGTAGGCCACGACGTGGGTGCCCGGGCCGATCCCGACGGCGCCGAACGTCGCCGCTAGCACGGCGGCGTCGGGGAGCGGATGGCGCCCGCCATGCGCGCCGATCGGACCGGAGAGGTCGTCTTCGAGGTCGAGGAAGGTGGCGCCGGGCAGATGGCCGTCCTCGAAAGCAGCGCGGCCGGCGCCGGGGCGACCGAGCACCGAGCGCACGTCGAGGAGCCGCAGCTCCGGGTCGCCGAGTCGGGCGCGGAGGGCATCGAGCGAGATCCAAGGGAGCATGGGGAAGTCTACCGACCGAGGGCGGTAGCATGCGCACCCATGCACCACGAGCCCGCCCCCGTCGAGAGCCCGACCAACCCGCGCGTCAAGCGGCTCGTGCGTCTGCGCGAGCGCCGGGCGCGCGACGCCGAGGGGGTGGGGCTCGTCGAGGGGGCGCGCGAGGTCGACCGCGCACTGGAGGGCGGCTGGAACGTGGTCGTGCTCGCGACGTGCACGGCGCTGTACTCGCCGGCGGCGCGCGCGCTGGCGTCACGGCGCGAGGGCCTGGACACCGAGCGCTGGGCGCTCTCCGAGGTCGCGTTCCGGAAGGCGAGCCTTCGCCAGCACCCGGACGGCGTGCTGGCGCTCGTCGTGCCCCCGAAGCGCGCGCTCACGGATCTGCCCGCCCCCTCGGACGCGCTCTGGCTGGTCGCGGACGGGCTCGAGAAGCCCGGCAACCTGGGCGCCCTGCTGCGTACCGCCGACGCGGCCGACGTCGACGCGGTGCTGGTCACAGGGGCCGGCACCGACCTGGCGAACCCGAACGTGGTGCGGGCGAGCATGGGGAGCTTGTTCGCGCGGCCGGTCCTCGCCGTCGCGCCGGACCGAGCCCGCGCCGAGCTTCGCGCGCGCGGGATGCGCGTCGTCGCGACGACCCCCGCCGCGACCGTCGACCTGTGGGACGCGGACCTGTGCGGACCCGTGGCGATCGTCCTCGGCACCGAACACGCGGGGCTCGACCCCGCTTGGTTGGCCGATGCCGACGTCCACGTGCGGGTCCCCATGGCAGGACTGGCCGATTCGCTCAACGTGGCGACGACGGGCGCGCTGCTGCTCTTCGAGGCGCGCCGACAGCGGCGCGCGGCGGCTCAGAAGGGCTGATGCTCGCCGGCGAGCACGCGCTTGATCAGGTCGCGGAAGTCCTTGCCCTGGAGCGGCTTCATGACGAGCGCGTCGACCTTCGCGAGGCGCGCCCCTTCGCGCGTCTGGGGGTCGCGCAGGGCCGTCAGGATGACGATCTTCGTGTCCTTCAGGCGCCCGATGCGGCGGATCCGATCGGCGACTTCGAGCCCGCCGAGTTGCGGCATGGCGACGTCGAGGATCGCGAGCGCGGGGGTGTGGTCCTTGAGCCACTCGAGCGCAGCCCTGCCGTCCTCGACCATCGCCAGCTCGTACCCCTCGGACGCGAGCAGCATGTCGACGAGCGCGCGGTGGCCTGCGTTGTCTTCGGCGACGAGGACTAGGGGTGGGTTCATGGCGCTCGATCGTACCCCTTGAGGAGCTCAGGCGCGCCGATGCGACCGCACGGTCTGGGTAAGGCGTACACTGCCGCATCCCACCCAGGGCGCCGTCGAGCCCCCAAGGAGCCGAGCGCCATGCTCAAAGAGTTCCGCGATTTCATCAACCGAGGCAACGTCGTCGATCTGGCGGTCGCGGTCATCCTCGCCGGTGCGTTCGGCCTGATCACCACCTCGCTCGTCAACCAGGTGATCATGCCGCCGCTCGGGCTGGTCATCGGCGGCGTCGACTTCGCCAACCTCGGGTTCATCCTCGCGGACGCCGATCAGTACGCGACCGTGGCCGAAGCGGTCGAGGCCGGCGCACCCGTGATCCAGTTCGGCGCGTTCATCAACACGCTGATCAACTTCGTGATCATCGCGTTCGTGATCTTCCTGGTCGTGCGCTCGTACAACCAGATGCAGGCGCGCTTCGCGAAGAAGGTGGCCGAAGCCCCGCCCGCCGCCGAGGCGCCGCCGGCCGACGTGCAACTGCTGACCGAGATCCGCGATCTGCTGAAGCAGCGCGCCGGCTGACGCCAGCCCCGCTCCGTGCGGTCGCGGCCACCGTCACCCCGGCCGCAACCGGCGCCCCGAGCGGAGCGGTACCATGCCGGGCTGTGCCCGACGACCGACGTGCCCCCTCCCCCGTTCGCAAGCCGCCCGGACGCGCACGCGCCGTCCGCGCGGGCGAACGCGTGTGGGTGGACTACAGCCACGAGCTGCGCGTCCAACGCAACCCGGTGCTGCGCACCATGTACTTCGTGCTCGGCTGGGCGAGCGTGGTGTTCGGCGCGATCGGCGTCGTCGTACCCGGTTGGCCCACCACCGTCTGGATCCTGATCGCGACGTACTTCTTCGCCCGCTCGAGCCCACGGTTCTACAACTGGCTGATGAACCACCGCTTGTTCGGGCCGCTCATCCGCGACTGGCGCGACGGCAAAGGCCTGAGCCGACGCGCCAAGACCATGGCGGTGACCACCATCGTCCTCAGCATCGGCACGAGCATCTGGCTCATCCCGGTCGTGTGGGTGGACTTGCTCCTCGCCGTCATCGCGATCGTGCTGTGCACGTACCTGTTGACCCTCCCGACCAAGCCGGCCGAGGCCTGATCAGTAGAGGATGAGAAGCTCGACGGTGGCGGGCCCGGAGCGCTCGATCGGGCCGCGCGCGACCACCCCGACCACCACCTGACCGGTCAGCCGCAGCAGTTGATTGGCGAAGCCCTCGTCCGACAAGCCCACGAACGTCGGCACCTGGAGCTCGTCGAGCCCCGAACGCCGGAGCGTCCGGATGACGTCGGCCTTCAGCTGGGCGATCAGCGCGCGAACCTCGTCCTGGCTCGCGGGCAGTTCCGAGCTGCCGACGTGGACTGGACGCGACAGCAGCAGCTGCCCGGCCTCGAACAGGCGGCTGTTCTCGAGCGCCTCGACGATGACCTCGGTGCGGGCCGGGTTGAACTGGTTGCGCGGAGAGATCAACCGGACCAGGTCCGAACCCTCGGTCTCCGCGATCACCTCGACCAGTCCTGCGAACTGCTCGGCGCTCAGCGCCACCTCACCGGCTCCGAGGCTCGCCGTGTGGGCGCTCGCCGACCGCACGAACGCGGCGAGCTCCTCGCGCGCCTCGGCGACGCTGCGCGCGTGCAACGCCCCGGAGAAGACCACCTGGTCGCGCTCGAAGGTGATCTCGCCCGACGAGACCCGCGCGAACTCGTCTTGCACCTCGCGCAGGCGCGCCGCCTGCTCCTCCAGGCGATCGTTGAGCACCGACACCTGACCCTGGAGCGCCCGCACCTGGTCGTTGCCGACCACGATCTGCTCCTGGAGCGCCGCGTTCAGCTCCTGGAGGGAGGCGTTGCGCGCCTGGAGGTCGGCGTTACCGGCCGCCAGCTGGTCGTTGCGCGCCTGCAGCCCCACGTTCTCCTGCTGCAAGGTGCTCGCGCGAGCCTCCAAGCGGCCGGCCTCACCTTCGAGCACTCTGATCGTGTCGGCCAGATCAGCCAGCTGCACGCCGAGCTCCTCGGTGCGAGCGGCGAGCTCCGCGACTTGCGCCTGGGCTTCCGCACGCTCCTCGACGGCCGCGTCGCGATCCAACAGGGCCACCTCGCGGTCGGCGACGGCGGCCGCCCGGTCGGCGACGGCGGCGTCGCGGTCCGCCCGGGCCACGTCGCGCGCGGCCTCCGCCTCGGCGGCGGCGAGCTGCGCGCTCGCACGCTGCGCTTCGGCGGCTTCGAGCTCAGCATCGGCCTCGGCGAGCTGCACGTCGCGCACGAGAAGGAGTTCGGCCGCGACGGCGAGGTCGGCCTCGACGCTCACGATCTGGGCAGCCAGGTCGTCGACCTCGGCTCGCGCTGCGTCCGCATCGGCGCGCGCCGAGGCTGCCTCTTCGGTGGCCGCGGTCAGGTCGGCCTGGGCCGCGAGCAACTCGGTCTCGATCCCCACCAGGTCGCCTCGAGCGGCTTCGAGGGTGGCGGCCAGCGCCTCGAGCTGCAGCTCGGTGGCCTGCGCCTCCTCGAGCAGCGCGTCGCGATCGGCCAGGGCGGCGTCGCGCGCTGCCTCGGCCTCACCGATCACCGCGCGCGCTTGCGTCAGATCGGCCTCCAGCGCCGCGAGTTGGTCGCCGAGCACGCCCACCTGGTCCTGCAAGAAGCGCTCCTGACCGCGCAGGCGGCCGAGTTCGTCGGCGGTGCGCTGCGCGTTCACGAGCGTCTGGGTCGCGTTGCGGAAGGCGAGCGCGAGGACCCCGAGGGTGGTCAGCATGATCAGGATGCCGGCCGCGACGCCGACGATCTGACCGGTGCGCTTGGGGCGCGCGCCGAACAGCGTCAGGCGGCGGCGACCGACCCACGTACCCAACCGGTCGCCGGCGTACGCGATCACGCCCGCCAAGAAGACGAGAAGGCCGACGAGGCCCAAGACGTAGGTCATGACCGGCGCACCCGCTCCGTCACAGTTGGAAGTCGTGCCCCAAGTAGGAGGCGCGGACCGCCTCGTCCGCGGCGAAGTCGCCGGGCGAGCCGTCGAAGCGCACGCTGCCGTCGAACATGAGCACGACGCGATCGGCGATGGCCAGCGTCTCGCGGACGCTGTGGTCGGTCAGCAGCACGCCCAGTCCGCGCCGGGTTCGCAAGTCGGCCACCAACCGCTGGATCTCGCGGATCGACTTGGGATCCACTCCGGTGAACGGTTCGTCGAGCAGGATGAAGTCGGGGTCGATCGTCAGGCTTCGGGCGATCTCGAGTCGCCGGCGCTCACCCCCGGACAGCGTGTCCGCCCGGTGGTCGGCGAGGCGCGTCAGTTGGAACTCGTCGAGCAGCGCGTCCGCGCGGCTGCGACGCTCCGCCGGCGTCAGCTTCTGGAACTCGAGGATGGCGAGCAGGTTGTCGCGCACGCTCATGCGTCGGAACGCCGAAGGTTCCTGCGCCAGGTACCCGAGCCCGGCACGCGCCCGCCGGTGCATGGGCATTCGCGTCACGTCCTCGTCGCCCAGCTCGATGCGTCCGCCGTCGGGACGCACGAACCCGACCATCATGTAGAAGGTGGTGGTCTTGCCGGCCCCGTTGGGGCCCAGCAGGGCGACGATCTCGCCGCGCTCGAGATGCAGGTCGACGCCGTCGACGACGGTGCGGGCGCCGTAGCGCTTGCGCAAGCCACGGGCGCGCAGCACGCGCTTCGATGCGGCGGGCGCGGCGCTCTCCACGACGGCGGCACGAGTGCCGTCGGAGGCCTCGTTCGCGGTCACGCGCTCGTGGGGGACGGCATCGGCGGGCGACATCCAAGGGTCATGCTAGCACCCGGCGCATGAGCGCCCCCTCAGCAGCGGGGGCGCCGAGCGCCGGGCCCGTCCCGTCAGCCTTCGAGCGCGAGCAGGAACGGCTCCTCGACGGCGCGGCACACCCAGCGCAGGAAGCGCGCGGCCGAAGCGCCATCGATGAGTCGGTGGTCGTACGTCAGCGCGAGCGGCATGATCAAGCGCGGCTCGAAGGCGTCGGTCTGAGCGTTCCACACCGGCTTCATGGCGCTGCGCGACACGCCCAGGATCGCCACGTCGGGCGGCGCGACGATCGGCGTGAAGCCCGTGCCGCCGATGCCGCCCAGGTTGGAGACGCTGAAGTTGCCACCGCTCATGTCGTCGGGAGCGAGCTTGCGATCGCGCGCCTTGGCGGCGAGCTCCTCGAGTTCGACCGCCAACTCGACGATGCTCTTGCGATCGGCGTGCTTGATCACCGGCACGAGCAGCCCGTGGTCGGTGTCGACGGCGACCCCGACGTTGACGTAGTGCTTGTGGACGATCTCCTGGCTCTGGACGTCGATGCTGGCGTTGAAGTCCGGGAACCGCCGCAGGGCGCTCGCGATCACCTTGACGAGCATCGCGGTGGGCGTCAGCTTGGCGCCGGCCTTCTGGACCGTCTCCTTGTAACGCTGACGCAGCGCCTCGAAATCGGTGGCGTCGGCCTCGTCGAAGTGCGTGACCATCGGCACGCCGGACCAGGCCTGCGCCATCGACCGCACGGTGGCCTTGCGGATGCCCGACATGGGCGCGCGCTCGATCTCGCCCCACTTGCCGAAGTCGGGGAGCGGCGCGGCGGCCGGAGCCGCCGCCGGGGCCTCGGAGGCGGTCGCGGGGCGGGTCGCCTCGGCGCCACCCTCGGCGAAGCGCACGACGTCGTCGGCCGAGATGCGGCCCACGATGCCGCTGCCGGACACCGCGCGCAGGTCGACGCCGCGCTCGCGCGCCAGGCGGCGCACCGACGGGGCTGCCGGGATGAGGCCCGGGTGGACGTCGGCGCCGCCTTGGGCGGGGGCGGGCGAGCTCGATGCCGCCTTGGGCTCGGCTTCGGCCTCCGCCTTCGGCTCGTCTTCGGTGCGCGCCTCGTCCTTCGCGGCCGGCGCCTCGGAGGCGGACGCCTCGGGCTCCGACGCCGCGGGTTCAGACGACTCAGGCTCCGACGCCTCGGGCGTTGCCGGCTCGGAGGTCGCCGGCTCGGGTTCGGCGGCCTCGGCCCCGGCCTCGTCGACCGTGAGCACCACCTGGCCGATCTTGGCCTCGGCGTTCGCCTGGACGTGAACCTTGGTGATGACGCCGGCGACGCTCGAGGGGACTTCGACGACCGCTTTGTCGGTCTCGAGCTCGAGGATCGGTTGATCGACCTCGATGCGGTCGCCCTCGCTCACGAGCACCGCCACGACGGTGCCGGACTCGATGCCTTCGCCGACCTCGGGAAGCTTGAACTCTTGGGGCACGGGGTTCCTCTCTCGCCGTCTTCCGACGGTGCGCCGTCTTCAGACAGTGCGCCGTCTTCAGACGGCGGCTGGGTTGGGCTTCTCGGGATCGATGCCGAGCTCGTCGATCGCCTTCGCGAGGTCCTTGCGCTCGATCGCGCCATCGTCGGCGAGGGCGGTGAGCGCCGCGAACACGATGTGCTTGGCGTCCACCTCGAAGAAATCGCGCAGCTCGGCGCGCGCCTCGGAGCGGCCGAACCCGTCGGTGCCGAGCGCCACGATGGGGCGCGGCGCGTGGCGGCCGAGGGCGTCGACCAGGATCTTCACGTAGTCGGTCGCCGCGACGAGCGGTCCCTTGGCGCCCTCGAGCACGCGCCGCACGTACGGTACCCGCGGCTCCTCCGTGGGGTGGAGGCGGTTCCAGCGCTCGACGTCGAGCGCGTCCCGGTGCAGCGCCTTGAGGCTGGTGACGCTCCAGACGTGCGCGGCGACGCCGTAGTCGGCTTCGAGCTTCTCCGCGGCGGCCAGCGCCTCGTGCATCATCGCGCCGGCGGCGATCAACTGGACGTGCTTGCGCGAGCGCTTCTTGGGGCTGGGGCGGAACAGGTAGAGGCCCTCGAGCACCCCGTCCTCGAGCTCCTCGCGGGTCAGGTGCTCCGGCGCGGCCGGCTGCACCTTGTTCTCGTTGCCGACGGTCAGGTAGTAGAAGACGCTCTCCTGCTCCTCGTACATGCGCCGCATGCCCTCGCGGATCACGATCGCCAGCTCGTAGGCGAAGGTCGGGTCGTACGCCTCGAGGTTCGGGATCGGGTAGGCGAGCAGGTGCGACTGACCGTCCTGGTGCTGCAACCCCTCGCCCGCGAGCGTGGTTCGCCCGGCGGTCGCACCGAGCATGAACCCCTTGGTGCGCATGTCGCCCGCGAGCCACGCCAGGTCGCCGATGCGCTGGAACCCGAACATCGAGTAGTAGATGTAGAACGGCACCGCGTTGACGCCGTGCGTCGCGTACGCCGTGCCGGCCGCGACGAACGAGCTCATCGCCCCGGCCTCGGTGATCCCCTCCTCGAGGATCTGCCCGTCCTTGGTCTCGCGGTAGTACATCAGGTTCTCTTTGTCGACGGGCTCGTAGAGCTGGCCGACGGAGGAGTAGATGCCGATCTGGCGGAAGAGCGCCTCCATGCCGAACGTGCGCGCTTCGTCGGGGATGATCGGCACGATCAGCTTGCCCCACGCCTCGTCGCGCAGCAGTTTGCGCAGCACCGAGACGAACACCATGGTGGTGGACACCTCGCGATCGCTGCCCGCGAGGAACTCGTCGACCAGCTCCGGTCCGGGCGCCGCCATCGGCTCGGCCTTGACGACGCGGCGCGGCATCAGGCCGCCCAGCGCCTCGCGACGCTCGAGCAGGTAGGCGATCTCGGGGGCGTCGGTATCGGGGCGGAAGAACGGGAACTTACCGATCTCGTCGTCGGAGATCGGGATGTTGAGGCGATCGCGGTACTTGCGCATCTCCGCGTCGTCCATCTTCTTCTGCTGGTGGGTCGGGTTCTTGCCTTCGGCCTTCTCGCCGAGCGCGTAGCCCTTGACGGTGCGCGCGAGGATCACGGTCGGCGAGCCCTCGTGGCGCACCGCCCGGTGGTACGCGGCGTACACCTTGACCGGGTCGTGGCCGCCGCGGTTGAGCTGGTCGAGTTCCTCGTCGCTCCAGCCCTCGATCAGCTTCGCGAGCTCGGGGGTGTCGAAGAAGGTGGCGCGCAGCTCCGATCCGCCGAAGGCAGCGTAGCGCTGCGACTCGCCGTCGATCAGTTGGTTGAAGCGGCGCGCCAGGACGCCGTCGTCGTCCTTGGCGAGCAGCTCGTCCCACTTGCTGCCCCAGGCGACCTTGATCACGTTCCAGCCGGCGCCGCGGAAGATGCCCTCGAGCTCCTGGATGATCGAGCCGTTGCCGAACACCGGGCCGTCGAGGCGTTGCAGGTTGGCGTTGATCACCCAGATCAGGTTGTCGAGGCGTTCGCGCGCGGCGAACTTGATCGCGCCGAGCGTCTCGGGCTCGTCGGTCTCACCATCGCCGAGGTACGCCCACACCTTGCCTTCGCCCTTGGGCTTGAGTCCGCGCGCCTCGAGGTAGCGGTTGAAGCGCGCCTGGTAGATCGAGAGGATCGGGCTGAGCCCCATCGACACGGTGGGGAACTGCCAGAAGTCGGGCATCAGCCAGGGGTGCGGGTACGACGAGAGCCCCGGCCCCGTCGGCGACAGTTCGCGGCGGAAGTTGCGCAGCCGCTCGACGTCGAAGCGCCGCTCCAGGTAGGCGCGCGCGTAGATGCCCGGGCTGGCGTGGCCCTGGAAGTAGACCTGATCGGCGTCGGCTCCGGCATCGGGGCCGTGGAAGAAGTGGTTGAAGCCCACCTCGTAGAGGGTCGCGGCCGAGGCGTAGGTGCTGATGTGGCCACCGATGCCGTCGGACTCCTTGTTGGCGCGCACGACCATCGCCATCGCGTTCCAGCGCATCAGCGCCCGCGCGCGCTTCTCGAGCGCCAGGTCGCCGGGGTACTCCGGTTGCTCGTCCACCGGGATGGTGTTCAGGTACGGCGTCACCGACGAGAACGGGGTCTGGACCCCGAGCCGGTGCGCGTGCTGCTCGAGCAGGTCGAGGAGCTCGGTGGCGCGCTCGGCGCCGCCCGAAGCGAGCACGTAGTCGAGCGACTCGAGCCACTCGCGGGTCTCGACGCGGTGCAACTCGGCCCGCTCGTCGGGCGATAGCTGCGCGCGGTCGCTGCTTACTTGGTCGTCCAAGACGTCGGCCACGAAGGATCCTCTCTCAAAAGCGCAGCCGGGCGACGCACGGAAGCGCCGACCCGCCGGCGGCGCCGGGGCTCGGAGGCGCGGCCTCGGCCGCGCGGTAGCGCATGGTACCGCGTGGCCCGCTGCCGGTCGAAGCGCGCGCACACGGGGCGCCTGGTACGCTCGGGTTCCTACGCGTCGTCGCAGCAAGCGAGCGGCGCCGGGGAGCGTGCGATGGACTTCCAACGCAACACGGTGCTCAAGGAGCATTACGCCTTCTTCGTCGCGGACGGCGACGCGCGGATCGAAGGGGGCGAACACGGCTTCTACCTTCGCGACACGCGGCTGTTGTCGACCTACGCGTGGCGCTTCCTGCCGATGGACGGCCCCGAACCGCAGACGCTGCGCGTCGAAACGGCGCGTCCCGACGTCCTCACCGCCCGCTACGCCCAGATCGATGGACCGGCCCAAAGCCTGGCGCTCGAGCGCTCCCTGCGCTTGAGCGCGCTCGGGTTCCTCGACCGCATCGACGTCGTGAACACGTCGCGCGAGCGCCGAGCGCTGAGCGTGGAGCTCGCGGTGGCGGCCGACTTCGCGGACGTGTTCGAGGTCCGCGGTTGGCCCCGGCTCGATCGCGCGGAGCCCGACGTCGAGGCCTTCGGGACCGAGATGACGCTGCGCCACACCGCCTCGGACGGCGTCGCGAGCACGGTGCACGTCCGCTACGACGCGCTCGCCGCCTCCCACCCGGCAGGCGCCGAGTGGGAACTGTCGCTCGCCCCCGGCGAGCGCGTCGCCATCACCGTCGAGGTCGCCGCGAAGCATCCACCCGAACCGGGGCCGCACGCACCGATCCCGTACGACGACTGGCGCGCGAGCTTCGCCGGACTGCCGCCCGCACCCAACGCTGCCGCGCTCCGGCGCGCGATCGACGACCTTCGTGGGCTGCTGCTCTTCACCCCAGAAGGGCCGGTGCTCGCGGCGGGCGTGCCCTGGTACGTCGCCACCTTCGGGCGCGACGCGCTGCTCGCGGCGCACCTGCTGCTGCCCCACCGTCCGGACGTGGCGGCCGGGACGCTGCGCCACCTCGCCCGGCACCAGGGGCGCACCGTCGATCCGACCCGCGCCGAGCAGCCCGGGAAGATCGTGCACGAGATGCGCTTCGGCGAGCTCGCGCGCACCGGACGGGTGCCGCACACGGCGTTCTACGGCAGCGTGGACGCCACACCGCTGTTCCTGACGCTGCTCGAGGCGCACCGCGACGCCACCGGCTCGCTCGATCTGGTCCGCGAGCTGCGCCCCGTTTGGGCCGCGGCGCTGACCTGGCTCGTCGAGCATGGCGATCTCGACGGCGACGGCTTCGTGGAGTACGTGCCCACCGCGGACGGCAACGCCCACACCTGGAAAGACTCGAACGACTCGATGGGCCACGCCGATGGCACCCTGGCGCAGGGGCCGATCGCCGTCGCCGAGGTGCAGGGCTACGCGTACGCCGCGTACCGCGCCGCGGCGACGTGGTGCACCGCGTTGGGCGAGCCCGAAGCCGCGACCGCCTGGACCGCCCGTGCCGAGGCGCTCCGAACCCGCTTCCACGCCGCCTTCTGGCTCGCGGAGCTCGGGACCTACGCGCTGGCGCTCGACGGCGCCAAACGCCCGCTCGCGGTGCGCACCTCGGACGCCGGTCACCTGTTGTGGACCGGCATCGTGCCCGAAGCGGTCGCCCCGAGCGTCGTCGCCGACCTCATGGGCCCCGCCCTGTGGTCCGGCTGGGGCGTACGCACGCTGGGGCTGGACGCCGACCGCTACAACGCGGTGAGCTACCACAACGGATCGGTGTGGCCGCACGACACCGCCCTGTGCGCCGCCGGCTTCGCACGCTACGGCTTCGACGCCGAGGCGCGGCGGGTGCGCGCCGCGCTGTACGACCTCGCTGCAGGCGAACCGGACCATCGGCTCCCGGAGCTGGTGGCCGGCTACCCGCGCGACGAAGGTCCGCCGGTGCCGTACCCGGCGGCCTGCCGGCCGCAGGCATGGGCCGCGGCGGCGCTCGTGTCCGTGCTGCGCTCCGCCGAGACCGACTGAGCCGCGGTCGCGCCGGCTCCCGACCTCAGCGCCCCTGCGCCCCCGCCAGCACGCCGCGCACGACCGCGACGGCTCGCGCCGCCGCCACCGTGGTGAACGCCCGGAAGTCGACCTGCGCGCCGTGGTCGGCGGTGTCCGAGATGCTGCGCACGATCGCCCACGGCACCCCCCACGCCGCGCAGACCTGCGCCACGGCCGCCCCCTCCATCTCGGCGCACGCGGCACCGAACGCTTCGCGCAGGTGCGCCACGTCTTCTGGATCGGCGATGAAGCGGTCGCCGGACGCGACCGTCCCGACGACCACCCGAACGCCCTCGACCGTGGCGACCGCGCGAGCCGCCGCCTCGACGCGATCTCGGAGGTCGGCATCGGCCACCCACCGCACCGCGTCGTGGCCCGGGACTTGACCGAGCGCGTAGCCGAGGGCGGTCACGTCGACGTCGTGCTGCAGCGCGTCGCTGGCGACGACCAGGTCGCCGACGCGCAGCGTCGGGTCGACGCCACCCGCGACGCCCGTGAACAGCACCGCCGCCGCGCCCCGGTCGAGGAGCGCCTGCGTGAGCGCCGCCGCCTGGACCTTGCCGATCCCGCACGTCGCCAAGAGCACGGGCGCGCCGTCGAGCCGTGCCCGGTGGAACGCGAAGGGCCCCACCCGCTCGGCCACCGCGTCGACCGCGGCCGCGAGGAGCGGTTCGGTCTCCTCGACCATGGCGCCGACGATCGCCAGCGGACGCTCGGGCGTGACGCCGAGCACGTGCGCCTCGCCGTGGCTCACCTCGGGGACGACGTGTAGACGAGCCGGCCCAGGAACGCACCGCCGACGAGCCCGGGCAGCGCGAGCGCGAGCAGCAGCAGGTCGGTCGGCACCTCCGGCTGGAACAGCTTCGCCACCTCGACGCCGGCGGTGAGGAACGCGCCGAACACCAGCGTGAGGACGAGCGGTCGCGGCGTCTCGCGGCGCATCAACCACAGGACCGCGAAGTAGCCGAACAGCAGGTAGAACCCCGCCCCGGTGACGCTGCGCAGCACGTCGTTGTCGCCCGGCTCGGGCGCCACCGAACCCTGCAGCACGATGAAGAAGACCGTCGCCATCGCCAGCGCGCCCGCGAAGCGCCCCGGGTTCCGGCCGCGTCCGGCGCCCGCACCGGCGCCCCCCTTCTGCGTCGGCTTGGCGTCTTCGGCGCCGCTCTTGGACGCGGTCTTCGTGCCACCGCTCGCCTTGGCCTCGGCGCGCCGCGCGGCGCGGCGCGAACGGAGCGTGTCGACGCGGCGCCGCCGTGCCGCCTTGCGCTCTTCCTTCTCGCGCTCGACCTTCTTGTCCTGCTTCGCCTGAGCGCGGCGGAGTTCCCGGTTCATCGTCATGCCGCCCAGTCTAAGGCTGCTACGCTACCGGTCGGCATGGACCCCGCCGCCCGCCGAACCGAACACGCCGTCCTCGACGGCGCCGCCGTCCTCGACGGCACCGCCGTCTTTGACGGCGCCCTCGCCGCGCTCGCCGACCGCTTCGGCACGCCGCTCTACGTCTACGATCTGGACGCCGTCGCGGCCGAGATCGCGCGGTTCCGCGCCGCGCTCCCCGAGACCGACCTGCGCTTCGCGGTCAAGGCGAACCCGAACGGCGCCGTCCTCGCCCACCTCGCCGATCTGGGCGTGGGGGTAGAGGCGATCACCGTCGGCGAGGCGACGCGCGCGGCGCGCGCCGGCGTACCGGGCGGCCGGACGCTGCTCAGCGGACCGGCGCAGGACGCCGCGCTGCGCCGCTGGGCGCGCGCCGTGCCCCCGGACCTCGTCAGCCTCGACGGCGAGGGCACGTGGGCCGCCTGGTCGAGCGAACCGCTGCCGTCGGGCACACGCTTTCTGGTGCGCGTCAACCCAGGCCTCGACCCGCGCACCCATCCCCACCTGGCGACCGGGGCCGAGGGGAGCAAGTTCGGCATCGCGTTCGAAGCCGCCGCGACGCTCGCGCGCGAAGTCGCGCGCACCGGGCGCTTCGCCGGATTCCACGTCCACGCCGGCTCGCAGATCCGCGAACTCGGCGTCCACCGCGAGGTGCTGGACGCCCTGACGCCGCTGTACCGCGCGTTCCCCGACGCCGACGTGCTGGACCTCGGCGGCGGGCTCGCGGTTCCGGGGTACGACCTGGACGCGCTGGCGGCGGTGGTGCGGCCCTGGATCGCGGAGCGCGACCTGCGGCTGGTCATGGAGCCGGGGCGCCTGCTCGTCGCCCGCGCGGGCACGCTTCTGACGCGCGTGCTGCACGTGAAGGACGGACCACGCCGGCACGCGATCGCCGACGCCGGCATGGCCGACCTGCTGCGGCCCGCGCTGTACGCAGCGCGCCATCCGGTGCGCCGCGTCGGTCCGCCGCGACCGGCCGACGGCGACCCGCAGCCACCCACCGACCTGGACGGGCCGCTGTGCGAGAACGGCGACCGCCTGGGATGGGACGTCGATCTGGGCGCCGTCGCGGCCGGCGACCTGGTCGCCGTGGGCGAAGCGGGCGCGTACGGCTGGACGATGGGCTCGAGCTACGCCTCGCACGTGCGCGCAGCGGAGGTCGTCGTGCAGGGCGGCGCCGCTCGGCTCGTCCGGGACCGCGAGTCGCTGGCCGACCTGTGGCGCGGCGAGCGGCCACCGCGCGGCGAGCCCGCCGCGGCACCCCGGATCGCTGCGCCAACATCGGCCCCCTGGGTCGCCGACGGCCCGGACGCCGACCGCCTGGCGTCGGCGCTCGCGGCCGAACTCGCCGAAGAGCCGGGGCACTGGAGCGTCGTCGCCGAGGTCGCGCCGCGCGCCGGTCGCGGCGCGCTGCGCGCCGCCTTGGACGCGGACGCCGAGCAGCCGGCTTTGAGCCTCGCGCAACTTCTTCTGCTCGGCACCGCCCTCGACCCGGACATCGCCACGCCGGCGTGGGACGAGCGCGTCGCCCTCGGAAGCGACGACGTCGCCGGCGGCAGCGGGGTGCTTCAGCACTTCGCGCCCGGGCTCGCGCCCACGTGGGGCGACGTGGTGCACCTGATGCTCGCCTACGGCGACGACCGCGCGACCAACGCGGTGCTGCGCACGCTCGGCGTCGAGGCAGCGAACGCTTGGGGCGCGGCCCACGGGCTGCGCGCGACCCGAGTGGTCGGGCCGCTGCAGGTGGACGAGGGGCGCTGGACCGAGGCGCAGCGCCGCGGCGAGCGCGCGCGCACGAGCGCCGCGGAGGTCGTGGCCATGGTGGCCGGGCTGGTGCGCCCCGAGGTGGGCTGGCTCCCCGAGGGGGCCACCCAGCGGGCGGTGGCGGCGCTGCGCGGGAGCGCGTTCGCGGAGGGGCTGCTGCGCCGCGTGCGCCGCGGCGACGGCTGGAGATGGGGCGCCAAAGGCGGCTCGATCACGGGGGTGCGCCACGAGGTCGCCGTCGTGTGGGACGCCGACGGGCGCTGGGCGGGCACGCTCGCCGCGCTGTGCAGCGACCACCCCGACGTCGGCACCGATCTCGACCATCCCGCGCTCCTGGCGCTCGGCCGCCTCGGCGCCGCCTTCGAGCGCGCGCTGCGAAACGGTAGCCATCGGTAAGTTCGTCCCTAGCCAAGGCCGGTAGGCTACGGATGTGAAACAGCAGCGGATCGTCGTCATCGGTTCCGGGTTCGGCGGCCTGGGCGCTGCCGCGCGGCTCGCCGCCAGCGGGCACCAAGTCACCCTCGTCGAGCAGCTCGACAAGCTCGGCGGCCGCGGGTACGTGTTCGAGCAGGACGGCTTCAAGTTCGACGCCGGCCCCACCATCATCACCGCGCCCTGGATGTTCGACGACATCTGGGGCAAGTTCGGCAAGCGCCGCGAGGATTACGTCGAGTTCGTCAAGTGCGACCCGTTCTATCGGATCTTCGATTCGAACCACGTGCCGTTCGATTACAACGACGACGAGATGTTCATCCTGAGCGAGATCGACAAGCGCAACCCGGAGGACAAGCGCGGCTACCTGAACTTCGTGGCGATGGCCAAGAAGATCTTCGACAAGGGCTTCGTCGAGCTCGCCGACAAGCCGTTCCTGACGATCGCCGACATGCTGCGGGTCGCCCCCGACCTCATCCGGCTCCAGTCGCAGAAGAGCGTCTACGGGCTGGTGTCGCAGTACGTGAAGGACCCGTTCCTGCGCCAGGTGTTCAGCTTCCACCCGCTGCTGGTGGGCGGCAACCCGTTCGACACCACGTCGATCTACGCGATGATCCACTACCTCGAGCGCGAGTGGGGCGTCTGGTACGCGATGGGCGGCACCGGAGCGCTCATCGACGGCTTCCGGAGGCTGATGGAGGAGCAGGGCGTCGAGATCCTCCTGAACGCCCCGGTCGAGCGGATCTTGGTGGCCGACGGCCCCGACGGCAAGCCGCGCGCCACCGGCGTCGCCCTCGCCGACGGCCGCACGATCGACGCCGACGTCGTCGTCTCGAACGCGGACGTCCAGCACACGTACACCAAGCTGATCGACGCGCGCTTCCGCAAGACCATGACCGACGCGAAGCTCGAGCGCATCCGCTACGCGATGAGCCTGGTGGTCATCTACTTCGGCACCAAGAAGCGCTACGCCCAAGAGGGCAAGCTCGCGCACCACAACATCCTGCTCGGACCCCGGTACAAGGGGCTGCTCGACGACATCTTCCACAACAAGGGGAAGCTGGCCGACGACTTCAGCCTCTACCTGCACATGCCCACGATCACCGACCCGACGATCGCGCCCGAGGGCCACGAGTCGTTCTACGTGCTCTCCCCCGTCCCCAACCTCAAGAGCGGGATCTCGTGGGAGGCTCACGCGCAGGAGTACCGCGACGCGATCATGCAGCACCTCGAGGACCACTACCTCCCCGACCTGCAGGAGAACCTGGTCACCGAGCGTTTCGTCGACCCGCGCTATTTCGCGAGCCGGCTGCACGGCGCCCAGGGCTCCGCGTTCTCGGTCGAGCCGATCCTCACGCAGTCGGCCTGGTTCCGCCCGCACAACCGCTCCCAGGACATCCCCAACCTCTACCTGGTGGGCGCCGGCACCCATCCGGGCGCCGGGCTCCCCGGCGTGCTGTCCTCGTCGACGATCGCCGAGAACCTGATCAACGCGGCGAGCTGAAGAAGCGCCGTACGGACGGGCGCGCCCCGAAGCTGGGGCGCGCCCCGTAGACTGACTGCATGATCCAACTCCTGGAAGGCCGGTACCTGACCGACGGCTGGCACGAAGCGCCGCGCACCTACGGGATCGTCGAACCCGCGAGCGGCGACGCCTTGGGCGTGGCGGCGGACGCCGACGGCGACGTCGCGCGCGCCGCGATCGACGTCGCCTGGAGCGCCTTCGAGCGCTGGCGCGCGGTGAGCCCGTTCGACCGCTCGGCGACGTTGCGCCGCTGGCACGGCCTGATCGTCGAGAACAAAGACGAGCTCGCCGAGACGATGACCCGCGAGATGGGCAAGCCGATCGCAGAAGCGCGCGGCGAGGCGCTCTACGCCGCCGGTTTCGTCGAGTGGTACGCCGAGGAGGCGAAGCGCGCGTACGGCGAATGGGTGCCCACGCACGTGGCGCACAAGCGCATCGTCGCGATGCGGCAACCGGTGGGCCCGGCGTTCGCGGTGACCCCGTGGAACTTCCCGGCGGCGATGATCACCCGCAAGGCGGGGCCCGCGCTGGCCGCCGGCTGCACGATGATCGTCAAACCCGCGGAGCAGACCCCCTTCACCGCCCTGCGCCTCGCCGAGCTGTGGCTCGAGGCCGGTGGGCCCGAGGGCACGCTGCAGGTGCTGCCCACGTCCGACCCGGTGCCGGTCACCGAGGTGATGATGGCCGATCCGCGCATCCGCAAGGTCACCTTCACCGGCTCCACCGAGGTCGGCCGCATCCTCTACCGGCAGTCCGCGCAGACGATCAAGAAGCTGTCGCTGGAGCTCGGCGGCCACGCTCCGTACCTGGTGTTCGACGACGCCGACCTCGACGCCGCGGTGCGCGAGGTCCTCGCCTGCAAGTTCCGCAACGCCGGCCAGACCTGCGTGTGCACCAACCGCATCTACGTTCAGGACACTGTCCACGACGCGTTCGTGGCGGCCTTCGCGGACGCCGTGAACGGCTTGAAGATGGGCGACCCGCTCGTCGCCGGCACCGACGTGGGGCCGCTCGTCGACGCCCAGGGGATGGCGAAGGTCGAGGCGCACGTCGCGGACGCCGTCGCCAAGGGCGCCACGGTGGTCACCGGCGGCGCCCGCCGCGACGGGCTGTTCTTCGAGCCGACGCTGTTGACCGGCGTCGAACCGGGCATGAAGCTGCTCGAGGAGGAGACCTTCGGCCCGGTCGCGCCGGTGCTGCGCTTCACCACGGAGGCCGAGGCGATCGAACGGGCGAACGCCACCCCGTTCGGGCTGGCCTCCTACGTCTACACCCGCGACCTCGCCCGCGCGATCCGCGTCGCCGAGGCGCTCGAGTACGGCATCGTCGGGGTGAACGACGGGGTCCCTTCCGTCCCGTACGCGCCCTTCGGCGGCGTCAAGCAATCGGGCATCGGTCGCGAAGGCGGTCCCTGGGGCCTCGAGGAGTACCTCGAGACCAAGTTCGTCTCGCTGGGGATCGGTTGAGCGACGGCACGCGCGACGGCGCGGGCCCCGAAGCCTTGCTCGAGGCGGTGCTCGCCGCGTTGCGGGCGGGCGTCGACGAGGGCGCCCCAGCCCTCTACGGCGCGCTCGCGCCCCGCGCCCGCGGGCCGCTCGGCGGTGAGGCCGGTCTGCGGCGAGCGCTCGACAACGCGCTGTTGGCACCGCTCGTCGCGACGACGCGCGCCACCGTGGACCCGTGGGACCGCCGCGACGCCGTCGCCCGCACGACCGTCGCGGTGGACGGACCGAACGGTGCGGCCCGCTACCTGGTGTCGGCGCGCCGCGGCGAGGACGGTTGGGCGCTCACGGGCGTGCGCCGCGACGACCTGCCGCCGATCTGACGCGACCGCGGCCGCGACTGCGTCAGCGAACGACCTGGACCACGAGCGCGACGGGGCGTGCGACGCCGCTTGGGGCCACCAGCCGAGCGCGCAGTTGCGTCCCACCCAGGCGCGCGTCCGCGGGCACGTCGAGGCGTAAGCGCACGTCGACCTTCGTCGCGAAGCGCGGCTGGCGCACGGCGTCGGCGCGATCGACGCGCCACGTCCACCCCTCGGGCGCGGCGACGTCGACGAGCTCGAAGCGGCTCGTGACGACGGCGCACGAGCGGTCGCCGCCACAGGGCACGAAGAGGCTCGAGAAGTCGGCGTCGTCGAACCCGAACTCGCTGGCCGGGACGTCCAGCTGGGCGTACGCCACGCCGCCCGGGGCCACCTGGGCGGTCTCGCCGCGGCGCAGGTCGTAGGGGGTGCCACGCGATCCGAGGACCGCTGGGGCGCAGCCGGCGAGGACGAGCGCGAGGAGCGCGAGAAGCGCGAAGGGGACGGTCCGTCGGTTCATGCCCCGAGCCTACCGGTCCGACGCGCCGATCGGGGTCGCGACCGCACGCCCGCGCCGGATCCCGTTCCGCGCTCCGGCCACCACCACGACCGCCACCCCGACGAGCACCGCCGCCACGCCCGCCCACTGCCACGGCGACGGCCGCTCCGCGAAAAACAACGCACCCCACACGACGGTCAGCACCGGCTGCACGAGCAGGACCACCGACGTGTCGAGCGCTGGTAGCCGCGGCAGCACCGCGACGATCGCGCCCCACGCGAGCGTCTGCGACACCACCGCCAGCGCGAGCAGCCAGCCGTGGGCGGGCCACACCGGCCGGAGGTCGAACGCCGGATCGGTCGCCACCCCGAGCGCGAAGGTCACGAGCGCGGCGCCGAGCGACGCGTCGAGCAGCGGCCCCCACGGGCGCGTCAGCCCCCGCCCGACGCGGCGGAACAGCAGCAGGAACGACGCGTACGCCAGCGCGTTGCCGAGGCCGTAGAGCACACCGAGCACCGGTGCAGCCCCGTACGCATCGGGCCGACCGACGCCCGTGGCGAGCACCACGCCTCCCAACACCAGCGGTACCGCCAGCGCCGAGGCGGCCGGCGGGCGCTCCCGGAACACCCACCAGGCGAACAGGCCGACGAACACCACCTGCGTGTTGCCGAGGACGGTGGCGAGCCCCGCCCCGACGTAGGCGATCGAGTAGTTCCACAGCGTGAAGGCGACGCCCATCAGGCCACCGGCGAACAGCGTGACCCAGCGTTCGCGCGCGGTGCGGGTGTCGAAGCGGCGCGCCGCCAGGTGCAGCAGCAAGATGAGGGGGAGCGCGTAAGCGGGCCGGAAGAAGGCCGCGGTGGAGACCGACACGTCGGCCAGGCGGATGAAGATGGCGGAGAAGGAGATCGCGACCGCGGCGAGGGCGCCGATCAGATGCAGCATCGCCGCCGAGCGTACGCCAATGGCACAACGAGCACGGACGCCCGAACGATCCGGCCGTACCCTGAGGCGTTCGACCACCCCCCATGGGGTGAGAAAGGACGCGTGGTTTTCATGGCTTGCCTGCATCTGGGCGATAACGCCCCGGACTTCACCGCCGACACCAGCGACGGCAAAATCTCGTTCCTGGATTGGAAGAAGGGCGCCTGGGCGATCTTCTTCAGCCATCCAGGCGACTTCACGCCGGTGTGCACCACCGAGTTGGGGCGCGTCGCCCAGCTCGCCGACGAGTGGGCCAAGCGCGGCACCAAGGTGCTCGCGCTTTCGGTCGACCCCGCCGAAGAGCACCACCGCTGGATCCCGGACGTCGAGGAGGTCTCGAACACGTCCGTGGCCTACCCGATCGTCGCGGACCCCGACCACGAGGTCGCCGAGCTCTACGACATGATCCATCCCGGAGAGGGCGACGCGAGCTCGGTGCGCTCGGTGTTCATCATCGGCCCGGACGACACCATCAAGCTGATCCTCGTTTACCCCAAGAGCACCGGCCGCAACTTCGACGAGATCCTGCGCGCCCTCGACGCGCTGCAACTCGCGGAGACCGGACCGTACGCGACGCCCGTCGACTGGCGCCCGGGTGAACGCGTCATCATCAGCACCGACTTCCCGACCGACCAAGCGCGCGAGCGGTTCCCTGACCTCGAAGTCGTGAAGCCGTACCTGCGCACCGCGACCCCGAAGGCCTGAACCGCGCAGCGGGCGCGCCGGCGCCCGCCAAGGGCCGATCCGCACGGTAGGGTCGGCCCACCGATGAACGACGTCAACACCATCGAGCGCCTGGCACCGTCGGTCGAGCCGCTCGACTTCGGGGCCCTACCCGAGGTGTCCGCACTCGACGACGCGATCGGAGACGCCCGCGTCGTCCTGCTCGGGGAGCAGAGCCACGGTGACGGCGCGGCCTTCGTGGTGAAGACCCGGATCATCGAGCACCTCCATCGAAATCTCGGGTTCGGCGTCGTCGCCTTCGAAGCGGACTTCTACGCCCTCGAGCGAGCCTGGCGCCGGCCCCACGGCGCAGCGGACGTCGCCGCTCTCGCGCGGCACGTGTACCGCTTCTGGCGCGAAGGCCCCCAAGTCGCGCCCCTTTGGGATCTCGTGCGTGATCGCCGGCGCAGCGTGCGGCCGCTGGTCGTGACGGGCATCGACCCCCGCCATACCGGCACCTACGCCAAAACCGAGGTCGCCAAGGCACTCGAAGAACACCTTGCCTCGAACGCCATGCCGAGCGAACCCGACTGGCCGCGCTTCCGCGAGCTCCTCGTCGAACTGCTCGAGAAGGAGTACCAGCATCAAGTCGACTCCAGCGATCGCGCCCACTTCATGGAAGCGCTGATGCGACTCCGCGAACGACTCCGAGGCGGGGACGACGAGACCGCGTTCTGGCGCCAGGAGCTGACCAACCTGGCCTGGACCGCCCGCAACGCCTGGGGCATGGAAGGGCGCGACGAAGGCATGGGGCGCAACCTCGTTTGGCTCGCCACCGTGCGCTACCCGCTCGAGAGGATCGTCGTCTGGGCCCACAACTTCCACATCGTGCGCTCGGCGGCGGCCCTCGATGCCGCCCACCCGCCGTACGCGCGGCAACGCGAAAAGCACCCCGACACGCCGCTTGGCGAGATCGCCGCTCGCGAGTTGGGAACCGCGGTGCGATCGATCGGCCTCGTGGCGGGTCGCGGCTGGTACACCCCACACGCCTGGAGCGGCGACATCACCACGCGTGCGGAGATCGCCGCACCGCCAGCACACAGCCTAGAGCGAGCGCTGCTCGCTCGCCCGCTCGAGTGCGGCTACGTCCCCCTCGACCGCTGCGAGGCGTCGTTCACGATGAACGGAATCGAACACGGCGTACCCGTCACCGCACGTTGGGGGCGCGTCTTCGACGGCGTCGTCTACGTGCGCGAGATGACCGGCCTGGGAGACGGCTCGAACGACGCGAGAACCACTTGACTACGATTCAGGGGGCAACAGGGTTGACTACGATTTCGTAGTCCCCTATGCTGACTACGCTTTCGTAGTCAGGAGACGCCATGGAGTACCGCGGAAAGGTCACCAGTCCCGAGTCGCTCGGCCGGATCCTGCAGCAGGCCCGCCTGCTCCACGGCCTGAGCCAGCGCGAGCTAGCCGAACGGATGGGCACCACGCAACGCTACATCTGGGAGATCGAGGCCGGCAAACCCTCCATCTTGATGGAGCGCCTGTTCGCGATGATGCGCGCCACCGAGGTCGAACTCGTGGCTACGATCCGAACCCCCGATCCGCATGGCTGACCTGGTCGTCGAGCTCTACGGCGCACCGATCGGCAGACTCATCGGGGATTCGCGCACGTTCGACCTCGCGATCGAGCCTGACGCGGTGAAGGCCTTCGGAATCGACAACCCCATCCTTTCGATCGCCATCAGGCTGGCGGTAGTGCCGACGCGTGCCCACAAGCAGAAGCGGCGCAACTTCTTCCGCGAACTCCTCCCCGAGGGGCGGATGCTCAAGCGCCTGGCGCAAGAAGCGCACGTGCCCTCCGACGACGTGATCGGCCTGCTCCGCAGCTACGGCCGAGACGTCGCCGGGGCGCTCCAGATCTGGGATCCGGAGGTAGCTGGCGAGCCCCGAGAACCGAGGCTCGAACCGCTCGATGCGGCCGGCGTCGCAGCGCTCCTCGACAACGTGCAGGATTTCCCGATCGGCAACAAGCCCAAGGGCGGCAAGTCCTCCCTGGCAGGGGTCCAGGACAAGATCGTATTGACGCGCACCGCAGAAGGTTGGCACCGAGCGCTTGACGGCTACCCGTCCACGCACATCCTCAAGCCCGAACCCGAGAACCTCCCCAGCGTCATCTACGACGAGGAGTACGGCGCCCGCTTGACCCGGGCCGCCGGTCTGGCGTCGTTCAGAACCTGGATCGAGGAGTTCGCTGGCGTACCGGCTCTGGTCATCGAACGCTACGACCGCTCACCCACGGCCCCGCAGGGACGGATCCATCAGGAAGACTTCAATCAGGCCCTCGGGGCGAGCGGCGACGAGAAGTACCAGAGGTTCGGCGGCAAGGTGAGCCTAGCGCGCATCGCGCAGGCCCTCGAAGGGTCGGCAGGACACGAGGCCCTCGACGCTCTCTTGCGGATGGTCGTCCTCTCGGCGGCGGTCCGGAACCTGGACATGCACGCGAAGAACGTCTCACTCTTGCATCATCCCGATGGAACGCTCGTGCTGGCACCCGCCTACGACTTCGTCCCGCAGGCCCACCAGAAGAACGACGGCGAACTGGCACTCGCGGTCGCCGGAGCGTACCGCCACGCGGAGATCACGCGAGCCCACCTCATCGAGGAGGGCCGCTCCTGGGGGCTCCCCGGCGCCGAGCGGACGACCCGCGAGGTCCTCGAAACCGTGCTGGAGACCGCCGGCAGCGAAGCGCCCCACGTGCAGGCCCACCCCAAACTGGTCGAGGACATCTCGCGGTTCACGAAGAACCTGCTCGCCGGACGCGCAGCCGGCCCTTCGGCGCCGTAGACCTCACCAACGGTCGTGCCGGATGTGCCGATGTGGTCGCCATCCTGGTCGACTGCGACCCAGTCGTCGCGTAGCGCGACGACGCTCGCCTCGACGCGCTTCCCGATCCTTGCAATCTCAAACCTACGCTTTTGATTTGCAAGGTTAGCGAAGCGGCTCGCAGGTACGCGGCACCCTGGCGTGCCAACGCACCGCCACGGTCCGGAGCCCTACGGCACAAGGACGGGCGTGCGCACCGGCGGCCGATCGAGACACGAGCAGCGCCCTACCAACGGTAGTGCCGGATGTGCTCCCCGCGCGCGGCGATCTGGCTCATCGCCTCGACCCCCACCTCGATGTGCAGGTCGGTGTACTTCCGGAACACCGCGCGCGCGCTCTCGCGGGTCTTGACCCCGCCCTCGCGCAGCGGCAGGTCGGAGACCAGCAGCAAGGCGCCGATCGGCACCTTGCTGGCGAACCCGACCGAGAACAGCGTCGCGGACTCCATGTCGATCGCCAGCGCGCGCTCCTCGTAGAGGTGCGCCTTGAAGCGCTCGTCGAACTCCCAGAAGCGGTAATCGGTGGTGTGCACCACGCCGGTGCGGTAATCGAGCCCCTTCTCGACGACGATCTGCGATACGAACTTCTGGATCTTGAAGGTCGGCAGCGCCGGCACCTGCGCCGGCATGAAGTGCTTGCTCGAGCCCTCGTCGCGGATGGCCGCGGTCGGCAGCACGAAGTCGCCGACGTGCAGCGAGCGGTGCAGGCCGCCGCAGATTCCCAGGAACAGCGTCGCCTTGGGATCGGCCGTCGCGAGGACCTCGATGATCAGCGCCGCCACCGGCGAGCCGATCGAGAAATCGATGATCGACACGCCGAGCCGCTCCGAGTGGGCGGCGGTCATCGCCGATCCCTGGGTGACCGTCGCGTCGCCCGCGATCACCTGGAAGCGCTCTAGGTAGTGGTGAAAGTTCGTCAGGACGATCTGCTTCTGGAACGCCTCGGGTTCGGTACCGGTGTAGCGAGCGAGGAACTCACGCCCGATGCGCCACTTCTCGGGGTTGGCGTAGATCTGGTTGCTCGACGTGGGCGGCGTGGGCGCTGGGCCCACCTGCGGCACGGCGGGGCCGTCGAGGGTGCCGTGCTCGTCGGGCCCAGCCGCACGTGGGGCGTCGCCGGGGTCGGGGCGTTCGGGCGTCATGCGGCATGGTACCGCGGGGCCCGGTGCGCGCTCCTAGTCCACGACCTTGGTGACGATGTCGGCGCCCTCTTGGAGCAAGCGATGCACCGGGCAGCGGCTGGCGATGCGCCCGAGTTCGGCCCGCATCGCGTCGTCGAGCGGACCGAGCAGCGTCACGGCGACGTCGAAGCGGGTGCGCGGTCGCTGCCCCTCGACCGGCACCTGGCTGCGCTCGACCTGCACGTCCATGCCTTCGAGCGGCCACCCCTTGCGCTCGGCCACCATCCGCACGGTGATCGCGATGCAGCTGCCGAGCGCGGCGCTCACGATCTCGACCGGCGTCGGGCCGGTGTCGGTGCCGCCGACGCCCACGGGTTCGTCCGCGATCAACCGGTGGGCGCCCACCTGGGCGACCGCTCGGTAGCCCGTCGGGCCCAAGTGGACGCGGGCGTCGCGCCCCTGGCTCATCGCACGACCGCGGCGATGCGCTCGAGCGCGGTCCGCACCCGGTCGATGCTGCACGCGTAGCTCAGGCGCACGAAGCCCGGGGCGAGGAAATCGGTGCCGGGCACGACCGCCACGCGCGCTTGCTCGAGCAGCGTGGTCGCGGCGACGGTCTCGTCGGGATCGATGCTGCGCACGTCGGTCATCGCGTAGAACGCGCCGTGCGGCATGGGGGTGGGCAGGCCCAAGTCGTTGAGGCCGGCGACCAGCACGTCGCGACGCTCGCGGTACGCCGCGCGCGTCATCGCCTGGAAGGCCAGCGTGGCGTCGACCTCGTTCAGCGCGACCTGCGTCGCGTACTGGGCGATCGCGTTGGCGTTGCTGGTGACCTGCCCCTGCAGCCTGTTCATGGCCTTCGCGACCGCCGTCGGCGCGCACGCCCAACCGATGCGCCAGCCGGTGAGCGCGTAGCCCTTGCTGGCGCCGTGGACCAAGATCGTGCGCTCGGGGTACCACTGGGCCACCGGCGTGAACGTTCCCTCGTAGATCAGGTGTTCGTAGAGCTCGTCGGTGATCAGCCACAGGTCGTGCTTCTCGGCCAGGTCGGCGATCGCCTTCAGCACCGCCTCCGGGACGACCGCACCGGTCGGGTTGCTCGGCGAGGTCAGGACGATCGCCTTCGTGCGCGGGGTGATGGCCACTTCGATCGCGGCCGGGTCGGGCACGAAGCCGTCCTCGGCGGAGCACGCCACCGGCACGGTCACGCCGCCGGCGATCTGCACTTGGGCCGGGTAGCTCACCCAGTACGGCGCCGGGATCACGACCTCGTCGCCGGGATCGAGGATCGCCATGAAGGCGTTGAACAGCGACTGCTTGCCACCGGTCGAGACGACCACCTGCTCGACCGCGTAGCTGAGGCCGTTCTCACGGGCGTGCTTGGCGACGATCGCCTCGCGCAGCTCGCGGGTCCCCTCCGAGGCCGTGTACTTGGTCATGCCGAGGTCGATGGCTTCGTGCGCGGCTTCGAGCACGTGCGCCGGCGGCTGGAAGTCGGGCTCGCCCGCGGTCATCGGGATGACGTCGACACCGGCGCGCTTGAGCTCGAGCGCCTTGGCGTTGAAGGCTACGGTGGACGAGGCTTTGAGGGCGCGGATGGCGTTGGAGAGCTGGGGCATGGTCACCTCGGGGTCGCGCGAGCGGTCGCGCGAGGAGTCGCCTCGAAGAGCGGCACGCGTACACGGTACACGTGCGGCCGAGGGCGAACGCCCTCGGCCGCAGCGCATCCGGTTGCGGCGTGCGTCAGTCGAGCAGTTCGTCGGCCGCGAAGAAGATGCCGATCTCGCGCTCGGCGGTGGCCGGCGCGTCGGAGCCGTGCGCCACGTTGTGGTCGATGGTGGTCGCGAAGTCGCCGCGGATGGTGCCGGGGGCGGCGTCCTTGGGGTTGGTGGCGCCCATCATGCCGCGCCAGCCGAGGATCGCGTTCTCACCCTCGAGCACCATCGCCACCACGGGACCGCTGGTGATGAAGGCCACGAGGCCGTCGAAGAAGGGTTTGTCCGCGTGCTCGCCGTAGTGCTTCTCGGCGGTGGCCCGCGGGATCTGCATGAGCTTCATGCCGACGATGCGGTAGCCCTTGGTCTCGATGCGGCGCACGATCTCGCCGACCAGGCCGCGCTGGACTCCGTCGGGTTTCACCATCGCGTACGTTCGTTCGTTCGCCATAGATCGACAAGGTACCACGGTGCGACCCGGCGCCGGAGCACGCCGGCCGTCAGCCGGTCAGCAGCGCGTCGAGCCCGTCCAGGTGCCGCAGATCGTGGCCGGCGAGCGCGCGCACGATCTCGTCCACGCTCTCGGGACCGCGCTCGGGATGCTCGACGGTCGCGAGCCAATCGTCGAGGTCGAACGTCGCGAACAGCGCCAGGTTCCACGCGCGCAGCGCCCGGAACGCTTCGACCGCGAGCGCCGGGTCGAGGCGCGCGTAGCGGCGCGCCCATGCGTCCTGATCGAAGCCCTGAGCCTCCGGAACGCCGCCCACCGCCTGCCGGAGGCGGAAGCCCATCCCGAGCTCGACGTCGGCCAGGTGCGCCACGACCTCCCCGGCGCTCCAGGCGTCGGGGCGCGGGCGTGCCGCCCACGCCTCGGGGTCCAGGGTCTCGGCGAGGGCGAGCAGGCGCGTCGGGGTCGCGCCGAGCACCGCGATCGGATCGGCGTCCGCCAGCCGGTCGGCCAGCTGCTGTTGGTACGGGTCCATGGCGCCAGGCTACCCCCGCTCAGGCGCCGCCCAGGACCATCGGCGCGCGCGCGAGCAGATCGAGCCACCACCCTGGGAAGAGCCCGAGCAGCACGACGCCGAGCGCCGCGAGGGCGAGCGCCGCCGTCGAACCGGGCGTCCGGTGGGACCGCACGACGCCGTGGTCCGGGTCGTGCAGGTAGAGCAGGACGACGACGCGGCCGTAGTAGACCACCGCGACGATCGCCGAGGCGATGCCGATCGCGGCGAGCCCGACGAACCCGGCCGCCACGGCGGCCTGGAACACCGCCACCTTGCCCAAGAAGCCGGCGAGCGGCGGGAAACCGGCGAGGCTGAGGAGCGCGAGCGCGAGGCCCGCGGCCAGCCACGGTTGCCGGCGTCCGAGCCCGGCGAGGCGCTCGAGGCGGTCGCCTTGGTCGTCGTCGCCCATCACGGCGTTCAGCACGCCGAGCGCGAGCAGGTTCGTCACCGTGTACATGAGCAGGTAGGTGGCCGCCGCGCGCATGCCGTCCGCACCGCCGGCCAGCACCGCCAGCCCGACGTACCCGGCGTGGGCGATCGCGGAGTAGGCGAGCATGCGCTTCAGCCCGCTCTGCAGGAGCGCGGCGGTGTTGCCCACCAGGAGCGTGGCGCCCACCACCGCGGCCAGCACCATCGTGAAGGTCTCGCCGAGGGTGCCCGCCCCGAGCGCTTCGCTCGCCGCACCGGTGACGCGCAGAAGGGCGCCGAAGGCGGCGGTCTTGACGACGACGCTCATGAAGGCGGTCACCGGCGTCGGCGAACCGGTGTACACGTCGGGCATCCACTGGTGGAAGGGGACGAACCCGACCTTGAAGGCCAGCCCGACGAACAGGAAGCCGGCCCCGAGGAGCAGGAGTCCGCCCGACGCGAAGCCCGGCGTGGCGCCCGCGGCGGCGATGCCGGTGAAGTCGAAGCGGCCGGTGGCCCCGTAGGTGAGCGCGATGCCGTAGGCGAGGATGGCCGAGCCGAAGGCGCCGAGCAGGAAGTACTTCAGGCCCGCTTCCTCCCCGGAGCGCGAGCCTTCGCGCCACGCGGCGAGCACGTACACGGCCAGCGACAGCACCTCCAGACCGAGCAGCAACACGATCAGGTCGCCTGCCGAGACCAGCACGAGCCCACCCGTGGTGGCGAGGAGGAGCAGCGGGAAGAACTCGGGATGGTCGAGCTGCATGCGCCGAACGTGCGCGCCGGCGCTCAGCATCGTCCCTCCGGCACCGAGCAGGATGACGATCGACAGCGCCGTCGCCAACCCGTCGCCGAGGAACGAGCCCCCCAGCGTCCGGGGCAACGGCTCGCCACCGGCGATGGCCAGGAACTGCACGACGGTGATGACGAGCGCGATCGCCACGCCGGCGACCGCGAGCGCCCCCAGCGGCGCCGTGCGGCGCGCGAAGACCCCGATCAGGAGCGTCGCGGCCGCGGTCAGGAGCACCACGATCACCGGCAGGAGCGGCATCAGGTCGCCGTAGATGGGCGGCAGCGTCATCGCGCACCCCCGTCGGCGAGGTCGAGCACGATCGGTGGCGGCGTCGCCGCCGTGGCCGCGACCACGTCGGCCTCGAACGTCGTGAGGTTGGCGGCGGGGGCGATCCCCAGCCACAGCGTGGCGGCGACGATCGGTGCGATCACGGCGATCTCGAGCGGGCTCAGGTCGCGCGTCGGCGCACCCTTCGCCTCACCCTGGAACAGCCGCTGATAGAGGTTGACGCCCAGGACGCCGGATGCGATCGCCGCCAGGACCGCGAGCGTCGCCGCCAGCGGGCTGACCGTGAAGGCGCCCAGCACCGAGAGGAACTCGCCCGGGAAGTTCGCCAACCCCGGCACCCCGATGCCTCCGAGCAGCACGACGAGCGACAGCGCGGCGAAGGCCGGCGCTGCCTTGGCCAAGCCGCCGTAGGCGTCGAGATCGAAGGTGCCGCGGCGGGCGTGGAGCATGCCGGCCACGAGGAACAGACCGGAGGTCGTCACCATCTGCGCGGCCATCAACGCCATGGCGCCGCTCTGCC
Organism: Trueperaceae bacterium; assembly: GCA_046260675.1. GTDB lineage: Bacteria > Deinococcota > Deinococci > Deinococcales > Trueperaceae > JAABTL01. Next base: position 22,810 of record JBHEOT010000009.1, on the reverse strand, counting down.
CCGCGAGGTGGAGCGAGAACAGGCCGACCGCGATGATCCCCATGTGCGAGATCGAGAAGTAGGCCAGTACCCGCTTGAGGTGGCTGTGGCGCGTGGCGATGGCCATGCCGTAGACCGCCGTGAAGGCGCCGAGCGCGAGGCCGAACGGCGCGAGCATGGTGGCGCCGTCGGGGAGGAGCGGGAGCGCCCACGCGAAGAGCCCGAAGCCCCCGACCTTGTACAGGGTGCCCGCGACGTCCGCAGCCCCCGAGGGGTGGTTCTGCTCGTTGACGTCGACGAGCCAAGCGTGGACCGGGAAGATCGGCAGCTTGACCGCGAACGCGAACATGAAGGTGCCGAACAGCCACGCCTGCGTGAGCGGGTCGAGGCTCGGCGTGGCGGCGAGCAGCTCCTCGAACCGGTACCCGGCCGCCCCCGAGAGCGGCGGAAGCGCCAAGATCCCGAGGAGCATCACGAACGAGCCAGCGACCGCGTACATCAGGTACTTCACCAGCGCCGCGCGGCGATGCGTCAAGCCCCACCCGCCGAGCATCGCGAGGGCCGGAAGGAGCGTGAGCTCCCAGAAGACGTAGAACAGGACCAGGTCGCGGGCGAGGAAGATCCCGGCGACCCCGGCGAGCGTCGCGAGCAGTGCGGCCAGGAAGCGGTGGGCGTGGCGCTCGACGCGCATCGCCGCCCACAGGACCGTCGGCAGCATCACCAGCGCCGCGACCCGGAGCAAGGCGCCGCCGGCGCCCGTGGCGTCGAGCGCGATCCACGCGCCGATCGACGGGATCCATGGCACGTCGAGACGGCCCCCGGGGCCGTCGGCGATGAGGGCCAACACGAGGGTCGCGGCGACGCCGAGCACCGAGAGCGGCAGGTAGACGGCGCGGCGCGGCGCGAGGAGCAACGCGACCGCGACCGCGAGCGGTACGAGAATGGCGGCGGCTGCGATCACGCGCGACCTCCCACGGTGGTGACGGCGGCGGCGACCGCGACGACGATGGCCGCCAAGCCCACGAGCATGGCGAGGGCGTACAGACGGACGTGGCCCGACTGCCAGGCGGCGGCGAGGCGCCCGAGCCAGGTGGCGCTCGCCACCCCGGCGCCGATGCCCCGGTCGAGCAGGTCGCGATCGCCGATGGCGAGGCCCGAGGCGACCCCGTCGGAGGGACCGACGACGATCGCGCGGTACAGCGCGTCGAAGCCGAGCCCCGCGCGGGCGGCGTAACCCAGTCGACCGCGCCCGACGCGCGCCCCGAGCGCCCCTTTGCCACGCTCGTACACCCACCAGCCGGCGGCGAGCCCGATCCCGGCGGCGAGCACCGAAGCGGCGACGAGGAGCCATTCGATCCACAGCGCCGGGTGCTCCAGGCCACCTTCGGCGAGCGCGGGGGCGAGCCACGGGTCGATGGCGTTCGGGAAGGCGAACGCCGGGAGGCCGACGTACCCACCGATGGCGGCCAGCACGGCCAGCACCACGAGCGGCAGCGTCATCGTCGCCGGGCTCTCGTGGACCTTGGCGTGCACGCGGGCGTCGCCGCGCGCGGCTCCGGCGAACACCAGGTAGTACCAGCGGAACATGTAGAAGGCCGTCAGCCCGGCGGTGACCAGGAGCACGGCGAAGAGCGCCTTGCCGCCGAAGTCGGCGAGCAGGGTCGAGCTCCAAGCGCCCGCCAGGATCGCGTCCTTGCTGAAGAAGCCCGACAGCAGCGGCACGCCGGCGATCGCGAGGGTGCCGACGAGCGCGGTCGTGCCGGTGATGCGCATGCGCTTGCCCAGACCCCCCATGCGGCGGATGTCCTGCTCGCCCGCCATCGCGTGGATCACGGAGCCCGAGCCGAGGAACAACAGACCCTTGAAGAACGCGTGGGTGACGACGTGAAAGACCGCCGCACCGTATGCACCCGAACCGACGGCGACGAACATGAAGCCGAGCTGGCTGATCGTCGAATAGGCGAGGACGCGCTTGACGTCGGTCTGCCCCATCGCGGCGATCGCCGCGACGAGCGCGGTCCCCGCGCCCACCCAGGCGACGACCGCGGACGCCTCCGGCGTCATCGCGTAGAGCGGGCTCAGGCGCGCGATCAGGTAGATGCCTGCGGTGACCATGGTCGCGGCGTGGATGAGCGCCGACACCGGCGTGGGACCCGCCATGGCGTCGGGCAACCAGACGTGCAGCGGCAGCTGAGCGCTCTTGCCGGTCGCGGCCACCAGATACAGCAGCCCGATCGAGCCGAGCACCCCGGCGCCGAAGGCGTAGGTGCCCGCCGCGGCGTTGACCTCCGCGATCGTCAGCGTGCCGAAGGTCGCCGCGACGAGGAACGAGGCCAGCAGGAAGGCGGCGTCGCCGATGCGGTTGACGATGAACGCCTTGCGCCCCGCGTCGGCGTTGGCGGTCTTCCGGTACCAGAAGCCGATCAGGAGGTAGGAACAGACGCCCACGCCCTCCCAGCCGATGAAGAGCAGCACCAGCGAATCCGCGAGCACGAGCACGAGCATCGCGGCGACGAAGAGGTTGAGCAGCGCGAAATACCGCGAATAGCCTTCGTCGGCGTGCATGTAGCCGATCGAGTAGACGTGGATGGCCAGACCGACGCCCGTGATGACGAGCATGAAGGTGGCCGATAGGGCGTCGACGACGAACCCGACGGACAGGTCGAGGCCGGCGACGGGCAGGAAGGGCCAGAGCTCGACGGACACACCCGCTTCACGGCCGACGAGCCCGAAGAACGCGATCACGGCGAGCACGAAGGCGCCGCCGACCGCGAGGCTGGCGAGCACGCCGGGGAGGGGCTCGCGCAGCCGCCGACCGAACAGGCCGTTGACGAGCGCGCCGAGCAGCGCGAGCGCGGGGGCGAAGACCGCCCACGCGACGGGGTCGTTCCAAGCCGCGCTCACAGCCGCACCTCCGACAGGGCGTCGACGTCGGTGCTGCGCCGGTCGCGGAAGATCGCGACCAGGATCCCGAGACCGACCGCCACCTCGGCGGCGGCGACGGCCAGGATCACGAACACCGCGGTCTGACCGCTCATGCCCACGAGCGCCCCGGCCGCGGCCCAGTGGCGCGCGTACGCGACGAGCGCGAGGTTGGCGGCGTTCAGCATCAGCTCGACGGAGAGGAACACGAGGATGGCGCTGCGGCGGGTGAGCACGCCCAACGCGCCGATGGCGAAGATCACGGCCGACAGCGTGACGTAGGCTTCGGTCGGTACGTTCACGAGCGACCGCCGGAGCCGAGCGCGCCGCGCCGGTCGGCCTTGCCTCGATCAGGGAGGGCACCGACGGCGCCTGGCTCGCCGGCGACGCGCACCGCCGGGGCCCCGTGGGCGGTCTCGGCCCGACGCTGCACGAGCGCCACCGCGCCGACGACGCCCGTCAGGAGCAGGACCCCCACCAGGTGGAAGGCGAGCAAGAAGTCGCCGAAGAGCACGTCGCCGATCGCGCCCGCACCCCCACCGGCCAGGACGGCGCGCGCGAGCTCCGCGTCTTCGAGCGGACGCCCTTCGAGGAGCACCGCGACCGCGACCGCAGCGGCCACCACGACGCCGGCCGCGTACGCGGCCCAGCGCAACCCCGGCAGCGAACGCTTGGGACCGGTCACGTCGCCGACGTTCAGCAGCATGATCACGAACAGGAACAGCACCATGATCGCGCCGGCGTAGACGATCACCTGCACGGCTGCGAGGAAATGCGCTTGCAGCGTCACGTAGGTGATCGCCAGCGCGAGGAGCGTCCCCACGAGCGAGAGCGCGGCGTGGACGGGCTGCCGCAGCAGCACCACCCCGAGCGCGCCCACGATCATGGTGGTGGCGAGCAAGGCGAAGCCGATCATCCCTCCTCAACCCCCTCGAGCTCGACGCGGTGGCCGGCCGTGAAGCCGAGCCGCACGTCGGTGCCCTTCTTGGCCGCCTCGCGACGCTGCCACTTGCCGCCGGTCACGCCGACGAGCATGTCGTCCTTGCCGTACACGAAGTCCTGGTACTTGAAGTCGGCGAGCTCGAACTCGTGGCCGAGCACGACCGCCCCGGTCGGGCAGGCCTCCTCGCACATACCGCAGAAGATGCAGCGCAGCATGTTGATCTCGTAGATCGACGCGTAGCGCTCGCCCGCGGAGGTCGGGTCCGCCGGGTCGTTCTCGGCCGCCTCGACGTAGATGGCGTAGGCCGGGCAGGCCCACGCGCACAGCTCGCAGCCGATGCACTTCTCGAGCCCGGTGTCGGGGTGCCGGAGCAGGTGGTGCCGACCCCGGAAGCGCGCAGCGACCTGCGCGCGCTGTTCGGGGTACTGGACGGTCACCGGCTTCTTGAACAGGTGCGACAGCGTGACACCCATGCCTTTGGCGATCTCGAGCACGCTCACGGGTGGCCTCCTAGAGAGTGGATGCTGGGGGCGCGGTCAGAGCACAAACGCGATCACCGCCCCGGTCAGGAGCGCAGCGCCGAGCGCGATCTCGAAGAGCCAGATCCACCCGAAGCGCATGAGCTGGTCGTAGCGGAAGCGCGGCAGCGTGGCGCGCAGCCAGATGAACAGGAACATGAAGATCGCCATCTTGGCGACGAGCCAGACGATCGGCCACTCGGAGATGCCGGGGATCACCGGATCCAAGAAGGCGGGGCCCTTGTAGCCGCCCAGGAAGAGCGTGCTGATGAAGGCCGAGGCCGTCATCATGTTCACGTACTCCGCCATCTGGTAGAGCGCCCATTTGATGCTCGAGTACTCGGTCAGGTAGCCGGCGACGATCTCCTGCTCGGCCTCCGGGAGGTCGAACGGGGTGCGGTTGACCTCGGCGATGCCGCTGATCACGAAGGTGACGAAGGCGATCGCGAGCGGCGCCCACAGCCAGGGGCTGACCGACCAGACGTTGAACTCGACGATCTGCCGCAGGTTCAGCGTGCCCGCGATCATGATGATCGTCAGCACCGAGAGGCCGAGGCCGAGCTCGTAGCTGATGATCTGGGCGGCCGACCGCAGCGAACCGAGCAGCGCGTACTTGCTGTTCGACGCCCAGCCGCCGAGGAAGATCCCGTAGACGCCCATCGAGGTCGCCGCCAGCACGTACAACAGACCGACGTCGAGGTCGGCGACCCACGGATCGAGCCCGAAGAGGCTGCCCGCGGGGCCGGCCGGGATCGCGCCGAACGCCGCCAGCGCGAAGGTGATCGAGATCGCCGGCGCCAGCACGTAGACGAACTTGTCGGCCGCGCTCGGCGTGATGTCCTGCTTGAAGATCGACTTGAGCGCGTCGGCGATGGGCTGCAGCAGCCCGAACGGGCCGGTCCGGTTGGGGCCGTAGCGATGCTGCATGCGCCCGAGCAGCTTGCGCTCGACGAGCGTCATGTACGCGAACACGCCCAGCAGCGCCACGCACATCGCGAGCGCCTTGAGGAACACGACCCAGAGCGCCTCCATCAAGCGACCTGCAGCGCCCGGCGATCGACCGCGACCTTCGTGAGATCGACGTGGGCGGCGCCGACCGGCTCGTCGGGGGTGGCGGGGACGGTGGCGAGGCCCTCGGGCACCGCCTCGCTCACCTGGACGACCAAGGTGCGGCGGACGCGATCGACCGGCACGGTCACCAGGTCGCCGTCGTGGACGCCAGCGCGCGCCGCGTCCTGCGGGTGGACGCGCAGCCTGAGGCCGCCGGTCGCTTCGATCAGGTGCGGGTTGCGGTCGAGCACCTCGGCGCGCACCATCGTCGGCACGCGCAGGCCACCGGCAGGACGCGGCGGTGACGCCGCGGGCGCGACGGTCGCCTTGGGCGCTCCGCCGGACCGCTTGTGCGGCAGCATCGCGCCCAGGTCGGGCAGCGCGTCGAGGTCGACGCCGACCGACTTCCTGAGCCAGCGCCGGGCGCTGCGCACGCTGCGCCCCTCGAGGCGCGTTCCGAGCGCCTCACCGAGCGCCTTGACGACGCCGGTCAGGTCGGTGGCCTCGCCGTTGTCGACGGGCGCGGCGCGCACGGGGAGCATGCGCCCCTCGAGGTTGACGACCGTGCCGTCCTTCTCGTACCCGGTGGCGGCGGGCAGGACCACGTGCGCGAGCTCGGCGGTCGCGGTGCGGAACGCCGCGTGCACGACCAACAGGTCGAGCTCCGCGAGGCGCTTGGCGACCACCGCGTCCACGGCGGGATCGAGGTTGGAGAGCACGAGCGCCTTGGCGTCGCCGTCGAGCATGCCGGCGTAGCCGTAGCGCGCATGGCTCGGCGCGACGCCGATCGCCTCGAGCCCGTAGCTGTTCGCCATCGGTCCGAGCGGCATCGGCTTGGCGCCGACCGCCCGACAGAAGGCGTAGGCGGCGGTGGTCGCGGCGGCGTCGGCGAGCACCCAACCGCCCAAGACCACCACGGCGTTCTTGGCCGCGACGAGGCCGGCGACGGCCGCGCGCGCCAGGTCGAGCGGCATGCCCAACGCGCGCTCGTCCGGCGTGGCGTCGGCGTCCTCGACGAGCTTCGTCAGCGCCCGGAAGAGCGCCGCCTCGCCGTTGGCGGGGTAGGACGCGGCGCGGCCGGCGAAGCGCATGAGGTCGACGCGGTACGGCGCCGCGACGGTCAGGATGCTCGTGCGGCGCGGCATGCGCTCCTTGAGCCGCAGGTCGGCGATCGGCGCACCGTGCGCGAAGAGCGGCGCGGGCGCGACCCCCTTGAGCGCGTCCTTGATGCGCAGGTCGACCGTCGGCACCTCTTCGGTGACGTCGCCGACGACGAGGATCCCGTCGGCCGTGGCGAGCTCCTCGAGCTTGGCGTTGCCGCTCGGGGCGATCACCCCGCCGGCGGGGCGCGGAGCGTGATCGAGCCGGCCGCTGCCGAAGTGATCGGCGAGCGCGCGCGCCGCGACCCCTTCCTCGAGCGTCGCGTCGGCGCGGAGCGCGATCGCGACGTCCTTGCCCGCGATCCCCTCGAGTCGGGCGCGCACGACCGCCAGCGCCTCGGCCCAGGTGGCCTCGACCAGCTCGTCGCCGCGGCGCACGAGCGGCCGCTTGAGGCGATCGGCGGCACCGGCGTACTCGTGGCCGAAGCGGGTGCCGTCGTCGATCCAGGTCTTGTTGACCTGCGGGTGGTGGCCCGACTTGATGCGCTCGACCCGCCCGGTGCGCGCGTCGACCACGATCGCGCTGCCCGACGAATCGTCGAGGCTGGTGGTCGCGGTGTGGGCGTACTCCCAGTTGCGACCGCGGAAGCGGCTGGTGGCGTCGAGCAGGGCGCCGACCGGGCAGATGTCGGTGATGTTGCCGGTGAAGTTGCTGGGGAGCCCATCCTCGAGCGTGCCGATGTACGTGTGCCCGCCGCGCTCGATGAAGTCGAGCACCTCGTCGCCGGGCACTTCCTCGAAGTAGCGCACGCAGCGCTTGCAGTGGATGCAGCGCTCGCGGTCGAGCGTGATCAGGTCGGAGAGCGCGTGGTGCTTCTCCTGGTGGCGCTTGTCGAACACGAACCTCGAGCGGCCCGTGCCGTACTCGTAGGCGCGGTCTTGGAGCTCGCAGGCTCCGCCCTTGTCGCACGTCGGGCAGTCGAGCGGATGGTTGATGAGGGTGAACTCGACCATCCCGTTCTGAGCGTCCTTGACCTGCTCGGAGCGGGTGTCGATGACCATGCCCTCCATGACCGCGGTCGTGCACGTGGCCATGAGGTTGGGGAACCAGAAGACCTTGGGCTCGCCGGTGGCTTCGTCGAGGATCCAGGTGCCGTCGCGCTCCTTGCGCGGGGCGCCGACCTTGGCGAGGCACATGCGGCAGGCGCCGATGGGCGACATGTACTCCTGCGAACAGAAGTACGGGACGTCGCTGCCGGCGGCGAACACCGCGTCGATCGCGCTGGTGCCGGGAGCGAGGTCGATCGCGACGCCGTCGACGGTTACCTTCATTCCGCCCACCGGGGCGTCGTCGGGTACTTGGAGGCACCGGTGTCGACCAGGTGCTCGTACTCGTGCCGGAAGTGCTGGAACGACGCCGCGACGGGCATCGCGCAGGCGTCGGCGAGCGGGCAGAACGCGGTCCCGCGGAGGTTGCGCACCATCTCCTCCATCAGCGTGAGGTCCTCGCGGGTGCCGAGCCCGGCGAGGAGCTTCTGGTACATCTTCGGCAGCCAGGTGGCCACGCCCTCGCGGCAGGGCGTGCACTTGCCGCAGGACTCGTGCGCGTAGAAGCGGACGACGTTGGCCATGGCGTCGACCATGCACTTGGACTCGGGGATCACGATGACGCCGCCCGTGCCGAGCATGGTGCCGGCTTTGGCCATCGAGCCGTAGTCCATCGGCAGGTCGAGGTTCGCGTCGGTCCACGGGAGCATCGGCGTGCTCGAGCCACCGGGGATGAAGGCCTTCGCCGGCTCGGCGGGGCCGCCGCCGAGGTCGAAGATCAGCTCGCGGAAGCTCGCCCCCATCGGCAGCTCGTACACGCCGGGGCGCTGCACCGGGCCCGAGAGCTGGTAGAGCTTGGTGCCCTTGCTGTCGTCCGTGCCCATCGAGGCGTACCAGGCCGCGCCCCTCGCGATGATGTGCACCGCGCTGGCGAAGCTCTCGACGTTGTTGATCGTGGTGGGCCGGTTGTACACGCCGGCTTGCGCCGGGAACGGCGGCTTGAGGCGCGGGTTGGCGCGCAGCCCCTCGAAGGAGTTCATCAGCGCCGTCTCCTCGCCGCAGATGTAGGCGCCCGCACCGCGGTGGAGGATCAGGTCGAAGTCGAAATCGGAACCGAGGACGCCGGTCCCGAGGACGCCCGCCGCGCGCGCTTCGTCGATCGCGAGCTGGAGGCGCTCGTAAGCGTGGTGGTACTCACCCCGGACGTACATGATTCCGATCGTGGCCGAGATCGCGTAGCCCGCGATCATCATGCCTTCGATCACCTGGTGCGGGTCGTCCTCGAGGAAGTAGCGGTCCTTGAAGCTGCCGGGCTCGGACTCGTCGGCGTTGCACACGATGAAGCGCTGGCGATCGTCGACGGGCGGCATGAACGACCACTTGAGGCCGGTCGGGAACCCGGCACCGCCGCGGCCGCGCAGGCCGCTCGCCTTGACCTCGTCGACCACCTGCACCGGCGTCATGGTCGTGAGCGCTTTGGTGGCGGCCTCGTAGCCGCCGTGCGCGCGGTAGGCGTCGAGCGTGTGCGCCCCCTCCACGCCCACGTACTTGTAGAGCGTGACCTCGAAGCGCGGGTCGAAGCGGCTCGTGATCGGCTTGGGGCGGTCCGCGACCGTGGTCACGCGGCACCTCCTTCGGCGCGCTCGGCCGTCTCGGCGCCGGCGTTGTCGCCGCCGCGCGCTCGGGCCGGCTCAGGCAGCTCGTCGCGGCGCATCGCCTCGAGCAGCCCGTCGACCCCCGAGCGGGTGACCCGCTCATAGTACGCGTCGTTGACCTGCAGCACCGGGGCGGTGCCGCACGAACCGAGGCACTCGACGTTCTGGATCGAGAAGCGCCCTTCGGCGTCGGTCTCGCCGTTCACCAGGCCGGTGCGCTCGCACAGGTGGGCGTAGAGCTCGTCGCCGCCGGCGAGGGCGCAGGAGAGCGTGCGGCACACCTGCAGGTGGTACGCGCCGACCGGATGCTCGTGGAAGGTGCTGTAGAAGCTCATGACGCCCTTGACCTCGGTGGCGGTCACGCCGACGATGCCGGCGATCTCCTCGAGGCGCTCCTCGGAGATGTGGCGCTCGGCGCGCTGCACCTCCCAAAGGAGCGGCATGAGCGCGCTTCGGCGCCCGTACTCGGGGTAGCGGCCTAGGACCTCGGCGAGCAGCTCCGGCTTGTCCTCGAAGAAGGGGCGGTGGACGGGAAGTTCGGTCATGGTGCTCACTTGTCGACGTCCCCGAGGACGGGGTCGAGGGTGGCGATGTTGACGACCATGTCGGCGAACAAGCCGCCGACGCACGCGGGCTCGAGCGACTGCAGGTTGACCAGGCTGGGGACCCGCACCTTGACGCGGTACGGCATCGACCCGCCGTCGCTCACCAGGTGGTAGCCGAGCTCGCCGCGCGCCGACTCGGTCGCGACGTAGGCCTCGCCGCGCGGCGGGTGGAAGCCCTCGGTGACGAGCTTGAAGTGGAAGATGACGGCCTCCATCGAGGTCTCGAGCTCTTCGCGCGGCGGGAGGGTGATGCGTCGGTCCGGGTCGCTCACGGGACCCGGCTCGAGCCGGTCGAGCGCTTGCCGCACGATCTTGAGGCTCTGCTCGAGCTCGAGCATGCGCATCGCGAAGCGCGCGTGCGCGTCGCCGGCCGTGCTCGTGGGCACGTCGAAGTCGTAGTCGGCGTAGCCCGAGTAGGGCGCGGCCTTGCGCTGATCGAGCGCCACCCCACTGGCGCGCAGCGAGGGGCCGGTCAGCCCGTGGGCGATCGCGACGTCGCGCGGGATGACGCCCACGCCCTGCGTGCGGCCGAGGTAGATCGGGTTCTTGGCGAACAGCGTGGCGTACTGGTCGATCATCTTCGGGAAGCCGTCGAGGAAGGCGCGCGTTCGGGCCTCGAACCCCTCGGGCAGGTCCTGGTACAGCCCACCCACCCGGAAGTAGCCGTAGTTCATGCGCACGCCCGAGACCATCTCGAGCAGGTCGAGGATCTGCTCGCGCTCGCGCATCGTGTAGAAGAAGAGCGTCAGCGCCCCCATGTCGAGGATGCCGGTGCCCATGAACAGCAGGTGGCTCGAGATGCGGTTGAGCTCGGTCAAGATCACGCGCGCCCGCTGGCCGCGTTCGGGTACCTGCGCGTCGAGCAGCTGCTCGGCCGCGAGCACGTAGGCGAGCTCGTGCCCGAAGCCGTGGGCGTAGTCCATGCGGTTCGGGTACGTGACCGCCTGCTGGTAGGTGCGGTGCTCCATCGTCTTCTCGAAGCCGCTGTGGAGGTAGCCCACCTGCGGGGTGAGCCGGACGATGCGCTCGCCGTCGAGGTCGACGACCAGCCGCAGCACGCCGTGGGTGCTCGGGTGCTGCGGACCGACGTTGATGCGCATGAGCTTGGTCTCGAACTCGCCGCTCGTCTCGCGACCGAGCTCTTCGATGGCGTAGCCGGTGCGTTCGAGCGTCATGCCTCGCCCCCGCCCTCGACGGGGCCGCCGTCGTCCAGCGGCACGATCGCGTCCGACGTCACGCCGCGCCGGGCGCCGCCCACCCAGCCGGTGCGCCCGCTCGAGACGCCGATCATGCCGGCACGGAACGCGGCGGGATCGAGGAAGCGGCCGTCGTTGAACAGCGTCGGCGACTCACCGATCGGGAAGTCTTTGCGCAGCGGATGCCCTTCGAAGTCCTCCGGGGTGACGAGCTTTCGCAGGTCGGGATGCCCGACGAAGGCGATGCCGTAGAGGTCGTAGACCTCGCGCTCCATGAACCCGGCCGCCGGCCACAGGTCGGTGACCGTGGGCAGCGCCACCTCGTCGTCGACGTGCACGCGCAGCCAGCAGCGCTCGTTCGCATCGATCGAATGCACGTGGTAGCTGACCGAGAAGCGCGGACCGCGGTGCTGCGGGTACGTCAACCAGTCGATGCCGAAGACGTCGAGCAGCAGGTCGAAGCCCTGCTCGCGGGTTGCGCTCGCCGCGTCGTGGAGCGCGTCCGACGAGACCACGAAGTACGCCCCGGCCGGTTGGTCGAGGCGCTGGGCACCGAGCTCGGCGAGGGCGTCGCCGAGGGCCTGGACCCGGGGTCCGACCCGCGGCGCGGGGATGCCGGCGGCGCTCACCGCGACCACGCTTCCACCATCGGTAGCTCGACGCCTTGCTCGTCGAACGCGTCGCCGCGCACCTTCTTCTGCAGCTGCATCACGGCGTAGATCAGGGCCTCCGGCCGCGGCGGGCAGCCGGGGACGTAGATGTCCACGGGGACGACCGAATCGACGTTCTGAACGATCGCGTAGTTGTTGAACATGCCGCCCGAGCTGGCGCAGGCGCCCATCGAGATCACCCACTTGGGGTCGGGCATCTGCTCGTAGACGCGCCGCATCACCGGTGCCATCTTCTTGCTCAAACGCCCGGCGACGATCATCACGTCCGCTTGGCGCGGGCTCGCGCGGAAGACCTCGGAACCGAAGCGCGCCATGTCGTTGCGGGCGTTGGTCGACTGCATCATCTCGATCGCGCAGCAGGCCAGGCCGAAGGTGGCAGGCCAGAGGCTGTTCGACCGCCCCCACGCGACGAGCTTGCCGAGCGTGCTGAAGAGGATGCCGTCCTGCTCCAGCTCCATGACGTCCTTCTCGAATAGGTTGTCGCGGGCCACGTCAGCTCACTTCCATCGCAAGACGCCCTTGCGCAGCACGTACACGTAGCCGACACCGAGGATCGCCACGAAGAGGATGGCTTGCACGAACAGGAACTGCGGCGCCATGCCGAAACGCACCGCGAGCGGGAAGAAGAACGCCGTCTCGATGTCGAAGATGATGAACAGCATCGCGACCAGATAGAAGTGCACCGGGAAGCGCTCGCGCGCCGAACCCGACGCGGGAACCCCCGATTCGTACGCCGCGAACGTGACGTCGGTGCCCTTCTTGGGCCCCAGGAGCGCCCCGACGACGAGCGCAGCGGCGGCGATGAAGCCGGCCGCGAGGAACAACATGAGCAGGTTCTCGTACAAGGTGTGGCCTCTCTCCCCCCCAGGTGGGACCGTGGTCGCGCCGCACCGCCAAGGCGCTCGTGCGGCGATTCACGACCAATGACGCCATCGAGTCTAACAAGCGCCGAGAGGGCCCACAAGGACGGCGCTGCGGCGCGGCAACGGTCGCGGGTACCGCCATCGACGACGCCGGGCGCGACGGTCGCGCCCGGCGTTCATCGGTCGCGGGCCCCGCGGTGGGGCCCGAAGCGGGAAGAAAACGGCGGCGGCTGCCGCGCGGCAGCCGCCGATCCTCAGCGGCGCACCAGGCGCACGAGGAACAACAGGACCACCGCGCCGACCACGGCGACCAAGAGGCTGTAGAAGTTGAAGCCAGTGACGCCGGCCTGACCGAAGGTCTCGAACAACCACCCGCCGAGGAAGGCGCCGACGATCCCGACGACGATGTCGACGAGGGTGCCCTGCGATCGGTTGGTCTTCATGATCAGGCTGGCGATCCAGCCTGCGACGGCGCCCATCAGGAGCCAGAGGAGGAAGTTCACAGATCTTCACGTCCTTTCCGGAGCGCGAGCGTGCGGTTCGTTCGAGTGCACGATAGGGCCCCGCGCCCCCACCCGCAGGTACGGTTGTGCGTTCGTGGCGCCTGCCCCGCGCGCCGCGCGCGGCGCGCGGTTGACGTATACCGGGCACGACACGTATGCTCGCCAGCGCTGTTGGGTCGTTAGCTCAGTTGGCAGAGCAGCTGACTTTTAATCAGCGGGTCGTAGGTTCGAGCCCTACACGACCCACCAACGAGGCCCCTTCGACTAGCGGTCAGGTCACGACCCTTTCAAGGTCGCGGCACGGGTTCGAATCCCGTAGGGGTCACCACGTCCGGCGGAGCTCAGGCTCCGCCGTTCGTTTAGGGTTCTGCATGGCACGGCCATGGTGCGCGGGCGGTTAGCTCAGCCGGTAGAGCACCTCCTTTACACGGAGGGGGTCGGGGGTTCGAGCCCCTCACCGCCCACCAACCCAGCCAGGGCGCGGGCCGCGCCGGTCCCGGCGATCGCCTAGCGCGCGGCCGCCAAACCCCGTACGCCGACGTACGCTCCATGCGTGGACCCCGACGCCGCACGCGCCCTAGCGCACCAGCTCCTGCGCCACCACGGTCTGGACGCCTGGCGCTTCCGCTTCGATCACGCCAAGCGCCGCCTCGGGTGCTGCCACTACGGCAGCCGCACGATCTCGCTCTCCAAGCCGCTCACGCTGCTCAACGACGAAGCGGTCGTGCACGACACGCTGCTCCACGAGGTCGCGCACGCGCTCACGCCGGGTGCCGGCCACGGTCCCGCCTGGCGTCGCCAGGCGCTCGCGATCGGCGCGGCGCCGCGCCGCTGCGCCGACGCCACCGACGTGCGCCTGCCGCCCGCCCCGTACGCGCTCGTCTGCGACGGCTGCGGCGCCCGCCTGCCGCGCTACCGTCGCCCGCGCCGGCGGCTGGTGTGCCGCCCCTGTTGGGACCGCCACGTTCGCGGGGCCGGACCGCGGCCCGCGGCGCTGCGCGTCGTCGCTCAGGCGGCCGGCGCGGGCACCCGCCGCGTCTCGGGGACCCCGTAGGCGAAGGTCAACGCCGCCCCCACCCCGACGGTGGCGATCGCGACCGTCGCGGCGGGGAGCGTCAACAGGTCGGCCAAGGCACCCACCACGACGGGGCCGCCCATGCCACCACCGTCGCCCACCAGGCGCCACACGCCGATGAACTCGCCGACGGCGTCGTCGGGCGCCAGGTCCGCCCCGACCGTCATCATGGTCCCCGACCCCAGGCCGTTGCCGAAGCCGATCAGCGCCGACGCCGCGGCGAGGCCGACGAACCCACCTGCCAGGGGTACGAGCGCCATCCCGATCGCCTGCATCAGGAAGCTCGGCACGATCGCGTGCTTGCGGCCGTACCGGTCCATCACCCAACCGGCCAGCGGGAACAGCGCTACGTCGAACGCCGCCCCGATCGACACGATCCAGCCCACCTGCTCCACCGATAGACCGAGCACGGTCGCGCCGAACAGCGGCAGCACGATCTTGCGCCCCGACCGGATGCCTTGGGCCATGAACTGCCCGGCGCCGGCGACCGCGAGGACGCGCCCGTGCTCGCGCACGACGGCGGCGATCGCCCCGAACGAGCCTGCGTGGCGCGTGGGCACCGCGCTCGGCCGCTGCGCGCGCTCGAGGAAGACGGCGCACACCGCGAAGGCGCCCGCGGCGATCGCACCGTAGGCCAAGAAGGCGGCGCCGTACCCGGCCGAGGCCGCCACGACGCCGCCGAGGGCCGGCCCGGCGAGCAGACCGACCCGCTGCGCTCCACCGAAGGCGGCGATCGCGCGACCGCGCTGCGGCGCCGGAACCGCCGTCGTCAGGAAGGTGTGGCGCGAGATGCCCCACAGCGCAGCGCCCAAGCCGGCGAGCAGCCGCAGCACCAGGACCGCCACCACCCCCTCGACGAACGCCATCGCGGTGCCGGCGGCGCCGACCACGGCCACGCCCGCGAGCATGGTCACCTTGCGATCGAGCCGCCGCAAGATCGCGCCCGCGGGCACGTCGCCGATCAGCATGCCCAGCGACTCCGCGGCGAGCACCAGCCCGACCAGCCAGAACGGTGCTCCGAGCGCGGCCACGTACAGCGGAAGCACCGGCACGAGCATGCCCTCGCCGATCGCGAGCATCACCGAAGGCACGTACACCGAGCGCCACATGCCGGCGAGCTTATCCCTCGGGCGCGATCCCGGCGGGACCGCTCGGGGGGCGCGCGGTACCATTCCTCGCGATGCCTCGCCGCCTCCCCCCCATCGCGGACCTCGTCGCCGGCGTGAGCGTCGCGCTGGTGCTCATCCCACAAGCGCTCGCGTACGCCGAGCTCGCCGGATTGCCGGCCCACCACGGTCTGTACGCGGCCGCCTTGGCGCCGCTCGCGGCGGCCGTGTTCGCCTCGAGCCCGGCGCTCCAGACGGGCCCCACCGCGATGTCGGCGGTCCTGGTGTTCGCCACCCTAGCGCCGTGGGTGGCGGCCGGCACCGCCGCGTACGCGGCTGCGGCCGCCCTGCTCGCACTGCTCGTCGGCGCGGTGCGGATCGCGCTCGGGCTGCTGCGCGCGGGCGCGCTCGCGTACGCCCTGTCGGGACCGGTGCTCCGCGGGTTCACGTGGGGCGCCGGGCTGCTCATCGCCGCTTCGCAGCTCCCCGGGGCCCTCGGAACCGACGCAAGCGGCACCCGCCTGCTCGGCCGCGCCGCCCGGGCGCTGCTCGCGCCGAGCGACTGGCACTGGGGCGCGCTCGCCACCACGCTCGTCGCGGTCGTGGCCCTGCGGCTCGGGCGCCGATACGCCCCGCGGGTGCCGATGGTGCTCGCCGTCGCCGTCGTGGCCACGGTGGTGTCGGCGCTGGCGCCCGGAACGCTCGGACCGACCGTCGGCGCGGTGCCGGCCGGGCTGCCGACGTTCGACCTCGCGCTCCCGTGGGGGCTGGCGCCCGACCTGCTGCTGGGCGCGTTCGTCCTCGCGATCGTCGGCTTCGCCGAACCGACGGCGATCGCGCGGCGCTATCAGCGCGCCGACCGCCGCTGGGACCCGAGCCGCGAGCTTTTGGGGCAGGGCTTGGCGAACGTCGCGGTCGCGCTGTTCCGCGGCATGCCGGTGGGCGCTTCGTTCTCACGCTCGGCGCTCCACCACGAGCTGGGCGCGACCACCCGCTTCGGTGCGGTCGCCACCGGTCTCACCGTGCTGGCGCTGATCCCGGCCGCCCCACTGCTCGGCGACCTCCCGCGCGCCGTGCTCGCCGCCGTCGTGCTGGTCGCCGTCGCCGACCTGCTTCGCTGGGGGCCGGTCGCCGACCTCTGGCGCTTCGGCAAGCTGCAGGCGACGACGGCGCTCGCCACCACGGCGCTGACCCTCGCGCTCGAGCCGCGCATCGACCTGGCGGTCGTGACCGGCGTCGCGCTCTCGGTGGCGCTCCACCTCGGTCGCGAGGGGCGCCTGCATCTGCGGGTCACCACCTCCGGAGCCGACGGGCGCGTGACGGTGGCCGGATCGCTCTGGTTCGCGAACGCGGCGCGCCTGCAAGACGACGTGCGCGCCGCGTGGCATCGGCACCGCGAGGTCGAGCGCTGGGTGATCGACCTGACCGCCGCCGGGCGCATCGACGTCGACGCGGCGCTCGCGCTCGGGGCGCTGCGGGCCGAGGCCGGCGACGTGGGGGTGACGCTCGAGGTGCACGGCGGCGACGCCCGCACCGACGAGCGGCTCGCGCGCTACGCCGAGCGCGCGGTGCGCTGACCTCCACGGTTCAGGGTTTGACGGCCGCCTGTTGCACCAGCCCCGGCAGCGTCCGCAACCACCGCACGCGCGCGGGGCGCAGACCCGCATCGGTCTGCCAGGCGCGCATGGCCGCGATCGGGTACGTGCCGCCGTCGCTCGTCGCGCCGAAGTACAGGTCGAGCAGCGCCCCCAGGCGGGCACGCCGGGCCTCCCGCGGATCGGCGGGCCGCGCGAGGTCCTGGACCACGTACACGCCGCCGGAGCGCAGCGCCGCAGCGACGCGCGCCGCCAACGCGCGGTTGTCCGCCTCGCCGAAGTGGTGGTTGAGCTGCGAGGCGAACACCACGTCGACGTCGCCGTCGCCGAGCGGGTCGTTCAGGGCGTCGGCGACGCGGTGCTCGAGGCGACCGCGCAGATCCGCCGGCACCCCCACGGCGAGCGCGGCGTCCACCGCCGGCGCGAGGTCGAGCACCGTCGCGCGCAGCGCGGGGTGGCGGCGCAGGAGCGCGGCCGCGAACAGGCCGTGGCCGCCGCCCAGGTCGATCAAGCGGCGCGCACCGGTGGGCACCGGCGTGCGCCGCGCGACCTCGTCCGCGGACACGACGGCGACCGCGCGCAGCCCGCGCTGGTAGCGCCCCCAGGCGTCGTTGGCGGCGACCGCGTCCGCCACGCCGCCGTCGGACGACGGCGCGTCCGCGGCGCTCAAAGGAGCACCCGCCCCCGCGCCGCGCCCGGCGGCCGCGGCGACCCCGTGCATGCCCACCGCGACGCCGCGGCGCACGTAGTCCTCGTACCCCTCGACCAGGCGCCACTCGTCGAAGGCGAAGGCCACCTTGTCGAGCACCGACGTGGCCGAATCGCGCGTGAGCCACCGCCGAACGTGGCGACCGAGCGCGACCTGCTCGGCGCCGGCGGGAATCAGGTACCCGACCCCCACGAGCGCCATCACCAAGCGCCGCGTCGGCACCGGCGCGGTGCCGCAGCGCCGCGCGACCTCTTCCGGCGAAGCCGGACCCTCCGCCAGGGCCTCGAACACCCCCACCCGGGCCGCCACCATCACCGTGCGCGCGAACGCGAACGCGAGGTGCGTGTCGATCAGCGGCGTCGGGACGCGACCCAAGCGCAACCCCAGCCACTCGAGCGGGGTCTCGGGGATCGCGCCCAGCCGCACCCCGACCTCAGTAGCGGGCGAGCACCGAGGCGAGCGCCTCGGGCGTGGGGCGCAGCGCCTCGTCCGGCAGCGACGCGAGCGGGGCGTCGCCGATCGCCGTGGTCTCCGCGAGCGACGGTCGCGACGCGTCGTAGTAGATCAGCCCGGTCAGGAACTCCTCCTCGGCCTCCGCCCGCAGCAGCCGCTTCACCGCGGTGGCCTTGTCGGTGGGGTCGTAGCCCTCTTCGAGATGCCGAAGGGCCAGCTTGGAACCGTCGTGCAACCCGACCACGCGCGTCTCCCCCGGCTCCGTCGGCTCGATGACGATCTCCTCCTGCTTGGGGATCCAGCCGAGGTCCTGCATGGCGTGCTCGTGGTCGCGTCCGAACGCGTAACTCTTGCTGCTGTGGTCGTCGTTGTTGAACGCGACGCACGGGCTGATGACGTCGAGGACGGCGGTGCCGCGATGGGCGAGCGCCGCCTTGAGCAGCTCGCGCACCTGCTTGGCGTTCCCGGCGAAGGAGCGCGCGACGAAGCCGCAGCCCGCCGCGATCGCCTCGAGGCACAGGTCGACGGCGGGGTAGTCGTTGGTGCCGGCGTATTTGAGCTCTTGACCCTCGTCGGCCGTGGCCGAGAACTGCCCCTTGGTCAGGCCGTACACGCCGTTGTTCTCGATCAGGTAGACCATGCGCACGTTGCGGCGCACCGAGTGCTTGAACTGCCCGAGGCCGATCGACCCCGTGTCGCCGTCGCCCGACACGCCGATCGCGCGCAGCGTGTGGTTCGCGAGCAGCGCACCGGTGCCGACCGACGGCATGCGGCCGTGGAGCGCGTTGAACCCGTGCGACATGCCGAGAAAATACGCGGGCGACTTGCTCGAGCAACCGATGCCCGAGAGCTTGAGCACCTCGTGCGGGCGCAGCGAGAGCTCGAAGGCCACCTGCACGATCTGGTTCGCGATCGAGTTGTGCCCGCACCCCTTGCACAGGGTGCTGGTCGAGCCGAGGTAGTCCGCCTTGGCCAGACCCGCGGCGTTGGCGCGCGACTGCTGGGCGCGATCCACGTCAAGCCTCCTTCGGGGCGAGGAACGGACGCAACCGCTCGACGACGAAGTCGGCGGTGTACGGGAGCCCATCGAGGTACGCGACGCTCTGCATCCGGGGTGCGAGCTCCGGGAGATCGGCGGCGAGCATGCCGCGCAGCTGGGCGTCGTGGTTCATCTCGAGCACGACCACCGTGGGGTGCGCCTCCAGGAACGCCCGCACCTCGTGCCCGACCGGCAGCGCCCGCAGACGCAGCGTCGACACGACGTGCCCCTCGGACGCGAGCCGTGCGCGCGCCTCTGCGAGCGCGTAGCGGGTGGTGCCGAAGTGGACGACGCCGACCGTCGCGCCATCGACGGCGTCGACGACCGCGCTGGGTACGCGCGCGCGGGCGGTCTCGAACTTGCGTGCGAGGCGCGCCATGTTCTCCACCCAGTCGTCGGAGCGCTCGCTGTAGATCGCGCGTGCATCGTGTCCCGTGCCGCGGGCGAAGTAGGCGCTGGCCGGGTGGACGTTGCCGGGCAGCGTGCGCCATCCGATGCCGTCGCCGTCGACGTCTTCGTAGCGGGCGAAGCCGTGCTGTTCGATCTCGCCGGCGGTCAGCACCTTGCCACGGCGGAGCGGACCCTCAGGGTAGGCGAAGGGCGCCCCCATCCAGGTGTTCATCCCCAGGTCGAGATCGGTGAGCACGAAGATCGGTGTCTGGAGCTCGTCGGCCAGGTCGAGCGCGCGCCACCCGAACTCGAAGCACTCCTCGATCGAGGACGGCAGCAGGACCGGATGCTTCGCGTCGCCATGGCCGAGTCGGTGCGCGAAGGCGACGTCGCCCTGGCTGGTCCGAGTCGGCATGCCCGTGCTGGGACCGACGCGCTGGACGTCCCAGATCACCGCCGGCACCTCGGCGAAGTAGGCCAGACCGGAGAACTCGGCCATGAGCGAGATGCCCGGGCCGCTCGTCGCCGTGAGCGCCCGGGCGCCGGCGAAGCCCGCCCCGACGACCATCCCGATCGCCGCGAGCTCGTCCTCGGCTTGGATGACCGCGTAGGTCGGGCGGCCGTCGGCGTCGTGGCGGAGCTCGGGCAGGTACTCGCGCAGCGCGTCGACGAAGGACGTGGACGGGGTGATCGGGTACCAGGCGACCACGCTGACGCCGCCGAAGACGCTGCCGAGCGCGCCTGCCTCGTTGCCGGTCATGAGCAGCAGCCCCTCGGTCGCGTTCATGGGCGCGACCCGGAACGGATCGCGCTTGTCGAGGTGCTCGGCCGCCCAATCGAACGCGGCGCGAACGACCTGCACGTTGGATTCGACCAGCTTGCGGCGGCCGCCGAACTGCACCTCGAGCGCCGCCTCGACCACGTCGAGGGGGACCCCGAGGAGCCAGGCGAGGGCGCCGACGTAGGTCATGTTCGCGAGGTACTCGCGCACCTTCCCCTTGGCCATGCTGACCTCGAGCAACGCCTTGACCGGCAGCGGGTACACGCTGAGGTCTTCGCGCGCGACGCTCGGGTGCAGGTCGTCGCGCAGGATGGCGACCCCACCGGGCGGCAGGTCGCGCAGATCGGCATCGACCGTGGCGGGGTTGAACGCGACGAGCAGCGCGCTCTCGGCCCGGGCCACGTAGCCGTCGGCGCTGACGCGGATGTGGTACCAGGTCGGCAAGCCCTGGATGTTCGAGGGGAAGACGTTCTTGCCGTGGACGGGGATGCCCATCTGGAAGAACGAGCGCAGCAGCGTCAGGTTGGCGGTCTGCGACCCGGTCCCGTTCGCGGTGGCGACCACGATCGAGAAGTCGTTGACGATCGGTGCGCGATCCAGAGCCTGCGGCGCGTCGAGGTTCGTAAGCGTCATGGCATCACCCGTGCCCGGTGGCTCCGAGCACCCCTTTTTGAGACCCGGTGGTCCTGCATGACGTCAGCTTCGCACGCAGCGTCGCCGCGTCCAGGGACGGTCATCCCCGTGGCGGGCTCGGAGCGGGCACGGGACCTGCCACCGGCGGGTCCACCCAACCGGGGGTGTCGATGCGAAGCCCGCACCGCTCCACGACGGCCTCGAACCCTTTGAGCGTCGCTGCGTC
Organism: Trueperaceae bacterium; assembly: GCA_046260675.1. GTDB lineage: Bacteria > Deinococcota > Deinococci > Deinococcales > Trueperaceae > JAABTL01. The sequence goes on along the minus strand of JBHEOT010000009.1, from coordinate 1,751 downwards.
CACCGGTGCCGCCGGTCGCCGGACGAACTCGGTGGTGAAGATGCCCCGACGACGGAACACGTGCTTGCGCAGCGCCACACCGATCCCGGGCTGGAACTCGTAGCGGATGAGCGGTAGGACCCGGTCGAAGACCTTGGCCGCGCCCGCGCGGTCCCCGGACGCGAAGCGCGCGACGATCTCGACGAGCAGTTCGGGGAACGCGAGCCCCGTCATCACCCCAGCCGCGCCGGCCTCGAGCTCCTCGAAGAGCCAGGCCCCTCCGAGCCCGCCGAAGATCCCGATGGAGCCGCCGGTCGCCTCCAACACCTTGCGCTGCTTGGCGATCACCGGCGGGTCTTCGGCCTTGACGTACGGCGCCACCCCGTCGCGCGCCAAGCGGGCGATCAGGTCGACGGAAAGCGTGATGCCGAAGGAGTCCGGGTAGTCGTGCAAGGCCATCGGCAGCGTGGTGGCCGCGGCGACGGTGCGGTAGTGGTGCTCGAGCGCGACGTCGGATTGGGGCGCGATGGGGGCGACGAAGACCGCGCCGGCGCCGAGCTCCTCGGCCTCCTGCACCTGCTCGACGCAGGCCGCGGTGCCGAGCCCACGGACCCCGACCCACACCGGGATGCGGCCCGCGGCCTGGTCGACCGCGGTCTCGAGCACGGCCCGGCGCTCGGCGCCCATCAGCTTGTGGGACTCGCCCATGAACCCGAGCACCGCGATGCCCTGGGTTTGGGACGCGATCGTGGCGTCCACGAGGCGGCGAATGGAGTCGAGGTCGACGGATCCGTCCTCGTGGAACGGCGTGGGCACGATGGGGTGGACCCCCCAGAAAGCGTCATGGTGTGGCATGGCGCAGGGTACCGCGTGGCTCAGGCGCTGAGGGCGTCGTCCGCCTCGTCGTCGGGGACACCGGCCTCGCCGTCGGCGCCGCGCTTGCCGCCGCCGATCGCATCGAGCACCCGCGCGCGCACCTCCGCGGCCAACTCCGGATGCCCCGCCAAGAACTCCGCCGCCTTCTCCTTCCCCTGCCCCAAACGCGTCTCACCGAACGCGAACCACGACCCGCTCTTCTGCACCACCTCCAGATCGCTCGCGATCCCCACCAGATCCCCCCACGCATCGATCCCCTTACCGAACACGATCTCGATCTCCGCCTCCCGAAACGGCGGCGCCACCTTGTTCTTCGTCACCTTCACCCGCACCCGATTCCCGACCTTCTCACCCCCGACCTTCACGTCCCCCTTCCGCCGCACCTCCACCCGCACGCTCGCGTAGAACTTCAGCGCCCGCCCCCCCGGCGTGGTCTCCGGGTTCCCGTACATCACCCCGATCTTCTCGCGAATCTGATTGATGAACAACACCGTCGTCCGCGACTTGCTCATCACCCCCGTCAACTTCCGCAAGGCCTGACTCATCAACCGAGCCTGCAACCCCACGTGCGAATCCCCCATCTCCCCCTCGATCTCCGCACGCGGCGTCAACGCCGCCACGCTATCGATCACCACCACGTCCACCGCCCCCGACCGCACCAACAACTCCACGATCTCCAGCGCCTGCTCCCCCGTATCCGGCTGACTCACCAACAACTCCTCGACGTCCACCCCCAACGCCTTCGCGTACGTCGGATCCAGCGCATGCTCCGCGTCCACGAACGCCGCCACCCCACCCGCCTTCTGCGCCTCCGCCACCACATGCAACGCCAACGTCGTCTTCCCCCCCGACTCCGGCCCATAGATCTCCACCACCCGCCCCCGCGGGAACCCCCC
>JBHEOT010000089.1:0-5431 GCA_046260675.1 Trueperaceae bacterium | reverse complement strand
GCCGACGATCGCGTCCAGCGGCACGTCCTCGAGGACCTGCGTGGGCGTCTCGACCGCGTGCAGCCGGCGGCGCACCTCGTCGTACGACAGGAGCGGCGCCTCGCGCCCCGACAGCGCCGCGAGCACCTCGCTCAAGCCGGCGCGCCGCCGCGCGCGCAGGAAATCCTGCACGGCGTCGAGGGAGGTGTGTTGCTCGCTCGTCACGGAGGCATCGTAGCGCCGCGACGCCCCGGGCTCGGCTCCGGCGGGACGGACGACGCCGGCGGCCGGGTGCTATCGTCGCGTCATGACGCGCCGCTCGATGCCCCGCCGCCTCGTTTCCGCCTGACGCTCGACGTCGGGCCGGACGGGGCGTCGCGCGAGCGGCGCCCTTCGTTTTGCATCCCACACGATCCCGCCGCGCCATCCTTGGAGGACCCGCCCGCATGACCGAACCGACCCGCGACGCCTACTACGCGACGACCCCGATCTTCTACGTGAACGCCGCGCCCCACATCGGCCACGCGTACACGACGATCCTCGTGGACGTGGTCACGCGCTTCCACCGCCTCAAGGGCGACGACGTCCACTTCCTCACCGGCACCGACGAGCACGGCGAGAAGGTCGCCAAGGCCGCCGCCGCGGCCGACCAGACGCCGCAGGCGTACGTCGACGACGTCTCGGGTCAGTTCAAGGCGACGTGGGACCGGTTGGGGATCGGGTACGACGGCTTCATCCGCACCACCGACCCCGCGCACCGCACCGTCGTGCAGGACGTGCTGCAGCGGGTCTACGACAACGGCGACATCTTCTACGGCGAGTACTCGGGGCTCTACTGCGTGGGCGCCGAGCGCTTCGTCACCGAGAAGGAGCTGGTCGATGGCACATGCCCCGACTCCGACGACCCACCGGAGCTGCGCGTCGAGGCCAACTACTTCTTCCGCATGGAGAAGTACCGCCCCTGGCTGCGCGAGACCATCGAGGCCAACCCCGACCTCATCCGCCCCGAGCGCTACCGCAACGAGGTGCTCGCGATGCTGCGCGAGCCGATCGGCGACCTCTCGATCAGCCGCCCGCGCGCGCGCGTGCCCTGGGGTATCCCGCTCCCCTGGGACGACGAGCACGTCACGTACGTGTGGTTCGACGCGCTGATCAACTACTGGTCGCATCTGGTCGCCCACGGCGACGAGAAGCGCTACTGGCCGGCGGTCAACCACTTCATCGCCAAGGACATCCTCAAGCCGCACGGGGTCTTCTGGCCGACCATGCTCAAGGCCGCCGGGATCCCGCTCTACGACCACCTGAACGTGCACGGCTACTGGCTCGCCGACGAGCGCAAGATGAGCAAGTCGCTCGGCAACGTCGTGCGCCCGCTCGACCTGCACGAGAAGTACGGCAACGACGCCTTCCGCTACTTCCTGATGCGCGACATGAGCTTCGGCCTCGACGCCTCGTTCCACGAGGCCGGCATCGCCGAGCGGATCAACTCGGACCTGGCGAACGACCTCGGCAACCTGCTCAACCGCACGCTCGGGATGCTCGGTCGCTACACGGACGGGAAGGTCCCCGCCTTCGGGCCGCTCGAGTCGGCCGACGAGGCGTTGCGCGACGCCTTCCTGGCGCTCCCCGACGCGGTCACCGAGCACTTCGAGCAGTTGCACTTCGACCGCGCGCTCGAACTCGTGATGGCCGCCGTGCGCAAGGCGAACAAGTACGTCGCCGACCAGCAGCCGTGGACGCTCGCCAAGGACCCCGCGCAGGCCGAGCGGCTCGGCACGGTGCTCCGCTCGGTCGTCGAGGCGCTGCGGGTCGCTTCGGTGCTGCTCGAGCCGGTGCTCACCACCAAGTCGCGCGAGCTGCGCGCCCAGCTCGGCCTCGACGACGCCCCCGCCACCTTGGGCGACGCCCGCCGCTGGGACGCCGCGCCCACGGGGACCGCGACCCGCCCCGGCGATCCGCTGTTCCCGCGCATCGACCTCGAGGCGTTGGCGGAGGCGATCGCCACCCCGGCCGAGCCGCCGCTCGAGCACAAGAGCGAGATCACGATCGACGACTTCGCCAAGCTCGAGTTCCGCGTCGCCACCGTCCAGCACGCCGAAGCGCACCCCAAGGCCGACAAGCTGCTGGTGCTCACCGTCAAGGTCGGCCCCGAGACCCGCACCATCGTCTCGGGCATCAAGGCGCACTACACGCCCGAGCAGCTGATCGGCAAGAAGGTCGTGGTCGTCGCCAACCTCAAGCCCGTCAAGCTCCGAGGCGTCGAGTCGCAGGGGATGATCCTCGCGGCCGAGGGCGCCGACGGCAGCCTGGCCGTCACGACGCTCGACCGCGACCTGGCGGATGGGTCCGAGGTGCGGTGAGCGACGGATCGGCGCCCGATTCGGGGCCAGGCGCGTGCACCACCGCGCGTCCGGTCGTCCGGGCGTGCGCCATGGTCGTGTCCGAAGGGGCAACCGTCGCGGTCATGGTCTTCACGACGATCGCCCTGGGCGCGTGGGCGCTCGTGGTGCGGGCGGCGCGGCTCGACGTGCTGCTCCCGGCAGCGGACGCGCTCATGTACTGGGCCAAACGCGCCAAGCCCGAGCGGCGCCCGCGGTCGGATCCCCGAACCGATGAAGATGACGGCGATCGGTCGCGGCGCATCGCCGCGGCCGATCGTTTCGATCAACCGGGAACGCGCACGGCCCCGCCCGGTGGCCGCGCGACGTTCAGGGAACCGCGCGGAAGATCAGCGCCCGTGACAAGCCGGAGTCCAGGGTCACGAGGACGTCCGGGCCGAAGAGCGCGCCCGAGGCCGAAGCGAAGTTCCGGGCGGTCGGCAACCCGGCCGGCGCCCTGGCCACCGCGGTGTCGGCGTCGACCTGGCCCAACACCACGTCGGCGGCGGTGCCGCTCGTCGTGGGGATGGCGTTCCAGACGAGGAAGCGGTAGTTGTTGTCGTCGCCGACCACCAGTTGGTTGCCGTTCGAGTCCAGGTGGTACGGGAAGTCGAACGCCCCCGCCCCGACGCCCGCCGTGTCGCTCGTGAAGTCGGGTTGCCCGAGCACGACGTTGGCCGGCTGGCCGTTCACCGTCGGGAAGGCGGTCCAGAGGAGCACGCGGTCGTTGAGGCCATCCGCGACGATCAGGCGCTCGCCGTCGGTCCAGATGCCGGCGGGGAAGCCGAGCGTATCGGCCGCGACCGCGCCACCACGGTTCGAGTCGCACGACGTGAAGTCGGCCTGGCCGAGCACGAGGTCCGGCACCGCGCCGGCCGCGGTCGGCACCGAGAGGTAGATCAGGACCCGGTTGTGGCCGCTGTCGCTCACTACGAGGTGACCGCCACCGATGTGCGCGTCCTCCGGGCTCTCGAAGAGCCCCGGGGTGCAATCGGTCGCGGTGTCCGCGAAGTCGGCTTTGCCGATGACGAAGTCGCCGACCGCGCCGGTCGCGCTGGGGGTCGGGTCGAACACCTGGATGCGCGAACCCGAGTACTCGAGCGCGTAGAGCCGCCCATCGTGCTCCGCGATCGATTGCGGACCGCTCAAGTCTCCGGCGACTCCGCTGGCCGCGCCACCCATTCCGTCCGCGGAGCCGAGGAACCAGTCGGCGACGGCGCCGTTCGCTTCGGGAACCGTGTCGAACACCAACACCTGATCCGCGAACAAATCAGGCACGAACAGGCGACCCGCTCCGAGGTACGGCCGGCCGTACGGTCGATCGAGCGTGCTCGGCGATGCGGTCCCGGCAGGGTTCTCGGTGAACGTGTCCGCGCCGATCACGACCGCCGCCGCTTGGTTCGTCGCAAGCGCAACGAACGGGTACGTGACATCGATCGTCGCCGAGGCCTGACCGCCCAGCCCCGTGACCGTCGCCGCGATGAGGTTGCCACGGTCGCCGAGCTCGACGTCGGCCGTGAAAATGGTGCCGCTCAGCGTGGCGTCGATCGCCGCGCTGCCGTCGACGTCCACGGTGACGCTGGTAGCGTTCGTGGCGCTTCCGGTGACGGTGACGGTGCGGCTTCCGGTGATCGTCGCGCCGTCCGACGGCGACGTGATCGACACGGTGGGCGCGGCCGCGGGTGCGGCGCACGCGGCCAGCGCGAAGACGGCGAGTGCGAGAAGCGCGCGCGTCGGCGTTCGGAGCGATGCCATGGGGACTCCTTCGGCACCAGCAGGCGGCGGGACGCCCCCGTGGCGGAAGGGTCACGATCGTTGCGGCCCAGACCCCTGGCGACCCCTCATGATACGCGGCCGCCGGCCGACCGGGGACGACCGTTGCACTCGGGGCCAGGCAGCGCGCTCGCGCCGCGTGCGCCTCCTCGACCTACCGCGCCGCCAAGATGCACTTGATGACCGCATACGGCACCTCGCCACCCAGCGCATCGAACACCGGCCGCAGCTTGCCCGGCGCCTCATCGGCGACGGCCTCGGCGACCTCCTGGATGCGCCGCACCTCGTCGCCCGGCAGGCCCGTGGCCTCCTCGGCGGTGAGGTCGCCGCGGCGTACCAACTCGGCCAAGTGGTCCTCGACGGTGCGCACCTTGAGGCCGCGCATCGACGCCACCGCCTCCGGGCGGTAGCCCTGCAGGACCAGCTCGCGGGTGACCTCGACGCTGTCGAGGCCCTCCGTGTCGAGCGCGGCCAGCGGATCCGGGGCGGCGGATGGCGACTCGGCCTCCGACCCCGCGAACAGCGGGCCCGCGTCGTCCGGCGCGCCGGCCGCCGCCCACGGATCGCCCACGGGCGGCTCGGCGCCATCCGCCAGCGCCTCCAGGAAGGCGTCGCCGTACTTCTGCAGCTTCGCCGCCCCCACGCCCGGGAGCGTCGCGAGCTCGGCGCGCGAGCGCGGCACGGCCTCCGCCATCGCCCGCAGGGTGGCGTCGTGGAAGATCACGTACGCCGGCACCCCCTGCTCGCGCGCGAGCCGCGCGCGCACGTCGCGCAGCGCCTCGAAGCGCGCCGCAGCCGCGCCCGACAGGTCCGCGGCCGCGCGCCGCGGCTTGGCGGCGGCCTTGGTGGGGGTGGCGTCGCGCCGCAGGCGCACCTCGCGCTCGCCCTTGAGGACGGCGCCGGCGCCCGCGCCGAGCTTGAGGACGCCGTAGCCCTCGGGATCCGGGACGAGCAGCCCGGCCGCGACCAGCTGGCGCAGCACCGAGCGCCAGGTGCGCTCGGGGAGGTCGTCGCCGACCCCGAAGGTCGGCAGGTCGTCGTGGCCGAGGTCGCGCACCCGCGGAGTGGTCTTGCCCATCAACACGTCGACGACGTGGCCGCCGCCGAAGCGCTGGCCGGTGCGCACCACCGCCGAGAGCGCCTTCTGCGCGGCGACCGTGCCGTCCCAGGTAGCGACCGGGAAGAGGCAGACGTCGCAGTTGCCGCACGGTCCGTCGTACTGCTCGCCGAAGTAGCCGAGCAGCGCGACGCGCCGGCACGTCACCGTCTCGCAGTACCCGAGCAGGGCGTCGAGCTTCTGC
>JBHEOT010000088.1:4920-5511 GCA_046260675.1 Trueperaceae bacterium | reverse complement strand
ACTTCGCCCAGGAGCAACTCGGCGACGTCGTGTTCGTCGAGCTGCCCGAGGTGGGGCGGCACGTCGCTCCCGGCGCGGCCACCGCGGTCGTCGAATCGGTCAAGACGGCGTCGGACATCTACGCTCCGCTGGCCGGCGAGATCGTCGCCGCCAACGACGCGTTGGTCGATGCGCCCGAGGCGATCAACACGGGTGCGTACGGCGACGGCTGGCTGTTCAAGGTCCGGGTCGACGACGCCGCCGATTGGGCGGCGCTTCTCGACGCCGACGGCTACCGCTCGGTCGCCGAGGAGGGCTGAGGGTGCCGTACGTCCCGCACACCGCGGAGGACGTGCGCCGGGCCCTCGACGCGATCGGCGTCGACCACGTCGACGACCTGTTCCGCGACGTCCCCACGTCGATCCTCGACCCCGAACTCGACCTGCCGGAGCCGCTGGACGAAGTGGGGGTGCTCGCGCATCTCGACGCGTTGGCTTCGCGCGACCAGAAGGGCGTCCCGACCTTCCTCGGCGGCGGCGTGCGGCGGCACTTCCTGCCCGCGGTGGCGACCCACCTGGCCTTCCAGAGCGAGTTCGTGACCGCCTACACGCC
>JBHEOT010000088.1:3079-4910 GCA_046260675.1 Trueperaceae bacterium | reverse complement strand
CGTTCGAGTACCAGACGATGATGAGCGAGCTCACCGGGCTCCCCCACTCGAACGCCTCGATGTACGACGGCGCCACGGCCGTCGCCGAGGCCGCGCTGCTGGCCGTGCGCCAGACGCACCGCGAGACGATTGCCGTGTCGCGCGGCGTCCACCCGGAGACGCGCGCGGTCCTGCGCACCTACCTCGACCCGATCGGGGTCGCGATCGAGACCGTCGACCTCGCGGCCGACTTCACGACCGCCGATGCCGCGGTCGGCGCACACGTGGCCGCGCTCATCGTGCAGAACCCCAACCACCTCGGGTACCTCGAGGCGATGCCGGCGCTCGGGGCGGAGGCCCACGCGGCCGGTGCGCTCTTCGTCGCGGTCGTCGACCCGCTGACGCTCGCGGTGCTCCACGACCCGGGGAGCTACGGCGCCGACATCGCGGTCGGCGACGGTCAGACGCTCGGCGTGCCGATGCAGTTCGGCGGCCCGGCGTTCGGCTTCATGGTCGTCACCGAGCCGCTGCTGCGGCAGCTGCCCGGGCGGCTGGTCGGTCAGACCAAGGACGTCGACGGCAAGCGCGCGTTCGTCCTCACGCTGCAGGCGCGCGAACAGCACATCCGCCGCGCCAAGGCGAAGTCCAACATCTGCTCCAACCACCAGCTCACCGCGCTGCTCGCCGCCGTCAACCTCGCAGCGGTCGGTCCGCAGGGGCTGCGCGAGATGGCCGAGGGGAGCGTGCGGCGCGCGCACCAGACCGCCGACCGGATCGCTGCGGCCGGTGGCCGCGTGGTCCGCGACGCGCCGTTCTTCAACGAGTTCGCGCTTCGCACGGCGGCCGAGGGCGTCGTCGTGCGGCGCGCGCTCGCCGAGCGCGGGATCCGAGCCGGGGTTCCGGTCGGCCCGGAGTACGGGCTGGGCACCGCCGTCACGCTCGCCGCCACCGAACTCACCACCGACGCCGACGTCGAAGCGCTCGTCGCTGCGCTGCAGGCGATCGGCGAGCTCGCCGTACACCGTCAGGAGGTGCTCGCGTGAACGTCGCCGACAGCTTCCGCAGCCCGGACTTCCCGGTCATCTTCGAGCGCGGCCGCCCCGGGCGGCGCGCCGCCCGACCACCGATCACGGAGGGCGCCCCCATGGCCGAGCTGCTCGGCGAGGAGCACCTGCGCGCCGACGCGCCGCGGCTCCCCGAGGTCGCTGAACTCGATCTGGTGCGGCACTACACCCAGCTCGCGCACCGGCAGTTCTCGATCGACGGCAACATGTACCCGCTCGGCAGCTGCACCATGAAGTACAACCCGAAGCTCCACGAGGACGCCGCCGAGCGCTTCCTCGACCTGCATCCGTACCAGGACCCCGACCACGCTCAGGGGATCCTGGAGCTGCTCCACCGCCTGCAGCTGGACCTCGCGACCGTGACCGGCATGGACGCGGTCAGCCTGCAGCCGGCCGCGGGCGCCCACGGTGAGCTGACCGGGATCCTGATGATCCGCGCCTTCCACGCCGCCAACGGCGAGGACGCGCAGCGCCGGGTCGTGCTGTGCCCCGACGGCGCCCACGGCACCAACCCGGCGACCGCGGCCATGGCCGGGTACGAGGTCGTCGAGGTGCCGACGGGCCCCGACGGCGAGGTCGACCTCGCAGGCTTCAAGGCGGCGCTGGGTCCCGAGACCGCGGCGGTCATGCTCACGAACCCCAACACCCTCGGCATCTTCGAGACCCGCATCCTCGAGATCGCCGAAGCGGCGCACGCCGTGGGGGCGCAGCTGTACTACGACGGCGCGAACCTCAACGCGATCGTCGGGCGCGCCCGACCGGGCGACATGGGCTTCGACGTCGTGCAC
>JBHEOT010000088.1:0-3069 GCA_046260675.1 Trueperaceae bacterium | reverse complement strand
AACCTGGTGCGCGCGTACGCCTACCTTCGGCGCCTGGGCGCCGAAGGATTGCGGCGCGTGAGCACCATGGCGGTCCTGAACGCGAACTACCTGCGCGTGCGCATGAAGCAGGCCGGGTACACGGTCGCCTTCGACCGCGTGAACATGCACGAGTTCGTCGCGCGACCGCCCGACGGGGTGCGCACCCTCGACGTGGCGAAGGCGCTGCTCGACTACGGCGTCCACCCGATGACCGTCTACTTCCCGCTGGTGGTGCGCGAGGCGATGATGGTCGAGCCCACCGAGACCGAGTCGCTCGAGAGCCTCGACGCCTACGCCGCCGTGCTCGGCGAGGTGCTCGAGCGCGCGGCCGCGGACCCGGACTACCTGGCCGAGGCGCCGCAGACCACGCCGGTGCGGCGGCTCGACGAGGTGGCGGCGGCGCGCAAGCCGATCCTCAAGCACCGGTTCGGCGCTTCCTGAAGGAGGCGCATCCGTCCAAAGGGACGGTCGGTCGTACGCGAACGAGCGCGGGCGCCCCCAGGGGCGCCCGCGCTCGTTCGTTCTCGGCCGAAGCGAGGGTAGTGCTCAGCTACAGCTCGGTGCGCCCTCGCCGTCGGGCGCCGCTTGGCCGTCGGTGCGGAAGCTGCTACCGCAGCCGCACGCGCTGGTCGCGTTCGGGTTCGTCACGTGGAACCCGCCGCCCATCATGTTCTCGACGTAGTCGATCTCGCTCCCGCGCAGCAGCGGCCAACTCTTGGCATCGACGACGACGTGCGCGCCGCCGTCTTCGAAGACGCGGTCGCCTTCGAGCCGTTTCTCGTCGACGGCCATGCCGTAGCTGTAGCCGGAGCACCCGCCGGATTTGATGTAGACCCGCACGGCGGACCCGGTGGGCAGGGTCGCGAGCAGCTCGCTCGCCTTGGCCGCGCCGGCGGCGCTGAAGGTGATGCGTTCGTTCGGGTCGGGCACGGAGCGCGCCGGGGTGGCGGCTGTAGGGGTGGACGGGGTCGTCATGCGGACCTCCCAAGAATCCAAAGCATCGTGGTCAAGATGCTACCGCATCATCGGACGGCGCTTCCTGTGCGCGAAGACGAAGCGGCCCCCCGGCGTTCCGGGGGGCCGTCGCGTTCGACGTGGCGGGCGCAGAAGGACTTGAACCCTCGACCTACGGTTTTGGAGACCGCCGCTCTACCGACTGAGCTATACGCCCACGATCCACGCCGACGGGCGAGAAGGCTACCACATGCGTTGCGGCGTGCCAACTCCTGATCTTCGGCTGCCCCCGGGCGATCCGCCGCCTCGGTCGACGGCCGGACGGGCGGGGGTGCCAGGTCACGGTGGGCGCGCACCGACATGCTACTGTGCTTGCGTGAAGCACGTCCTCAACGCGGTCTGGCGCACGTTTGCCCCCGCCATCCCACGCCCTTCCCACGCATGGCTCGTTGCCGTCGCGCTGATCGTCCTGGCGTTGCCTTGGTCGCCGAGCGCCCTGGCCCAGCCCTCGCCCTCCGCGGACGCGGTCTGGGTGATCCCCATCGAGAACGAGATCAGCGCCGCCACGGCCGCCTTCGTGCGCGCCCGCATCGACCGTGCGAACCGCGAGCGGCCGCTGGCGCTCGTCATCTACCTCGACACCCCGGGCGGGCAGGTCACCGCGATGCAGCGCATCGTCGACGACGTCTTGAGCCGCGCGGAGGTGCCGACCCTCGCCGTCGTGCGCAACGCCTTCTCGGCCGGCGCGCTGATCGCGATGGCGGCCGAGCAGGTGGCGATGCTTCCAGGATCGGTGATCGGCGCCGCCACGCCCATCGTCGCGACGCCGCTGGGTGTCTCTCCGGTGGACGAGAAGTTCAACTCGGCCGTGCGCGGCGAGTTCCGCGCGATCGCCGAGGCGCGTGGGCGCGACCCGCGCGTCGCGGAAGCGATGGTGGACGCCCGCATCGACATCCCCGGCTTGGCCACCAGCGAAGAGCTCGTGAGCTTGACCTCGGCCGAGGCGGTCGAGTACGGCATCGCCGACATCGAGGCAAGCACCCTTCAGGACGCGCTCGAACGCTTCGGGTACGGCGGCGCACGGGTCGAACGGCTGGAGCCCAACGTGGCGGAGCGCGTGGGGACCTTCCTCGCGAACCCGCTCATCGTCGCGCTGCTGCTCGTGCTCGGCGTCGGCGGTCTGGTGCTCGAGTTCTTCTCCCCCGGCTTCGGTGTCCCGGGCGGGATCGGCATCCTGGCGTTGGCGCTGCTCGGCTTGACCGCCTTCGTCGCGACGCCGGCGGGACCTCTGGACCTGGTCTTGATCTTGGTCGGGATCGTGCTCCTCGCCATCGAGGCGCTCGTCATCCCAGGGTTCGGGGTCGCAGGTGTGCTGGGCCTCGGTGTGCTCGGGTACGCCGTGTTCCGCGTGTTCCAGGAGAGCTGGGTGACGGTCCTGGGGGGCAGCACGGTGTTCGGCGGGCTGCTCTTGGCCTCCCTCCTATGGGTGTTGCCGTACAGTCGAGTCGCGTCGCGCTTTCGGCTCGCGACCCGCATCGGCCGAACGCCCGACGCGGCGCCCGTCACCCCGGGTCGGTCCAACGAACGCGGCGACCTCCTCGAGGCCGTCGGGACCGCGCTGACCGACCTGCGGCCGTCCGGCCTCGCGCGCTTCGACGACGAGCGCGTCGACGTCGTTACGCTGGGCGATTACGTCGCGGCCGGAACCGCCGTCCGCGTCGTGCGCGTCGAGGGCAACCGCGTGACGGTGCGCGCCCACGAGACCACCGTTCCTACTGCCCCGGCCGACGGCGCCGAGCGTTGATCCCGCTTTAAAGGAGTTTCTTCGTGGACATTCCCCTGCTCTTCCTCGCCGGCGCCATCGTCCTCTTCTTCCTCGTCTTGTTCACCGTCATCCCGGTAGGGCTCTGGGTCTCCGCGGTCGCCGCCGGCGTCAAGGTCAGCCTCCTGAGCCTGGTGGCCATGCGCCTTCGGCGCGTGCCGCCGCACCGGATCATCCTCCCGCTCATCAAGGCGGACAAAGCCGGCATCGACGTCAGCCAGGATCAGCTCGAGGCGCACTTCCTCGCCGGTGGCAACATCGACCGGGTCGTC
>JBHEOT010000087.1:0-5554 GCA_046260675.1 Trueperaceae bacterium | reverse complement strand
ACACCACCCTGAGCGTCGACTGGTCGCCGTGAGCGCGCCGAGCACCCGCGCCCGCGCGACGGCGCACCGCGTCGCCCACGGCGCCGCCTTCATGTTCGGGATGTCGCTGGTGTTCGTGGCGCTCGGCTTCGGCGCGGGCCTGATCGGCGAGCTCTTCTTCGTGTACGACCGGGCGCTGCGGATCGTCGCCGGGGTGCTGCTGGTCGGGTTCGGCCTGGTCCTCGCCGGCGTGCTGCGCCTCCCGTTCCTGCAGCGCGAGGCGCGCGTGCGCGTCGCCCGGCACCCGGGCGGGTACGCCGGCTCGGCGGTGGTGGGACTCGCCTTCGGCGTCGGCTGGACGCCCTGCGTCGGGCCGGTGCTGGCGGGGGTGCTCGCGCTCGCGAGCACCGGCGGCGACGCTGGTCGCGGCGCCCTGCTGCTGGGTGCGTACGCGATCGGCTTCGCGCTCCCGTTCCTGCTGCTGGCGTGGCTGGCGCCGACCGCGTCGCTGGCGCGCCGCTTCGGCGACCGCGGCGAGCGCCTCGCGGGGTGGCTTCTGGTCGCGGTGGGGCTGCTGCTGCTATCGGGGCAGCTCGCGCGCATCGCGCCCTACCTCGCGTCGCTCGGGAGCCTCGAAGGGGCCCTGGCCGGGGCGGCGCCGGGGCTGTTGGTCTCGGGCGCGGCGGGCGTGCTGTCGTTCCTGTCGCCCTGCGTGCTGCCGCTCGTGCCGACCTACCTGGCGTTCCTCACGGGGGTGACGGGGGCCGAGGCGCGCGCGGACGCGCCCGCCGCCTGACGCCGGGCGCCGCGAGTCGCCGCACGCGCCGCGGCGGGCGCTGGACGGCTCACGTCGACTCCGGTGCGGTCCGCACGTAGCGCCGGAACACGTAGCCTTCGCGCGGGTCCTCCTCGGCCAGGGCCCACGAGTTCTCGTCCCACGCCGGGAACCAGGCGTCGCCGTCGAACTGGCCGGGCACGATGGAGAGCTGCAGCTCGTCGGCGTACGGCAGCGCCTGCGCGTAGACGCTCGCGCCCCCGGCCACCCACACGGGGCGCCCGCTGGCCGCCGCGTCCGCGAACGCCGTCTCGAGGTCGCCCGCTCGTTGGCTGCCGGCGGGGGCGTGTTCGCTGCGGGTCACGACGATCGCCAGCACGTCGTCGAGGTCGCCGCCGAAGATGGCGTAGCTCCGGCGCCCCATCACCACCGCCCCGCCGCGGACGCTCGCTTTGAAGTGCTCGTAGTCCGCCGGGACGTCCCAGGGGAGGCCGTCCTCGCGACCGATCACGCGGTCGGCGCTCATCGCGGCGATCATGCGCACGCCGGCCACCTCACGCCCCCCCTTGCGCGAGCAGCGCGCGGCTCGCGCCGTACGCGGCCTCGAGGAAAGCGCGCACGCGCGCCGCCTGGTCGTCGCCCGCGAGGTCGGTGAACGCCGAGGCGGGCAGCAGCGCGCCCACCCAGCCGTCGGTCGTCCAGCGTCCGGCGGGCAGCAGCGGCAGCGCCGGCGCCGCCGGGTACGGCCAGGGGGTCACGTAGTAGTACGGCTCGGGGACGCCACCGTCGCCCGGCGTCATCCCGACGCCGACGCTGCGCGCCTCCTCCGGGTCGACGCCGTCCGGATCGAGGGCGTCGAGCACCGCGACGTCGAAGTGGTGCGGCCACACGCGCCGCGGCGAGGGCCGCTGCATCCGAGGGCGCAGGCCGTCGAGGGCCAACGCGGCGTCGGCGAAGGCGTCGCGCAACGCCCCGAGGGCGAGCTCGTCGCGCACGAACGGCGCCCCGGACGCCACCGGGTGTTCGGGCAGCTCCGCCTCCAGGCGCCGATAGGGGGCCGCACCGAGGTGGGCGTCGAGGGACGCCTGCCACGCCGCGTGGGCCTCGTCGAGCGTGCGCCCGGCCAGCTCGACGCGCGCCACCGTGCGGCCGTCGCCATCGCCGTCGGTCGTCTGCAGCTCGACCGCCAGCGCGACCGGGTCGAGCGCGGCCCGCCAGGGCAGCGCCGGATCGCCGCTGCTCACGAAGCGATCGTCGCGCCACGCGAAGCTCGTGTGGCTCTGGTCGGCGAGGGGCGCGTAGCGCCCGACATGCAGCGCGGCCGGCACCTGTAGGGCGTGGTGCAGCGCCCTACGCGCGGTCGCGAGGCGCTCGGGGTCGAGCGTGGGAAGCGGGCGCCAAGCGCCGGCGGACGGGGTGGGGGTCATGGGGCTCCTCTCGGGTGGCGGCGCGCCGCGCCGCGCGTCATACGAGCGCCGGGTCGACGTGGACCTCGACGAGCGCGGGTCCCGGGTGCGCCAAGGCCGTCGCGAACGCGCCGTCGAGGTCCTCGCGGCGCTCGACGCGCACGGCGTGCGCGCCGCAGGAGCGCGCGAACGCGGCGAAGTCCGGGTTGACCAGGTCCGTCTGCCATACCGGCAAGCCGCCGTCGCGCTGCTCCTTGCTGATCTTGCCGAGCTGACCGTCGACGAGGAGCACGTGGGTGACGTCCATACCGTGGCGCACGAGGGTGGTGAGCTCGGCCAGGTACTGACCCAGGCCGCCGTCGCCCGACACCGACACCACCTTCCGGCCGTGCCACGGCCCCGGCTCCTGCGTGGCCGCCCAGGCTCCGAGGGCCGCGGGCAACGCGAACCCGATCGACCCGAGGTACCCCGACAGCAGCACGGTCTGGCCGCGCGTCTCGAAGGTGCGCCCGAAGGCGTAGGTGTTGTTGCCCACGTCGACCGTCATGACCGCGTCGGCCGGCACGTGGCGCTCGAGCGCAGCGAACACCGCCGCACCCGCGAGGCCGCGGCCGCGGTCGTCCTCGCGCCGCCGAGCCTTCTCGCTCCGCCACAGCGCCCAGCGTTCGGCGAGCTCGCCGCGCTGCGCGTCGTCGGCCACGCGCCCGGCGGCGCGGTCGCGCAGCTCGAGCGCCACCGGCGCGACGTCGCCCCACACGGGCAGGTCGATCGCGTGGAACTTGGCCAGCGCCGCTCGGTCGCGGTCGACCTGGATGGTGGGCTTCATGGGGCTGATGCCCGTGTGGGTCGAGAAGCTGGCCCCGAAGACGATCAGCAGGTCGGCCTCGTTCATGAACCACGACGCGACCGGCGTCCCCGAGCGCCCGAGCACGCCCGCGGCGAGCGGGTGGTCGTCCGGGATCTGGCCTTTGGCCTTGAAGGTGGTGAGCACCGGCGCGTGAAGCGCCTCGGCGAGCGCGACGACGGCGTCCATGTCGAAGCGGGCGCCGTGGCCGACCACGACCACCGGCCGCTCGGCGGCGGCGACGAGCCGCTCGGCCTCGTCCAACACGTGCGGGTCGGGGCGGATGCCGGCCTCGGCCACGCGCCCGGCCGGGTCGCCCGCAGGCGCGTCGGAGGCCTGCCCCGCGACCTCGTCCGGGAACACCAGGTGCGCCACGCCGCGTTCGACGACCGCGCTCTTCCACGCTCGCCCCATCAGCTCCTCGTGGTGCGACCCGGGCAGGACGGTCGCGCTCCATACCGCCACGCCGCCGTACGCCGCGCGCAGGTCGACCTCCTGGAAATCGCCGGTGCCCAGCACCTGCGTCGCCACCTGCCCGGTGAGCGCGAGCACCGGGCTGCGGTCGACGTGCGCGTCCCACAGGCCCGTGAGCAGGTTGGTGGCACCCGGCCCGGCGATCGCGAGGCAGGCCGCGGGCCGCCCCGTGAGCTTGCCGTACGCGGAGGCCGCGAAGGCGGCCGCCCCCTCGTGGCGGATGGCGACGTAGCCGAGGTCGCCCCGCTCGCCCGCGCGCCGCACCGCCTCGGCCACGTGGAGGTTCGAGTGGCCGACCATGCCGAACACCCAGCGGGTGCCCCACGCGACCATCGTCTCGACCATCGCGTCCGCCACCGTGCGCGGCACCTCGGGTTCGGGCGGCAAGGCGACGTACACGCCGTCGGCGCGCTCCTCGACGGGGTACGCCGGCACGGCGTCGTCGAACCCCTCCGGCGGCCGGCCGGTGGTCGGGTGGAAATCCCATCCGTGCCACGGGCAGCGCAGCCAGCCCTTCTCGATGCTGCCGTCGGCGAGCGGGCCACCCTGATGCGGGCAGCGGTGGTCGAGGGCGCCGTAGCGCCCCTCGAAGCGCGTCAGGCAGAGCCTGCGCAAGCCGCAGTCGACGGCCTTGACGCGCCCCTCGGGCAGCTCGTCCGGCTCGAGGACCTTGGTCCATTGGGCATCGGGATCGATCGCGGGCTGCGGTTCGGTTTCCATGGTCGACCGTACCCCTGCGCCCACCCCGGCGCGCCGTCGGCTGCTTGACAGGCCAGCAGCACGAGCTTCGCCGTCAGCGCCCACCGGCGGCGGGGGACGCGAGGCGATCGGGATGCACGAAGGTGAAGTCCCGGGTGCGGATCAGGTCGAGCGTCTGCTCGATCGTCGGGCGGTCGCCCCAGAAGCTGCCGGCGTACGCGAAGCGCACCACCCCTTCGGGGTCGACGACGACGGTGGTGGGCCGGTTGACGAACTCGCCGTGCACCGCGAACGTCATCGGCTCCGTGCCGTAGCGAGCACCGACCGCGCCCGCCAGGTCGGGCAGATGCGACCACCAGATCCGCTCGCTGTAGGCCGCGCGGAACCACGAGCGCGAGCCCCACAACGCCGGCTCGATCTCGCGCCCCACCATCAGGCGACCGCGCCAGGCGTCGTGCGCCTCGAGGGTGGCGAGCCGCACCCCGAGCCGCTCGAACTCGGTGCGCGCCTCCATTAGCTCTTTGAACTCGTGGTGGCACACCGGGCACCAATCGGCGAAGATCCAGATGAGGACCTGCCAACGCCCACGGCCGTCGTCCAACCGCCAGCGCTCGCCCTCGGTGTCGTCGAGCGCGAACCCAGGCGCCACGTCCCCAGCCCGCACCCGGCCGAACGCGTCGTCGCGCAGCGCCAGGAAGGCGGCGCGCTGCGCGTCGCTCGCCCAGCGCCCCGACGCCACCTGCGCCACCGCCAGCTCGAGCTGATGCCGCACGTCGGCGTCGGGCTCGGACGCTTGGCGGTCGCGCAGCACCGGCACCGCGGCCGCGCTGCCCAGCTCGCCGAGGGCGATCGCGGCGTACGCGCGCCCGATCGGCTCGGGGTCGTGGACGAGCATGCGTTCGAGCGCCCCGCGGGCGTCGTGCACCCGCGCGACGCCCAGCGCGGCGGCGGCGACGACGCGAACGTTCAGGTCGCCGTCGTCCAGCGCCTGCACGACGGCTGGGGCGTCGTCCGCCGCGAGGGCGACGGCGTCGCGCAGCGCCAACGAGCGCACGCGCCCGTCGCGGTCGTCCGGGTCCGCGACGCCCTGAACGCCGAGGTCACGATCGACCGTGAAGGTGCGGCGGTCGGGCTGGAGCGGGTGGAAGCGGTGGGTGCGGATCCGGTCGAACGGCTGACTCACGGTGGTGCCTCCGATGCGGGACCGGCGACCGAACAGCCCGTGGCGTCGCGGTCGGCAGTTTGACGGGCCGGCACCCGTCGCCAGGACGACCCCCTCAGGTCCGCCGAGCGACATCGTCGGCGACGACCACGACATCGTCGGCGACGAGCACAACATCGTCGCCGACGAACCAGCTGGCGACCACCGCCGGATCG
>JBHEOT010000086.1:507-5635 GCA_046260675.1 Trueperaceae bacterium | reverse complement strand
GTGGGGGCTCGCGCGCCGCACCGTGGTGCAGCTGCGCGATCCACGTCGCGACGCGGCGCGGGCGTGGGTGCTGGTGCCCGACGGCGATGCCGACGACGTGGCGGAGGCCGTCGAGCCGGTGGCCGGCATCGTCGCGTGGCCGCCCGATCCCGACCTCGACGATCCGACCCTGCGGCTCGCTCAGCCTTGGTACGTCGGCGACGACCCTTCCGGCTTCGCCACCCTCGTCGCCCAAGTGCTCGATCGCCACCCCCACGAGGCCGTGGAGCTCGACCTCTCCGCGGTGCCTACGGCAGCGGCCTCCGCCATGCGCGAAGCGCTCGCGCCAACGGGCTTCGAGGCGGATGCGCTGCGGCTGTTGGCGTTCGACCTCTCGGAGGCGCCGCCCCTGGGGCGGCCGCTCGTCTTGGAGGCGTGGCGGCTCGACGTCGACCATGAGTTCCGCACCTTCGTGGCGTCCGCGGAGGAGCAGCCGCTCGGCGACGGCCGCTGGGCTTGGCTCAAGCGCGCCCACGGCCGCTTCACGCCCGACTTGTGGTGCTTGGCCTACGAGACGCTGGACCGCCCGCCGGTCGGGTACGCCTTGGCCGGGCGGCGGCGGGCGGGGGTGGACGGAGAGTTCGCGCTGACCGCGATCGGCGTGTCGGCGCCGCACCGCGGGTCGACCGAGATGCTGCGGCGTCTGGTGCTCTCGCTGCTCCACGAGTTCGCCGGGTCCAGTCCGATGGGCCGGGTGCGCGCCGAGCTATCGGTCCGCGATCCCAAGCTGGTGGCCATCCTGAGCTCGGTCGGCTTCGACGTGGGCGATCCCCGGCCGGTGCTGCGCCGGATTCCGCGGTAGCGGGATCCGGCCTACCGCCAACGGGGGAGACGTCCTCCTGCGTTCGAGGCAGGCGGCGGACGATCGGCGCTGCTACACTCCAACCCATGAACCTTCTCGTCCGTTGGGGACTGAACGCTTTGGCGCTCTGGGTGACCGTGCAGGTCGTGGGCGGTATGAGCATCGCCTCCGGCGGTCTGGTGCCGCTGCTCTTGGCGGCGCTCGTGATCGGTCTGGTGAACGCGGTCGTGCGGCCGGTGATGGTGCTTCTGACGCTCCCGGTCACCGTGCTGACCTTCGGTCTGTTCCTGCTCGTCGTCAACGGCCTGGCGCTCGCGCTGGCCTCGGTGCTCTCGCCGCTGCAAATCGCGAGCTTCTGGACTGCCGTTTGGGGCGCGCTCGTGCTGTCGGTCGTCTCGGCGCTGTTGTCGCGGCTGTTCGGCGATTCGCGGCGACGCTAGCGGCCGCGCGGCAGGTAGGCTTCCCAGGCCGGATCCGCGTCGGGCAGCACCCCGTACACCGAACTGAACAGGAACGCCGGCGCCGCCGGTCGGCGGCGCAGGACCATCGTGGCTTCCTGCGGCGTCCGGTCGCGCTTGGTGGCGTTGCAGCGTCGGCAGCAAGCGACCACGTTCTCCCACGAGGTCGGGCCGCCGCGCGAGCGCGGGTGCACGTGGTCGAGCGTCAGGTCGTGGCTGCGGACGCCGCAGTACTGGCAGGTGTGGTCGTCGCGCCGGAACACGTTCTTGCGGTTGAAGGCCACGCGCTGCCGGTGCGGGCGGCGCACGTAGCGGCGCAACCGGATCACGCTCGGCACCGCGACGACCGACGACGGTGAGCGAAGCACGCGGTCGCCGTCTTGAACGCGCTCTGCCAGGTCCTGCATCAGCAGCGTGATCGCGCGTTTGACCGAGCAGACGTGCAGCGGTTCGTAGCTGGCGTTGAGGATGAGGACCCGGGCGGCGCCGAGGTTCGTGAGGGGCCTGGGCGCGAGGTCGTGGTCGCCTTGCGCCGTCGCTCCGTCGGGATCGGCGTCCTCGGGGCGGGCGAGCAGGCGCACGGCCGCGTCGAGCCGATCGCCCAGGGGCGCGGCTCGGACGGGCGGCGGACCGGTCGGGTTGTCCCGGCGCTTGGGGGCGACGTCACCTCCGAACGCGCAGATGATACCCGGGTTGGCCGGTAGCGGGTCAGCGGTCGGCGAGGGCGAGCCCGACCAAGCGCGCCGCGAGCTCCGGGTACGCGATCCCGGACGCCGCCCACAGCCGCGGGTACATCGAGGTGGCGGTGAAGCCGGGCATGGTGTTGATCTCGTTGACGACCAGCTCGTCGCGGCTCGGAGACCAGAACAGATCGACGCGCGCGAGCCCGGCGGCGTCGACCGCCAGGAACGCGCGCCGGGCGAGCGCGCGGCAGGCGTCCGCCACCCGCTCCGGAACGTCTGCGGGGACGTCGAGGCGCGCGCGCCCCGCCTCGTACTTGGTGGCGTAGTCGTAGAAATCGCCCCCGAACGAGATCTCGCCGACGACGCTCGCTTCGGGGTCGTCGATGCCTAGGACGGCCACCTCGAGTTCGCGCTTGTCACGGAACGCGCGTTCGACGATCGCACGGCGGTCGTAGCCGAACGCGGCGTCCAGGGCGGCGTCGCGCTCGGTCGGATCGTCGGCGCGCGCGATGCCGATCGACGAGCCGAGGTTGGCCGGCTTGACGTACACCGGCCAGCCCAGGCTGTCCAGGCGCGCGCGGACCGTGTCCGGCGCCCGTCGCCAGGCGTCCTGCGTCACGCCCTCGTAGGCGACCTGCGGCAGGTCGGCGGCGCCGAGCACCGCCTTCATGACGAGCTTGTCCATCCCGACGGCGCTCCCGAGCACACCAGAGCCCACGTAGCGGACGCCGAGGACCTCGAAGAGCCCCTGCAGCCGCCCGTCCTCGCCGAAGGGGCCGTGGAGCAGCGGGAACACGGCGTCCGCGCCGGTGAGCGCTTCGAGGTCGACCGGAGCGCCGGTGGCGGTCGCTTCCTCACCGGTGAGCCGCTGGCGGCTCGATGCGGCGTCCAGCCAGCGACCGTCCTGGTCGATGACGCGCGGCTCCCACGCTACCCGTTCGGAGGTCTCGGCGAGCAAGGAGCGCGCCGAGGCGAGCGATACCTCGTGCTCGGCGGACCGGCCGCCGCACAGGAGGAGGACGCGCGGGCGGTCGGGTGACGGGGTCATCGCCGCGACCGGTAGCCGGTGATGGCGCGGCGCATCGTGTGTATCTTACACATCATACAGGCATGCTAGACCCACGGTGCGCGCGCGTCAAGCGCTGCGCCACGTCGGCCCGCCCGGAAGGCTTTATGCCGTGGGCGCCGCGTCAGCCTGCGAGAAAGGCGTCGAGCTGGCTCCGAACGTCGTCGTCGCTCGTGCGCGCCTCGCCGGCGATCGCACCGTCGCGCAGGAAGACGATGCGGTCGGTCGTGAGCGCGGCCTGCGCGTCGTGGGTGACGATGACGACCGTCCAGCCCTGGTCGTCGACGCCGCGGCGCAGCAAGTCGAGCACCTCGCGTCCGGTCCGGCTGTCGAGGTTGCCGGTCGGTTCGTCGGCGAGCACCAGGACCGGGTCGTTGATCAGCGCCCGCGCGATCGCCACGCGCTGGCGTTGCCCGCCGGAGAGCTGATCCGGTCGGTGGTCGAGGCGGTCGGTGATCCCCAGGGCGGTCGCGAGCGCGGTGAGGCGCCCCGCGGCCGCGTCGCCCTCGCCCGCGATCTCGGCGGGGAGCAGCACGTTCTCGCGGGCGGTCAGGTTCGGGACCAGCTCGAAGGCCTGGAACACGAACCCGAGGCGGCGTCGGCGGACGTCGGTCAGCGCGTCGTCGTCGAGGCCGGCGGTCGCTTCGCCGGCAAGCGCGATCGTCCCCGCGTCCGGCGCATCGAGCAGGCCCAGCAGGTGCAGCAGCGTGCTCTTGCCCGACCCGGAGGGCCCCATCACGGCGACGAACTCGCCGGTCTGGACGACGAGGTCGACGCCCCGCAACGCATGGACGGTCTCGCCGCCCAACGCGTAGCGCTTGTGCAGGCCGAGCGCCTCGAGGGCGGAGGGTGCGGCGTGGGGGGCGGGTCGTTCGGGGGCGGCGGAGGGAGAAGTCATGCGGACTCCGAGGCGCCGAGGGCGACGCGCGGGGCGAGGCGGGCGGCCCGTCGGGCCGGCAGCCAAGAGGCGAGGAAACCGAGGATCGGGGTGAACACCGCGGCGGCGATGAGCAGCCGCCAGGGGACCACCGCTTCGATGGCGTAGCCGGTGAGCGCACGCGCACCCGCCGTGATCACGTCCGACAGCAACAGCCCGAAAGCGACGCCGAGCACCGCCCCGAGCGTGAGCACGACGACGCCCTCCGCGATCACCAAACGGCGCACGCCGGCGCGGCGCAGCCCGACGGTGCGCAGCACCGCGATCTCGTGCGCGCGCCGGGACAGGTTCATGCCGAGCGTGTTGGCCACGCCGAGCGCGGCGATGAGCGCGGCGAGCAGCAGCAGCGTGTTCGTCGTCGCGAACGACTGCGCGAGCAGCTCCTGCACCTGCGCGCGGTAGGCCTGGTTGAGGGTGACGTCGAGCAGCACGTCGGGGAAGGTTTCGAGCAGCGCTTCGCGCACGGTGGCCGGGTCCGCGCCCGCGTCGACGGTCGCGACGAACAGGTCGGGGCTCCCACCGCCGAAGCGCGGGAGGTCGGCGAGCGAGGCGATGAAGGTCTCGCCGCCGCCCGTGTAGTCGACCACGACGCCGGAGATGGGGAAGTCGACGAAACCGTCGTCGGTGCGCAGCCGGGCGGTGTCGCCCACGCCCACGCCGAAGCGGTCGCGGATCGTGTTGGCCGCCAGCACCGCGCCCCCCTCGAGGAGCGCTGCGTACCCGGCCGCGGCGTCTCCTTGGCCGGAGATGTACTGCAGCGAACCGAAGCCCGCGTTCGGCTCGAAGCGCGCCGGGTCGACGAGGACGAGCGCGACCGTCCGGCCCCGGGTCGCACCCTCGGGCTCGTAGCGGACGACCCGCAGCCCGATGCCCGACGCTTGGTCGATCCCGGCGACCCCGGCGGCCCGCGCCTCGAAATCGTTCGGGAACGGCGCGGCCGACGTGATGAACAGGTCGCCGACGATCGTCGTGTCGACCCAGTCGGCGACGGCGACGTTGATGCCCTCGACCATGGACCCCACGCCGATGATCAGACCGGTCCCCACGATGACCGTGCCGACCGCGACCCCGTTGCGCGACGCGTTGCGCACCGTGAAGCCGGCCCCGAGCCGTCCCGCGGGCCCGAGCAGGGCACCGAGCAGC
>JBHEOT010000086.1:0-497 GCA_046260675.1 Trueperaceae bacterium | reverse complement strand
GCGCCACCGCCGGTCGGATCAGACCCTCCGCCGCCAACGCGACGCCGGCGAAGAAGGTGGCCATCGCGATGGCGGTGCCGAACAGGGCGGCGTACCCGGACCATGGGAGCTGGCTGAAGACCACGCCGAGGGCGACGAGCACCCAGCCGAGCACGACGAGGCGTGGGTCGCGCGCGACCTCGGCCCCGCGCAGCGCGCCGAGCGGCGACGTGCGGGCCGCGGCGCGCGCCGGCAGGCTCCCCGCCACCATCGCCACCGCGATGCCCACGCCGGCCGCGATCGCCGCCGCCCGAAACGGGATGACGAGCGTGCGCGGGTCGTACCCGAGCGCGATCGCGTTGATCTGGTTGATGCCGCCCGCGAGCACGACGCCGAGGGCCAAGCCGACGACGACGCCTGCAGCGCTCACCCACCCGGCCTCCCACAGCGCCAAGCGCAGCACGTCGCCGCGCTTCATGCAGATCGTGCGCAGCAGCGCGTACTCGCGGGTGCGCTCG
>JBHEOT010000085.1:5149-5639 GCA_046260675.1 Trueperaceae bacterium | reverse complement strand
GAGCCCAGCTACATGAACTATCTCGTCAACCCCGCACATCCCGACTTCGGACAGGCGATCGAGATCGGGTCGGTCCTCGACCTCGACCCTCGACTGCGCGGGTAGGCCCGGCCGAGGTGCTTCACGGTGAAGCACCCGTCACCGCAAGAACGTCTCGTGCAGACCGCCGTCCACGACGAGGATCTGGCCTGTCGTCTTGGCCAGACGGTCGCTGGCCAGCAGGTAGGCCGCCTCGGCCTGGTCGGCCAGCATGATGGGGCTGCCGGTCAAGGTCGTGCTGCTGGATCGCGGTCGCGGACGAACCGCCATCCTCGACGTCGGGTCGCGAGCATGGAAGGCCGAGAGCGTGCGCGTTCGTGCGCGACGCTGGCCAGGTGCGGAGCCTGCGATCCGTTCACCGACCTCGCGGTCACGATCGGCCGCTGCACCGGCGTTCATGAAGGCGAACACCATGCGCGCCACCCCGCACAGGCGGTCGGCCTCGGCAGCC
>JBHEOT010000085.1:0-5139 GCA_046260675.1 Trueperaceae bacterium | reverse complement strand
ATCCTTGACGACGACGCTCCGCGCCACGATCCGGACTGGCACGGAGGGAACATGGGCCTTGCAAGGGGGATTGGACCGTCGTGGCAGGCGCTCCCTGCGCGACGCACCTAGGCGTCACGCACCTAGGCGTCACGGACCCAGGCGAAGAACTCGGTGGGTCGGAGCACCGTCACACCTGCGCGGGCACTTGCAGGAACGTGCACCAGGTTTCCGGTGACCAAAGCGTCGGCGCGGCCAGCGATCGCCACCTGGAAAAAGGGCTCGTCGTCCGGGTCGAAACCGACCTTGGGCCGGGCGAGCACCTGGCCGTACTCGATCAGGATCCGCGCGTCGACACTCGACGTGACGGTGCCCGACACGACCAGACGCACGACATCGGCAGGCGCGCCAAAGGGCGACAAACGCCGGACACCAAGACGTTGGTGTCGAGGACGATCCTCAACGGCGGCGAAGCGCGCGCACGTCAGCCACCTCGGCGTCGACCTCGTCCGGCGTCATCGCGTCGGTCCCGCAGGCGACGGAGCCGCGCTGCATGCCGTGGACCGCGTCGATGGCGCGAGCGCGTCGAAACGCGCGGAGCGATGCCTCGAGCGAAGCCTCGTCGACGGCCACCAGGATCGCGACCGGACGTCCATTGCTGGTGACGACCATCTCGCGCTCCCCTGCGAGGCCACGCCAAATCTCGGCGGACATGGTCCGGAGATCGCGAACGCTGATGAACCGCATGCAGGTGTCTCCTTCCGTGTCTCAATAGTGAGCGCGTTCGTGTCGCATGCCAAGTCGAGCGCCGGAGTGTCGATCCAGCAGCGCGCCATCTTCGGCGACGAAGCCGTCTGGCGAGGAGCCTTCACGCCAGGATGCCGCGGTTCCGACGTCGGCGTGAAGGCTTGCCCGCTCGCCTTTACGCCTCGCTCGCCGCTACGCCTGGCCCGCCGCTCCCCCGGACTCTTCGGCCGCCTCGCCTCCCGTGGCGGGATAGCGCACCCGCAGCGGCCCCGCCGGCGTATCCACCGTGGCGTCGATCCGGCGGACCCGCGTGTGCACGCGTCGTGCCCGCTGCGCCAGCAGCTCCAGCAGCGCGCCGTACGCCGAGAGAGGCAGGGACGGCGCGGCCAGGCCGCCCCGCTCGTGGCGCAGGAACATCGGCACCTCGTCATCCGCGTACGATCCCAAGCCGTGCGCCAGGTACAGAGGCGTATCCAGCGGGGAGACGCTGCCGAGCGGCGAGAGGCTCACGCTCTCGAAGGCGCCGGCGACGTCGAACCGCTGGTCCGCGTCGAGGTCGCCGCCGCTGAACGCCTGGAATCCGTCCCAACTCTCCATCATCGCCAACCCGAACTCCTCGCCACCGTGGCCCATCAACGTGGCGTAGCGCCACGGTCCCGACCCGACGCGGAACGCGAGCGGTCGGTCGGCCGCGAAGCCGTCCCAAGCCTGGGCGGAATAGAAGGCGTCACAGGCGCCGAGGAACCGTCGCGCCTCCAGCTCGGAGGTGGCCGAGAGGATCGGCGGCATGCCGCTTCCCATATCGGCGGCGACCGCCTCGATCACCGCCAGCGCGGGGGTCGCCTCGCCGCGCACGACGTCGATGCCGCTGCCCTGAAGCGCCCGATTTAGTCCCGCGGCCAGCTCGCCGTCCTCGACGACCACGCGGTCCGGCCGGCCCGGCGGGGCGTCGCTCATCCCACCGACGCAGGCGGTCGCCAGGTGGGCGTACGCGGTCGGCCCGTCCAGCTCCTCCTCGTACAGGGTCAACGTCCGCACGTACCCGTCGTCCGCGGCGATCGCCAACATCCGCATCGCGCGTAGCTCGCCCTCCGACCCGATCGGGAATGCGACCGGCCGGCCTACCAGGTGCCACGCCTCGTGCAGGCGGGGCAGCTCGGCGACCTCCTCGACAGCGGGCGCGGCGTCCGGATCGGACGGCCCGGCCGCCTGGGCCAGCGCCCGCGCCAGACCCTCGTCCGGCGCCTCGTCGCCGCTGGCGAAGCCGAAGAGATCGCCCGCGAGGTCGTCGTCGACCTCGTCGTCGACCTCCCCGTCGACCTCGTCTTCGACCGCGCCGGCGCCCAGCACCTGGGCGTCGACGGCGTCCTCCAGCATCCGGTAGGCCACGCTGCCTTCGCCCGCGGTCCGCTCGATGGTCTCCAGGTAGCTTTCCGCCCCGTCCACGTCGCCGCGCGCCAGCTGCAGGCGCCCCAGCGCGCCGGCGAAGGCGGCCCACTCGTGCACGTGCAGGCGGGCACGACCGGTCGGCACCACCAGCAGCTCCTCGGCGCGCGCCAGGTCGCCCGCCTCCAGCGCCTCGACCGCCAGCTGCGCGCGCACGAACAGGTAGTCGGGGTGCGTCTCCAGCAGGCGCTCCATCCGCTCGCGACCCCGCTCCTGCCGGCCGGACAGCCTCTCGGCCAGCGCCAGGTTGAACGAGATCGACGCCT
Organism: Trueperaceae bacterium; assembly: GCA_046260675.1. Classification (GTDB taxonomy): domain Bacteria; phylum Deinococcota; class Deinococci; order Deinococcales; family Trueperaceae; genus JAABTL01. The sequence continues at coordinate 2,701 of JBHEOT010000085.1, read as the reverse complement.
CCTCCGGATACCTCTCGACCATCTCGGGCAGCACCGCCAGCGCCGGTGCCAGGCGGCCCTGGGTGAGCTCCTGCAGAACGTGGTCGGCGCGGGCCTGGTCCTCGTCGCTCAGGCTGGAGGGAGTCGGCTCGCCGGTGACCTCGAAGCCGTGGACCGTCACGCCGTCGTCGCTCCCGTCGAACGGCAGCCGCTCGTTCTCGTCCATCACGCCTTGCGAGACCAGGAACGTGAGCAGCTCCACCCGCGCGGACCGCGAGCCCGGCCCAACGCTGGCGATGCGGGCAAGGATCTCGGCCCACGTTTCGCCCTCGCCCTGGGGCGGAGGAGGCGCGTCGCGAAACAGCAGCGCGCCGGCCAGGATGCGGACGGTGTGCTCGTCCTCGAAGCCCAGCCGGTGCGGCAGCTCCCGCAGCAGGCCCGACGCCAGAGCGAGATCTCGGCAGACGCGGGCCTCGATCGTCGCGTCGTCCCGGCCGACCCAGGAGGCGATGACGCCGGCCAGCAGCTCGCTCACCCTCGCCAGCGGGGCGTCCGGCTCCTCGTCGCGTCGGTCCAGCGCGCCCCGTAGCGCGCCCACCGTTTCGGCGGCGGTGAGCTCGGGCGGGCCGTCGGCGTCGAGCACGGCGGCGTCGAACCCCCGCAGGAGGACGCGCAACGCGTCCTCGTCGTCCATCACCGCAGCCGCCTCGGCGCGCGCCGCGAGAGCCGCCAACACGCCGCGGTGCGAGGCAGCGTCGTCCAGCCGGTCGCGCAAGGCACGAGCGGCGTCTTGCCCGTCCCGCAACAGCGCGGCGCGGGCGGCGTGGACCAGCGCCTGGGCGTCGCGTGGCCCGGCCTCCAGCGCGCCGTCGGCGGCGGCGTAGAAGCCCTCCAGGTCGCCCTTCGTGAATCGCAGCGCGGCCAGCGCCGTCCACGGCGGGAGCCACGTCGGCTGCCGGCGCGTCAGCTGGGCGATGCGCTGGACGCCGTCGTCGTCGCCCCGCATCACGGCGACACGCGCCCGCTCGAACGCCAGAAGGTCCTTGCGGGGCACGTCGCGCCAGGCGGGCCCGTGGTTGCGGGCCATCTCGACCTCGACGTCGATCTCGTCCGCGAGGTCGCGGCCGTTCCGCCCCAGAAGCCGCTCAGCGTGCACGACCATGCCCAGCTCGAAGTAGGTGTCCAGCAGCGCATCGCGGACGTCCTCGTCCGGCTGCTTGCGCTCGGCGAGCTCGAGGGGATCGACCGCCTGCGGCGTCCGTCCGCTGTCCAGCAGCGCGACGCCGTAGCCGTACTGGACGGCGGGGTCCTTGGCGTACCGGCGGGCCAGCTCGGCCAGCCGTTCGAGACCGTCTTGCGGGTCGTCCTCGAAGGCGGTCATGGCGGCGTCGAGCCGGGCGGGCGGGCAGAGGCGCGGCATGGGGACGATGGTAGCCGGTCGGGTGGACGTCGGCGCCGCCTTGCGACGCTCCGCGGCGCCTCCCGGCCCTTGACTCAGCAGGATTGGACGGCGCCGTCGCCATCCGACCCCGTAGACTTGGCCATGTAGGTCGCGGTTCGCCTGCTCGGACGGTTCGGGGTTCGGACCGACGGTCGGACGGTCGCCCGGCCTGGCGCCAAGACCTGCGCCCTGCTCGGCCATTTCGCCGCACGCGCAGCGTGGGTGGAACGCTCTGAGATCGTCGCGCTTCTGGACCCCGAGGCGGCCAGCCCCGCGGAAGCCTGCGTCGACTGCTGCACGACGCGCGGCAGTACGCGCCGCACCTGGAGCCGACGATCGGCGAGGACGCATCCATGGCGACGGCACGGCGACGGGCGAAGTGCGGCATCCTCCGAGCATGAGGAGCCATGTTGTCTCACGCGTGATACGCTATGGCATGTCGAAGCACGAAGTCACAATTCGGGACCTTCGCAACCGCGGTGGGCAGGTCCTCGAACGCGTGCTCGCCGGCGAGCGCCTCGTCGTCACGCGTGCGGGTCGGCCGGTCGCCGAGCTGCGCCCACTCCGGACCCCGTCGCTGTCGCCGGGCGAACTGGTGCGGCGCCGGCGGCATCTGCCCGACGTCGATCCGTCGCGACTCCGCGACGACGTCGACCGCCTCGTCGACATGGAGATCTGAGCCATGGCGTCGCGGCCCGCAAAGGGCCTGCTGGACACGAGCACGCTCCTGCTCCTCGGTCGCATCGAGGATCCCGAGCTACTCCCCGAAGAGCCGGTGATTTCGACCATAACGCTCGCAGAGCTGACGGTCGGCCCGCTCGTGGCGGCCACCGAACCGGAGCGCGTCGCACGGCAAGCGCATCTGCAACAGGCCGAGTCGGACTTCGACGCGCTGCCGTTCGATGCCGCCGCGGCGCGGGCGTTCGGCTCGGTCGGGACCTCTCTGCGCAATCGCGGGCGTAAACGCAGCGCCCGCGCCTTCGACGCGCTGATCGCCGCGGTCGCGATCGCCAACGACCTTCCCGTCTACACGGCCAACCCGAACGACTTCGAGGGCATCGACGACCTCGCAGTGATTCCCGTCGCGATCGCTGGGGACTGACGCGATCGCACGTACCGTCCCCGATCGCATCGGCCGTGGCATTGCGACGCCGGCATGGGCCGACCCTTGCCCGCACGACTTGGGCCTAACCTCCACTCGGACGGTTCCGGCCTCGATCCGCGGCGTTGCCTCGACGCAGGGCCCCAGCGATCGCTGCGACGTAGGGCCCACCCTGCGAC
>JBHEOT010000084.1:5500-5836 GCA_046260675.1 Trueperaceae bacterium | reverse complement strand
GCTCGGGCGGCCCGTACGTCTTCGCCCAGCGCGTGCTCGGCGTCGAGGCGGCGTTCACGGTCGGCTGGCTGGTGGCGTTGGGGTCGCTGGCGGCCGCGGCGGTGTTCGCGCTGGGGTTCGCGCGCTTCGCGGTCCCGATGGTGGCGAGCGCCGCCCTCGCGCTCGGGATCCCGCTGCCCGAGTGGACGAGCGCGCTCGCGGCCGAGGTGGGCGTCGCCGTGGCCGCGGTGGCTGCCTACGGGCAGCGGCTCGCCCGCCGGCCCTTCGCGCCCGCGGCGGCCCTCACCATCGCCAAGGTGGTGGGGATGGGGGCGCTCGGCGCGATCGGGTTGGTGG
>JBHEOT010000084.1:0-5490 GCA_046260675.1 Trueperaceae bacterium | reverse complement strand
GGTGGCGCTCGGGGTGCGCCCCGAGGCGCTGGCCGGGTTCCTGACCCCGCCGGTCGCCCCCGGGGGCGTGGTCGGGGTGGTGCAGGCGATGGGCGTGCTCTTCATCGCGTTCCAGGGGTTCGCGATCGTCCCGGCGCTCGCCGGCAACGTGCGCGACCCGGCGCGCACGCTGCCGCGCGCGAGCCTCACCGCGATCGCGGTCGCGACCATCCTCTACCTGCCGCTCTTCCTCGCCACCGCGACCGCCGGGCTGCCCGAGGGCACGGCGCTCGTCGACTTCGCGCGGGCGTCCGACGCGACGATGGTGGCCGAAGCGGCGGCGAGGTACCTGGGCGACGTCGGCTACGTGTGGGTCGCCTTGGTGGCGATCCTCGCCACGCTGACCGCGCTCGAGGCGAACCTGCTGGGGGCCTCGCAGCTCGCGCGCACCATGGCGCGCGACCGGACCCTGCCCCGCCCGCTGGCGCGCGTCGACCGGCGCGGCGTACCCCGGCGCGCCGTCGGGACCGCTGCGGCCTTCGTCGCGGTGCTCGTGATCGCGCTCCCCGAGGTCCGGACCGCGGGGGCCGCGGCCGGGCTGATCTACCTGAGCGTGTTCGCCCTGGCCCACGGCCTCGCGCTGCTCGTGCGCCACCGGCGACCGGAGGGGGTGCCGCCGTTCGCGGCGCCGGGAGCGCCGGCGACGCTGTGGTTGGGCGGCCTCGCCGCTGCGGCGGTGGCGCTGATCAACGCGCTGAGCGTTCCGGCAGCGGGGGTGGCCGTGCTGAGCTGGCTGCTCCTCGGCGCGATCGTGTACATCGCGGCGCTGCGCCGTCAGGCGCGCGCGTTGGACGCGGAGCTCGAGAGCGCCGAACCCGACGTGGTCGCGCTGCGCGGGCGACGCCCGCTGGTGCTCGCGCCCATCGCCAACCCCACCAACGCCGAAGGGCTCGTGAGCGTCGCGCACGCGCTCTCACCCCCCGCCATCGGTCGGGTGACGCTGCTGAACGTCGTGCCCCACGGCGACGCGGCCGAGCTCGGTCTCGAGAACGCTCAGCGCGTCCTGGCGGCTTCGCTGCGCGCCTCGCTCGACCTCGGGATGACGCCGCAGGCGCTCACGACGATCGCGGACGACGCGTGGGGCGAGATCGCCCGGGTCGCGCGGACGCTCGATTGCGAGAGCCTGCTCCTCGGCCTCTCGAACCTCGAGGACGCGGCCACCCTGGAGCGGGTCGACGCTCTGATCGCCGCGGTGCGCAGCGACGTGGTGGTGCTCCGCGCACCGGTCGATTGGCACCTGGAGCGCTGCCGCAAGGTGGTCGTGCCGTTCGCCGGCCGCAGCGACCAAGAGCGCCTGCGCGCGCGCGTCCTCGCGAGCCTGGCGCGCCTCTCCGACCCCGACGTCGAGCTGGTGCGGATGCTCCCGGCCGACGCGGACGCCGAGCGCTGCGCACGTGCGCGCCGCGACCTCGAGCACCGCATCGAGCACCGCCACCTCGGCCGCGTGCGCTGCCTCGCCATCGCCACCGACGAACCGGTGGCGGCGCTGGCGTCGATGGCGGCGCAGGCCGACCTGGTGGTGTTGGGGATGCCCCGGCGCGACGCCGGGCACCGGGCGCTGGGCGGCTTCGCGCATGCGGTGGCGACAGCCACGCCGGCGTCGTGCGCGGTGCTGCTGATCCACGCGCGAAGGTGACGGCGGCTACAGCCGGCGAATCAGCTCGGGCAGGTCGGACTCGAGCCGCAGGACCCGGTCGCTCCCGTACACGTAGCGCATGCGGCCCTCGCGGTCGACCACCGCGACCGCTTCCGAGTGGGTGAACTGACCGCCGCCGAGCGAGGCGTAGCCGACGTAGAAGGCGCGCGCCGCGACCGCGATCTGCGGGTTGCTGCCGCCCAAACCGACGAAGTCGGGGTGGAACCCTGCGGCGTAGCGCGCGATCACCTCGGGGGTATCGGTCTCGGGGTCGACGGTGATCATCACCACGCGCACGTCGGTGGGTTCGCCGAGGTCGGCGTAGATCTTGGCGAGGCGCGCCATCGTGATGGGGCACACGTCGGGGCACTGGGTGAACCCGAAGAAGACCAGCGTGACCGCGGTCTCGTCGGTCACTTCGCGCAGCGTGAGCGCTCCGCGGCCCGCGTGCACCAGCTCGACGTCGCCCACCACGGGCGGGTTCTGCAGGGCGGTGCCGGCGAGCTCGGGCGGCGGACTGAGGAACGTCCCCAGCGCGTACGCACCCACACCCGCGGCCACGAGCAGGACGGCGGTCAAGACCCAACGAGGCTTCACGGGACGAGGCTAGCACCGGCCTGTGGCCGCGAGCGTCGCCTCAGGGCTCGTTGCGGATCATCGCCATGAACGCCTCGACCAGCTTGGGGTCGAAATGGCGTCCGGAGTGCGCCTGGATGTACGCGAGCGTGCGCTCGCGGCTCCACGCCGCGCGGTACGGACGATCGTTCGTGAGCGCGTCGAACACGTCGACGATCGCGAAGATGCGGGCGGAGAGCGGGATCTGCTCGCCGGAGATGCCGCGCGGGTAACCGGTGCCGTCCCACTTCTCGTGGTGCGCGTAGGGGATGTCGAGCGCCGGCCGCAGGAAGTCGATCGGCGACAGCAGCTCGTAGGCGTACACGGTGTGCCGGCACATCTCCTCGCGCTCGGTTTCGGTCAGGCCGCCGCGCTTGAGCAAGATGGCGTCGGGCACGCCCATCTTGCCGATGTCGTGGAGCAGCGCGCCGCGCTGCACGTGCACCAGGTCCTTCGCATCCATCCCCAGCCGCTGCGCCATCCGCACCGTCAGCTGGGTGACGCGCTTGGAGTGCCCGGCGGTCTCCTCGTCCTTGAGGTCGAGCGCGTACGCCCACCCCTCGATCGTGCGGTCGTAGGCGAGCTGCAGCTCGACGTTCGAGCGCTCCAGCGACCGGAACAGCTGCGCGCTCTCGACCGCGATCGCCCCCTGGTCGGCGAAGGTCTCGAGGAACTCGAACCACTCGCCGTCGGGCACGAGCGCGCGCCGCGCGTAGAGCTCGATCACGCCCTGCAGCTGCCCCTTGGTGAGCATGGGCACCGCCCAGTAGGCGACGTACCCGTCCTGATGCTCGGCGGCGACGACGGCGCCGTCGCGCGGATCGGCGCGCAGGTCGGGGACGTGCACCGTCCGCTGGTCGAGGGCGGCGTGGCCCGCGAGGCCCTCACCCAGGCGCACCCGCTCGCTGCCGACCGGCCCTTGGAACCCGCGCGCGGCCGTGGGCTCGAGCACCTGCGCGTGCGGGTCGTACAGCAGCACCCCGGCGGCCTCGACCTGGAGGTCGGCCTGCACCTGCTCGAGGAAGATGTCGAGCGCCAGCCCGACGTCGATCGCGTTCGTGATCGCCATGTCGATGCGCCGCAGCGCCTGCAGGTGCTGCAACCGGCGCTCGAGCTGGGCGTTGAGGTGGGCGACCTCTTCGGAGGCGCGCACCCGCTCGGTGACGTCGTGGTAGTTGAGGACGTGCGCGCCGATCGCGGCGTCGTCGACCAGGTTGGTGATCGTGCCCTCGAGCCAGTGCCACCGCCCCTTGGCGTCGCGGGTGCGGTACGTGACCTTCTCGCGCTCGCCGGGCCGGCCGCGCAGGCACTCGATGGCCTCGGCGAAGACGCGCCGGTCGTTGGGGTGGATGAGGTCGCGGCGATCGCGGGCGGCCAGCTCCGGCGCCCGGAACCCGAGCGTCCGGGCCGCCATCTCGCCCACCTCACGGACCTTGAGGTCGCTCCCGATCAGGCTCACGCCGTCGAACGCGTTCTCGATGATGCCGCGGTAGAAGCGCTCGCTGCGGCGCGCCCCCTCTTCGGCGCGCACCCGGGCGGTCACGTCCTGGACGGATACGAGCACGACCGTTCGACCCTGCAGCTCCACGCTGCGCAGCGCGACCGTCACCCAGATGGGGTCCTCGGTCCAGGTGCGGTGCCGCTCGACCCGATCGGCGTCGTTCGGCTCGTCCAGCCACCCCTGGAAGTCCGGGGGCTCCGCTTCCGCCGTCCACAGGTCGGCCAAGCGCATCTGCCGCAGGCTCTCGCGCGGGAACCCGTAGAGCAGCAGGCCGGCGTCGTTCACGTCGACCACCTGCCACGAGCCTGCCTCGACCAGCAGCAACGGCTGCGGGTTGGCGTGGAACAGGGGGCCGACGTCGAAGGCGACGCCCGAGGTCGTGCTGGACACGCTCGAACTCCTACCCCGCGAGGGTGGGCTTCACCTGCAGGGGCCGCATCCTAAGCCCGCACCGGGCGCCGAACGATGAGATGGTTCTCAGTCGCCGCCAGAGGGCGGCGCGCCACCCGCGGAGGGCGCCCCGCCCGTCCCCGACGCCCCCGACGCGTCGAGGCGCGACTGGACGCGGTCCAGCCCGTCGGCGAGCAGCACCGCGACGTCGCGCACCGGCACCGCCCCCTCGTCCTGAGCGGCCGTGGCCGATCCGAGCATCGAGCGGCAGAAGGGGCAGCCGGTGGCGACCACCGAGGCGCCGGTCGCGACCGCCTCGGCGTAGCGGACGTCGGCGACCTTGGCGTCGCCGGCCTCCTCCTCTTTCCAGAACTGCGCGCCGCCGGCCCCGCAGCAGAAGCTCTGGGTTCCGTGCCGCGGCATCTCGGTGAGCTGAGCACCGGCGGCCGCCAGCACCTGCCGCGGCGCCTCGACGATCCCGTGGTGCCGCCCGGCGTAGCAGGGGTCGTGGAAGGTGACGCTCAGGTCGCCGGCGACCGGCGGCAGCGCCCCTTCGGCGACCAGCATCGCCAGGAAGTCGGTGTGGTGCACCACGTCGAAGTCGCCGCCCAACTGCGGGTACTCGGCCGCGAGCGTGTGGAAGCAGTGCGGGCAGGCGGTGACCACCTTCTTGCGCTTGGACGCGTCGGTGGCGTGCGCCGCGAGCGCCTCGTTCAGCACCAGCACGTTCTCGGTGGCGAGCTGGTAGTACAGGTACTCGTTGCCGGCGCGGCGGGCGGGGTCGCCCGTGCACTTCTCGCCCTTGCCCAGGACGGCGTAGTGCACCCCCGCGCGCTCGAGCAGCCGCGCCATCGCGCGCGTGGTCGCCTGCGCGACCGGGTCGTAGCTGCCCGCGCAGCCGACGTAGAAGAGCACCTCGAAGTCGGGGCGCTCGCTCACGGTCGGCACCACCACGTCCAGCCCGTCGGTCCAGTCCATGCGCTTCTCGGGCGACAGACCCCAGGGGTTGCCGTTGCGCTCCATCCCCCGGAAGGCGGCCTGCAGCGCGTCGGGGAACTCCCCCTCGGTCATCACCGCGTGCCGGCGCAGGTCGACGACGTCGATCATCGGCTCGCACCCCACCGGGCAGACGTCCATGCAGGCGCCGCACGTGGTGCAGGCCCACACCGCCTCGGGGGTGATGGCGAACTCGAGGAGCGGGCGCGGGCTCGCTTCGCCGGCGGCGAACGAGGCCGCGTTCAGCACCAGCTCGTAGCGCTTGTTGATCTCGAGCGCCGACGGGCTGAGCGCCTTGCCGGTCTGGTTGGCG
>JBHEOT010000083.1:5277-5899 GCA_046260675.1 Trueperaceae bacterium | reverse complement strand
CGATCGCGGTGGCGAGCGCGTCGGCGTCGCCGGGCGGCACCAGCGCCGCCGGCTCGTCGATCAGCTGCGGCACGTCCGAGACGCGGGTCGCCACGACCGGGACGCCCATCGCGTGGGCCTCCAGCACCGCGTTCGGGAGCCCCTCGGTGTCGGAGCACAACACCAGCACGTCGATGCCGGCCAGGAACGCGGGGGCCTCGGCCACCACCCCCAGGAGACGCACGTGGGCGGCGGCCCACGGGTCGCCGGCGATCCGTTCCCGGAGCGCCGGCATCAGCGGCCCGTCGCCGGCGTACACGACGTGCCCGGGTCGGTGCTCCTCCGGCAGCCGCAGCACGGCGTCCAGGAGCAGGCCGGGGCGCTTCTCCGGACGCAGCATCCCCAGGAACCCCACGACCACGGCGTCTTCGGGCACGCCCCATGCGGGGCGGGCGCTCGCGACGGTGTCCGGGTCGAAGCGGCGCAGGTCGACGCCGTTGCGCAGCACCTGCACGCGCGCCCGCGGGGCGCCGGCGCGCACCAGGCGCTCGGCGATGGCGTCGGCGTTGGGGAGGAAGAGGTCGGTCGCGCGGTGCAGCAGCGGGTCGACCAAGCGCTGCACGCGGCTGACCGGCGGGTCGAG
>JBHEOT010000083.1:0-5267 GCA_046260675.1 Trueperaceae bacterium | reverse complement strand
TCCCCGGGGTGCCCGCGAGGAAGGCGTGCACCAGGTCGGGCCGCACGCGCCGAAAGTAGCCCACCAGCGCCGCGAGGAAGGCCGGGAAGGAGCGCGTCGTGCGGTCGACGACGTCGACGGGCACGCCCAGGGCCTCGAGGCGCGCGGCGATCGCCTGGTGGCGCACCGGGCTGAGGGCCAGGACGCGCGCCTCGACGCGCTCGAGGCGGCTCGGGTCGGCCTCGAGGACGGTGGTGAGTTGCGCCTCGGCGCCCCCCATGGTGAGGCCCGCGAGGACGAAGACGATGCGGTCGCGGCGCTCAGCCATCGGTGGCCTCGGAGTGCGCCGCGGGATCGGCGACGCGCACCGGGTGGCGGCGCGCGAGCGCCCACACGGTGCGCGCCTCGGCCGGGGTGCGGGCGAGGAGCGCGAAGCGCGCCAGGTCGAGCGCCGCGCGCGCGGGGGCACCCTCCGCGCGCCACGCCACCGCGTCGGCCAAGCGTCGGAACGCGAGGTGCCGGCGGCGCGCCAGCGGGTCGTCGGCGAAGTGCTTCTCGAGCAGTTGCCGGTGGGCGGCGTCCATCTTCGCTCGGTTTCGGTGCATCTGATCGCCGTGCAGGCGGTAGTGGGCCACCACCCCTGGGACGAACCGGAACTCGGTGTGGCGCAAGCAGCGCAACCAGTAGTCCCAGTCCTCCACCGCGCGGAAGTCGGGGTCGAAGCCGCCGACCGCGTCCACCAGGCTCCGCCGCAGCAGCGGCGCCGGAGGCGCGAACCAGTTGCGGTAGGCGAGCAGGCGCGGGAACGGCACCGGCGGCGCGCCGCGCAGCGGGTCCCACACCGCCCCTCCCTGGCGTTCGTCGACGTAATGCACCTCGCCGTACACGAGGCCGACGTCCGGGGCGGCCTCGAGCGCCGCGACCTGGTCGGCCAGCTTGTTCGGCAGCAGCCAGTCGTCGGCGTCGAGGAACGCGACGTAGGCGCCGCGCGCGCGGTCGATGCCGGCGTTGCGCGCCCCCGAGAGCCCGCGGTTGGCCTGGTGGTGCACCCGAACCCGCGGGTCGCGCTCGGCGAGGGCGTCGACGATCCGGGGGGTGGCGTCGCGTGAGCCGTCGTCGACCACCACGACCTCGAGGTCGGGGTAGGTCTGGGCCAACGCGCTGTCGACGGCCTCACGGACGAAGGCCGCGCCGTCGTAGACGGGCACGACGATGCTCGCGAGCGGTCGTTCACTCATGCCGGTGCCTCCCGTGCGGACGCGACGGCGTCCGTCGACCCCGCGAGCCGTGGTGCGGTCGGCGCCGGTTCGGCCGGCGGCGCCCACGTCGCCATCGCCATCACGAGGCCGAGCGCCGTCCAGTACATGAAGCCGTCGGTGGCGTTGAGGGTCAGGTTGGTCCCGAGCAGGAAAGCGAGCAGCCCGAACATCGAGCTGCCCAGTCGCTCCTCGACCTGGAACGAGCGCCAGGCCAGGACCGCGTGCAGCGCCAGGAACGACCCCAGACCGACGATGCCGAACTCGACCAGGAGCTGGAGGAAGGCGTTGTGGGTGGACGTGAGGCTTCCGAAGACGCGTTGAACGGCGAACCAGCTCGACGCGAAGCCGTGGCCGAACAGCAGCTGCCACAGGTCGCCCGCGGCGTAGTACCGCAGCGCGCCGATCCAGATGGGGATGCGGTCGTTGCCGGAGGTGACGGTGTCCTCGGTGAAGCGCTCGAGCAGACCGTCGCCGCCCGGCAAGAAGGTCGCGCCGTACACCGCAGCCACAGCGACGACGAGCGCCACGAGCCGCGCCGGCTTGCGCGCTGCGGATCGCCCGACCACCGCGAGCACCGCGATCACGATCGCGATCGCGATGCCGCGCGAGGCGAGCAGCAGCACGCCGTAGAGCATGAGGACCGCGGCCAACCAGGTGCCCGCGACCGCCCAGCCACGCCGCACCCCCTGCGTGGGCGCGAGCGCGTCCGCGATCGCGACGATCAGGCCGAGGCCGATGAAGAACGACACCACGTTCTGATCGACCTCCACCCCACCGCGGTACACGAAGCCGGTCTGGATCGATTCGAACACCACCCAGGCCGCCAACACGACGCCGCTCACGACGGCCGCGCCTTGCACGATCCGCAGGGCGCGCCGACCGGCGAACTGCAGCGCCACGAGCGGCCCCACCAGGTACGCCACGATCCGCTGCAGCACTTCGAAGCCGATCGGTTCGGTGAAGCCGGCGAACGACGCGAGCACCACCACCAGGAACGCGGCGTTGAGCCACAGCAGCGGCGGTGCGAGCACGAGCCGTGAGCGGAGCAGCATCACCAAAATCGTCGCGACGAAGGCCGCGTAGAACGGGTAGAAGAGTCCGGGCACGTACAAAACGTCGCTCAGGACGGTCTCGTAGGTGCAGAACAGCACCCAGAACCCCGCCACCACCCAGGCGGAGCGTTGACGGGCGCGCACCAGCGCCAAAGCCAGGCCGAGCCCGGCGACCCCCGCGAGCGCCCACGCGCCAGCGGCGCCCGCCGCTGCGCCCACGACGATGGCGAGCGCAGCCCCCCACGCCCACGGGACCGCGGTCGGAAGCGCGCGAGTCACGAGCGCCTTCCCGGCAGGCGCGCGCGCACCTGTGCCCAAGCCGTCGGCAGCCCCACCGCGAAGTGGACGCCCAGGAGCCCGAAGGCGGCGAGGGCGACGAGGCCCACGGCGTAGGTGGTGAGGTCGAAGGTCACCCGCGCGCCCGCGGCGGACGCGACCGCGACCACCCCCACGGCGACCACGAACAGCACGATCCGCATCCGCGCGACCGCCAGGTGGAGCACGTGGCGGAACACCACGACGGTCACGAGCAACTGCGCCGCAGCACCCAGGGAGTATCCGATCGCGATGCCCACGCCACCCAGCGTACCCACGAGCGCCACGCCGGCGGCGGCGCGGACCACCGCGCCGGTGAGCTCGATCCCCAGCCAGATCGGTACGCGACCGAGCGCCAACAGCGGGGCGTTGAGGGTCCACGTGGCGACGAGCAGGAAATCGGCGACGAGCAGGATCGGCACGATCGCTTGGGCCGGGAGGAAGTCGGCCGTGTACAGCACCAACACTGCCGGGCCCGAGAACAAGCCGAGGCCAGCGAAGGCGAGGCCCCCCAGGGGGACGATCGTGGCGAGCAGGCGGTCGCACGTCTCTTCGATGTGCGCGCGCGACGTGTCGCGCGCGAAGGAGGCGATCGCGTAGCTGCCCACGCTGCCCAGCACGACCGCGCGCACCTGGAAGGTGATCGACTGGGCGGCCTGGTACACGCCGTTCTCGGCGAGGTCGACGCTGCGGACCAGGGCGCTGCGCACGATCACGTCCGAGAGCTGGTACGCGAAGGACGCGACCAGCGAGGCGATCCCGAAGCCGACCAGGAGTCGGAAGGTCGCGTGGTCCCACGCCACCTGCCAGGGGCGGTATCCGAGGCGTCGGCAACGGCGATCGAGCGCCACCAGGATGGTGCCGGTGAGGAGCAGGTACTGCAGCGCCGCGCCGACCAGGCCGAGGTACCACACCAGCGGCACGGTCACCGCGGTGCCGATGAGCAGCGCGACGCTTCGCCCCGACGTCATCCCCTTGATGTCCATGGCGCCGGTGAGGAAGGCGACCCGATGTTGCACCGCCGCCTCGACCGGCACGAAGACGGCGAGGACGGCGAACGCTCCGATCACCGCCGCGCTCGGTTCGAGCCCCACGATGCCGATGAGCTCGGGCCGCCAGGCGAGCAGCGCCGCGGTCGCGCCGACGAGCAGCGCCGAGAGCGCGAGGTTGACCGCGTTGGCCTGCGCGAGCAGACGCTGGCGTGCGGCGTCGTCCGGTGCGGCCGCGGCGTTCCGGTTGAGGCTCATGCCGAAACCGAAGGCCGCGAGCACCGAGAGCGTGAGCACGACCAGCGCCAACTGCATGAACTCGCCGAGCCCGTCGCTGCCGAGCCGTACCGCGAGGACCTTGTTGCGCACGACCGCGGTCACCGCGATCACCAACTGCATCCCACCGAGTTGCAGCAAGTTGGTGAGCACGGCTCTCATCGGCGGACCGGGCGGAGCGATTCGGGGTGGGGTGGCAAGGGTGGGGTCCTCCGGGGCGACGCCGTCGGAGGCGCAGCCCGGACCACGCTACCAACCCCCGAGCCCGAGGCAATGGGGATAGTCACGTCCGTGACCCCCCCCGTGGCTGCGATGGTGCGTGAGCTGGTTAGAACCCGTTGCTGGCGATCGTGGTGGTGTTGGGGGTGGTGGTGAGGGGTTGGCCGAGGAGTTGGGTGAGGTGGGTTTGGTGTTCGAGGGCGCCGAGGTCGGGGGCGGTGCCGGTGTAGGTGAGGCCGACGGGGGTGCCGGCGTTGATGGCGGGGGAGGTGGTGGTGAGGGTGAGGAAGTCGGGGTGGTTGGGGTCGGTGCTTTGGAAGTTGGGGTTGGTGATGGTGAGGTTCCAGCTGTTGTGGTGGTGGTTGGTGCCCCAGATGCCGATGGGGTTGGCGTGGGCGAGGTTGTTGCGGAGGGTGGCGGTGTCGCCGAAGGCGAAGCCGCCGTTGGCGTAGGCGGTGTTGTTGTAGTAGGTGATGTGGCGGCCGTCGTTGTCGTCGAAGCCGTTGGCTTTGTTGCCGAAGGCGATCGAGTTTCGGATGATCGTGTGGTTGGCTTCGGCGTTGCCGCCGGCTTTGATGCCGTTGCCGTTGCCGTGGGTGCCGCGGCCGTTGTCGTAGCTGATGGAGCTGTCGATGGTGGTGTTGGTGGAGCGCCAGGCGTCGATGCCGTCGTCGCTGTTGCCGTAGGCGATGACGCGGTAGAGGGTGTTGCGGTCGCCGCTGGAGATGCTGATGCCGTCGGCGTCGTCGCCGATGAGGCCTCGGGGGTTGTGGAGGTCGTAGTTGTCGTGGGTGGTGAGGTGTTCGAAGCGGTTGCGGTCGCTGTGCATGACGAGGATGCCGGAGTAGTGGTGGTGGTGGGTGACGAGGTTGGTGAGGAGGTTGTCGTGGGCTTGGTAGAGCTGGATGCCTTCTTGGGGGCCGTGGCGGACTTCGAAGTTGGCGAAGACGTTCCAGCTGGCGGCGATCCAGACGCGGTGTTGGCTGGTGACGGGGGTTTGGTCGCTGCCGTCGAGGATGGCCCATTCGCCGGGGTAGCTGGTCCAGGTGATGGGTTGGTTGGGGGTGCCGGAGCGGTCGAAGCGGGTTTGGATGGGGTAGGTGCCGCCGCGGAGGTAGACGGTGTCGCCGGGTTGGGCGATTTGGGTGGCGCGGGTGAGGGTGGTGGGTTGGTCGGGG
>JBHEOT010000082.1:5350-6010 GCA_046260675.1 Trueperaceae bacterium | reverse complement strand
GCTCCGGACGCGCCGGCCGACGTCTTCGTGCGCGTGACCCAAGACGTCACGAACGCTGCCCTCGTGGGCGCCGGCGAGTTCCGCCGCTCCCTCGCGCTGGGCGCGCACGGAGAACTCCTCGCGGCGCTCGAGCGCGTGGGCCTGCGCGCGTCCGACGACGCCTCGTGCGCCGACGCCGCCGGCGTTGCCACCGGCCGCGTCCAGCTCGTCGTCGACCTGGAGATCGTCGTCGACGGGGCCCGGACGGTCGTCGCGACGCGCCGATCGACGCACTGCTTCGGCGCACCCTGACCCGTTAGGGTGGCCGCATGACCGCGCCCGACCGCTCCCCCACCACCCCCCGAGCCCTCGGCGCCAGCGGGCTCCGCGTCTCGGCGCTCGGCCTCGGGCTCGCCGCGCTCGGTCGCCCGGGGTACCTCAACCTCGGGCACGGCGACGACCTCGAAGGCGCCCGCGACGTCGCCGCGCTCGAAGCGCGCGCGCACGCGGTGCTCGACGCCGCCTGGCGCGCCGGGGTGCGGTACTTCGACGTCGCCCGCTCGTACGGACGCGCCGAGGCGTTCCTCGCGAGCTGGCTGGCCGCGCGCGGGATCGCCCCGAGCGACGCCACCGTCGGTTCCAAGTGGGGCTACACCTACACCGCCGACTGGCAGGTCGACG
>JBHEOT010000082.1:0-5340 GCA_046260675.1 Trueperaceae bacterium | reverse complement strand
CGACATACAGCTTGGAAGGCTGTCGCTCTACCAGCTGAGCTACTCCCGCTTGGTCCACCGCTCCGCGACGATGATACACAGTCACCGGCGTTGCCGGGTCGGTTGAGCGGCGGATCCTCGTGTGGTGATGCGGTAGCCGGCTCTCCGGTGCGCGGGCGGCGCCTCACGCCGATCCTGCTGTTCGCGCTCGGGGTGTACCTTATCCTGGTCGCACTTGAGTGGCTCGGACCGCCGCCGCCGCGCCCGCGATGGGGCTCGCCCCACTGCCATCGAGAGGAGCACACATGAGATACCGCTTCCTGGGACGCACTGGGACCAAGGTGTCGGAGATCTGCTTCGGTACCCAGACGTTCGGCTGGGGCGCCGATGAAGGGGCAGCGCACGCCATGGCCGACCACTTCGTCGAGGCCGGCGGCAACTTCTTCGACACCTCCGACAAGTACAACGACGGCGAGTCGGAGCGCATCCTCGGCACCTGGTTACGGACGCAGCGCAGGGACGACGTGGTGATCGCCAGCAAGACCTACTTCGACCTCGGTGATGGCCCGAACGAGATGGGCGCCACCCGCAAGCGCATCATGCGCCAGATCGACCGGACCCTCGAGCGCCTCGGCACCGACCACCTCGACCTCTACCAGGTCCATTCCGCCACGCACGAGAGCGGCGTGCTCGACGACCGGCGGCTGCTGGCCGAGATGAGCGAACTCAAGCGCGAGGGGGTGCGGTTCGGCTTCTCGACCAGCGGACCCGACCAGGCGTCGGTCATCGCCCGGGCGCTCGACGCGACCGTCGACGGGGTGCGGCTGTTCGACGCCGTGCAGGCGACCTGGAACCTGCTGGAGCCGTCCGCCGACGCCGCGCTGGCCGAGGCCCACGCGGCCGGGCTCGGGGTGATCGTCAAGGAGGCGGTCGCCAACGGGCGCCTCACCGACCGCAACGACGACGGCGACTTCGCCGATCGCCACCGGGTGCTCGCGGGCGAAGCGGAGCGGCTGGGTACGACGATCGACGCGCTGGCGCTGCGCGCGGCCCTCGAGCGACCCTGGGCCGACGTGGTGCTGAGCGGCGCCGCGACCGTGGCGCAGCTCGAGGCCAACGCGGCCGCGCTCGCGGTCGCCTGGGACGACGCGGCGGCCGAACGCCTCGCGACGCTGGCGGAGGACCCGGCGGCGTACTGGCGCCGGCGATCGGCGCTCGCCTGGACCTGAGGAGCGGCGCGGCGTCAGTCGCCGCGAGGCTCGAGGAAGGCCGCGACGAGCACCGCCGGGGCCCTGCCTTCGTTCACCAGCCGCACCGAGCCCGCCGCCGCCGGCACCACGAAGGTCTCGGCGAACGCCACCGACCGCAGCCCGCCGTGCGGCGCCTCGAGCCGCAGGCGGCTGCCGGCCACGAGCGCGAGCACCCAGGGCGAGCCGTCGGTCTCGAGCACGAACGCATCTTCGATGGTCAATCGATGCACGCCGTAGACGTGCTCCGCGTGCGTCGGTAGGTGTTCGCGGCGCCACCCGGGACCGGCGCCGATCGCGACCGGCCGCGCCACGAGCTCCTCGTCGGCGCGCACCCCCTGCCGCTCGAACACGAGGTTCGCCAGCGCGCGCTCGACGTTGAGCGGCCGCGGCGGACCGCCTTCGGCGCCGCGCAGCCAGTCGTACATCTTGAAGGTGAACAGGTACGGGGTGGAACTGATCTCCAGGACGAGGTTGCCGGCCCCCGAGGCGTGGACGGTGCCCGTCGGGATGAGGAACAGGTCGCCGCGGCGCGACGGGCGCTCGCGGACGTAGCGGGCGACGTCGATCGGCGTTCCCTCGGCTTCGCTCCGCCGCAGCGCCGCCGCCCAGACGTCGGGCATCACCCCCTCCTCGAACCCCAGGTACACCGTGGCGTCGGGCTCGGCGTCGACGATGTAGTACGTCTCGTCTTGCGCGAACGGCTCGCCGAAGTCGGCGCGCGTGGCCTCGGGGCGCGGGTGGCACTGCACCGAAAGCGGGCCGCCGCCCACCGTGTCGAGGTAGTCGAAGCGGATCGGGAACGTGGACCCGAACCGCGCCGCGCCGCGCCCCAGCACGCGCGCCGCCGCCTGCAGCATCAACGACCCGAAGCGGGTCTCGAACAACACACCGCCCCCGTCGAAGACGAGCCCGTTCTCGGGCGTGATCAGCTCGAACGACCACGCGTAGTTCGGCGCCGCGCGCGGCAGGGCCGGGATCCGCTCCTTGAGCCACTGCCCGCCCCACACGCCGGGCTCGAACCAGGGGCGCGCGCGGAACGGTGCACGCGCCAGAGCGTCGAGACTGGCGCGCAGGTCGTCGCCGGCGACGCTCACCGGCTCGATACGCTGCACGTCGACGAACCGGTCGATCCGCGGCCACACGTCCGCTTGGTGGCGTTCGAGCAGCGGCCATTCGACGAAGTAGAGGCGCTTGTACGCCGCGGCCGCGTCCGTCGCGGGCGCGGACGCACCGACGTGCCCGAGCGCACCAGCTCGGGCGCGGTACTGCTGCTCGTTGCGCGGCACCTCGAGGTACGCCAGCGGCGCGTCGGCGTCGGCGAGCGCGGCCCCCACGCCCAGCACCACGACGAGCTCGTCGTCCGGCGTCCGCACCGCGCGGCCCCGCAGACCGTCGACGTCGACGAACGCGTCGAGCCGGCCCTCGAAGCGGCGACCGAACACCGGGTCGTCGCCCCCCAGGCTCGCCGCGATGCGGGCTTCGAAGGCCGCCTCGGCGACGAACGCGTCGGCGGTCGACACGAAGCGCGCGGCGCGGCCCAGCGCCGCGCACGCCTCCTCCAGACCCGCCGCCACGGCCGGCCACTCGACGCCGCTCCCGCCGTCGACCAGCAGCAGGTCGGTCCCGTCGGCCAGCCCCGCCACGACCGACCAGCCCAGGGCGGCCGCTCCGTGCGCCAGCGGCGCGACCGGGTAGAGGTCGTAGCCGGCCGCCGGTGTCGGTGGCCGCAGCGGCAACGGCGCTTGGCTCGTCGCGCGCCGCGGGACCGCGCTCAAGCGCCGCTCTGGCGACGCTCGGCGTAGCGGCGCCCGGCGGCGTAGGCCTCGTCGAGGCGTTCGTCACGCTCGGCCGCGCTCTCCGCCACCAGCGCGCTCATGGTGCCCACCGCCTCGTGGGTCACGGCGACCGGCTTGGGCGGCGCCTCCCCGTAGACGTTCGCGCGTTCCGCGCCGGGCGCGAACAGCAGCGCCAGCCCGAAGACGATGCCGACCAACGGTACGAAGCCGAGCACCACCCAGGCGCCGCTGCGGCCCAGGTCGTGCAGGCGCCGCACCGCGTAGCCCACCAGCCCGGCCACGTAGACGGCCGCGACGACCACGAGGCCGGGGAGGGCCACGGCAGCCACGGCCTCGTCGCCGCCGAAGAGGCCCGCCAGCAGCAGCACGACCGTGAACGCGATCCCCGTGCCGATCGCGCAGGCCACATGCCATGCGATCAACGACATGAGGTAGCCGCCTCGACCCACCCGCCCCGCGAAACGGAACGGCGCCCACGCTCGGAGCAACGTGGCCGCCTGGGTGCGCGAGGCCACGGACTCCTCGTCGTCGGGCAGCAGTCGTCGGCGTGCGTCGTCCACGTTCCGGCCTCCTCAGCGAGCGACCGTCCGCGCCCCAGTGCCCGAACGGTTCTCGGCCACCTTAGCGTCCGAAACCCAGCTGCGTGCGGCCCCTCGACCGGACGACCGGCTTATCCTCGGGGCGCATGCCCGCACGCGAAGGTCCCCACCTCGGCCCCCACGTGGGCGTCGACGTCGGCGGCAGCGCCGCCAAGGTGTCGCTGCTCGACGGCGACGGCGCCGTGCTGCGCTCCGACGTGCACGAGTTGCCCGACCTCGAGGGCGACCCCGAAGCCAACCTCGCCGCTCGGCTCGACGTTCTGGCCCACGCCGTGCGCGCCGCCGGGCCGGGCGCGACCGTCGCGGTCGCCACCCCCGGCGTCGTCGACGCCGCGCACCGCCGGATCGTCGCCCTGCCGGGCAAACTCCCCGGCCTGGAGGGCGTCGACTGGGGGGAGGCATTGCAGCGCCACGGCGTCGCGTCCGCACCCCCGATCTGGGTCCTGAACGACGGGCACGCGGCCGTGCTCGGTGAAGTGCGCCTGGGCGCCGGCCGGGGCGCCGACGACGTGGCGATGCTCACGCTCGGCACCGGCGTCGGGGGTGGCGTGGTGATCGGCGGCCGGTTGTTCGAAGGACGTCGCCGCCGCGCCGGCCAACTCGGCCACCTGAGCCTCGATCCGTACGGCGCGCCCAGCGTCTTCCCCAACCCCGGATCGCTCGAGTGGTGCGTCGGCGACGCGTACGTGCGCGACCGCACCGACGGACGCTACGCCGGCAACGCCGAGGTGCTCGCCGGCGTCCGCGCCGGCGAGGCGGCGGCGCGCGAAGCGTGGCGACGGATGGTGCGGGCGCTCGCGGTGGGCATCGCGTCGATCGTCCACGCCTTCGACTGCGAGCGCGTCGTCGTCGGGGGTGGGCTGGCCGGCGCCGGTAGGCTGCTGTTCGAGCCGCTCGCCGTCGAGCTCGACGAGGTGGAGTGGCGCCCCGACGGCGTCGGCGTGCCGGTGGTGGCCGCCGCGTTGGGCCGCCATTCCGGAAGCATCGGTGCGGCCGTCTTCGGCCGCGAGAGGAGCGTTTCCCCATGAACTTCTGGCTCGCCAGCGCGAACCCGCGCGCCGTCGCCCGCCACATGGAGCTCGGCGTGTGGCGCGGTGTGATCACCAACCCGGCCGTCGTGGCGGCCGAGAAGCGCGCGCCCAAAGCGCTCTTCACCGAGCTCGTCGGGCTCGTCGACCGAGCCTGGTACCAGCTGCGCGACGCGCCGTACGACGCGATGCTCGCCGAAGCCGAAGCGATGCTGGAGATCGACGCGACCCGCATCGGCGTCAAGGTGCCCGCGACCCGCGCCGGCCTCGGCGTGCTGCGCGCGCTCGCCGACCAGGGCGCGCGGCCGATGGCGACCGTGGTCCCCACGGCGACCTGGCTCGCGTACGCGGCGGCCGCCGGCGCGGTGATGGTGGCGCCCTACGGCGGGATGCTGCAGCGCGCCGCGCTGGCGTCCAAGCACGACGAGGTGGTCCGGATGCAGGCGATCGTCGACGCTCAGGGGTACGACCTCGAGCTGTGCGTCGGCCTCTACGACCCGACCGACGTCCCCGCGTACGCGCGCGCCGGCGTCCGGGCCGGGTTCGTCTGGGCGCGCGACGTCGAGCGCTTCTTCGACCAACCGCTCGTCGACGAGGCGTGCGCGGCGTTCGCCGGCGATTGGGCGACGATCGACGCCGCGACGTCCGACTGACGTACCGCACCGAGCGGCTGCCGTCACTCAGGATC
>JBHEOT010000081.1:5677-6221 GCA_046260675.1 Trueperaceae bacterium | reverse complement strand
GCAACCGATCGATCGGACGGGTTCGAGGTCATGCGGTCTCCTTCGGAGGTGAAAGATGCTTGCGCTGTGGAACCTGTATATGCGGGGCAGGTCGGAACGCAGGGTATCGCAACGGATGCCTACCGCCGCTAAGCCTCGGAGGCGGCGACATCAGGCCACCCGTGCCACGATCGCTTCGCCGCCGGACCCCGAGCAAGCGCGTCGCGGACGCCGGATCCGGTGATCCGAAGTCGGCATCGTGAGGCAAGACGCGCACGGTGCGGGTCAGCTCCTAGACGCCTTCACGGGCGCGGCTCGAGGGTCGCGATGGGCACGAACACGCTGCCCGACGCCGGCGAGAGCGTCGAGCGCCGTCTCGACGATCCGACCGTCCTCCTACGGCTCGCTGGACAGACATACCAGGACGCGCGATCACGGGGCGCGCCGAGTCGACAGCGATGAGACGTCCCCGCCGACGACACTTCGTCAGCTTCGGAGGGCCTCTGGTCGCTACGGGGGGAGCGCCAAGGGCCGGCGGGGCTGTTCCCCCACATCCGCCCGCAGC
>JBHEOT010000081.1:0-5667 GCA_046260675.1 Trueperaceae bacterium | reverse complement strand
GGCGGGGACGTACGACCCCGGTGGTGCGGTGCGCTCGGCTTGCCGTACATCCCTATGTGTCGTACGGTGATCCATATGAAGACCACGCTGGTCATCGACGACACCGTCGTCCGGCGGCTGCGCCAGGAGGCCGCGAAGCGCGGCGTCACCATGTCCGCACTCGTCGAGGCGGGCCTCCGCCGGGTGCTGGACGAGCCGACGGCGTCGGCGGAGCCGCTGTCCCCGCTGCCACGCTGGAACGGTGGCGGTGCACGCGTCGACGTCGCGGACCGCGACGCGCTGTACGCGCTCCTCGACCGGGACTGAACGGCGTGGTCGTCGTGGACACCAACGTCCTGCTGTACGCCGCGGACGAGAGCAGTGAGTTCCACGCGCCGTGCCGGACGTTGGTCGAGCGGCTGCGGTCCGGTCCCCTCCCGTGGTTCCTTACCTGGGGCATCGCCTACGAGTTCCTGCGCGTCGCTACCCACCCGCGCGTCTACCCGCGACCATGGTCGGTATCCGAGGCGCATGCGTTCCTCGAGGCGTTGCTGCGCTCCCCGAGCGCACGGTTGCTGACCCCCACGGCGCGCCATGCGGAGGTCCTTGCCGCGTCGCTCGCCGACGTCCCCGAAGCGCGCGGCAACCTCCTTCACGACCTCCACACCGCGGTCCTCATGCGCGAGCACGGGGTCGGTCGCATCGTCACGCGCGACCGCGACTTCCACCGCTTCGCGTTCCTCGACGTCGTCGATCCGCTCCGGATGGAGCGCCTCGGCTGAGGGGGCGCTCGCGAACTGGGGTGGGATCCGCCTCCGCACGACTCGGACGCCGCCTCTGCGAACTGGCCGCCACCCCACCCGGCCGCGCCGACACGCCCGGTTCATGCTCACGATGGTCAGGACACCATCGCGGCGTGTGACCAGCGTGCCGTCCTGGACGATGGCGATGACGGGACGAGAGGACTCGGCCGCGTGCACGCCGTCGTGGTAGCGGACGTCGATCGCGCCGGCCGCGCGTTTGGCGTGCGCGAGCCGCATGGCGATGAGGTCGTTGGTTGTCTTCGCCTCGGGGAACGCGCGGGCGTGACGGTAGGTGATGAGCCGGGCGCCGGTCGGCGTAGTCGCCCGGGGCGCCACGTCGACCGTGGTGACGATGCAGATGGAGTGGTGGAAGGTAATGCCGTCGTCGGAGGGGCCGCCTGTGAGGAGGCCGTGCGCGGCATGAAGCGCGTCCAGCTCGGCAGGCCAGGCCTCGTGCGTCCTTTGGCTATCCGCCATGGGCGTCGCCTCCCCGATCGACCGAGGCGATCCTACGCTGAACCACGCGCGCCCTCGAGCCGCTCGCCATGCCGCCGTGACGTCGAAGCGATCGGCGTCCCGTCCAGCTGGTTCGCCCCCGCCTCCAGTACGCTGCGGCCATGCGCGACCTGGCCACCATCGCGACGGCGCTGCGACGCGCCCACGGGCTCGTGGTCCTCACCGGCGCGGGCGTTTCGGTCGAGAGCGGACTGCGCCCCTTCCGTGGGACCGACGGCTGGTGGAGGGGGCACGATCCGACGCGGTTGGCGACACCCGAGGCGTTCGCCGCCGACCCGGCGCTCGTGAGCGAGTGGTACGACGCGCGCCGCCTGGCGGCGCTGGCGGCGCAGCCCAACGCGGGACATCACGCCATCGCTGCGCTGGAGCGGCACCTGCTGGACGCCGGTGGGCGCTTCGCACTGCTGACGCAGAACGTCGACGGTCTGCACCGGCGCGCCGGCAGCGAACGCCTGGTGGAGCTCCACGGCACCATCACGGTGTGGCGCGACCACCACTCGGGCCGGAAGGTGACGCCAGGGCCAGAGCCGTTCGACTCGTATCCACGATCGGGGCCGGACGGCGGATGGCTCCGTCCCGACGTGGTGTGGTTCGGCGAGGTGCTGCCCAGCGAAGCGTGGTCGGCCGCCGAGGCGGCGCTGGCGTGGTGCGACCTGTTCCTGGTCGTCGGCACGAGCGCGGCCGTCTACCCGGCAGCCGGCCTGGTGGGCCGGGCGGCTGCGATGGGCGCCGTCACGGTCGAGATCAACGTCGAGCCCACACCGGCTCCGGTCGAGTACCGCTTGATCGGACCTTCCGGCAAGGTGTTGCCGCGCCTGCTCCAGGAGGCGTTCGGGATCGAGCCGACGGCGTGAGCGACGGCTCCGCGGCAGGCTAGATCACGGCCCGCTGCCGCCCCGGTGCCACGCCAGGGTTCGCGCGCGTCAAATCGACGAATGGGTACCGACGTGGATGGTGTGGCTACCCGGTGACCTGCAACAGCTCCCCGTCGGGGCCCCGGAACGAGAACAGCTGGCGCCCGCTCTCCAAGGTCTGCACCGCCTCGTCGAGCAGCGTCACTCCCGCATCGCGCAGCCGTTCGAAGGCGGCCGTCACGTCGTCGTCCTGGAACGCGAGGTGGTGCACGACACCGTCGCCGTCCAGGTGATCGGAGAGGCCGGTGATCAGCTCCAGCTGGGCTCCGCCGCCTGGCGGCGCGAGGAAGGCGATCGTCGCGCCGTTCGCGAGCGAGGCGCGGTCGACGACCCCGAAGCCGACGTGGCGCTCGTAGAAGCCGATGGAACGTTCGAGGTCGGTGACGCGGACGGCGACGTGATGGAGGCCTGAGGTCATGGCTCAGCCTACCCAGCCCACAACGTGGCCGGTCGCCGATGTCCGGCTTGCGGCGGCGCCCACGGTCGCGGCTCTCCATCCGGCGTACGCTCCCGGTCGCCATGGCCGATGCGCCACCTCCCTCCACCGTCCTGACCCGCCTACGCCGCGCGGGACCGTGGCTGGCCCTCGCACTCGCGTTGGCCGCCACCGTCGCTCTCGTCGTCGTCCGCGGTGAAGAGCTGACCGCTTTATCGGACGTCGCTCCGGTGGCGGTGGCGTGGCTCGTGGTCCAGCAGCTGGCGTACCTGGTCGCTCAGAGCGGGCGCTTCCACGTGGTGCTCGTGCGCTTCGCGGAGCGGCCGATCGGTTTCGCGCCGTGGCTGCGGCTGTTCGTCGTCGGCCGCTTCCTCAATCTATTCGTCCCGCAAGGCGGCAACGTCTACCGCGCGGTCGAGCTGCACCGGCGGTTCGACGTCAGGTACGTCGACTTCGTGGCGGCGTTCGTCAACGCCCCGTGGCTCGCCACGGTGCTCAATCTGGCTCTCGGCGCGGTCGCGGTGGCGGCGTTGCAGCCGACGGCGGCGCTCGGCGGATGGCCGCTATGGCTGGTGCTGTCGGGCGCGGCGCTAGCGGGTGCGGTCGCGCCGTTCGTGGCCCTGGCGGTGCTGCCGCTGGTGCCCCGTGCCTGGCGGCCGCTGGCGTGGCTGCACGCGCGCCTCGCCGCGATGGTGCACGCCACGCTGGCCAGCCTGCGCGACCGGCGCTACCTGGCCCGCGTCTTCGCCTGGACGCTGGTGAGCTTCGTCCAGGCGAGCGCGATGCTCTGGTACGGCTTCGTCGCGCTCGGGAGCTCCGTAGGCATCGCGGAGGCGATCGCCTTCTACGTGCTGCTCCAGCTGGCCACGTACTTCCCGCTGACGCCGGGCAACGTGGGGGTGCAGGAGTTAGCCTTCGGCGCGCTGGCGGCAGGCTTCGGCGCTACGGCGCTGGACGGCGTGGTGGTGTCCGGGCTGGTGCGCGTGACGGGGGTGGTGGCGCTGGTCCTGTCCGCCCTCCCCCTCGGGGGGATCGAGGCGACGCGGGCGGCGCGGGCCGAAGGTCCCTCTCGGTACGCACCGGCAGGGCCTAGGATGGCGCCAGTAAAGCCGTCGTCGACCGACCCGGGGACGCGATCGCCGACGATCGAGTGCCGGGCACGCTGAACGACCTGCCGTTCGCCGCCTTCGACACGCGGTTCCGGGTCGAGAGCGAGCTCGAGCGAGCCGCCGCCTGGGGGCGTGCGCTGGCCGCGCAGACCGCCTCGGAACGCTAGCGGACGCCCCTCGCCCGCACCGCCACAGACGTTCCACGTCGTCTCCGGCGTCAGGTCGACGTCGGAACGACCGCGATGCGCCAAAGCCCACCGGGCTGCGCGCCGTCGACGTCGAGCTCCCGCCAGCTCGCGCCGAGGTCGTCACTCTGGAACAGCCGGCCGGATCGCAGGCCGACGATCACGCGATCCTCGTCCGCGGCGAGGGCGTACGGCATGTCGTCCAGCGGGTCGGGCAGGCCGTCGCCCACGCGCCGCCACGGCCCCTCGCCGCGCCAGCGGAACACGCCTGCCCGGGCCGGACGGTCGCCGTGGGCACGGCGCGCGCTGGGGCTCGCGGACACGAACCAGGTCTCGGGCTCGCCCGGCGTGACGGCCAGCCCCCAGCAGTAGTCGAGATCCCTAGCCGCGTCGACCGGGCTCCACGAAGCGCCGTGATCCTCGCTGCGGGCCGCGCCGCCACCTGCCGCCTCGTACGCGCGACCGTCGCCCGACGGGTGCCACGCCAGCGCGTGCACGTCGCGCTGCGCACCGGGTCGGTGGTCCTGCCAGCTCCTGCCGCCGTCCTCGCTGCGCATCAACCCTCCGAGCTCGATGCCGACCACGATCAGCCCCGCTCGCGACGGATGCGGCGCGATCGCGCTGACGTTGGACGTCCACGGACGCGGCGGGAAGCTCCAGGTGGGAGCGGAGGGCAGCTGCCGTAGCGCCTCTCGCTCGCTCCACGTCGCCCCGTGATCCTCGCTGACGTACAGCCGGCTGGGCTCGCAGCCGGCGTAGACGTGACCGTCGGCAGCGCTGACCGCCAGCGCGAAGACGTCCTCGCACGGCACGTCGAGCTTCGACCAGGTTTCCCCGCCATCGCCGCTGCGCCAAGCACCGTCGCCACGCGTTCCGATGTACAGGGTGGCGGGGTCACGCGGGTCCACGGCCAGCGCGCGGGCGCTCGCGACGTCGCGCACGCGCAGCGCGCGCCAACGCTCGGCCTGAAGCTCGAGCTTGGTCAGGCCCCCGTCGGTCAGGACCAGCAGGCTCACCGCGTCGCCCTCGCGCGGGGAGGGTCGGTGTCAGGCAGGGCGGGACCGTGTCGTCGCATGCTCGACCGTACGACAGCACGGCTGGAGTCGCGTAGGCCGCGTCCGCCGGTGCGAGCGGGTCGCCGTCGACCGGTACGGAACGTGACGCGCGGACAGTACACTCGTGCGCAGGCCCACTAACGCTCGTCCGGAGGAGGACCTACGTGGCTGTTCGTCGCCCCCTTGCCGCGAGATCGGCCCTCGCTCTCGCCCTCGCCCTCGTGCTCGTCCTTGCCGCCTGCGAGCGGCCGGGCGAGCCCGCCCGTCCAGGCACAGCTTCGTCAGGCCAGCACGACGATGACGCGGTCGCCGCAAGCGACCTGTTCATCAGCGAGTACGTGGAAGGTGGCAGCCTCGACAAGGCGATCGAGATCTACAACGGGACCGACGCTACCGTGGATCTGGCGGCGGGCTCCTACGTCGTTCAGGTGTTCAGCAACGGCGCGGCGACCCCGAGTCGGACCGTCGTTCTGGCCGGAACGGTGGTCGCCGGCGACGTCTTCGTCGTCGCCAACCCGCGTGCAGGCGGCACGATCGCCTTTGATACGGACATCACCGATAGCGGCGTCAGCTGGAACGGCAACGACGCGGTGGCCCTCGTCAAGGACGGTGCCTTCCTGGACGTGATCGGCCAGATCGGCGTGGACCCCGGCAGCGAGTGGGGCAGCGG
>JBHEOT010000080.1:0-6223 GCA_046260675.1 Trueperaceae bacterium | reverse complement strand
TCATGAGCCTGATCGTGGCGCGCGACATTTTGGCCGCGAAATGACCAGCGACATCCATATCCGCAAGGAGGGCCGCGCGGGCCGGATCACGCTCACCCGCCCGCAGGCGCTCAACGCCGTCTCCCACGAGATGTGTCTTGCCATCGAGACCGCGCTCGACGCGTGGCGCGACGATGCGCAGGTCGCGCTGGTGCTGATCGACGCGACCGGCGACAAGGCGTTCTGCGCGGGCGGCGACATCCAGCGGCTTTACGAGACCGGGCGCGCCGGGGATTACGGCCCCGCGCGGCGGTTCTGGGCCGATGAATACCGGATGAATGCCAAGATCGCGCGCTATCCCAAACCTTACGTCGCGCTGATGCAGGGCTATGTCATGGGCGGCGGCGTCGGGATCGCCTGCCACGGCGCGCACCGGGTCGTGTGCGAGAGCACGCAGGTCGCCATGCCCGAATGCGGGATCGGTCTGGTGCCGGATGTGGGCGGCTCGTGGCTCTTGTCCCGCGCGCCGGGGCGTGCGGGCGCCTATCTCGGTATCACCGGCGCCCGGATGGGGCCGGCAGACGCGATATTTGCCGGTTTTGCAGATATTTACGTCCCGAAGGCGATGTGGCCGGGCCTGACCCGCGCGCTGGTCGAGACGGGCGATCCGGGCGTGATCGCCGCGCAGGCCGAGACGCCGCCGGAGGGCCGATTGCCCGCGCTGGCATCGGAGATCGATGCGCTTTTCGGTGGCGAGACGATTGGCGATATCCTCGCGTCGCTGCGGGCCGCGGAGAGCGATCTTGCCCGCGACGCGTTGGCGGCGATGACGCGCAACGCGCCGCTGTCGATGGGCTGCACCCTCGAGATCCTCCGCCGCCTGCGCGCGCCCGGCGCCGATATCGCGCGGGCGCTTCACCTGGAATACCGTTTCACCTATCGTGCGATCGAGACGGGGGAGTTTCTCGAGGGCATCCGCGCCGCGATCATCGACCGCGACAGGACCCCGCACTGGCAACACCGGCTCGACGATCTGCCGCAGGAGGCGGTCGACCGGATGCTGAGTCCGCTCGGGCCGGACGCGCCGACACTCGAGGAGGAGGAGACGCCGCAATGAAGATCGGGTTCATCGGATTGGGCAACATGGGCGCGCCGATGGCCGCCAACCTCGCCGCGGCGGGCCACGACGTGACGGGGTTCGACATCGCCGGTGTGGAGGTCGCGGGCGTGAGCATGGCGAAGGACGCGCCGGAGGCGGCGGCGGGCGCCGGGGTCGTGATCACCATGCTGCCCGATGGCGCCATCCTGCGCAGGGTCGCCGCCGAGGTGATCCCGGCGATGGAAACCGGCGCGGTGCTGCTCGACTGCTCGACCGTCGATGTGGACAGCGCCCGCGATGTGGCGCGCGACGCACAGGCGGCGGGGCTCTCGGCGCTCGACGCGCCGGTCTCGGGCGGTGTCGGCGGCGCGCGCGCGGGCACGCTCACCTTCATGGTGGGCGGCGACGCGGCGGGGCTCAGGATCGCCGCAAAGCTCTTTGATATCATGGGACAAAAATTCGTCCATTGCGGCCCGTCCGGCAACGGCCAGAGCGCCAAGATCTGCAACAACATGATCCTCGGCGCGACCATGATCGTCACCTGCGAGGCCTTCGCGCTCGCCGACAAGCTGGGGCTGTCGCGCGAGGCGATGTTCGACGTGCTCGCCTTCGAGCCACGCGGCGTGTTCCTCGATCTCTTCGCCGGCTCCGGCGCGCTCGGGCTCGAGGCCGCGTCGCGCGGCTGGCATGCCATCTGCGTCGATCTCGCACGCGAGGCCGTCGACGTGGTCCGCCGCAACGCGCGCGCCACCGGACTCGACGTCGAGGTCCGGCGCGGCGACGCGCTGACGGTCGCCCGCTCGCTGCGCGGCCAGGTGGACGTGTGCAGCGCGGCCCCACCGTACCCGGCGGACCTACCGACGATCTTCCAGGAGTTGCTCGCGACCCGCTGCGTCCGGCCCGGGGGGCGCTACGTGTTCCAACACCCCTCGAAGCTGGTGTTCGACCTCACGCAGGGCGGGGTCGCGGTGCCCGTGGACCGCCGCGCCTACGGCACCAACGCGCTCACGTGGGTGCGGGTGCCGAACGCCGTCCCAGACGACGCCCCCGACGACGCGGCGCCCGGGTAGGCCCCGGCCCGGATCCGCTCGGCAGCCGTCGCCACGAGGTCGGAGCGCGTCGTCGACAGGTGCTAGACTCGCGCGACGCCGCGCACCGGGGTCATCGGGCCTGCGCCCGATACCCGCCGAACGCGCGCACCCGAAGCGTGCACCGACCGGCCGGAGGCCCGACTCCGCGTCGCTCCCGAAGGGGCTTACCCGATGTTCGGATTCATCCAGAAGCTGTTCGATCAGAACGACCGCGATGTCAAACGCCTCGAGAACGAGGTCGTCGCCCGCACCAACGCGTTCGAGGCCGACTTGGAGAAGGTCGCGGACCTGGCGGCCGCGTTCGCCGACCTCAAGCGGCGCCACCTCGAGGGTGGCGAAGCCCTCGACGCGCTGCTGCCCGAGACGTTCGCGCTGACCCGCGAATCGGCCAAGCGCCACTTGGGGTTGCGCCATTACGACGTCCAGCTCATCGGCGGCGCAGCGCTGCACCACGGCAAGATCGCCGAGATGAAGACCGGTGAAGGCAAGACCCTCGTCGCTACGCTGGCCCTCGCGCTGAACGCGCTCACCGGTAAGGGCAACCACCTGGTCACCACCAACGACTACCTCGCGCGCACCGGCGCCGAGTGGATGGGCCCCATCTACCGCGGCCTCGGCTTGACGGTGGGCGTCATCGAACACGGTTCGGACGCCACCGCCCGGCGCGCCGCGTACCGCAACGACATCACCTACATCACGAACTCGGAGCTGGGCTTCGACTACCTTCGCGACAACATGTCGTTCCGGCCCGACCAGCTGGTGCTGCGCGAGGACACGCCGCTGCACTACGCGATCGTCGACGAGGTCGACTCGATCCTCATCGACGAAGCGCGCACGCCGCTGATCATCTCGGGGCCCGCCGAGCTCGCGACCGACAAGTACTACGTGATGGCCAAGCTCGCCGCCAAGCTCGAGAAGGGCGAGGCGGGCGAATCCAAGGAGGTCCCGCCCACCGGTGACTACACGGCGGACGAGAAGACCAAGGACATCCACCTCACCGAGCAGGGCATCGACAAGGCCGAGAAGGAGCTGGGGGTCGAGGACATCTTCGGGACGGCCAACATGGAGCTCGGCCACATGCTCCGGCAGGCGTTGCGCGCTCGCGAACACTACAAGATCGACGAGGAGTACGTGAAGGACGAGGCCGGTCAGGTCGTCATCGTCGACGAGTTCACCGGCCGACTGATGCCCGGCCGCCGCTTCGGCGAGGGGCTGCACCAGGCGATCGAGGCCAAGGAAGGCGTCAAGATCGAGCGCGAGAACCAGACCCTCGCCACCATCACCTACCAGAACTTCTTCAAGCTCTACGACAAGATCGCCGGGATGACGGGCACCGCCAAGACCGAGGAGAAGGAGTTCCAGGAGATCTACCTCTCCGACGTCCTGGTGATCCCGACCGACAAGCCGATCGTGCGCGCCGACCACGAAGACCTCGTGTACCGCACGCAAGAGGGCAAGTACAACGCCGTCGTCGAAGAGATCGTCGAGACCCACAAGACCGGTCAACCCATCCTGGTCGGCACGGTCACGATCGAAGCCTCCGAGCGCCTCTCCAAGATGCTCGGGCACAAGGGCGTCAAGCACCAGGTGCTCAACGCCAAGTACCACCAGCGCGAGGCCGAGATCGTCTCGCAGGCCGGGCGCATCGACGCGGTCACGATCTCGACGAACATGGCCGGCCGCGGCACCGACATCGTCCTCGGGGGCAACCCCGAAGCGCTCGCCCGGCAGCTGCTCGAGCGCGAGGGCTTCGATCGCTACGACTCCGACACCGAGTTGTTCATCAAGGCGCTCATGCTCCACCGCGAGGACGAAGCGCGCGAGCAAGCACGCAAGCTCGAGGGTCTGCCGGACGGCATCATGCAGCGCATCGTGCAGCTGCGCGACGAAGCCGAGCGCGACCACGTCAAGGTGGTCGAGCTCGGGGGTCTGCACATCATCGGGACCGAACGCCACGAGTCGCGCCGCATCGACAACCAGCTCCGCGGCCGTGCGGGCCGTCAGGGCGACCCCGGCGGCAGCCGCTTCTACGTGTCGTTCGAAGACGACCTGATGCGCCTGTTCGCCAACGAACGGGTGTTGGGCATGATGGACCGGCTCGGGATGGACGACACCGCGCCGATCGAGGCCAAGATGGTCTCCGGCGCCATCGAGCGCGCCCAGAAGCGGGTCGAGGACCGGAACTTCGGCATCCGCAAGCAGCTGCTCGACTTCGACAACGTCATGAGCAAGCAGCGCGAGGTGATCTACGCCCAGCGCCGCGAGATCCTTTTGGGCCACGACATCTCGGACGACGTGCAGGACATGATCGCCGAGTACGTCGACGCTCAGGTGCAACGCCAGCTCAACCCCGAGCTGGAGCCCGAGGAGCGCGACACCGGTGCGCTGCGCACCGCCGTACTCGAGGCCGTCCCCCAGCTCGAGGACTTCGATTTCGATGCGCTCAGCGAGCTCGTGCCCGAAGAGGCGACGCAGGCGCTCGTGCCGGCGATCGAGACCGCGTACACCGCGCGCGAGACCGAGCTCGGCGCCCCACTGCTCCGCGAGCTCGAGCGCTTCATCGTCCTCCAGGTGGTCGACCAGCACTGGAAGGAGCAGCTCCACATGATGGACGTGCTCCGCCAGGGGATCGGCCTGCGCGGGTACGGTCAGCGCAACCCGCTGCAGGAATACGGTTTCGAGGCGTTCAACCTGTTCGAGGAGATGAAGGGCAACATCCGCCTGAACGTCGCCAAGCTGCTCTTCCGGGTCCAGGTGCAGACCGGCGAGCGCCTCGAGCGGCGCGCGCCGGCGCGCCCCACCACGCTCGACGCCGGCGGCGGCGTGAGCGCGCTCGCGGCCGCGGCCGCGGCCGGGCGACCGCAGGCGGCCGGCGCGACCAAGACCGCGCCGATCACCGTCGAGGACAAGGTCGGTCGCAACGACCCGTGCCCCTGCGGGAGCGGCAAGAAGTACAAGCACTGCCACGGCAAGGCATGAGCGCGTTCACGGCGCGCGTGCACGCGCGCGTCCGTGAGTTCGACACGCGCGTGTGCCTGGGCATCGACCCGCGCCCGCACGGACACCCGAGCACGCACCCGGCAGCGCACGACGGCGACCCGGCCAAGACGGCGCTCGCCGTCGTGGCCTACGTGCGCAGGGTGCTCGACGCGACCCACGACCTTATCGCCTGCGCCAAGCCCCAGAGCGCCTTCTTCGAGGTGCTCGGCGTGCCGGGCCTCATCGCGCTCGCGCAGGTGCTCGCCGATCTGCGCGAGCGCGGCATCCCGGCGATCCTCGACGCCAAGCGCGGCGACATCGGCAGCACCGCCGAGGCCTACGCGGCCGCGTACCTCGCCGACGGCGTCTTCGCGGCGGACGCGCTCACCGTCAACGCCTACCTCGGCCTGGACACGCTCGAGCCCTACCTGGACGCGGCAGTCGCGGGCGAGCGCGGGGTGTTCGTGCTCGTGAAGACCTCGAACCCGGGGAGCGGCGACCTGCAGGACGTCGTCACCGACGGCGGTCGGCGCGTGTACGAGCGCCTGGCGGACGCGATCGAAGCGCGCACCGAGCAGCTGCCGGCCGACGCCGACGGCTACACCGCGCTCGGCGCCGTGATCGGCGCCACGTACCCGGCCGAGTTGGCCGCGCTTCGGGCGCGGCTGCCGCGCTCGCTGCTGCTGGTGCCCGGGTACGGCGCCCAAGGGGGGACGGGGACCGACGCTGCCGGTGCGTTCGACGTTGCCGGGCTCGGCGCGGTCGTCAACGCGAGCCGGACGCTGCTCTACCCCACCGGCGGCGCCGACGTCGCCGCGGCGGCGCGCGCGGCCGCGACGGCGATGCGCGACGACGTCAACCGGGCGCTCGACGCGCGCCGGGCCTGACGCGCCGGCCGCTCTTCGTGATGGCGTCGAGGATCGTGAGCAGCTTGCGCATGCAGGCGGTGAGCGCGACCATGGAGAGCACCCTGCGCACGCCGCGTTTGGGGCCGCGGTCGCGGTTCATGGGCGCGACGGTGCACGGTGGCGGTGCCCGACGTCGGGGAGGCGTCCTCCGCGACGCTTCGGTAACC
>JBHEOT010000008.1:0-71753 GCA_046260675.1 Trueperaceae bacterium | reverse complement strand
GATAGCACCAGAGCACGGTGAACATCCCGAGGTCGTGGGCTTG
Organism: Trueperaceae bacterium; assembly: GCA_046260675.1. Taxonomy (GTDB): domain Bacteria; phylum Deinococcota; class Deinococci; order Deinococcales; family Trueperaceae; genus JAABTL01. Next base: position 71,710 of record JBHEOT010000008.1, on the reverse strand, counting down.
TTCGAAGTCGGCCGACACCTCCTGGAGCTGTCGCGTGGACTCTTCAGACCCCCAATAGATGGTGGCACCGACGCCGACGCATCCCATGTCGAAGGCCTGCTCGATCGAACCGAACACGGTCTGGTCGTACGTGTTCGGGGTGGTCAACAGCTCGTTGTGATTGAACTTGAGGATGAAGGGGATCTTGTGCGCGTACTGGCGCGCCACCGCCCCGAGCACCCCGAGCGTCGAGGCAACGCCGTTGCAGCCGCCTTCGATGGCGAGCTCACAGATGTTCGCCGGGTCGAAGTAGATCGGGTTCGGGGCGAAGCTCGCTCCGGCTGCATGCTCGATGCCCTGGTCGACGGGGAGGATCGAGACGTATCCGGTACCGGCCAGACGGCCATGGTCGTACAGCGATTGCAGGTTGCGCAGCACGGCCGGACTGCGATCGGTCTTCGACGTCACTCGATCGATGAAATCCGGCCCAGGCAGATGGAGCTGCGCTCGGGGGATCGTCCCACACGAGTGGCCGAGCAGATACTCGGCTTGATTGGCGAGCACTTCTTGGATGTCTGCGTACGAAGTCATGAGTTTCTCCTCGACGCTCGAACGAATGGACACCCCGTCGGATTCCGTGGTTGCGTGCTGGGGGTGTCGACGGTTGATCGTACGGAACGGCGCTCCGCGGCGGTACGGTCGGAAGTCCCGCGGTCTCGGCAGCAGCGCGATCGCCGGACGCTGCGGGAGGATGAAGCCAGGTACCGGCATTAGGGCGCCGCGGAGCGCCGGGATGTCCGCGTCACGGAAGCGGGGCCCGCCGACTTGCGGCGGACCCCGTTCTTCTGCCGTTCCGTGTTTCCGTCGTTCCGCCTGGTGGAGCTGAGGGGATTCGAACCCCTGACCTCCTGAGTGCGATTCAGGCGCGCTCCCAGCTGCGCCACAGCCCCAAGCACCCGCTAGATTACCCACGCCCCACATGGGTGTCAACCGTCGAGAGCGCGAAGCGCGCGCCTCGACGCGCTCCAGGCCGTCGCGCGCCACCGTCCGCTCGCCGGCGACGGAGCGCCGTGTACCATAGCGGCAGATGATTCCGAACGCGTGCGTGGTCGAGGTGATCGAACGGGTTCCGGACGCCGACGTGGCCATCGTCGCGGCGCGCGTCGGCGAGCGGCTCGGGATGCCACAAGAACGGGTTCGCCAGCTCATCGACGGCCGCACCGGACCCATCACCCGGGCGCTGCGCCCCGAGAAGGCGGACGCGATCGCCCAGACGTTCGAGGCGGCGGGCGTGCGCGTGGTCATCCGTGCGGCCGACGCCGACGAGATCGAGGAGGCGCGCGCCGGCGGTGGGGCCGCGAAGCCTGTCGAGGCGCCGGCCTACGACGACGTCGCTGTCGACCCGGCCGCGGATCGAGCCGAGCCCCCGGTCGATGCCGATCTGGAGGACGAGCCGGAGCTCGAACCCGAGCCGGCGCTCGAAGCGGAAGGCGAGATCGAGCCCGGATCGGGGTCGGCGGTGCAGACGGAGCCGGTGCTCGATGCGGCTCCCGAACCGGACGCAGCACCGGAGTTCGAGGTCGATCCCGCCTTGGAGTTCGCTGGCGAGGCTCCGATGGAGCTCGACCCAGAGTCCGAGCGCGAGCTCGAGGCGGCGTACGAGGCGGACCCAGCATTGGCCTTCGAGCCCGAGCTCGAGCCCGACCCGGCCGTGGACGAGGACCTGGTCGCCGGCCCCGACGCTCCGTCGGAGCGGGCGCTGGCGCGGGAGGTCGCGTACATCTTCGCGACGGGCGAGTCGCCTGCGTGGCGCGGGGAGACCGTCGACCTCGACGCCCCCGAGCTGGGTGAGGAGGATTGGAGCGACGAGGTCGAGGACGCCCCGCCCGCCGCCGGTGGACCAGGTGGCGTGATGGACGTCGTGGACGTCGACGAAGACGACGCCGCCGGCCACGAGGCGCGTGGCGAGGTGGCCAGGGCCGAGGTCGCCAGGGCGCACGACGGGTTCCCGCCCGTCGGTGGTTGGGACGCCGAGGGGGCCGGCGCGTGGAGCACGCGGCGCGGCGCGGCGGACGCCGATGGCGTCGTGGGCGATGCAGCGGGGCGCTCGGAGGTCCCCACGTTCGCGATCGGGCGCGCGTCGCGCCAGCGTCGCGACGGCTCGGCGGACTCGAGCTCGGCCGATGCCAGCGCGGCCGAGTCCAGCGCTGCGGAGACCCGCACGTCCGAGACCCCCTCCGATCGCGAAGCGCTGGCCATCGACGGCTCGAACGGCCGTCAGGTGTCCGCCGTTGCGTTCGAGGACGCTCCGATGGCCCCTGCGCCGCGCCCGGTGCCGACCGCGTGGCGCGGTCTGGGTGGTGCCGAAGCGGGTCCGGCGCGGCCGCTCTCGGCGCGCCTGCCGCGCCGCACCGATGGGGCCGACGAGCCGCGGTTCACGTTCGACGAGCCGCCGGTCCGGCGTCGCGCCGTGATGCTCGCGGCGCTCGGCGTGGCGGTGGTGCTGTTCGTCTTCGCCCAGTGGTGGGTGGCGAGCCGCGCCGGGGCGGCGGGCGTCGACCCGTTCGACGCGTACCGACGCGGCGAGTTCGCTGCCGCGCGGGCGGTGTGGAACGCCGAGGCCGCCGCGGGCGATGCCTCCGCGCGCTTCATGCTCGGGTACCTGGCCGAGGCCGGCTTGGGCGCCCCGTGGAGCGCCCGTACGGCGGCGGGGTGGTACCGAGCGGCGGCGGAGGTCGGCCACGCCGAGGCGATGTGGCGCCTCGCCCGGCTGTACGAGGTGGGCTTGGGCGTCGCGCCCGACACGCTCGAGGCGCGCCGCTGGTACCGCTCGGCGGCGCAGGCGGGCCACGCCGAAGCGGCGTTCGCATGGGGTCGCATCGTGCTCCACGACGCGGGAGTCGCGCTGGGCGCCGGCGCCGCGCCGCAGGTCGCTGCCGCGACCGCGGCCGAGGCCGCGAGCGCCTTCGAGCGCGCGGCCGAGCTCGGGTGGCACGAGGCGGCGCCCTACGCCGCCGCGTTCGCCGCGCTCGCGGTGGAGGCGCCATGAACCCGGTCTCAGGTGCGCCACAGCCGCGCCCGCTAGGGTGGAAGCCATGAAGCACCGATTCCGTCCCGCCGCGCTCGCGGCGTTCGTCGCCGCGTGGTTGCTCTTCGCCAACGCGATCGCCCAGGAGGACGACCCCGTTCCCGCCGACCCGGTTCCCGTGAACCCGGTCGCCATCGAGCTCCAGGTGTACGTCGTCAGCCAGGTCACCCGCGACGATGGCACCCGCGAGGAGCGCTTCACCGAAGCGACCGAGGCGCGCCCCGGTCAGATGGTCGAGTACCGCTTGGTCGTGCGCAACGTCGGGGACGAGACCCTGCCGGCCGGCATCGTGGTCGTGACGGGGCCCGTGCCCGAGGGGACGCAGTTCGTGGCCTTCTCGGCGACCCCGAGCGACGAGGGGCTCCTCGCCGAGTACTCCGCCGACCGCGGCACCACCTTCTACGAGACCAACGTCTTCGTCGGCCAGGGCGAGCAGCGCCGCATCGCAGAGCCCGACACGTACGACGCCGTGCGCTGGACCCTGCTCGAGGAGTTCGAGCCCGCGCAGGAGCTCACGCTCGTCTACCGCGTCACCGTGCGCTGACGCGCGACCCCGATCCATAGGGCGTGCGGGCGCGACGCTTCGGCGTCGCGCCCGCACGCTTGATTCCGGCCGAGCGTCAGACCTCTTGGTACTGCAGTTCGTACAGCTTGCGGTAGTAGCCCTCGTCGAGCTTGAGCAGCTCCGCGTGCTTGCCCTGCTCGATCAGCTTCCCCTTGCGCAAAACCAGGATGCGGTCCACGTCCTGGATGGTCGAGAGCCGGTGGGCGATCACGATGCTCGTGCGGCCCTGCATCAGCTTCTTCAGGGCGTCCTGGATCAGCTCCTCGGTCTCGGTGTCGACGTTGGCGGTGGCCTCGTCGAGCACCAGGAGGATGTCGGGGTTCTGCACCAGCGCGCGCGCGAAGGCGAGCAGCTGCTTCTGCCCGGTCGAGAAGCCGGCGCCGCGCTCGCGCACCGGGGTGTCGTACTTGAGCGGCAGCCGGTCGATGAAGGCGTGGGCGTTGACGAAGCGCGCGGCCTCGATCACCCGATCGAGCGAGATCGAGTCGTCGCCCAGGGTGATGTTGCTGCGGATGGTGCCGCTGAACAGGAAGGGATCTTGCAGCACGATGCCCACGTGGCGCCGCAGGTCGGTCTGCGCCAGGTCGCGCACGTCGAAGCCGTCGATCCGCACGGCGCCCTTCTGGACGTCGTAGAAGCGGCTCACGAGGCTGATCACGGTCGTCTTGCCGGCGCCGGTGTGGCCGACGAAGGCGACCGACTCGCCGGGCTCGATCGTCAGGTCGAGACCGCGCAGCACCCAGTCCTCGTCGTCGTACGCGAACCAGGCGTCCTCGAAGCGGACCTCGCCGCGGAAGCGCCCTTCGAGCGGGAGCGGCACGTGCTTGTCGACGACCTGCTCGGGGGTGTCGATCAGGCTGAAGATGCGCTCGGCCGACGCCATCGCCGACTGCAGCGTGTTGAAGCGGTCCGAGAGCTCCTGCAGCGGCCGGAAGTACATCTGCGCGTACTGCACGAACGCGATGAGCACGCCGATCGTCAGCACGTCGCCCACGCCCGGTCCGACGAGCTGGAACGCGGCGAAGTACAGGATCAGCGACACCGCGACCGCGCTGGCGATGTTGACGGCGGGGAAGAAGAGGCTGAACCAGCGGATCTGCTCGACGTACGCGTCGAGCAGGCTCAGGTTGATCTGGTCGAAGCGTCGCGCGTTGCGCTGCTCGCGGTTGAACAGCTGCACCGTGGTCATGCCGCTCAGGTTCTCGGCGAGGTACGCGTTCGAACGCGAGGTGCGCAGCCGCACCACCCGGAAGGCGTCGCGGATCCGGCGCCGCAGGTAGTTGAGCGTCAGGAACAGCACGGGCATGACCGTGAGGGTCACGAGCGCCAGGCGCCAGTCGATGGTGAACATGTAGATGGTCAGGCCGATGATCAGGCCGACGTCGGCGATCAGGCCGACCACGCCGTCGGTCATCGCCGTCTGGATCGCCTCGACGTCGCTGGTGATGCGGGTGATCAGGCGCCCGACCGGGGTGCGGTCGAAGAAGCCGAGGTGCAGCCGCTGGATCTTCTCGAAGGTGTCGCGGCGCAGGTCGTAGATCACGTGCTGGCCGATCCAGGCGACCAGGTAGGTGTAGCCGTAGCGCAGCCCGAAGTTCAGGAGCCGCAGCCCCAGGTACACCGCGACGATGCCGAGCAGCCCGGCCAGGCGCTCGTCGACCGTCCAGCTATCAAAGGGCGCGGCGCTCGCGACGATGAAGCGGTCGACCGCGGTGGCCACCAGCCGCGGGAAGGCCGGCACGATCGCCGAGTAGACGAGCAGCAGCGCGACCGCGCCGATCATCGGTCCGCGGTAGGGCTTGAGGTAGCCCAGGAGGCGCCGCGAGAGGTTGCGGTCGAAGCCGGCCTCCATCTTCTCGCCGTCCTCGTCGAGCTTGCCTTCGGCCTTCATGCCGCGGCGGGTGGTGCGGCGGCGCGCCCGGTGGGCAGCCTTCTCGCGCTCGACGTGGTAGGTCGGGTCGACCATCCCGCCGACGGTCGGGTCGGCGAGCGGGCGCCGCGGCGCGTCGTCGTGGGGCTTCATGGGCGGCGTCATACCGTCTCCAGGTCCTGTTCGAGCTGCTGCCTGCGGACGATGTCGGCGTACCAGCCGTCCTTGGCGACGAGCGTGGCGTGGTCGCCGTCCTCGACCAAGCTGCCGTCCTCGATGACCAGCACCCGGTCGGCGTGCTGGAACGCCGACACGCGGTGCGCCACGACGAGGGTCGTGCGCCCCTGCTGCGCCTGACGGAGCCCTTCGAGGATGTCGGCTTCGGTCTGGGTGTCGACCGCCGAGAGCGCGTCGTCGAAGATCAGCACGCGCGGCTCGCGGATCAGCGCGCGCGCGATGGCGGTGCGCTGCCGCTGACCGCCGGAGAGCGTGACGCCGCGCTCGCCGAGCGGCGTGGTGAAGCCGAGCGGGAAGTCGTCGACGTCCTTCTCGAGCTGCGCCATGCGGGCGACCGCGCGCACGCGCGCTTCGAGCGCGGCGGGGTCGTCGCCCTCCGGGACGCCGTAGGCGATGTTCTCGGCGATCGAGTCGCTGAACAGGAACGGCTCCTGGGGGACGAGGCCGATCCGGCGCCGGAGGACCGCGACGGGGATGCGGCGGACGTCGATGCCGTCGATCAGCACCTGCCCCTCGTCCGGGTCGAGCAGGCGTGCGACGAGCTTGACGATCAGCGTCTTGCCCGAGCCGGTGCGGCCGGTCATGCCCACGGACTGGCCCGCAGGGATGCGGAAGCTGACGCGGTCGAGCGCGGGCCGGCCATCCATGTGCACGCTCACGTCGCGGAACTCGATCTCGCCACGCAGGTCGGTCACGTCGACGCGGGTGTCGCGGTCGTCGCGGACCTTGCTCGGGACGTCGAGGATCTGACGCAGCCGGTGCCAGGAGGTCGAGCCGCGCTGGAGCAGGTTGGCGATCCAGCCGAGCGCGATGATCGGCCACTGGATGCCCTCGAACAGGAAGACGAACGACGAGAACTGGCCGATCGTCAGCTCGCTACCGACGCCCAAGACCAGCCGACCGCCGACGAGCAGCAGCACCGAGATGGTCATGCCGAACATGAGCTCCATCAGCGGGAACAGCGGCCCGTCGACCTTGGTGAGCGCCAGGTTGCGGCGGATGAACTCGTCGTTCAGGCGCTTGAAGTCGTCGACCTCGCGGTGCTCGATCCCGAAGCCCTTGACCACCCGGATGCCGGAGAAGTTCTCCTGGGCCATCGCCGAGACCTCGGAGAACTGCTCTTGGACCTTCTCGTAGCGCCGATGGATGATGCGCAGGAGGATGAAGAAGGTCAGCGTGATGAAGGGGACGATCGCGAGCGTCAGGAGCGACAGCCCGACGTTGAGCGAGAACATCCGGAACAGGGTGAAGGCGAGCACCAGGCTGGTGTTCGCCCCCATGAACACGGCCACGCCGATGAGCATGCGCACGGCGTTGAGGTCGGCCGTCAAGCGCGCCATCAGGTCGCCCACCCGGTGGTCGTCGTAGTACGACGGATCGAGGCGCGTGAAGTGGGTGAACAGGTCGCGCCGGATGTCGAACTGGATCTCCCACGAGGCGTTGAGGAGCGTGCGGCGCGTGACGATCATCGCGGTCGCGCCGCCCACGCCGATCCCGATCAGCGCGCCGATGTACCCCCAGATCGTCGTCATGGTCATGGTGCCGGCGAGGAACGCGTCGATCGCCCGTCCGATCACGAGCGGCGCGAGGGTGCTGAAGAACGCGAAGGCGACGAGCAGCGCCAGGCCCAAGGCGTAGGGCTTGGGGTAACGACGCACGTAGGCGCTCAGATCGCGCAGGGTTTGGAGGAACAAGGGGGATCCCTTCGAGCGTCGGTGGGTTGGGGGCTGGCGCGGCCGGTGGCGCGGCGGCGAGTCGTATCGGTCACGGGCGATGAACGTCGGCCCGCATCGTCGGACGCCACCATACACCCTGCTCGGGCGCGCGGCGACCGGTCGCGGCACGCGCTCGGGCGCTGCCTCAGGGCACGCGCACCGACCCCCCGTACGGCTCGCCGTTCAGCGTGAGGTCGAAGCGCACGACCCCGGGATACGTCGTCGACCATGCGCCCTCGACGCTCTCGCCCCCTTGCACCACGCGCCGGTCGACGAGCGTCGCCTCACCCTCCAGCGTCGTGGCCGTCACCTCGGCGACCACCGGGGGGATGCCCGGTTCGACGAACCAGAGGTAGGCGACCGCGCGCGGCTCCGGGACGCGCACCACGACCGACGCGTCGGGGCGCGGCACGGGTACCGGCTGGGCGTTCACCGTCAGGACGAGCGGTCCATCGGACGGCACCGCGCCCCTGGGCAGCGATTGGGCCACCACGCCATCGGGCACGCCTGCGTGGGACACGTACTCGGTGCGCACGTCGAAGCCGGCGGCCAGCGAGCGCGCTCGGGGTTCGTCGAGGCCGCCCAATGCGGGAAGGCCGGTCTCCGTCGACGGTGCGGCCGGCTCGGCGACCACGAGCCGCAGGACCGAGGTCTCCAGCGGCACCGAGCCGTACGGCGCCAGCGACTGCGCGAGGACGGTGTCGGCGGCGACGCGCTCCGCGGCGAGCCGCTCGACGATCACCTGTTCCGCGCTCAAGCCGGCGAGCGTGGCGAGCCAGCGCGCGTCCGCGAGCGAGCGGCCGACCAAGCTCGGCACGAAGGTGCGCTCGGGGACGGGGCCGAGCGAAGCGACGACGTCGACGAGCGAACCGCGGCCGACCGTGGCGCCGGCGGCGGGCGCCTGCGCCAACACGACGCCGGGCGGTGCCGCTGCGTGGACGCTCACCCGCCGCCCGAGCTCCAGGCCCTCGGCGACGAGGCGCTCGGCCACCGCGTCCTGCTCGAGTCCGATCAGCCGCGGGATCGCCGTCGGCGCCACCGAGCCGGGTGGCAGCGCGACGCTCACGCGCACGGTGCGTCCGGGGCGCAGGGGCGCCCCCGGTTCCGGGTCGACCGCGACGACCGAGCCCGCGCGGGCGTCGGCCGTCGCCACCACGATCGGTTCGACGACCAACCCGAGCGCGTGCAGGCGGTTCGCCGCCTCCTCGTAGGCTTCGCCCAACGACGCGGGCACGACGACCACGCGGTCGTTGGTGCGGGTCATGAAGCCGGTGAGCGCCAGGACGGCCGCGGCCGCGGCGAACGCCGCCGCCCACGCCCAAGCCCGCCACGTCCACGGCCACGGCCGGCGCGCTGGGGCGCGGGCCTCGGTCGCATCGTCGCGCGCGAGCACCGGGACGGTGCTCGCGCGGAAGGGGAGGCCTAGGAGTTGCGGGCGCCCGTCGATCCGACGCACGTCGGCCGCCGCCGGGTCGTAGCCGGCGGCGGCAAGGAGCGCGTCGAGTTCGGCGTCGTGCGCCTTGGGGGCGCCATCGGGGGGCGCGTACCAGGCGACGAAGTGCGCGCCCGGCCGGCCGACGACGTCCTGGAGCGTCGCCCGCCCCTCGCGCGCCAGTCGTTTGAGCAGCCGGCGGTGGCGTTCGAAGGCGGCTTCGGCCTCGGCATCCGGCAGCTCGTCGATCCACTCGACCCGGACGGGGTGTCCGTCCGGGTCGGTGGCGTCGAACGCAGTGATGCCGGCGCCCAACGGGCGCTCACCGTGGATCTCGTACTTGCCGTCGAGGAGCGGCACGGAGGCGCTAGGGCCGGCGGCCGGCGCTCAGCCGCGCGGGCCTTCGGTGGCGGGGCGCGGGTTCGAAGGCGCCGAGGGCGGTCGACTCTGCGCTTCTTCGCGACGCTGCGCTTCGTCGGCGCGCTCCTTCTGCCGCTCCGCCGAGGCCGCGACCTTGCGCTCGTTCTCGGCGATGGTGTCGACGATGAACTGGGTGATGACCTCGGTGGTCTCACCGGCCTCGGCCATCTCGTACGCCTGCTTGATCAGCGCGCCGTCGATGGTCTCGACCTTGAGCAGGGCCGTCGCGACCGCTTCGACCGCGTGCCAGTGCTCGTCCACCATCTCGACGGTGCGCTCGTAGGACTCGCGCAGGATGCCCTCGACCTTGTTCTCGAGCTGGCGTGCGGTCTCTTCCGAGAAGTCCTTGCGACGGCTGATCTCGCCGCCCAGGAAGATCGGCCCCTGGTCGGAACCCCACGCGACGTACTCGTGCTCGCCCATCCCGAGGTCGAGGACCATCTGCTTGGCGATCTCGGTGGCCTGCTTGAGGTCGTTGCTGGCGCCGGAGCTGAGCGTACCGGTCACCCGCTTCTCGGCGACGCGACCGCCGAACGCGACCACCAGCTGGGCGCGGAAGCGCTCGACGCTGAAGAACATCTCCTCTTTGCCCAAGGGCGCCATGAATCCGCCGGCGCCGCCCCGAGGGCTGATCGTCACCTTGCGGATCTCGCCGAGGTCCGGTTGCGCAGCGTACAGGACCGCGTGCCCGGCCTCGTGGAACGCGAGGATCTTGCGCTCCCCCTCGGACGGGACCAAGCTGCTCCGACGCAGGCCGAGGGTGATGCGGTCGAGCGCCTCGTTGAAGTCCGTCCACGTGATGATCTGCTGGTTGGTGCGCGCGGCGACGAGCGCCGCCTCGTTGGTCAGGTTCTCCAGGTCGGCGCCCGAGAACATCGGCGTGGCCTCGGCGAGCCGGCGCAGGTTGACGTCGTCGGAGACGGGCTTGTTGCGCACGTGCACCTTGAGGATGTCCTCGCGCTCGCGCATGGTGGGCAGACCGATCGTCACCTGGCGGTCGAAGCGGCCAGGGCGCAGGAGCGCCGGGTCGAGGATGTCGGGGCGGTTGGTCGCGGCGATGATGATCACCGACGTGTCCTTCTCGAACCCGTCCATCTCGGAGAGGATCTGGTTGAGCGTCTGCTCCCGCTCGTCGTGCCCGCCACCGATGCCGGCCCCGCGACGGCGGCCGATCGAGTCGAGCTCGTCGATGAAGATGATCGCCGGGCTCGCCTTGCGGGCCTCCTCGAACAGGTTGCGCACGCGGCTCGCCCCGACGCCCACGAACATCTCCATGAACTCCGAGGCCGACACCGTCATGAACGGCACGCCAGCTTCGCCGGCGACGGCGCGCGCGAGGAGCGTCTTACCGGTACCGGGCGGTCCGACGAGCAGGACGCCCTTGGGGATCTCCGCGCCGATGCGCAGGTACTTCTGCGGGTTCTTGAGGAAGTCGACGACCTCCTTGAGCTCCTGCTTCGCCTCGGCGTGACCGGCGACGTCGGGGAACGTGGTGCTCACCTTGTTCTCGCGACCGAAGGTCTTGGCTTTGGACTGGCCGAACTGCATCACCTGGTTGGGGCCGCCTTGGGCGCGCATGAAGACGAACCAGAAGAACGCGATCAGGATGACGATCGGCAAGACCGAGATCAGGAACCCGATCCACTGCGGCGGGTTGCGGATCAAGACGTCGCCGACGTTCTCCTCGAGGCGCGTCAGCAGCGTGTCGCTGACGATGGTGGTGACGCGGAAGTCGCGCACGGTCTGCGGTTCGCCCGCGATCACGACCTGCGACTCGGTGGTGAGCTCGCCGTCGATGACCCCGTTGGTGCGGTCGATGGTGACCGATGCCACGCGGCCCTCGTCCACCAGCTCCGTGAAGGTGCTGAAGTTGATCTCGCTCGGCGCGCCACCGGCGTTGAATTGGTTGAACACGAAGATGCCCAAGATGATGAGCATCACGATCAGCCAGGGGTTGAAAGAACGTTTCACGCGGCCTCCCGGAAATGCGGTCCTCGCGGCCAGCGGCGCGTGGTGCGCGGCTCGGCACGATGCTGCACGGGCGTGCAGCGCGATGTCTGTTCAGACTAGCACCGGGGTCCGTGAGTCGGCTGTAAGCCTGGGACCGGTCCTGCGCAGGAAGCTCAGTGGAAGACGTAGCTCTTGGGGATGGCGACGACGCCCTGCGGCGTGACCGTGAAGCCGCGTGCCCGGTCGTCGTCCAGGTTGACGCCGATCTGGGTCCCCTCCGGCACGACCACGTTCTTGTCGATGATCGCGTTGCGCACGGTGCAGTGGCGGCCGATGTCGACGCTGTCGAGCAGAACGCAGTTCTCGACCAGCGTGTGCGAGCGCGTCCGCACGCGGCGCGCGACCACGGATCGGCGCACGGTGCTGCCCGAGATGATCACCCCGCCGGCCAGGATGCTGTTGAGGGCCTGACCGATCCGTTCGGTGTCCTCGTGGACGAACTTCGCGGGCGGCGAGAACTCGGACGACGTGCGCAGCGGCCAGGCCTCGTTGTAGAGGTCGAACTCGGGCTGGACGTCGACGAGGTCCATGTTCGCCTCCCAGTACGAGTCGAGCGTCCCGACGTCGCGCCAGTACGTGTTCGGGCCCTCCTGCCCGGGGATCGGGTTGCGGGCGAAGTCGTACGCCATCAGCTTCGCCCCCTCGCCGAGCGCCATGGGAAGCACGTTCTTGCCGAAGTCGTGCTCGCTCTCCTTGCGCTGCGCGTCGCGCGTCAGCATCTCGACGAGCTTGGACTTGGTGAACACGTAGTTGCCCATCGACGCCAGGCAGTGCGTGGGGCGGCCGGGGATGGGGTTGGGCGCCTCGGGCTTCTCCTGGAACTCGGTGATGCGCCAATCGCGATCGACTTGCAGCACGCCGAAGCGGGTGCCGTCCTCGACCGGGGTCGGGTACGCGGCGATCGTGACGTCCGCCTCGTGATCGAGGTGGTACTCGATCATGTGCGCGATGTCCTGCTTGTAGATGTGGTCGCCCGAGAAGATCGCCACCAGGTCGGCGCCCGAGTTGTCGATCAGGTGCAGGTTCTGGTAGATGGCGTCGGCCGTGCCGCGGTACCACTCGGCGCCGAGCTCCTCGTAGAGGTACATCTGCGCCGGCGCCAGGGTGATGAAGTAGTCCGACAAGAACGTGCCGAACCGCCAGTTGCGCTGGATGTGCTCGGTCAGCGACTGCGCCTTGAACTGGGTCAGCACGTACATGCCGTAGATACCGCTGTTGATCATGTTGTTCAGCGCGAAGTCGATGATGCGGTACTTGCTGCCGAACGGTACGGCCGGCTTCGTGCGCTTCCACGTGAGCGGGTTCAGGCGCGTGCCCTTGCCGCCGGCGAGGACCATGCCGATCGTCTTGACGTTGCGGTGGTGCATGCGACGTGCCTCCCTGGACAGGACCGCCCGGATGCGGGCGGACGTGCGCCCGCCATCGAGGCGGTCGCGGTGTGGCTGATGCGTGCATCGTAGCACTAGCGTTCCTGGCCACCGTCCGCTGCCCCCGAGCGGCCGTACGCTCGCAGCGTGGACGTCGTCTCCGAACACCTGCTCGAGTACCAGGATCACGTGCTCGCCTTCCGGCTGCGAGCGCTCGTCGGCGGCCGGCTGCGGCCGAGCGGCGGGCCGCTGCCGCTCGCTCGGTACGCCTCGCTGCGCCTGCGCCGCCAGGCGCTGGCGCGTGAGATCGTCGGGCGCGGCGACTACCGCGACGCGCTGCGCGAGCTCGAGCAGCTCTCGGGCGCGTTGAGTTTCGGGTTCTGGCACGACCCTTATGAAACCGTCGCGATGCTGCGGGCGGTGGTGGAGGCAGGAGGGTGCCCGGCCCTCGAAGGCCCCGAGGCCTTCGTCGACGCCCTGTTGACGCCGCTGGAGCGCGCCCGAGCCGGCAACGACGGTCTCCGCCTCGCGCGCTACTACCTGGGCCTGGTGCGGGCGTCGGCCGCGTACCAAGACGCCGAGGTCTTCACGCGCTTGCGCGACGAGGTCGAAGGTGAGCGGGCGCGTCTGCCGCTGATCGTCGACGTCGCCGCCCACGCGGTACCCTGACCGGCGATGACGCTGCGCCCTAGCCTGTTCGACCTCCCGATCGACGAGTTGCCCGCCCCGGAAGGGGAGGGCTTCCGACGCGCGCAACTCGCCGAGTGGCTCTACGTGCACGGCGTGCGCTCGGTGGACGCCATGACCACGCTGCCCAAGGCCTGGCGCACCGCGGTCGCGGACGATTTCGCCGTGTCGCCCTTCGCCGATGTGCGGCGCTTCCCGTCCTGGGACGGCTCGGTCCGCTACCTGTTCACGCTCGACGACGGTCAGCGCACCGAGGCGGTCTACATGCCGTACGACGGCCGCAAGACGGTGTGCGTCTCCTCGATGGTCGGCTGCCCGGCGGGCTGCGCGTTCTGCGCGACCGGCGCCCTCGGCTTCGGACGCAACCTCAGCCGCGGCGAGATCGTCGCGCAACTCCTCGCCGTCGCCTGGTTCGAAGCCTTCGCGCCGCGCGAGCTGCGCAACGTCGTGTTGATGGGCATGGGCGAGGCACTCTTGAACTACGACGCGGCCGTCGGGGCGATCCGCACCTGGACCGACCCGCGCGGCCTGGCGATGTCGCCGCGCCGGATCACCCTCTCGACCGTCGGCTTGCCCTCCCGGATCCGGCGCCTGGCGGGAGAGGGGCTGCCGCTCGTCCTCGCGGTGAGCCTGCACGCGCCCGACGAGGCGACCCGAAAGCGGATCATCCCCACCGCGCATGCGCACGCGCTCTCCGACATCGTTTCGTCTTTGCACGAGTGGCAAGCGGCCGGTGGCCGGCGGGTGACGGTGGAGTACACGATGCTCGACGGCGTGAACGACGCTCCGGCGCAGGCCGCGGCGCTGGCGCGCCTGCTCGAGGGGCTCACCGTCCACGTCAACCTGATCCCGTTCAACCCGTGGCCCGGTTCGGGCTTCGCCGCCACCCCGCGCGATGGCGTCCGTGCCTTCCAGGACGTGATCCAACGCCACGGGGTCTCGACCTCGGTGCGCTTCTCGCGCGGTCGCGACACCGGCGGTGCCTGCGGCCAGCTCGCGCTGCGCGAAGGGGGTTCCGGGGCCGTGGGGAATCCTATACGGCCACCGTCGTCGTCCCTGCCGTAAAGTGGCGGCAACGCGTACCCCTCTGGAGGCTGGCATGCATACGACCCAACGGAAGCCGAGCACCCTGAGGTGGCTCGCGGTGCTGGTGCTCGCGGCGTTCGCCGCGTTCGCGCTCGGGACCGCCGCCGCCCAGACCGTCGACGAACTTCGCGCCGCGGTGGCCGAACGCCCCGGCGACGCGGCCGCTTGGACCGACCTCGGCAACGCGCTCCTCGCCGAGGACGACGTCGCCGGCGCCAAAGAGGCGTACCTGGAGGCGATCGCGCTCGACTACCTGGTCGGCGACGCACACTACGGCCTCGGCCTCGCCGAGTTCGGGCGCGGCGACTTCGCGGCCGCCCTCTTCGCCTTCAACGAGGTGGCTCGGCTCTACCCGGAACGCTTCGACGGACACTTCAACCGCGCCGTCACGCTCGCGCGGCTGAGGCGCCCGGCCGAGGCGGCCGACGCCTTCCGCCGCGCCCTCGAGGAGGCCGCCCCCGAGGCGACCGGCGAGGATCGGTTGGCCGCCTTGACCGGCCTCGGCGGGCAGCTCGTGCTCGCCGGCGACCCGGGGGCCGCAGCCGACGCCTACGGCGAGGCGCTGGAGCTGTCGCCGGACGACACCGGCCTCGCCTACCGCCGCGGTGCCGCCCTCGTCGAGGCCGGGCGTGGCCTCGAAGCGTTGGCCGAGCTCACCGAGATCGAGGCGCGCACGAGCGATTTCCGCTTCAGCGCGCTGATCGCGCGCGTGTACGTCGAGCAGGGTCAGGTCGATTACGCGCTGCGCGCCCTCGAACGCGCCGTGCGCAAGGCCGAGGCCGCCGACGACCGCGGCGGACAAGCGGCGTCGCTCGTCGCGCTCGGCGACCTGCAGCGCGGCCTCGGCCGCGACGCCGACGCCGCCGCGTCGTTCCGTGCGGCCGCGGACGCCGACCCGGACTCGTGGCAAGCGCGGTACGCGCTCGCGCTGGCGTACCTCGAAGGGGGCCAGGCGCGCTCTGCGGTCGCACCTTTGCAGGAGGCCGTCGCCATCGTCCCCGACGACGGCAACGTCCGGCTCGCGCTCGCGAGCGCGTTCGACCAGGTGGGCCAGGCGGGCGATGCGCTCGTCGCAGCGCGCGCGGCCCTGCCGCTCCTCACCGAACCCGACGCGCAGGCGCAAGCGCGCTTCATCGCCGGCCGCTCGCTGTACCTGCAGGGGAACTTCGCGACCGCCGACGCCGAGTTCGCCCGGGTGGTGGAGCTCCGGCCGTCGAGCGCCTCCGCGCAGCTGTGGGCCGGGTTGACCAAGTACCAGTTGGGCGACCACGCCGGCGCGGTGCTCTACTACGAGCGCGCCGTCCAGCTCGATCCGAACTCGATCGCGGCGCGCGTCAACCTGGGCGCGTCGTACCTGGCCGTCGAGCGCTACCGCGACGCCGAGGGCGTCTATCGCCTGCTGGTGCAGCAGAACTCGCGCGACGCGGAGAGCTTCCACAACCTCGGTTGGTCGCTCTACGCGCAGCAGAACGACGAGGGCGCGCGCGGCGCTTGGGCGAGCTCCTGCCAACTCGGGTACCAGCCGGCCTGCAGCGCGCCACGGTGACGGCGGCGCGAGGCGCGGTAGGCTGAGCGCCATGGATTGGCTGCGACGCAACTGGCCCGACCTCGCGATCGGTGTGGCGCTCGTCGGCGTGATCGCCGGCATCGTCGCCACGCTGGTCACCGGTGGATCGTTCTTTCCGGTCGGCCCGACGGCGCAGCCGCCCGCGGCGGTCGCTCCGGCGACGTCCGGCGCCGACGAGCCTGCGGTGGCCGCCGGCGACGCGGTCCCTCCGCTCGCCGACGAGCCGAGCCCCTTCGGCGCCGTGTCGGTGCTGACGCCCGACGGCGACGAGCCGGTGGACGCCGTCACCCAGGACGAGACCCCGGCCACGGACGAGGTCCCCGCACCGTCCGGCTTGGCCGCACCCGCGTCGACCCCGCCAGCCGCCCAGCCCGCAGCGGTCCCGGCCGCGACGCCTGCGGCGACCCCGGCGGCGACCCCGGCCGCGACCACGTCCGCCGCCACCGCGACCCCCGATCCGCCGCCCGCTGCGGCCACCCCAGCCCCCGCGCCGGCCACGACGGGCCCGCTCCCGAGCGCCTCGTCCGACGCCGAAGCGCCGTACCGCGTGTCGGTCGGCGCCTTCGGCAACGCCGACAACGCCGAACGCCTCGCCGCCACCTTCCGCGGCGCGGGGTACCCGGTCTTCACCGGCGAGCAGGGCGCCTTGACGATCGTGCTCGTCGGCCCCTACGCCGCCGAGAGCGACGCTCAGCAGGTGGCCACCCGCATCGCCGCGGGCGGCTTCGGCATCGACCCGGTCGTCTACCGCTTCCGCCCTGACGCCCCCACGCCGGGTGCTTCGACGCCCGCGCCGGGCGCGGCCGCACCGTCGCCGACCCCGGCCGCCGCTCCGACCCCGGCCGCCGCGCCGACCCCGGCGGCCATCCCCGCCGCGGCCGCGTCGCCTGCGCCGATCGAGACCGCGTCGAGCGGCCGCTCGCTCCAGGTCGGCGCCTTCGCCGACGCCGGATCCGCGCGACCGCTGCAGGAGCGTTTGGCCACCGTCGGGCTGCGCGCCTTCGAGGTGCGCGAGGACGGGCTCACCAAGCTCCTCGTCGGTCCGTTCGACGCCGACGGGCTGGCGGCCGCGCGAGCGCGGCTGGCCGAACTGGGCATCGAGAGCTTCCCTCGCTGATGTCGAACCCGGGCGTGCCGTCCGCCACGGTCGGACGGCTGGTCACCTACCTGCGCCTGCTCACGGAGATCGAGGAGGAGGGCACGCGCACGACGTCGTCCGACGAGTTGGCGTCCCGTGCGCACGTGTCCGCCTTCCAGGTGCGCAAGGACCTCGCCTACTTCGGGCGCTTCGGCACCCGTGGGGCCGGCTACACGGTCGCGACGCTGCGCCGCGAGCTGCGGCGCATCCTCGGCCTCACCCGCCCCTGGACCGTGGCGATCGTCGGGATGGGGCGCTTGGGTCAGGCGCTCGCCGACTACCCGAACTTCGATCTGTACGACTTCCGTCTGCGCGCCGCGTTCGATGCCGATCCAGCGAAGGTGGGCCTCCGCGTCGGGGGGTTGGTCGTCGAACCCGTCGCGGCGCTCGCGGAGCGGGTCGCCGAGCTGCGCGTGGACATGGCGTTCCTCACGGTGCCGGCCCCGGCCGCCCAGGTCGCGGCGGACGCGCTCGTGGCGGCCGGGGTGCGCGGGATCCTGAACTTCGCCCCCTCCGTCCTCGACGTGCCCGATACCGTGCACGTCGAGCCGATCGACTTCCTCGCGGGGCTGCAACGGCTCGCGTACCAGATGGTTCGGCCCGACGGCGACGACGCCACCGTCGGCTGAGCGCCGGCGGGGTACCCTGTCGCCTCGTGGACCCCAGCGTCGTCGATCGCCTCACTCGTTTCGAGACCCGCCTCCAGGCCGAGTTGCGCTCGGACGTCGCGTTCATCGAGGCGATCGGGGCGGACCTCGCCGGGGCCGGTGGAAAGCGCCTCCGGCCGACGCTCGCGTTCCTGGCGGCCGACCTGGTCGGCGCCGACGAGGAGCGGGCGCTGCTGGTCGCGCTGGCCGTCGAACTGCTCCACTCCGCGTCGCTGCTCCACGACGACCTGATCGACGACGCCGACACCCGGCGGGGCGGCGTCGCCGCCTTCCGGCGCTACGGCAACGTCGTGTCGGTGATGTCGGGCGACTTCATGCTCGCCCGCGTGCTCGGGCTCCTCGCTCAATCCGGCAGCGCCAGCTTCACGCAGCTGATGTCGGAGACCGCGGCGCGCATCTGCGAGGGCGAGGTGCTCCAGTTCCAGGCGGCGACCCTCGAGACCCACGACTTCGCGACCTACCGGAGCGTGATCGAAGGCAAGACCGCGGTGCTGCTCGCGACCGCGCTCGAGGGGCCGGCGCTGCTCGCGGGCGCGCCGGAGGCGGAGCGCGAGGCGCTTCGCCGCTTCGGGATGGCGTACGGCCGGGCGTTCCAGATGCAGGACGATCGGCTCGACCTGCTCGGCGACGAGGCGGTGCTCGGGAAACCGGTCGGTGGCGACCTGCGCGAGGGCAAGGCGACCTACCCGGTGCTGGCGCTGTTCGACGCGGGCGTCGACGAGCCGCGCGCCGTGCTGCGGCGCCACGCCCGGCAGCCCGGCGACGTCGAGCGCGTGATCGAGCTCGTGCGGGCGCATGGCGCCGACGTCCGCGCCGCCGAGGCGATCGCCGCCGAAGCGCGCGAGGCGATCGAGGCGCTCGCGGTGTTCGCGCCCTCCCGGGCGCGGACCGCGCTCGAGGGTTTGGCGCGCCGCGAGCTCGAGCGCACCGTCTGACCGCTGCCGCTCAACGCTCGCGCAGCCGCCGCGCGTGGACCGCGTCGAACGCCAACAAGAACCCGCCCTGGACCAGCACGCCCAGGCCGTGCCCGAGCCCTTCCGGGGTGCGCCACAGCGCGAGCAGCAGGAGCGCTACGGTCACGTAGCCGACGTCCAGACCGGCGTTGATCCACAGGAGCCGGCGCAGGCGCCGGCGCTCGGGCGGTGCGCACTGCGGGTCGGCGACCGCGCCGCGCGCGTGCGCGCGCCGGAGTGCGACCCATCCCGCGATCGCGATCGCCCCGTCGATCGCGCCCCACACGAGGCCCTGGAGCCCGAACGCGCGCGCGGCGGCGCCGTCGGCGAAGGCCACGAGCGCGCCGCCGAGCACGATGCTCGCCACCGCCCACGCCCCGAGCTGGCGGCCGATGCGCGCGGACGCTCGCCAGGGGTCGAGGGGCCCGGCGACGAGCGGCGGGGCGTCGGGAGCCGTTGGGGTCACGCGTCCAGCGTACGCCGCGAGGCACGCACGGACGCGGACGCGGAGCTCGGCGGGCGGCGCGCGCGGCCACGTCGAACCGCCGGGGGGCGGCATCCGCGCTATGCTCGTTGGCGATGCCTACGATCGACCGCGCACGAGTCCTCGAGTACTTCCACCAGCACCCGGAACGCCCGTGGCACGTCCAGGACGTCCAGGAGAAGCTGACCATCGACGACAAGGACGACCTGAAGGAGGTGCTGGACGCGCTCGTGGCGAGCGGCGACCTCATCCGCACGCGGCGGCGCTCCTACGGGCTCCCCAAGGACATGAACCTGGTCGGGGGCCGCCTTCAGGTGACCTCCGGCGGGTACGGCTTCGTGATCGCCGACGAGCGCGCGACCAAGGACATGTTCGTGCCCTCCGACAAGCTCATCGGCGCTTGGGACGGGGACCGGGTGCTCGCCCGGCCCGACCCCGGTACGCCGGAGAACGGCAAGCCCTCGGGCGAGGTCGTGCGCATCGTCGCGCGCGGTCACGACCAGGTGGTCGGCACGCTCGAGTACGCGCGCGGGTACGCCATCCTGCGCCCCGATTCGGTGCGCCTCCGCGAGCGCGTCCTGCTGGCGCCCGAATCGGTCGGCGCCATCGAGGCCGGCACGCGGATCGTCGGTCGCATGGTGTGGCCGGAGGCGTCGGGGGAGAAGGAGCCCTTCGCGGAGGTCTCCGAGGTGCTCGGCGTCGCCGACGACCCCGAGGTCGAGACCCGCGCGGTCATCGTCAAGTACGGTCTCGAGGACGAGTTCGGCGAAGACGTGCTCGCCGAGGCCGCCGCCTTCGGCGCCACCGTGCCCAAGACCGCGCTGCGCGGGCGCACCGACCATCGCGGCGTCCCGACCTTCACCATCGACGGTGCGGACGCCAAGGACTTCGACGACGCGCTCTCGGTGGAGCGCACCGGCGGACGTGGCAAGGCGCAGCGGTACCGCATCGGCGTGCACATCGCGGACGTCAGCCATTACGTCGTCGAGGGGTCCGTGCTCGACGAGTCGGCGAAGGCGCGTGCGACCTCGGTCTACCTCCCGGGGCGCGTGCTCCCCATGCTGCCCGAGGCGCTCAGCAACGGCCTGTGTTCGCTCGTCGAGGGCGAAGACCGGCTGGCGCTCTCGTGCTTCGTCGAGATCGATCGCGAAGGGGTGGTCCACGGCGTCTCCTTCGCCGAGTCCGTCATCCGCAGCGACGCCCGCCTCACGTACGACCACGTCCAGGCGTTCGCGGAGGGGGATCGCCTCCCCGAGGGCAAGCGCAAGCTGGAGCGCGACGTCAAGGTGCTGCTCGACCTCGCCGAGGTGCTGCGCGCTGCGCGCATCGGCGCCGGTGCGCTCGATTTCGACTTCACCGAAGCGAAGGTCGACGTCGACGAGCAGGGCGACCTGCACCTGACGCCCATCCGCAGCAACGCGGCGCGCCGGCTGGTCGAGGAGATGATGCTCCTCGCCAACCGGCTCGTCGCCAAGGAGCTGCACGAGGCCGACGTCCCCACCCTGTACCGGGTGCACGAGGACCCGAGCACCGAGAAGGTGCAGGCGCTGCAGAAGGCGCTGCAACGGCTCGGGTACGAGGTCGACCTCGACGACCCGACGCCGGCCGACCTGCAACGGGTCCTGAAGCAGGCCGCGGGCAAGCCCGAGCAACAGATGGTCAGCGTCTTGCTGCTGCGCTCGCTCAAGCAGGCTCGGTACGCCGCCGACAACCTCGGCCACTTCGGCCTCGCCTTCGAGCACTACCTGCACTTCACCAGCCCCATCCGCCGCTACCCCGACCTGATCGTCCACCGGGTGCTGCGCGCGCGGCTGCGCAAGAAGCTCACGAAGGCCTTGCAGGGGCGCTGGGTGGACGCGTTCCCGGGCCTCGCCGATCACGTGAGCGAGCGTGAGCGCAAGGCAGAAGAGGCCGAGCGCGACCTCACCAAGTACTTCCACGCCGTCTGGGCGCGCGATCACGTGGGCGAACGCTTCACCGCCACGGTGAGCGGCGTGACCAACTTCGGCGTCTTCCTGGCGTTGCCCAACGGCATCGAGGGCCTCATGCACGTCTCGCAGCTCGACGACGACTACTACGTCTTCCTCGAGGACAGCCTGATGCTCATGGGCAAGCACACGCGCAAGCGCTACCGGATGGGCGACCGCGTGGACGTCAAGGTGCTGTACGCCAACCCGCTCAACCGGCAGATCGACCTGCTCCCCGGCGCGTCCGACATGCCCGAGCCCAGCGCCGAGGTCAAGGAGGTCGCTGCGGGCCTCACCGCGCCCAAGCCCGCGAAGCTCAAGGCGCCGCGCGACGCGATCACCGACGCCGACGCGCCGACCACGCAGCGGGCGCTTCCGGGGCGGTCGCGGCGGACGTCCGGGGCTGCTGCGCGCGCTGCCGCCCCGGCCGCGGCCGACGGCAGTTCCTCCGGTGGGCGCTCGGGACGCCGCCGGAAGGGTCGGGGCGAGCGCCCCGCGCCGGCTGCGGAACCGTTGGCGGCCCCCAAGACGGCGGCCGCCGTCGCTCCGGCGGTGCCGGGGCTTCGCGAGGCCGATGGGCTGCCCGCGAGCCACCGGGTGACGCCGCGACCGCGTCCGGCACCGGGCGCGCCGCGTCGGCGCCTGCGGTTCGCGCCGACGCACGACCGAGCCTGATGCAAGGCTGACGTGGCGGCGGCCGCGTCAGCGCAGGTCGGGAGCGCGGGCCGTGCATCACCTGCTCGGCGGAGGCCGTCCCCGACGTCGCCGATCGCGACCCCTGCGGCCACGTTGTGGTACGCTCCTACAAATGTTGATCTCGGATACCGCGACGGTACAGCATGTGGTATCCGCCCGAGGAACCTGCGGGGGCGGCCGGATCGCTGACCCCCGGAACGGGGCGCGCCGGGACCGACCCTACGACGCCTCCGACGCGACCCACCCCATGGAGCGAGGGACTTGATGGCCGACGCGTACCGCTACCCGCTCACCCGGATCTGCCTTCGGACCGGCTCCCTGACCCTTCCCCTCACCTTGCTCGGCGTCTTCCCGGAACGCGACGACCTCGTCGCCTACGACCCGGAGCAGGACGCCGAGTTCGCGTTGCGGGTCGAGGGGCGCTCGGTGACCGGCTTGGCGTCGTTCTTCGCGGCGCACGACCTCGACGTGAACGACGAGCTCAGCATCCGACCGCTCGAGGACGGCCGCTTCGCGTTCACCGCGGTCGTCCGCCCCAAGCGTCCGGACTACACCCGCCCGGACGTCCTGGGCAAGCTCCTCGACGCGGTCGTCGAGACCGGTGTCCCGATGTCGGAGGCCGAGATCCGCGCGAAGCACGGCGACCTGCCCAGTGGCTTCCCCCTGCGCCAGGCGCTCGAGCGCGAACCCCGGCTCGCCCTAATCGACGGACGCTGGCGGGTGGCGCCCGAGCCCGAGGCCACCGCGCCGGCGCGCACCGCGCCCGAGGTCGCCCGGGCCGAGCTCGCCGATGCCGCGCGCGAACCCGCGCGGACCGCGGATCGCGCTGCCGCGCCGCCGGCGCCGCGCGTCGAGGCGGCACCGGCGCCGCGCGTCGAGGCGACGTCCGCGCCGCAGGCCGGTCGTGCGGAAGCCGGGAACCTCCCGAGCGTCGAGGAGGCGGCGGAGCGTCGACTTCGTGCGCGCCAGTCGCACGAAGACACCGCAGCGCGGGCCGAGGTCGAGGCCGCGCTCGAGGCGCAGGCGGCGCGCGAGGCCGAGATCTTGGAGCTGGTCCGCCGCGAGGAGCTCGAGGGCCAGTTCGGCGCCGGTGGTCCGGGCATCGAGGCGTCGTCGATCGACGACGCGCTCGGCGACGACGCCGTCGAGCCCGAACCCGCCGCCGAGCGTCGGCGCAGCCGGGAGCGATTGGCGCAGCATGCGGAGGACGACGTGCGCCAGGCCGCGCGCGATCGTCGCCGTGAGGGCGGCGACGAAGGGCAGGAGTCCTTCGGATGGGACCTGCCCACACCCCGCGGGTTCCGCTTCCCCTGGTCCCGCAGGGCGCCTGCCAAGCCGGCGCCTGCCAAGCCCGAGCCGGTGGTCTCGAGCGATCCGTTCCGACTCGACCGTTTGGGGGAGCCGCGACCGGTCGAGCGCAACGCCCCTTCCGCCACGCGGGTGACGCCCTCGCCGCGCGCGGGCCTGTTCGCCGAGGGTGCCGCCCTCAACTCGGCGAGCTTGCCGCCGGGCGATCCGGCCAAGACCAAGAAGGCGCGCGAGTCGTTCGCGCGCCTGGGGTACCGCGTCGAGGGCCTGGCCCACGGCCAGCTCATGCTTCACGCCGACCTCGGACGCCGTCAGGAGCGGGTGCTCGTGCACGTCCTGCCCGACGGCCAGCGGCTCGATTGGGCCGCGCTGCTCGCTCGCCGTCGCGAGGCGGGGGCGCAGCAGCTCGCGGTCGTGGGCGATCACCGCGATCTGCATCGGCTGGTGTCGCCGGCCGAGCTCGCGAAGGCCACGCTCTGGTCGTGGGCAGGCGTCGAGCGCGTCGTCGCGTTGTCCGCCGACCTACCGATCGGACCGTTCGACCTCGAGCCGCATTTCGAGCGCGACGGCCTCTTCGAGTACGGCTTGGAACGCTTCGAGCGGTCCGTCGCGCGCCGCGTGCAGGAACGCGGCACGTTCTCCTCGGTGCTCGAGCGGCTCGCGGCCCTCAAGGCGCCGTCGGTGTTCGTCCTCGACGACATCGTCGGGGACGGCGACGTCCCGCGCGATCAGGCGCTGCGGGTGCTGGAGCGCCTCGGCGAAGCGCCGCTGCATCTGGTGTCGCGCGTCGATTCCGGTGAGTTCTGCCTCCGCTACCGGGTGCAAGAGGCACTGGATGGTCTTGCTGAGTACGCTACGTCGCTCCGCGCACGGCTTCCCGAACGCCAGCGCGCCCGGGTTCGAGGTGTCGATAGCGGCGTCGATCCGATCGGGGCCGAGGATCTCGAGGGAGCCGTCGCGCCGGGGACGCCGACGGTTCAGGCCGTCGCGGCCCGGCCCGACGCCGAACCGGCCGCCCCCACGAGCGCCGAGGGCGAGCGCGAGCTCGAGCGCGAGCGCGAGCTCGAACGCGAGCGCGAGCTCGAGCGCGAGCCGGTCCCGGTGCGCGCGGCGCCCAAGGCGGAGCAGGTGCAACGGCTGCCGTTCGCCGGTCCGGGGTTGGGCGACGGCGACGAGGAGGAAGACGCGGACGCGGTCGACGTCTCGCTCGTGGCTGCCAAGCGCCGGCGCGGGCCCAAGCGCTGACGCCCGGCCACGCCGCCGTCCACGACCCATGTCTACGACCGCCGCGCGGGCTCCCCGCGCGGCGGTCGGCGTTCCTGCGTTCCGGGGTGCTCAGGCGTGCGCGGGGTGTAAGTCCTGGAGCGCGTAGACGCCGGGTGCCTCCGAGCGCACCCGCTCGAGGGCGGCGACGGTCCAGGCCGCGGCCTCGCGTGAGGTGACGTACGCGACGCCCTCCTCGAGCGCCCGCCGGAGCAGCCGGGTGCCGTGGTCGACGTCGACCACGAGGGCGTCCTCGGCGACGTCGCCCAGGTCCTCCGGGACGCCGACCACCACGTCGAAGCCCAGCGCCGCCAAGCGCGCACCGAGCTCGTCGAGGCCCTCGCCGACGAGGCGGACGCGGCCGCGGTCGGGCAGGCGCACGTTCGCGCCGATCTGCGCTTTGTAGTACGCGAGGTACGGATCGGGGTCGATGCCCATCGACTCGCCCGTCGAACGCATCTCGGGCCCGAGGAGCGGCATCACGCCGGAGAACTTGAGGAACGGGAGCACGACCTCCTTGACCGAGTAGAAGGAGGGGACCGGCGTCTCGGTGAAGCCGAGGTCGTCGAGCGTGCGGCCGCCGGCGATCAGCGCCGCGTACTTGGCGAGCGGGTGGCCGATGGCCTTCGACAGGTACGGCACCGTGCGCGAGGCGCGCGGGTTGGCCTCGATCACCAGCACCTCGCCGTCCTTGATCACGTACTGCACGTTGATCAGGCCTTTGACCCCGATCGCCTCGGCCAGCCGCACGGTGTAGTCGCTGACGCGCGCGATCAGCTCACTCGAGAGCGACACCGGCGGCGTGATGCAGGCCGAGTCGCCGGAGTGGATGCCGGCCGCCTCGACGTGCTCCATGATCCCCGCGACCACGGTGCGGTGCCCGTCCGACAAGGCGTCGACGTCGAGCTCGAGGGCGCCGCCGATGAAGGCGTCGACCAGGATGCTCGGGGTGTCCGGCAGCTCGGCGTAGACCTCGCCCAAGTAGGCTTCGAGCTCGGCGTCGTCGTGCACGACGCGCATGGCGCGGCCACCCAGCACGTACGAAGGGCGCACCATCGCCGGGTAGCCGACGCGGTGGGCGAGCGCCTTCGCCTCGCTGGGGTCGGCGGCGACGCCCCCCTCGGGTTGCGGGATGCCGAGCTTGGTGCAGAGCGCGTGGAAGGCGTCGCGGTCCTCGGCGGCGTGGATCGCGGCGGCCGGCGTGCCCCAGATCGGGACCCCGGCGTCCTCGAGCGCGCGCGCGAGCTTGAGCGGCGTCTGCCCGCCCAGCTGCACGATCACGCCGGCCGGCTTCTCGTGCTCGACCACGTTGAGCACGTCCTCGAAGGTGAGCGGCTCGAAGTAGAGGCGGTCGGCGGTGTCGTAATCGGTCGAGACGGTCTCGGGGTTCGAGTTGATCATGATCGCCTCGAAGCCCGCTTCGCGCAGCGCCCAGACGGCGTGCACGGTGGCGTAGTCGAACTCGACGCCCTGGCCGATGCGGTTGGGTCCGGACCCCAGGATGATCACCTTCTGGCGGTCGGAAGGGCGCACCTCGTCCTCCCACTCGTACGTCGAGTAGTGGTACGGGGTGTACGCCTCGAACTCGGCCGCGCAGGTGTCGACCGTCTTGAAGACCGGCGTCTGCCCCTTGGCCTTGCGCGCCGCGCGCACGTCGGCGGTCGCGAGCCCGGTCAGGCGCGCGATGTCGGCGTCGCTGAAGCCGAGCCGCTTGACCTCGCGCCACGTCTCCCAGTCCCAGGCCGCGGGCGCCCCCAGCTCGACCATCTCGCGCTCGGCCTCGACGATCTCGCGCAGCTGCGCCAAGAACCATGGGTCGATCGCGGTCTGCTCGTGCAAAAACGGGACGCTGCGCCCGCGCCGGAGCAGCTCGAGCACCGCGCCAAGGCGCTTGGGGTTGGCGTAGAGCCGCGCTTCCAGGGCGTCGTCGTCGAGATGGGCGAAGGCGTGCTTGACGTCGAGCTCGAGCGACCGCAGCGCCTTCTGGAGCGACTCCTTGAAGGTCCGCCCGATCGCCATCACCTCGCCGACCGAGCGCATCTGGGTGCCCAGGCCGTCGGAGGTACCGGGGAACTTCTCGAACGCGAAGCGCGGGATCTTGGTGACCACGTAGTCGATCGAGGGCTCGAACGCCGCCTTGGTCTCCTTGGTGATGTCGTTCGGCAGCTCGTCGAGGTGGTACCCCACCGCGAGCAGCGCAGCGATCTTGGCGATCGGGTAGCCGGTCGCCTTGGAGGCCAGCGCCGAGCTCCGCGAGACCCGCGGGTTCATCTCGATCACGATCGCGTCGCCGTCGTCGGGGTTGACGGCGAACTGGATGTTCGAGCCGCCGGTGTCGACGCCGATCTCGCGGATGATCGCGATGGAGAGGTCGCGCAGGTGCTGGTACTCCTTGTCCGAGAGCGTCTGCGCGGGCGCCACCGTGATGCTGTCGCCGGTGTGCACCCCCATCGGATCGACGTTCTCGATCGAGCAGATGATGACGACGGTGTCGTTCACGTCGCGCATCACCTCGAGCTCGTACTCCTTCCAGCCCAGCACCGACTGCTCGACGAGCACGGTGTGGACGGGGGAGTCGTGCAGACCCTGACGGACGATGACGCGGAACTCGGCCTCGTCGTAGGCGATGCCGCCGCCGGTGCCGCCGAGCGTGAACGACGGCCGGATGATCGCCGGGTAGCCGATCTCCTCGACGAACGCGAGCGCCTCGTCGAGCGTGCCGATCATCTTGCCGGCGGGCGTGCCGATGCCGATCTTGGCCATCGCCTGCTGGAAGAGTTGGCGGTCCTCGCCCTTCTGGATCGCGTCGTAGTTCGCGCCGATGAGCCCGACGCCGTGGCGCTCGAGCACGCCGGTCTCGAACAGCGTCTTGGCGAGGTTGAGCGCGGTCTGGCCGCCGAGCGTCGGCAGCAGCGCGTCGGGCCGCTCCGCGACGATGACCTGCTCGACGAACGCGGGCGTGAGCGGCTCGACGTACGTGCGATCGGCGACCTCGGGGTCGGTCATGATCGTCGCCGGGTTGGCGTTGACGAGCACGACCTCGTAGCCCGCCTGGCGGAGCGCCTTGCAGGCCTGCGTGCCGGAGTAGTCGAACTCGGCCGCTTGGCCGATGACGATCGGGCCGGAACCGAGGATCAAGATCTTGTGGATGTCGTCGCGTCGTGGCATCGCCCGGCGGAGTGTATCACCCCACCCGGCGCCGGTCGCACGCCCGCGGCGGCCGCCGGATGGACCCAAGCCGCGGACGACTGGGCACGGACCCACCTCGGCGTCGCACCCAGGCGACGACGTCGGTAGCGTCGCTTCATGAGCCGTGCCCCCCTCACCGTCGCCGAACTCGACGCCCTCGCGGCGGCGGGGCTGCTCTCCGAGGGCGCGTCGACTGAGCTCGTCGCCGGGGTGTTGCTGGCCTCCGCGTCGCCGAGCGCCGCCGTCTTGCGGGCGGTCGCCGACCTCGCCGCGGCGCTCGGCGCGGCGGCGCCCGACCACCGCGTCGAGGTCCGCGCCGCGCTCGTCGCCGGCCCGCGCGACCTGCTGCGCCCCGAGGTCTCGTTGGTGCGCCCCGCCTGGCGGCCCGCATCGGAGGCGTGGCCGCGCCTCG
This sequence comes from Trueperaceae bacterium, assembly GCA_046260675.1. GTDB lineage: Bacteria > Deinococcota > Deinococci > Deinococcales > Trueperaceae > JAABTL01. The sequence goes on along the minus strand of JBHEOT010000008.1, from coordinate 43,609 downwards.
CCGGGGGGCGCCGCGGCGCGCAGCCGGCGGCTCGGTGGGCGGCGGCGGGCGTCGCGCTGGCGGTGTTCGTGGGGGAGGACGAGGCGCCGTTGCGCTGGCGCGCGCACCGCTGCGCGAGCGCCGGCGTGCGCGAGGTCTGGACGATCGCCGTCGGTGAGCGGCGGGCGTCGCGCTGGCGAGCGCCGGCCGACGGCCGGTACACCCGGCGGGACGCGCTCCCGCTCGGTGAGCCGGTGGCGCCCGATGCGCTGCCCGAGCGCCCGGTGGTCGCCTGGCGCTGAGGGCTGCGGGGCCGGCCTCCGTCCGTCAGGCTTCGAGCGGTCCGTCGCGCCGCGGGCCGGGCGGGCCGAAGCCGCCCTCCTCACCGTCCTCGAGCACCGCGTCGAGCGCGTCGAGGACCGCGTCCTCGACGTCGGCGGGGAGCAGCTCGAACAGCGCCTCGAGGGCGTCGGGGTGGAGCGAACCCAGGCGCAGGATCACCGCCTCGCCGTCGTCCTCGCGCATCCGCTCGACCACCCAAGCGGCCCACCGCTCGAGCTCGGCGGGCGTCAGCTCGAGCGCGTCGGCGTCCGGATCGCCGTCCAAGCCGTCGTCCGCGTCGCCGGCGAACGCCGCCGTCGCGCTCGGTGCGTCGCCGCTCTCCACGACCTCGCGGTCCTCGTCCTCTTCGTCCTCCGACAGGTCGTCGGACAGCGCGATCTCGAAGCTCTCGCCGCCGACCTCGACCACGTCCCCCTCGACCAGCTTGCGCTTCCGTCGGGTCTCGATCTCACCGTTCACGCGCACGTCGCCCTGTTGGACGAGCTGTTTGGCCTGCCCGCCGGTGCCGGCGACGCCGGCGAGCTTGAGCGCGTCGTCCAGCCTCAGGACTTCGGGGCCGTCGGCGTCGGTCGCGGGGTCGTGCGGTGGGTCGTTGGGTGCCATGGCGCCCCTCCCGGGATCAGTCGAGCTCGACCAGCGACGGCGCCGCCGGATACGAGCCGAGGAACTTGACGAACGCCGCCTTGCGCATGAGCTTCGTCAACGCGGCCGCCACGGCCGGGTCCTCGACGTGGCCCTCGACGTCGACGTAGAAGAGGTAGCTCCAGGGCTTGTCGCGGCGCGGCCGCGATTCGAGCTTGGTCATGTTGAGGCCGTGCTCGGGGAACTCGACGAGGCAATCGACGAGGTCGCCGGGGCGGTGGCGCGTCGCGAGGACCAGGCTGGTCTTCTGCGGCCCTTCGGCGCGGGTCACGGGGTCGGCGCCGAGGACGAAGAAGCGGGTGAAGTTGAAATCGAGGTCCTCGACGTTCTCCGCGAGCACGTCGAGCCCGTACGCGGCCGCGGCGCGCTTGCTCGCGAGCGCGGCCTTCCCCTCGCCGCCGTTCTCGGCGATCAGCTTCGCGGCACCGGCGGTGTCGAAGTCGGTCACCGCTTCGAAGCCGTGCTTGCGCAGGTAGCCCTGGCATTGCGCGAGCGCTTGAGGGTGGCTGTACACCCGGCGGACGTCCTCGATGCGGGTGCCCGGACGCGCGAGCAGGTTGTGGTGCACGCGCACGACTTGCTCTCCGACCACGTGGAGCACCGAGTCCGTCAGCAGGTCGTAGGTCTGGTTGATCGAGCCGGCCAGCGAGTTCTCGACCGGCAGGCAGGCGTGGCTGCAGCGGCCCGAGACGGCGGCCTCGAAGGCCTCCTCGAACGTGGCGAACCCGATCGTCTCGGCGTCCGGAGCGAACTGGAGCGCGGCCTGCTCGGAGAAGGCGCCCACCACTCCTTGGAAGGCGACGACCTTGGGCTTCGTGGCGTCGGCGTCGATGGCGGGGCGGAGCTCGGAGCGCGTCACGCGCGCAGCGTAGCAGAGCGCGCGCGTGCATCCCGCTCGGCGCGAAGACCCCGCGCGGCGCGGGCGCCCGGCCCGGCGCAGCGTCCCCGCGGTGCGCTCCTCAGGCGGGGGTGTCGGTGCGCTCGAGCCGCGCGACCTCGGCGCGCAGCGCGGTCAGGCGATCGCGCACCGCGGACGCCTCGGCGGCGACCTGTTCGAGCCGCTCGAGCTCGGTCCGCACGAAGCGCGTGTAGGGCGCGATCGCGTTCCCGAGTCGAGCGGCCGCGCCCGCGATCTCGTCGTCGATCTGCCCGCCGAGGCCCCGCTCCAGACCGTCGCGCAGCTCCTGCATCTGCTCGTGGAGCCGCCGCTTGGCGGTCCGTCGGCGATGCGGCAGCACCAACAGCCCCAACCCCATCACGGTGAGCCCGGCGGCGATGCCGGTCACGTCCCATGCGGCGGTGCTCACGATCGCGACGGCCGCTGCGCCCAAGCCGAGCCCGCCCACCTGCATCAGCCCGGTCTGCACGACCCCTGCCTGCAGCGCCTCGGCGACGCGGCGCGCCTCGCCCTCGGTGTCGAAGCCGTCCAACACGCCGGTTGCGCGCTCGCGCAGCGAACCGATCAGCGCCGCGCGGTCGTAGTGGAAGCGACCGCCGACCTCACCGATCGTGCGCTCCTCGCCCGCCTTGCGCCGCTCCGCGACGAACCCGACGACGTCCTCCCACTGCTGCAGGGTGCGTTCGACGAACCAATCGCTCAGCGCCGCGACCGCCGCGTCGATCTCACCCTCTGCGCCGCGCAGCACGCGCGCCTCGAAGGCCGCTCGCACCTTCTCGGGGCGCATCAGCGTCAGGAGCTTGCCCAGCTGCACGGTGTCGTCGAAGAAGACCTCACCGCGCCGCTCGACCTCGAGCAGGACGGTCTTGACGCGATCGACGTACGCGCGCGCCTCGCGCTGGAGGTCCTTGCTCCACTGCCCCTGCTGTCGATCGACGTCGTCCAGCGTCCGCCGATCTTCGCGCAGCAGCGCGCGTTGCGCCTCGATCGTCGCCAGCGCCTCGTCGGCGACGTGCAGGGCGACCCCGAGGCCGGCGTCGAGCTTCAGGCGCACCCGGTCGACGTCGACCTTCTCCGCGAGGTAGCGCTCGAGCGCCGGCAGGCCGCTCGCTTCGAGCGCGGCCGGGTCGTCGTTGGCCCGCGCGCGCATCGCGGCGCGCGCGGCGACGTCGAACACGTCCGGTGTGCGCGCGAGCACGTCGCGCGCGTGCCCCAGCACGAAGTCGTGCACCTCGGTGCGGGCCTCCTCGCTCTCGAACAGGTCGGCTTTGTTGACCACGATCGCCACCTTCTTGCCCCAACCGGCGATGCGCTCGAGGAAGCCGCGCTCGCTCTCGGTGAAGGGGCGATCGGAGGAGGTGACGAACAGCACCAGGTCGGCGCGCGGGACGAACTTCTCGGTCAACAGCTGGTGTTTGGCGATCACCGCGTTGGTCCCAGGTGTATCGACCAGCGCGAGCGCCCGCAGGCGTTCGGCCGGGTGCGTGACGCGCGCGAACTCGCCCGAGAGCTCTTCGGAGGTCGCCTCGGGACCGTGCACCACGAGCGTGACCCGGTCGGTGGTCGGGGTCACCCCTTCGCGCATGACCGTCGCGCCCAGCAGCGCGTTCACCAGCGTCGACTTGCCGGCGTTGAACTCGCCGACGACCACGAGCAGGAACAGCCCTTCGAGGTCTTCGAGGGCGGTGGCGAGCGCGCGCTCCGGGTCGTCGCCCAGGTGCCCGCGGGCGACGAGCGCACGGAGGTCGCCGAGCGCCGTGCGCTCGCGCAGCAGCAGGTCGGCGACGTGCTCGTCGAGCACGCCGCTCAGGGGGCGAGAGGGCTCCATCGCACCACGCTACCACGCGCTCGGGGGCGTCAGGCACGCTCCTGGACGGGCTTCGGTGGTGCTCTGAGGTAAGGTGCCCGCCATGGCCGAACCCACGACCGACCTCGCGCTGCTGCGCGACCGCCTCGGCGTCATCGCCGACCTCGATCAGGCACTGGCCCTGCTCGGCTGGGACCAGCACACGTACATGCCCGCCGGTGGCGTCGAAGCGCGCGGACGCCAGTCGGCGACGCTCGCCGGGTTGCGCCACGAGCACCTGGTCGACGATCGTCTGTTCGACGTGCTCGGACGGCTCGAGGGGAACGGGCTGGCCGGCGACGACGCCGCGCTCGTGCGCGAGGTGCGCCGCGAGGTCGACCGCGCGCGGCGCCTGCCGGCGGACCTCGTCACCCGCCTCGCCCTGCAAGCCGCCCGCGGGCAAGCGGTGTGGGCGCAGGCGCGGGCCACGGACGACTTCGCAGCCTTCGCGCCCGAACTGCGCGCGACGCTGGCGCTCCAGCTCGAGCGCGCGGCGGCCCTCGGCGACGGCGATCCCTACGACGTGCTGCACGATCTGTACGAGCGCGGGTCGACCGCGGAGCGGGTGGCGCAGGTGTTCGCGCCGCTGCGCACCGAGATCGCCGCGCTCCTCGACGCGGTGCGCGGCAGCGATCGGGCGCCCGACCTGGCGCTGCTCGCGCGCCCGGTGCCCGAGGCGGCCCAGGAGGCGTTCGCGACCGAGATCGTGCGGGCGTTCGGGTTCGACTTCGAGGGTGGACGGCTCGATCGTACGGTCCACCCGTTCGCTCAACGCATCGGCCCGGGCGACGTGCGGATCACCACCCGGTACCGGCGCGACCGCTTCGCCACGGCGCTGTTCGGGACGCTGCACGAGTCCGGCCATGGCATGTACGAGCAGAACCTCCCGGCCGCCGAGGCGAGATCGCCGCTCGGCGAATCGGTCAGCCTCGGGGTCCACGAGTCGCAGTCGCGCCTCTGGGAGAACCTGGTCGGCCGTGGTCGACCCTTCTGGACCTGGGCCTACCCGCGCTTGCGCGCCCAGGCGCCTGGTGTCTTCGACGACGTCGACGTCGAGCGGTTGGTCTTCGCGATCAACGCCGTGCGCCCGAGCCTCATCCGGGTCGAGGCCGACGAGCTCACCTACCACCTGCACGTGATGCTGCGCTTCGAGCTGGAGCAGCGCCTGGTCTCGGGGGCGCTCGACGTGGCCGACCTCCCGGGGGCTTGGGCCGAGGAGAGCGCCGCGCTCGGGCTGCCCACGCCGCCCGACGATCGCCAGGGGTGCCTGCAGGACGTGCACTGGTCGGCCGGGATGTTCGGGTACTTTCCGACCTACACGCTCGGGACGTTGCTCTCGGTGCAGCTCTGGGACGCGCTCGGGCGCGCGGTCCCGGATCGCGACGCGCACCTCGCGGCCGGCGAGTTCGCCCCCGTGTTCGACTGGTTGGTGGCCAACGTGCACGAGCACGGTTCGCGGTTCGCGCCCCAGGAGCTCGTCGAACGAGCGACCGGCGCGCCTTTGTCGGCCGACGCCTACGTGCGCTACGCCCGCGCCAAGTACGGCGTCCTCTACGGGCTCGCGTGAGCGAGGGTCCTCGCGTGCGCGAAGGCCCTCGCGAGCGCGAGGGTGGCCCGCCGCTGGGCCCCGAATCGTTGCTCGCCTGGTGCGCCGCGCACGGCGTCGCTGCTCGGTCGTTGCGCCCGGGCGTGCCCACCCCCACCGTTCCCGAGGCCGCGGCGGCGGTCGGGGTCGCGCCCGAGCGGGTGCTCAAGAGCCTCGTGTTCTGGGTCGACGGCGCGCCCACGCTGCTGGTCGCGGCCGGCGAGGACCGCTTGGTCTACGCCAAGCTCGCCGCGGCGTTCGGCACGTCGCGTCGGCGCGTGCGCCTCGCCAGCGCCGACGAGGCGTTCGAGCTGACCGGCTTCCCGGTCGGCGCGATGCCGCCGTTCGGTCACCGCGTCCCGTTGCCTACCTGGGTCGACGCGGCCCGAGTGCGCCCGGGCCTCGAGGTCGTCGCCGGCGGCGGCGCCCGGGACGTCCTGATCGAAGTGACGACCGACGACCTGCTGCGCGCTACCGCGGCGCGCAGCGCCCGCTTGACCGACGCGCCCGATCCGACCGACGACGCGACCGAGCCGACCGACGACGCGCACCGAACGCCCGAAGCGGCGTCCGCGCCGCCCCCCTCCCGGAGGAGCCCCGCATGACCCCAACCAACGCCCGCCCGCGCACGACCCGCCGCGCTTCGTGGTTCACCACCCTCCTGCTCGCACTCGCCCCGTTCGCCTTCGCCCCGATGGCCCTCGCGCAGGTGGGCCAACCGGTCCCTGCGCTGCTCGAGGCGCTGGCGTTGACGGTCGCTCAGGACGCCGACGAGAACGCGGATACCGTGCTGGTCGTGACCGAGGAGGGGCGCAGCCTGACCCTGAAGCCTCGGGGCACCGCGCTCTACGCGGTGGCGGGCGATTCGGTCTTCGACGCAGAGGCCATCGCCGAGGTGGCGGCGGTCATCGCGGTGGCGACCGGCTACGGCGACGGGATCGAGGGTCCGGTGCGCGGCTTCTTCGAGCAGAACCTGCCCGACCTCGCTGGGCTGGGACCCCGCACCATCCGCATCGAGGCGTTCCTCCTCGACCTGGAGGTGCGCGGCGACGCCGCGCCGTACGAGGTCGCCTGGTCGCTCGAGCTCGCTGCGGTCGACGAGGAGGCGTTCCCGGAGGCGCGCCACGCCAAGGGTCCCGCCGACGCGCGCTACGTGATCCGCGAGTTCAGCGACCTGCAGTGCCCGTTCTGCGCGCGCTTCGCCGCCGACGTGCTGCCAGCGCTCGAGGCCGAGCTGTTGGCCCGCGGCGACGTGCGCTTCGAGTACCACCACCTCCCGCTCGTCTCGATCCACGCCAACGCGTTCCGCGCCGCGGAGGCCTCCGAGTGCGTGGTCGACGCCAACCCGGACGATGCCGACGCCTTCTGGGCCTACACCGACGCGCTGTTCGAGCGCATGCAGGCGTGGGACGCGCTGGGTGATCCCGACGCCTACTTCGCGAACCTCGCGGGCCAGATCGGCCTCTCGGGCGCAGGCGTGGCGGCGTGCCTCGCGGCTGGGACGCACACCAGGGCGGTCGGCGCGGCGACCGACGCGGCGCTGGCGCTCGGCCTCTCGGGCACCCCGACGGTCTTCGTCGGCCCGTACCGACTGCAGGACTTCAACCGCGTTCAGGGGTACCTCGACGCCTTCGGTCTGATCGACGCCTTCGCGGACACCCTCGCGGACGCCGAGTGATCGCGGGGTGATCGCCGAGTGAACCTGGAGTCGAACCTGGTCGATCTGGACGCACTGCGCGGTGCGCGCGACCCGGGGCGGGCGTTGGCGCGGCTGCTGCGGCTCCTCGCCGTGCCGTCGCCTACGGGGGCGACCGCCGCGGCCGTGGCGCTCGTCACCGGCGAGCTCGACCGGATGGGGGTCGCCTGGGAGCGCACCCGCAAGGGCGACGTGCGCTGGCGCCTCGCCGGTACGGGCCGCGCCCCGGTGCGCGCGCTCGCGGCGCACGTCGACACGCTCGGCGCGGTGGTCAAGGAGGTCAAGGAGGAGGGGCGCTTGCGGCTCTCGCCGATCGGCGGCTACGACTGGGCCACCGTCGAGGGGGCGGAGGTGGTGGTGCTCCCGTTCGCCGGGGAGCCGATCACGGGCACGGTGGTGAACGTCAAGCAGTCGACCCACGTCCACGGCCCGGCGCTGCGCGCGCTGAAGCGGGAGGAGGCGGTCATGGAGGTGCGACTGGACGCGCTGGTGGCGTCGCGCGCCGACGTCGCGGCGCTCGGCGTGGCGGTCGGCGACACGGTCGCGTTCGAGGCGAACGCGCGCACCACCCCGACGGGGTTCGTCAAGTCGCGCCACCTCGACGACAAGGCGTGCGTGGCGACGCTCCTCGAGCTGACCGAGGCGTTCCTCGCGACCGGCGTGCGGCCGGCCGGCGACCTCGTGTGCGGCGTCACCACGTACGAAGAGGTCGGCCACGGTGGCGCGGCGCTGCTGCCGCCCGACGTCGACGAGCTGGTGGTGCTCGACATGGCCGCGGTAGGGGAGGGCCAGACCAGCCGCGAGACCGGCGTCACGCTGTGCGTCAAGGACGCGTCGGGACCCTACGACGCGCGCCTGGGACGGCACCTGCGGCGGGTGGCGCAGCAGGCCGCCATCGACCTCGCGGTGGACGTCTACCCGTTCTACGCGAGCGACGGGAGCGCGGCGTGGCGTGGCGGTGCCGACGTCCGCGTGGCCCTCGTCGGGCCCGGAGTGGACGCGTCGCACGCCTTCGAGCGGACCCACGTGGACGCGCTGAGCGCGACCTTCGACCTCGTCGCCGCGTACGCGCTGAGCGTCGAAGAGTGAGCGCCGAAGGCTGAGCGCCGAAGACGGAACGGCGGCGGCGCACGTCGTGGCGCACGGTGCGGATCATCGTGCGGTACACTTCCGCAACATGCCCGATTACCCAAGCCTGGTGTGGCACCTCAAGAACACCCAGCTCTTCGAGGACCTCTCCGAAGAGGAGCTCGAACAGCTGTCGCGCATCACGCCCTATCGGCGCTTCGCTCAGGGTGAGGTCATCTACCACATGGAGGACCCGGCCGATGCGCTGTACTTCGTGCGCGAAGGCATGGTCAAGATCTCCATGTACTTCCCCAACGGCAAGGAGATGATCCTCGGGCTGTTGGGTCAGTACGACATCTTCGGCGAGCTGCTGCTGCTCCCGAGCGAGCGGCGGCCGAACCAGGCCGAGGCGGTCATCGACACGACGCTGATCGTCATGCCCGAGGCCGACTTCCAGAAGCTGTTGCAGCAGCAGCCGCGCATCGCCATGAAGTTCATCCAGGTGATGTCGACGCGCTTGTGGCAGGCGCAAGTGTCCCAGGCCGAGGTCGGCGCGTTCGACGCTCCGGGGCGCCTCGCCAACCTGCTGCTCCGGCTGGCCAAGGACTTCGGCAGCGAGAGCGAGCGCGGCACCGTGATCGACCTCAACCTCACCCAGCAGGACCTGGCGAAGATGATCGGCGCCACCCGCGAGACGGTGAGCCACTGCCTCGCTCGGCTCCTGGAGTACGGCGCGGTGCGCCGGCGCCGGGCGCCCATCACGGTCAGCACCGAGGCGCTGCAGCAGTTCCTGGACGAAGCCAGCGAGTGAGCCGTCCGGACGAGCGCTTCCTGGTCGTCACCGAGCACGGGCGCGTGTTGGTGGTCGTGCGGGGCGACAAGGGCGCGCTGGAGCCCGACCTGATCGACGTGCGCCGGCACGACGACGCGGCGGCCGAGGGCGTCGCCCTCGAGACCCCGTTGCGCGCGTTCGCGGCCAAGATGGTCGACCTGCTCGTGGCGCGAGGCACCGATGCGCTGCCGATGAGTCCGGCCATGCGCGACCTGATGATCAAGGAGAAGGCGGCCGAGGACCTGCGCCGCATCGAGCGCGCGGCGCGCGCGCTGTCCGCCCCCGACGGAACCTCCGACTAATCCTCGTCGACGACCTCGCCCAGTTGCTCCAGGACGTCCTGGTACAGCCGGACCGCGAAGGCCTCGATGCCGGCGAGCGCCGCGTCGCCGCGCAGGTCGGCGTCCACGCGCTCGTGCGCGACGCGCAGCGACTCCGCGAGCACGCGATCGAACACCGGCCACGGACCGGCGAACGTCGACTCGCTCGCGTCCGCCGCGGTGGATGGCGCGTCGTCCGGTGCGTCGGTCACGTCGGCCGACTTGCGGCCGCGACGCTTGCCCCGGCCTCCACTAGGCGCAGCCGCAGCCGTGGCCGCCTCGCTGGCCTCGAGATCGAGCTTGACGAGTGCCTCCTCGGCGGCGCGGCGCTCGGCCTCACGCTTGTTGCCGCCACGCCCCTCGCCGAAGGGCTGACCCTGCACTTTGACGCGGGCGAAGAACGTGGGTTCGTGGTCGGGGCCTTCGCGTTCGGTGGTGAACTGCGGCTTGCCGCGGCCGTCTTTCTGGAGCCGCTCGATGAGCGCGGCCTTGGGGTGGATCATGGGCACGTACCTCCGACGCCGGACTTGGGGGTCGGCGTGGCGAACGCCACGCACGCTCTTTTGGGAGCGGCGCCCGGGGTCGGTGCGCACGCGCCGTGCTGCCGAGCGGGGGTCCGCCGCAGCACGCCGTTCGTACGCGCCCCTCGGGCGCCGCTCCGCCGCCGCCGCCGCGTTCCCAGTTCCGGGGCCGGCACCCGCGTGAACGGGGGCTGGCCTTCCGGCCGGGCACGAGGCCGGCGGCAGACGGCCCGACACCGCCTGGGGCGGGCCCCGGGCGGCATGAAACCGACACCCGAGCCGGCGCGGCCGGGTGCGCGTTCACGGTAGCACCCCCGGCGTCGGTTAGCATGGGCCCCATGACCCGGCTGCTGCTCTGTGATGACCACGCGATGTTCCGTCAAGGGCTGCGGAGCATCCTCGAGACGGAGGAGGGCTTCCGCGTCATCGGGGAGGCCTCGAACGGCCGTGAGGCCGTTCGCCATGCGCTCGAGACCCGCCCCGACGTCGTGCTGATGGACATCCAGATGCCCGAGCTCGATGGTGTCGCGGCCACCAAGGCGATCCTCACCGAGCGCCCCGAGATGAAGGTGATCATCTTGACCATGTACCGGCAGGACCGCTACGTGTTCGAGGCGATCAAGGCGGGCGCGCGCGGCTACCTGCTCAAGGACGCCGACGCCAACGATCTCATCGACGCCATCGCGCGCGTCGCGGCCGGCGAGACGCTGCTGTCGGCCGAGATGGCGGCCTCCATCCTCGACGAGTTCCGGCGCTACGGCGAGCTGCCGCGCCACCCGGAGCACGCCCTCTCGGAGCTAACCGAGCGTGAGGAGGACATCCTGCGCCTCCTCGCGCAAGGGCGTTCGAACCTCGAGATCGCCGACGCGCTCGGCGTGTCCGAGAAGACCGTGCGCAACCGGCTCTCCGAGATCTTCTCGAAGCTGCGCCTGAACAACCGGACGCAGGCGGCGCTGTACGCGCTGCGCGAGGGCATCGCGACCCTAGAGCCCGGCGAGAACCGTTGAGCGAACGTCCGGCGCAGCGCCCGTCCGGCGGCGGGGGCGCAGCGGCGGGCGGCACCGGTGGCGGTGGGGTCGTCGTGCGCGCCGGATGCGGTCGTACGCGCGGTGTGTCGGCGGCGGAGGTCGCACGGGCGGGGGCGGGAACCGCGTTCGCCTACCTGGCGCTGGAGTTCCCCGAGTGCCCCACGTGCCCCCACCGGGTCGATCCGGAGGGGGCCGATTCGTTCTGTGCCTGGCGCCCGGTGGACGCTCCGCATCCCTTCGCCGCGCTCGCGGGTTGGGACGCAGCGACGTGAGGGGCGCGGATCTCGACCGGCGCTTGCGCGCGCACCTCAAAGCGATCGCCGAGACCCCCGCACCACCGTTCGAAGAGGGGCGCCGCAGCGCCCTCGTCGCCGAGGCCTGGCGGCGTGCCGGGCTGGAGCCTGCCATCGACGACCTCGGCAACGTGGTCGCCGACCTCCCCGGCGGCGTCGGTCCGCGCGTGCTGCTCGCCGCCCACCTCGACAGCGTGTTCCCCGAGGGCACGGACGTGCGCGTGCGCGAGGTGGCCGACGATCGTTGGTGCGGTCCCGGGATCGGCGACGACGCGGCCGGGCTGACGCTGTTGACCGTGCTCGCCGAGGAAGTGGTCGCTGGGCGACTGGAGCGCCGCCCGCGGCTCGTGCTGGCGGCGACGGTGGGGGAGGAGGGACTCGGCGACCTCAGGGGCGCACGCCGCGTGGTGGCCGACCACGCCGGCGCGATCGACGCCTTCGTCGCGGTCGACGGGCACCTGGGTCAGGTGGTCGATGCGGGGGTCGGATCGCGGCGCATCGAGGCGCGCTTTCGCGCGCAGGGCGGCCACGCCTGGGGCGATCACGGCGCGCCCAGCGCGGTGCACGCCCTCGGCGACGCCATCCACGCGCTAACGCGGGTGCCGGTGCCGAGGGAGCCGCGCTCCTCGCTCAACGTCGGGCTTGCGTCGGGTGGCTCGTCGGTGAACGCGATCGCCGAGGAGGCCCGCCTCACGGTCGACGTGCGCAGCATCGCGCCCGCGACGCTCGAAGGCCTCGCGACCGAAACGCGGCGGCGCATGCGCGGTGTGGCGCGCCGGCACGGCGTCGAGTTGGAGCTGCTCGACGTCGGGGATCGACCGGCCGGCCGCACGGCGGACGCCGCGTTCGTCGGGGCCGCTCGCGCGGCTCTGGCGCGGGTCGGCCTGGTGGCCGCCGTCGCGGCGAGCAGCACCGACGCCAACGCGGCCGTGGCGGCCGGCGTCCCGGCGATCGGGTTCGGCGTCGCCACCGGGGGCGACGCCCACCGCATGGGCGAATGGCTCGATCCGCGGTCCTTGATCGTCGGCTACACCGCGCTGGAGCACCTGCTCGGCGAGCTGGCGCGCGGCTGAACCACGCGCCCGCGGTGGGCCGTTTCTCAGCCGTGCGCGCGGCCGCGCCGCTCGCGCCGAGCCTGCAGCGCGAGGTCGTCCACCTCTTCGTTGCGCGCGTGGCCGGCGTGGCCTTTCGTCCACGTCCACTGGACGCGGTGGGTGCCGGTGAGCTCGAGCAGCCGCTCCCACAGGTCGCGGTTCTTGACCGGCTGCTTGGAGGCCGTGCGCCAGCCGTTGCGCTGCCAGTTGGCGAGCCAGCCGTCCGTGAACGCCTTCTTCAGGTACTGGCTGTCGGTGACGATGGTGACCTCGCACGGCTCGGTCAGCGCCTCGAGGGCGCGGACCGCGGCGGTCAGCTCCATGCGGTTGTTGGTGGTCGCGGCCTCGTACCCGCTCGCCGTTCGTTCGAAGCGAGCGAAGGAGAGGTGGTAGGCCCAACCTCCTTCGCCGGTCTGGGTCTCGCACGATCCATCGGTCGTCGCGAGCACCCGCTTCGGCGTCGGGGTGTTTCGGGGGGGTGGGTTCGGCGCGTCCATCGTGACGCATGCTACCAAGCACCCCGCCGCTCGGCGCCGCCGCGCACGTACCTTGTACAAGGTTCGTATCAGGGTGGGGATCAGTGACCTTACGTGAGGCACGGCGTTTTTGAGAAACGACTGCGGTGCGCGGCGGTGCGTCGCTTGACATCTGTCCAAGGTTTGACCTACACTTTGTACAGAGCTTGAACAGCGTTTGTTCAAGTGCCGGCGATGCCCCCCATCCCCGGAGTCCACGGAACGGAGCCGCCGATGACGCGAGGCAAGTACACGGTCAACGAAGTCGAAGAGCGCACCGGCGTACCGGCCACGACGCTTCGTCAATGGGAGCGTCGCTACGGGCTCCCGATGCCCGAGCGCTCCGACTCCGGCTACCGCCTCTACGGCGACGGCGACCTCGGCGACATCCGCGCCATGAAGGCGCACGTCGACGATGGCGTGCCCGCGTCCCGCGCCGCCCAGATGGTCAAGCAGCGCGCGCTGGCCGTCGCGGGGCCGCGCCCCATCGCGGCGCTGCGCGCGGACCTGGTCGCCGCCATGGTCGACCTCGACGACGACCGTTCGGATCGCGTCTTGAGCGAAGCGCACGCCCTGCACACGGTCGAGGCGGTCGTGCTCGACCTCCTCGGTCCCGCGATGGGCGACCTCGGCGAGCTGTGGCACGACGGCAAGATCGCTACCACCACCGAGCATTTCGCCTCCAGCTACGTCAACGGCCGCTTGCGGGCGCTGCTCGCCCTCGCCGGAGGTCAGCGCGGCGGCCCCTGCGTGATCGTCGCCTGCGCTCCGCTCGACCAGCACGAGCTCGGCGCCCTGATGCTCGCGGTGATGCTGCGTCGCCAGGGGTACCAGGTCTACTTCGTCGGCGCCAACACCCCGGTCGAGGACCTCGCGGTGATGGCGCGCGAGGTGCAGCCGTTCGCGGTCATGATCTCGGCTTCCTCGACCGACGCGGTCCACCAGCTCGCCGCCAAGCGTCACCTCCTCGAGGGCATCGCCCCCGTGCTCGCGCTCGGTGGATACAGCTTCAACGTCGACCCTGCGCTCGTCGAGCGCGTCGGCGGCCGGTACCTCGGCGCCAGCGTGCCCGAAGCGCTCGAGCGGTTGGCGGCCGAGGTGCGCGAGCACGGCGTCGCCAACGGTCAGGGCGAACGGCGTGCACCGCTCGACCGCGATCTGCAAGGAGCGAGCGAGTGAGCGGCGCCTCCGCTATGCACGTCGACGCCGTGGTCGTCGGGGCAGGGGTCGCCGGAGCCACCGCCGCGGCGCTGCTCGCCGCCGAAGGCCGCCGGGTCGTCGTGCTCGAGCGAGACGCCCACGCGGGCGGCTGCGCGGCCTCGTTCGACGACCGTGGGTTTTCGTTCGCGGTCGGAGCGACCGTCGGCATGGGGCTCGAGGAGGGCGGCGTGTTGCGCCGCGTCTACGACCGCGTGGGCCTGACGCCGCGCTTCGCGCCCGTCGATCCGGCGATCCGGGTGTTCGTCGGCGACCGCACGATCGATCTGCATGCCGACCGTGCCGCGTGGGCGGCCGAGATCGCGCGCGCCTTCCCCGGCGAGGACGCCGCGAAGCGCCGCTTCTGGTCCGAGGTCGCCGTGTTGGCGCGCGGCCTCGCGCACGCCTCGAAGCGCTTCCCGGTCCTGCCGCTCCGCACCTTCGACGACGTGGTCGACACCGCCCGCGCCGCCCACCCCGCGCTCGTCCCCGTCGCCCTGCGGTTGCGCGCGACGGTCGCCGACCTGCTGCGCCGCCACGGCGTCACCGACCCCGTGCACCGCGCCTTCGTGGACGGCCAGCTGGTCGACGCGATGCAGACGACCGCCGACGACTGCGCGGCGCCGAACGGCGCCTTGGCCCTCGACGTCTACCGCTACGGCGCCCAGTACGTGCCGGGCGGGCTGGCGTCGATCGCCGACGACCTGCTTGCCAGCGTCGTGCAGCGCGGTGGCGAAGTGCGGCTCAAAACCCGCGCACGCCGCCTCCTCGTCGACGCGGCGGGCCGCGTCGCCGGCGTGGCGACGCGGGCCGGCGACTTGCGCGCCCCCGTCGTCGTCTCCGCGGTACCGCTGGCCAACACCGCCGAGCTGTTGGGCGCCACGGTGCCTACCCGGCTGCACCCCCGCGCGGAGGCGCAGCGCGGCCACCAATGGGGCGCGTTCACCCTCTACCTCGGCGTCGACGAGCGCGGCCTGCCGAGCGACGTCCGGCCGTTCCTGCAGGTGACGGGCGTCCCGGAGGCCGGCGAGCCCACCCCGGTCCACGACGGCGGCAACCTGTTGATCTCGGTGTCGCCGGCCTGGGACCGCGCCCGTGCGCCCGAGGGCAAGCGCGCCATCACCGTGTCCACGCACGTCGATGCAAGCCGCTGGATGGCGCTCGCCGCCGACCCGCAGTCTTACGCTGCGGCCAAAGCGGCGTTCACCGAGCGCCTGCTCGACCGCGTCGAGGTGGCCCTGCCCCGTGTGCGCGACGGCATCGAGGTGCTGCACGCCGGCACGCCCCGCACCTTCCACCGCTACACGCGCCGCGCCGACGGCGCGGTGGGCGGCCTTCCGCAGACGCTCGCGCACGCGAACTTCGCGGCCCCCTCGCACCGCACCGACGTCCCGGGCCTGTTCCTCGCCGGCGACACCGTCTTCCCCGGCCAGGGCACGCTCGGCGTCGCCATCTCCGGGTTCGTCGCAGCCCGCAGCGCGGCGCGCTTCCTCGCGCGCTCGCGCTCGGCACCGATGCGGCACGCTCCGATCGCCCCGCTTCCGGAAGCCGCCGACGGCGGCAGCCGCGTCCCGCCCATCCCTCAGCCCCCCCGCGGTCCCCGAAGGTCCGCGCCGACCCAGGAGGTCTCCGCATGACCATCTCGCCGCGCTACCGCTCCGAACCTGGCCGCCCCGCCCCCCAAACCCCCCTCGACGCGTCCCTTTCGGCCGCGAGCACGAGCGCGACGCGCGCCCCGGAGGCCCCCGTGCAGACCCTGACGTTCCAGCGCCGCCAGACCCTCTACCACTCGGGCGATGCCGCCCAGTCCGTCTTCCGCGTGCGCGACGGCCTCGTGCGCATCACCCGCATGACGCCCGAGGGCCGCGTGCTGACCGTTCGGCACCTGATGCCGGGCGACTTCTTCGGCGAAGAGGCGATGGACGAGGGCAAGCGCGAGGAGGTCGCGGAGGCGCTCACCACGGCGCAGATCGAGGCGATCGACCCGGCGCTGATCAACCAGCAGGACCTGATGGCGATCACCCGCTCGCTGTCGAACCAGATGCAGCGCCTGATGGACTACGAGTACCACTTGCAGACCGGCGACCTGCGCCAGCGCGTCGCCCGCTACCTGCTCACGCTGGCCAACACGCCGCTCGCCAAGCGCGACGGTGCCGGGCGCCCGGTGATCTCCGCCACCCACGAGCTCGTCGCCGAAGGGACCGCCAGCACCCGCGAGTCGGTGTCGAAGATCATCACCGAACTCCGCGCCGACGGGCTGATCGCGTCGGGCTACCGGAGCATCACGCTGGTCGATGGCGATGGGCTCGACGAGGTGGCCGAAGGCTTCTGATCGCCTAGGACGCCTGCGCGATCCCGATCGACGCGCCCCTGCCGGGACCCTCCCGGCAGGGGCGCTGCCGTGCGACGGTGCGTCAGGCGCGTTCGAGCACCACCACCGCCGCGGCGTGATGGCGCGCGTGCGTGAGCGTGAGGTGGGCGCGCCAGCCTTCGCGCGCCATCCGCGCGGCGACCTCGGGGGCGAACGCCAGCGTGGGCGCCTCGCCCTCGCGGCGCACGACGCCGACGTCGCGCCACGACAAGCGCTCGGGCCAGGTCTTCTGGAAGGCCTCCTTGGCCGCGAAGCGGGCGGCCAAGGAGGGCGCCGGATCGCGCCGGGCGAAGGCGAACGCGGCCTCCTCGGGGGTGAAGCAGCGCGCCACGAAGCGCTCCGGGTAGGCCAGGTGCGCGCGCCGCACGCGCTCGATCTCGACCAGGTCGAGCCCGACGGCGACGATCACGTCCGGCCGGTGGAGCCGGCCGCGCCAGGGCCCGGTGCGGCGGCGCGGTCGGCCGCGACGAGCTCCTCGATCCCATCGGGTCCGGCGAGGAAGGCGCGCTCCGCCATCCCCAGGAAGAGCCCGTGCGCGACCACGCCCGGCAGCGCGTCGACGCCGGCCGCGAACGCGGGCGCGTCGAACCCGCCGCGCATCCGGCAGTCGACCACCAGATGGCCGTTGTCGGTCACGACCGGTTCGCCGCGCTCGGTGCGCAACACCGGGTCGGCGCCGAGCGCGCGGAGCCGCTCGGCCGTGCGCCGCCAGCCGAAGGCGATGACCTCGACCGGCACCGGTGCGCGGTCGCCGAGCGAGGCGACCCGCTTGGTGGGGTCGCCGATCAGCAGGAAGCGCTCGGCCGCGGCGGCGACGATCTTCTCGCGGGTGAACGCGCCGCCGAGTCCCTTGATGGCGTCGAGGTCGGTGGTGACCTCGTCCATGCCGTCGATCGCCACGTCGACGCCGTCGGCGGGCAGGTCGATCAGCGGCACCTTGGCCTCGCGCGCCAGCCGCTCGGTCGCGACCGAGGTGGCGACCCCGCGGACGTCGTGCAGCTCGTGGGTCGCCAGGCGCCGGCCGAGCTCGCGCACCATGTGCACCGCGGTGCTCCCGGTGCCCAGCCCCACGGTCGTCCCGGAGCGGACGTGATCGAGCGCCGCGTGCGCGGCGCGTGCCTTCCAGCGTTCCGTGTCGGTCATCGGATCCCTTCGAAGCGGCCGAACCGCGACCGCGTCGGGGTCAATCTACCCGACCCGGGCGCCGCGGCGGCCGCAGGTAGACTGAGCGCCGTGACCGCGTTCGCCGATGCGCCCCCCATCGTCCTGGCCTCCGGGTCGCCGCGCCGCCGCGAGCTGCTCGCCGGCCTCGGGATCGCCTTCGAGGTCGACGTGCCGGCCGTGGACGAGACGCGCTCGAAGGGGGAGGACGCGGCGTCGATGGTCGTGCGGCTCGCCCGCGCCAAAGCGGCCGCGGTCGCGGAACGGCGCGCCGGCGCGCTGCGGGCGCCGTTGGTGATCGCCGCCGACACCACCGTGGTGGTCGACGGTGCGGTGCTCGAGAAGCCGCGCGATCTGGAGGAGGCGAGCGCGTTCGTGGCGCGCCTCGCCGGGCGGGTGCACGAGGTGCACACCGGCCACGCGCTGCGCCTAGGCGAGCGTGAGGTGGCCGAGGTGCGCACCACCCGGGTGCGCTTCCGGGCGCTCGACGCCGACGAGGTGCGGGCGTACGCCGCCACCGGCGAGGGCCTCGACAAGGCGGGCGGCTACGCCATCCAAGGGCGCGGCGCGGCGTTGGTCGACGGCATCGAGGGCTGCTACGGCACCGTCGTGGGGCTGTCGCTGCCCTGGCTGGTCGTCGCGGCCCGGCGCCTGGGGGTGCGGCTTGCCTAGCTTCGTCCGCGCCTGGTACGTCTTCGTCGCGCTCGCCCTGCTCACGTTCGCGCTCACGGCCTTCGTCGGGCGGGTGCCGGCGTCGCTGTCGGCGGCCGTCGCGCTGCCCAACGCGGCGCTCTACCGCGCTGGCGTGCACCTGCGCGAGACGGTAGCGGCGATGCTGGAGCGGAGCGCGTACCGGGCCGAGATCGAGGCGCTGCAGCGCGATCGCGTCGTGCTCGAGGAGTCGGTGCGGCGCCTCGAGCTGCAGGTCGAGGGGCTCGAGCGGCTGCTCGACGCGCGGCGCGAACAGTCGCCGGCCGCGATCGCCAGCGTGCCGGTGATCGCCCGCAGCGCGGGCGGCGTCGGCGACACCCTGACGCTCGCGGTGGCCGGCGTCGCCGGGGTGCTGCCGCAGATGCCCGTCACCAGCGACGCGGGTCTGGTCGGCGTGGTCACCGAGGTCACGGGGCGCACGGCGGTCGTGCGCACGCTGCTCGACCCGCGCTCGCGCGTCGGCGTGACCGTGCGCGAGCGGGGCGGCCAGGGGGTCGCGATCGGCGACGTCGGCGGCGTCGTGCGCGTCGACCGCTTCGTCGCCGAAGGCGCCGTGGAGGTCGGCGACGTCGTCGAGACGAGCGCCGTGGGCGGCCTCTTCCCGCGCGGACTGCGGGTCGGCGTGGTCGTCGAGGTGCTGCCGCAGGACCCCAACGAGCTGCGGCGCTCGTTCCTGGTGGCGCCGGCGGTCGACCTCGCCACCACCCTCGACGTCGTGCTCATCGCGCCGCCCTGACGGCGCGCCAGCGCGCGTCGCCGGGTCGGGCCGGCGGCCGGCTCACGCCGGCTTCACGACCAGGTTCACGAGCTTCCCGGGCACCACGATCTCGCGCACGATCTGCATGCCGATCAAGTGGCGCGCGACGTTTCCCGCGACCTTGGCCGCGGCGACGATCGTCGCCGCGTCGGCGTCGGCGGGGACGCGCACCTCGCCGCGCAGCTTGCCCGACACCTGCACCGCGATCACCAGCTCGTCGACGACGAGCGCCTCGGGGTCGGCCTCGGGCCAGCGCTCCAGGTGGACCGACGCCTGGCCGCCCAGCCGCGCCCACAGCTCTTCGGCCAGGTGCGGCGCGAACGGGGCCAGCAGCAGCGCGAAGGCGCGCCGCGCCTCGTCCCAAGCGGCCGCGTCGCGCGCCGCGCCGGCCGTCTTGGCCTTGGAGAGCGCGTTCTGCAGCGTCATCAGCTCGGCGACGCCGGTGTTGAAGCGGAAGCCCTCCAGATGGTCGGTCACCTTGGCGATCGCCTGGTGCACCGCCCGCCGCAGGTCGCGCAGGGTCTCGACGGTGGGGGCGTCGGCGCTCGGGGCGTCGCCGGCCTCGGTCGGCTCGAGGAGGGCCGTCCAGGCGCGCTGCAAGAAGCGCGTCACGCCTTCGATCCCCTGGTAGTTCCACGGGCCGCCCTGGTCCCAGGGGCCGATGAACATGAGGTAGACGCGCACGGCGTCGGCGCCGTAGTTCGCCACCAGCTCGTCGGGGTTCACCACGTTGCCGCGCGACTTGCTCATCTTCTCGCCATCGGCGCCCAAGATCATCCCCTGGTTGAACAGCCTCTGGAACGGTTCCCCGTGGTCGACGAGCCCCAGGTCGCGCAGCACCTTGGTGAAGAAGCGCGCGTACATCAGGTGCAGGATCGCGTGCTCCACGCCGCCGGTGTAGAGGTCGACGGGCGCCCACGCCTTCGCCAGGTCGGCGTCGAGCGGGGCCTCGTCCTCGTGCGGCGAGAGGTAGCGGAACCAGTACCAGGACGAGTCCATGAAGGTGTCCATGGTGTCGGTCTCGCGCCGCGCCGGTCCGCCGCACGACGGGCAGGTCGTCTTCAGGAACGCCTCGTGGGTGGTGAGCGGCGACTGCCCGGTCGGCAGGAAATCGACGTCGGTGGGGAGGCGCACCGGCAGGTTCGCCTCGTCTTCGGGCACGATGCCGCAGGCGTCGCAGTAGACGACCGGGATCGGCGTGCCCCAGTAGCGCTGGCGGCTGATCAGCCAGTCGCGCAGCCGGTACGTGACCTTGCCGCGGCCGATGCCCTGCTCTTCGAGCCAAGCGATGATGCGGGCGATGCCCTCCTTGCCCGCCTCCTTGCCCACCCGCACCCCGTCGAACGGGCCGGAGCGCGCGAGCACGCCGTCGCCGGCGTAGGCCTCGGCCATCGTGGCGCCGTCGAGCGCTTCGGCGCCCTCGGGCTGGACCACCACCCGCACCTCGAGCCCGAAGGTGCGCGCGAACTCGAAGTCGCGCTGGTCGTGCGCCGGCACCGCCATCACCGCGCCGGTGCCGTAGCTCGTGAGCACGTAATCGGCGATCCACACCGGCACTCGCTCCTGGTTGACCGGGTTGATCGCGTACGCGCCGGTGAAGACGCCGGTCTTGACCTTGCCCTCGGCTTGGCGGTCGATGTCGGTCATGCGCGCGGCGGCGGCCTGATAGCCCTCGACGTCGGCGCGCTGCGCGTCGGTGGTGAGCGCCGGCACCAGCAGGTGCTCGGGCGCGAGCACCATGAAGGTCGCCCCCCACAGCGTGTCCGGACGGGTCGTGAACACCTCGATCGGGCCCGCCTCGGTGGCGAAGGCGACCTCCGCCCCCTCGCTGCGCCCGATCCAGTTCGTCTGCATCGTCTTGACCTTGTCGGGCCAGTCGAGCCCTGTGAAGTCGAGCAGCTCGTCGGCGTAGTCGGTGATCTTGAAGTGCCACTGCGGCATCAGGCGCTTCTCGACCAGCGCACCGGAGCGGTCGCCGCGCCCGTCGATCACCTGTTCGTTCGCCAGCACGGTCTGATCGACCGGGTCCCAGTTGACGGTGCTCTCCTTGCGGTAGGCGAGGCCGCGCTTCATCATCTGGAGGAACACCCACTGGTTCCAGCGGTAGTACTCGGGGTCGCAGGTGACGATCTTCTTGGACCAGTCGAACATGGCCCCCATCTGCTCGAACTGTTGCTCCATGCGCTCGATGCGCTCGTAGGTGAGCGTCGCCGGGTGCACCTTCTCGCCCTGGCGGGCGGCGCGCACGGCCGCGTTCTCGGCCGGCAGCCCGAAGGCGTCGAAGCCCATGGGGAAGAGCACGTTGTAGCCGCGCATGCGCCGGTAGCGGGCGGCCGCGTCGGCCGGTGCCTCGGCGTACCAGTGGCCGACGTGGAGGTCGCCCGACGGGTACGGGTACATCGTCAGGAAGTAGAACTTGGGGCGCGAACGGTCGTGCAGGTCGACCTCGTAGAGGCCCTGGTCGCGCCAGGCCCGGCGCCACTTGGGCTCGACGGCGGCGGGGTCGTAGCGCTCGAAGCGCTCGTCGGGGCGCTCGGGGGCGTTGGGCGCGGTCGGGGTCGGTTCCATCGTCCGAGCAGTGTACCGCCGCGCACGCGCTTCAGGCCGACGGCAGCTCGGTGGCGCCCACGTGGGCGGCGTCGAGGCGCCCCGCCAGGTGGTCGAGCAGCGCCCCCACGTAGAGCCGCGCGCGCGCGTCCGGCTCCTGCTCCAGCACGATCCAGCGGCGGGCCTCGAAGAAGAGGCAGGCGCGCAGTTCGTCGAGGTCGTCGGGGAGCGCGCGATCGGCGAGGAAGCGCGCGACGGTGGCGTTCGCGAGCGCCCCGCAGCCCTCCATGCCGAAGCGCGCGTAGCCGTCGTACGTGTAGGCGAAGGCGACGACGTCGTCGAACTCGGCGCGCGGATCGGGGACGTCGCGCGACGTGAGCGCTCGGTGGGGAACGGAGGCGATCTCGGCCACGGGGCATGGTACGGGTCCGCGAGGGACCTCGCGGTAGGATGACGCTCGAACGCCGGCGTCGGGACCCTTCGGGCGGACGGCCCGTACGGACCGCGCTCGCCGTCGGCCTGGAGGCACATGGACTACGACCTGATCGTCATCGGCTCCGGCCCCGGCGGGTACCACGCCGCCATCCGCGCCGCGCAGCTCGGCCTGAAGGCCGCCGTCGTCGAGAAGGGCGACATCGGGGGCGTCTGCCTCAACATCGGCTGCATCCCGACCAAGGCGCTGCTGCACGTGGCGCACACGCTCGAGGAGAGCAAGCACGCCACCGGGTATGGCGTCGTGTTCGACGCCCCGAAGATCGACCTGAAGGCGCTCGAGAAGTGGAAGGCCGGCGTCGTCAAGAAGCTGACCGGCGGGGTGGGCCAGCTCCTCAAAGGGAACAAGGTCGACCTGATCGAGGGCGAGGCGCGCTTCGCCGACGCCCACACGGTGACGGTGGGCGACCGGAAGGTCACGGCGGACAAGTTCATCGTCGCCACCGGGTCGCGCCCCGTGGAGCTCAAGGGCTTCGAGCCCGACGGTGACCGGATCGTCGACTCCACCGGTGCGCTGCTCCTCGCCGAGGTCCCCAAGCGCTTCCTGGCGATCGGCGGCTCGGCGATCGGCCTCGAGTTCGCCGACATCTACGCCGCGCTCGGCAGCGAGGTGACGGTGGTCGAGTTCATGGACCGCATCGTCCCCACCACCGACCCCGACGCCAGCAAGGCGCTGCACAAGGTGCTGACCAAGCGCGGCATCGTGATCAAGACCGGCACCAAGGCGGTGGCCCAGAAGAAGACCAAGGCGGGCACCGAGGTGACGCTGGAGGCCAAGGACGGCAGCCAGGAGACGGTGGTCGTCGACAAGCTCCTCGTCGCGGTGGGCCGCCGGCCCAACGGCCAGGGCCTCGGCCTCGAGGAGATCGGCGTCGAGGTCGACGAGCGCGGGTACGTGCCGACGGCCGAGACCATGCAGACCGCCGTGCCGCACGTCTACGCCATCGGCGACGTCGCCACCGGGCCGCTGCTGGCCCACAAGGCGATGAAGGAGGGGCTGGTCGCGGCCGAGCACGCCGCCGGCAAGCCCGCCGCCTTCGACACCCTGGTGCCCAGCGTGATCTACACGAACCCCGAGCTCGCCAGCGTCGGCATGACCGAGGCCGAGGCCAAGGAGGCCGGTTTCGAGGTGCAGGTGGGCACCTTCCCGCTCGCGGTCTCCGGACGTGCGATGGCCATGCAGGCGACCGATGGCGTGACCAAGCTGATCGCCGACGCCAAGACCGGCCTCTTGCTGGGCGCGCACCTGGTCGGCCCTGGCGCGGGCGACCTGATCGCCGAGGCGACGCTCGCGATGGAGATGGGCACCACCCTCGAGGACCTCGCTGCGACCCAGCACCCGCACCCGACGCTGTCGGAGGGCTTGATGGAGGCCGCCGAGCACGCGCTCGGGCACGCGATCCACCTGTCGAACAAGCGGCGCTGACGCCGCCGAACGCACCGGACGGGGGGCGTCGCGCGCGCGACGCCCCCCGCTTCGGCTGCCGTCCTCGACCCTAGGTCGTGTAGAGGGCGTTGATCTTCACGTACTCCGCCGACAGGTCGCAGCCCCACGCCTCGCCCGTGGCGGCGCCGGCGGCCAGGTCGACCTCCACGAGCACGTCGGCCGAGCGCATCGCTCGCGAGAGCGCTTCTGCGTCGAACTCCAGCGGCTGCCCCCGGTACACCTCGGTGCCCTGCACCACGACGGCCACCGCCCCCAGGTCGGCGACGGCGCCCGACTGGCCCACGGCGGAGAGGATGCGGCCCCAGTTGGGGTCGCGACCGTGCACCGCCGTCTTGACCAGGCTGGAGGCCGCCACGCCCTTGGCGGCCGCCATCGCGTCGGCTTCGCTCCGTCCGCCGCGCACGCGGACCGTCAGCAGCGTGGTGGCTCCCTCGCCGTCGCGTGCGATCGCGCGCGCGAGGTCGGCGGCGACCGCTTCGAGCGCGGCGGCCACCTCGTCCGCCTCCGCGCGCAACCGGTTGCTGGCGAGCGCGATCGCCATGTCGTTCGTCGAGGTGTCGCCGTCGACGGTGAGCTGGTTGAAGGTGCGGCGCACGATCCGCGACCAGGTCGCGCGCAGCCACGGTTGCTCGACGATCGCGTCGGTGAGGACGAACGCGAACATGGTCGCCATGTTCGGGTGGATCATCCCCGAACCCTTGGCGACGCCCACCACGCGCGCGCCGCCGTGCACCTGCACTTCGGTGGTCTTGGGCACCAGGTCGGTGGTCAGGATCGCCTCGGAGAACGGGGCGATCTCGTCGGAGAGCGCCGCCACCGCGAGCGGCACGCCGCGTTTGACGGCGTCGAGCGGCAGCCGCCGGCCGATCACGCCGGTCGAGCCCGTCAGCACGTCTTGCGGGCGGTCCAGTTTGAGGCCGGAGGCCGCCGCGGCCGCCATGTCTTCGTTGTCCCAGACGCCGGCGTCGCCGGTGGCGCAGTTCGCGTTGCCCGCGTTCACGACCAGCGCGCGCACCGGTTGCTCGGAGGCCGCGCGGGCGCGGTTGCGCACCACGCACGGCGCCCGCACCAGGTTCTCGGTGGACGCGAGCGCCCACACCAGCGGGCCTGCACCGACGAGCAGCGCCAGGTCGGGCTTGCCGGACGGCTTGATGCCGGCGCGCACGCCGGCGGCCTTGAACCCGATGGGGAGCTTCATGGCCACTGACCCTCCAGGCGCAGGCCGAGCGTCTCCTCGAAGCCCCGCGCGACGTTGAACCCCTGCACGGCCTGGCCGGCCGCGCCCTTGCCCAGGTTGTCGATCGCGGCGAAGGCGACCACGGCGCCGCTGCGCGCGTCCCATCGCACCGTGACGTGCGCCCGATCCGACCCGGCGACCGCCTTGGTCTGCACCAGTTGGTCCTGCACGTGGACGAGCCGGTCGCCGGCGTAGAAGTCGCGGTAGAGCTCGAGCAGCACGGCGTCGGAGAGCTCGTCGGTGCCGGGGTGCGCGACGGTGGTCGCGAGGATGCCCCGCGCCATCGGCACGAGCACCGGGTTGAACGCCAGTGCGACCGGCGCGCGTTCGCCGTGCGTGCGCGCCGCCTTGCCCTGGAGCGACACGCGGCCGAGGTTGGCCTCGATCTCGCCGGTGTGGCGGTGGGTGCCGGCCACCTTGTACGCGCGCGCGTTCTCGGCGAGCTCGGGGTAGTGGAAGCCGAGGTCGATGGCGCGGCCGGCGCCCGAGACGCCGGTGACGATGGACGCCACCGGATGCGCGCCCAACAGCCCCGATGCCGCGAGCGGCGCGAGCGCGAGCGTGACGGCGGTGGCGTTGCAACCGGGGCTGGCGACGATGGCGGCCCCGGCGAGCTCGGCGCGGTGCAGCTCGGGGAGGCCGTAGATCGCTTCCGCGAGGCGCTCGGGGCACGGGTGCTCGCCGTACCAGGTGCGGTAGTCGGCGAGGTCGAGGCGGAAGTCGGCCGACAGGTCGATCACCTGCAGCCCCGCGCGCCGCGCCTGGTCGACGATCGGCGCCGTGGCCGCGTGCGGGGTGGCGCAGAACACCACCTCGCTGGCCGCCAGCACGTCCTCGGTGTCGACGAAGCGCAGGTCGACGAGCCCGGCGAGGTGCGGCCACGACGCGTCGACCGGCTTGCCCAGGTACTGGCGCGAGCCGAGCGCCACCAGCTCGACCTCAGGGTGGCGCCGGAGCCGCTCGATCAGGCCGGCGCCGCCGTAGCCGCTCGCGCCGAGGACCCCGACGCGCAGCGCCACTCAGGCGTCCCGCAGCAGCTGGAACAACACGCCCTTCTGGGCGTGCAGGCGGTTCTCGGCCTGCTCGAAGACGATCGAGCGCGGGTGGTAGACGGCTTCCTCGGTGCACTCCTCGCCGTAGTGGGCGGGGAGGTCGTGCATGAAGACGCCGCGCGGCGAGAGCGCGTCGAACCACGAGGGGTCGATGGTGTACCCGGCGAACGCCTTCCGCCGCCGCTCGGTGTCCTCCTCCTGGCCCATCGAGATCCAGACGTCGGTGTAGAGCGCGTCGGCCCCCTCGGCCGCCTCGCGCGGGTCGCGCACCACGGTGATGTCGGCGCCGCGCTCGCGAGCGTGCGCCAAGAGCGTCGGGTCGGGGTCGTAGCCCTCGGGGCAGGCGATGGTCAGCCGGGTGCCGGCGTGCATCGCGGCGTTCACGTGCGAGTGGCAGACGTTGTTGCCGTCCCCGACGAACGCCACCTCGAGCCCGGCGAGCTCACCGAACGACTCCTTGAGGGCGAGGTAGTCGGCGAGCAGCTGGCACGGGTGCAGCAGGTCGGAGAGCCCGTTGATGACCGGGACGTCGGCGTGGTGGGCGAGCTCGGTCAGCGTCCCGTGGCCGTACGTGCGCGCCATGATGCCGTCGACCCAGCGTTCGAGGTTGTACGCGACGTCCTTGATGGTCTCGCGCACGCCCCAGCCGATGTAGTTCTGGGACAGCAGCACGGAGTGGCCGCCGAGCTGCACCATCGCGATGTCGAAGGTGCTGCGGGTGCGCAGCGACTGCTTCTCGAAGATCATCGCGATCGTCTTGTGCTCCAGCGGCCGCGGACGCACCTTCGCCTTCCAGGCCTTCTTGAGCCAGAGGGAGGAGTCGAGGAGTCCGTGGAACTCCTCGGTGGAGAGGTCGGCGAGCGACAACAGGTCGCGGCCGCGCAGGCTGTCGACGATGGGCAGTTCCATGGGGCGTCAGGCTATCAGACGCCGAGCAGCCCCAGGTACCAGCCGACGAGCGCGTCGGCGAACGCCAGCGCCAGGAAGCCGCCGACGACCAGGAACGGGCCGAACGGTACGAAGCGCGAGCCGCCGAGCGCCCGCTGGGCCACCCCGACGGCCGCGCCGAGCACGACCGCGAACAGCAACCCCACCAGGAAGCCGTCCCAGCCCAGCATCGCGCCGAGCGCGGCGGCCAGCTTGACGTCGCCGAAGCCCATCGCGACCGGCTCGCCGTCGTCGTCCTCCGGCGCCCCCGCCTCGTCGAGGGGCGCGGTCCGCTTGCCGGAGGCGATCTCGGCCCCCCACCACCAAACGGCGCCCAGGAAGGCGAACGCACCAGCGCCGATCGCGGTCCCCGCCGCGCTCTCGACCACGCCGACGCCCCAGCCGAGGAAGAAGCCAGAGGCGGCGAGCACGAGCGCGAGGAGCCAGAAAGCGTAGAGCAGCGGCTCGGGTGCCCGCACCGGTCGGCGGGCGACGGCGCTGGCGAGCACCTGCACACCCCCCGCCGCGAGCGCGATGCGCCAGCCGCCGATGGCGCCCGCCAGCGCCGCGACGTTCACGGCGTCGAGCGAGAAGGGCCACAGACGCTCTTCGGTGTCGCCGAAGCGGCGGAGCACCAGCCCACCGACCCGGTTGATCAACACGAGCACGCCGCTGGCCACGGCCGCGCCGACCAGCGCCTCGGTGACCGTCGGCAGCCCGCTCGAGCGCGCGTACAGGGCGGCGCCGGCGACGCCGACGAGGGCGGCCGGCAGCGTGAGCGCGTCCGGGAGCAAGAAGGTGTCGAGGTCGATCAGGGCGGCGGTGGTGAGCATCGCGAACAGCGCCAGCAGCGGCACGACCGTGGCCCCGTAGAGCTCCACCGGGTAGGCCCACGCCAGGACCCCGAAGCCGACCCCGAAGAACGCCTCGACCCGTGCGTACCGCGGCGCGATCGGCGCCCGGCACGTGCGGCAGCGGCCGCGCAGCGCCAACCACGAGAGGACGGGCACCAGGTCGATCGGCGCCAGCGTCCGGCCGCAGCTCGGGCACCTCGAGCGCGGCGTCACGACCGACTCGCCCCGTGGCCAGCGGTAGACGACGACGTTGGCGAAGCTCCCGATCAGCGCCCCCAGGACGGCGACGAGCGCGATCCAGTAGGCGGTCACGCGCTCAAGCGCGCGCCAAGCGTGGGGGGGTGGGGGGCGAGAGACGGCATGGGGACAGGCTTCTCATCGTGCCCATGCTACGCTCCTGACGCTATGAAGAGACTCACCTTCTCCCTCCTGGCCGCGCTCGCCGTCGCGCTGACCCTAGGCGCCAACCTCGGTGCGCAAGACGCGCCCGCCCGCCTCGCCTTCGTCGACTCGCAAGCCCTCATCGCCGCCCACCCCTCGGGCGGTGCCGCCAACGACCTGCGCGAACTCGCGGCCCAAGAGATCGGCGAGTTGCGCGGGCAGCTCGACGAGCTCGTCGCCCGTGCGCAAGCGCAAGGGGGCGAGTTGAGCCCCGAGGACGAGGAGCGCTTCAACTTGCTGCGCGCGACGTACGACTCGGTGCAGGCGCGCTACCAGGCCGACATCGCCGAGGCCGCGCAACCCGCCATCGAGGCCGTCAACGCCGCGATCAAGGCCGTCGCCGACGAGGCCGGCATCGCCGTCGTCATGGACATCGGCGCGGCGGCCGAGGACGGGCTCGTGGTGTACGCGGCGGAAGGGTTGGATCTGACCGAGGCCGTCGCCGCGCGGCTGCAGTAAGGCGCAGCCGCGCGGTTGCAGTTCCGCTGCGCGGAACTGCACGGTGACGGTGGGTAGCTGCGCGGAACTGCGCCCGCGACGCGGACCGCCTACGTGCGAGCGCAGGCACCCGTGCCGAACGAAACCGCCGTCAGAGTTCCGGATCACGACCGGCGCTGAGCTGATCCAGCCAGCGCCGGTCGTCGTCGTCGAGCGGGGCGCGCTCGAGCAGGTCGGGGCGCCGCTCGAGGGTGCGCCGGAGCGCCGCGCGCCGGCGCCACTTGGCGACCTCGGCGTGGTGGCCCGAACGGAGCACGTCGGGCACCCCGACGCCGTCGTACTCCAGCGGGCGGGTGTACTCCGGGTAATCGAGCAGGCCGGTCGTGAACGAGTCCTGGCGGTGGCTGTCGGCGTCGCCGAGCACGCCCGGCAGCAGCCGGGCGGTCGCCTCGACCACGCACAGCGCGGCCAGCTCGCCGCCCATGAGGACGAAGTCGCCGATCGACACCTCGCGGTCGACGAGCGCCTCGGCGCGCGCGTCGAAGCCTTCGTAGCGCCCGGAGAGCAGCACCAGGTGGCGCCGCGTGGCGAGCTCCTCGACCACGGCTTGCGTGAGGGGCGCCCCGGCGGGGGAGAGCAGCGCGACCTCGTCGGGCGCGGGGTCGTCGGTGCGGGCCTCGTCGATCGCCGCGGCGGCGACGTCCACGCGGATGACCATCCCCGCCCCGCCGCCGTACGGGGCGTCGTCCACCCGCCCCGTACGGTTGCCGGCGAAGCGGCGCAGGTCGCGCGCCTCGAGGTGCAGCAGTCCGCGAGCCACGGCCCGCCCGACGAGGGCCTCGCTGCGCCAGGCCTCGATCAGATGTGGGAAGAGCGTGTAGACGGTGATGCGCATCGGTCCCCTAGGCCGCCGGGCGAGCGGGGCCGGGCCGGAGGAGGCGTCGGCGGTGCGGTCCGAGCGCGAGCGCGCGCCCGTCGAGGGCGGTCGAGGCTGCGACCCCGTTGCGCGACGGGACGAACGCGTCGGTGCCGTTGCCGACGTTCACGCTCGTGCGCCGGTCACGAGCGGCCGTCTCCGTCCAGCAGACCCGGCGGCACGTCGACGAGATCGACCGCGTTGCCGTCCCACTCGACGTAGGGCGCCGCCCACGGCACCAGGCGTTCGCCGTCCGGGCCGTCGATGGCGAGCAGGTCCTGGGCACCCAGGAGCACGTAGGCGACGCGACCGTACGGAGCGCCGTCGAGCCGCACGGAGGCCCCCTCGAGGCGCGCGACGTCGACGGCGTCCGGATCGTCGTCCGGGTCGGGCTCCTCTATCCAGGCGGGATCGGCCCAGACGCGGGCGTGGATGAGGGCGCGCGCGCGCTCCCGGTCGTAGATCCCCTGGACCGCCAGGACCAGCCCAGCGCCCACGGTGCGCGCTTCGCGCAGCCGCGTGGCGCCCACGCCGTCGACCCAGACCGGACCCAACTCCTGCGCGAGGGCACGGAGCGCGGTCGCGGCGCTCGGGCTCACCGGCTCGGCTTTGAGCGATCCGCGGACCTGGAACGGACGCCCCAAACGCGCGAGCCGCACCCAGCCGGTCGGTGGGGCGGCGGGCTGCGGGCCCTTCGCAGGTGCGGGGTGCTCGGGCACCGGCGCTTACTCGATCAGGTGGACGTCGACGCGCTGGCGACCGTCGGTGGCGGCCCGCGCGAGGGTGCGCAGCCCGTTGATCACGCGCCCGCCGCGGCCGATCACGCGACCGGCGTCGGCGCCGTCGCAGCGGATCTCGATGCGCAGGCCACCACGGTCGTCGGCCACCTCTCGGACGTCGAGGGCGTCGACGTCCGAAACGAGGTTCTGGACGATGTACGCGACCAGTTCGCGCGGCATGCGGTCGGAACTCAGGCCGCGGCTTGCTGAGCGGCCGCGGCGCGGGCGATGTGGCCGCGCGCGCGCTTGGCTTGAACGTCGGGCACGGGGATGCCGGCTTTCTCGAGCAGGCGGAGCGCGCTCTCGGTGGGCTGGGCCCCCTGAGCGAGCCAGTGCGTGGCGCGCTCGGCGTCCAGCGTCATGGTCCCGCCGTCGCCGGCGCGCGGGTCGACGTGGCCGAGCGATTCGATGTAGTCGCCACCGCGCTTGACGCGCGCGTCGACGACGACCATGCGGTAGTGCGGGTTCTTCTTGGCGCCCATGCGCATCATGCGGATCTTGACCATCGTGGGGTCCCTCCTGGGGGCGTCCCCGGGGCGGCGGCGGTGCGTGGCGTGCCGTCCGTCCGGAGAACGAGCCGCGGCGCCGCACGGCGGCACCCGGGTCGAGCGTCTCAACCTCGAATGCTACACGACCCGAGGTGTGGTGTCCAATCGATGGGGGCGGGGGTTCAGAACCGCGGCCGGTTGCGGCCGCCGCGCCCGGGGGGTCGCTTGCCCATGCGCTTCATGAGCGTGCGCATCTCCTCGTAGTTGCGCATGAGCCGGTTGACGTCTTGCACCGTGGTCCCGGAGCCGCGGGCGATGCGCTTGCGGCGGCTGGCGTTGAGCAGCTTTGGGTCGCGCCGTTCCCGCTCGGTCATCGACGAGATGATCGCTTCGACGCGTCCGATCTCGCGCTCGTCGACCTCCGCCCCCGCAGGAAGCAGCTTGTTCGCCCCCGGGATCATCCCGAGCACGTCGCTGAACGAGCCCATCTGCTTGATGCGCCGCATCTGGGTGAGCATGTCGGCGAGCGAGAAATCCGCGAGCCCCTTGCCCTTCTCGAGCCCGTCGTCGTCGCCCTCGAGCGCCTTGGCCTTCTCGATCAGGGTGAGCACGTCGCCCATGCCCAGGATCCGGCCGGCGATGCGATCGGGATGGAACGGCTCGAGGCCGTCGATCTTCTCGCTCATGCCCGCGAACAGGATCGGCTTGCCCGTGACGTGCTTGGCCGACAGCGCCGCCCCGCCGCGCGCATCGCCGTCCATCTTGGTGAGGATCAGGCCCGAGAGGCCGACGCGCTCGTCGAAGCTCTTGGCGACCGGCAGCGACTGTTGCCCGGTCATGGCGTCGACCACCAGGAGCCGCTCGGTCGGCTGCAGGGCGTCGCGGAGTTCCGCGAGCTGCCCCATCAGGGCGTCGTCGATCTGCAAGCGCCCCGCGGTGTCGACGATCACCAGGTCGCGGAAGTCCGCCTTGAGCGCAGCGTCGAGGCGCTGTTTGGTCACCCGCACCGGTTCGCCGTCGCCCACTTCGAGCACGGGCACGCCGATCTGCTGCCCGAGGATGCGCAGCTGCTCGCGCGCCGCGGGGCGCTGGGTGTCGGCGGCCACGAGCAAGGGTCGGCGCCCTTGCGCCTTGTAACGGTAGGCGAGCTTGCCGGCGGTGGTCGTCTTGCCCGCCCCCTGCAGGCCGACGAGCATCCAGACGTTGCCGTCGTTGCGCAGGTTGGGGACGGCCGCCTTGCCCCCGAGCGTCGTCACCATCTGCTCGTGGACGATCGCGACCACGCGCTGGTCGGGGTTCAGCGACAGCAGCGTCTCCGACCCGATCGCCTTCTCCTGGACCTGCGCGACGAAGTCCTTCGCCACCTCGAGGTTGACGTCGGCCTCGAGCAGCGCGACGCGCACCTCGCGGAGCGCGGCCTTGACGTCGGCCTCGCTGAGCTTGCCACGGCCGCGAAGGCCTTCGAAGACGTTCTGGAGTCGGTCGCCGAGGCTCTGGAACATGGGGGTCGGTCCTCTCCTGCACGGGCCGGTGCGCGCCGAACGCGGGTGCGTGCGCGGCGTCCGGGCGACCAGGGTACCCAGGTGGACGGTGAGGGTCAATCGCAGCGGCCGGACCGTGGATCGACCGTGCTGAGGATCCGCCGCCCGACCTGATCGGTGGTCGGCCGACCTGATTGGTGGTCGGCCCCCACGCACGCTTCATCGCGTTTCGGTACAACGGGGCATGCTCCGTACGCGACGCGTCCTCCTCGGCCGCGCGCTCCTGGCGTGCATCGCCAGCGCGTGCCTCGCTGGGAGCGCCGTGGCGCAAGTCGGGTTCGCCCCGGGCGATCCGCCGCTGCCCGCCGCGGCGGCGGCCGCTTGGGCGGGGACCGTCGACGCGCTCGCGGCCGCCGTCGCCTCCCCGCGTCCGTGGACGCCGGACGCCCCCGCCTGGCGCACCGCGCTGGTGGCGGTCCGCGGGGCCGTCGCCGCCGCCCCGGGCCATCCGGTCCCGCTGCGGGCGTCGCTCCGCACCCACGTGGCCGTCGGCTGGTGGGTGCGGGCGATGGCCGTGGTCGGCGAGCTCGAGGCGGCGCGCCCCGAGGACCCGTGGGCCGAGCCACCGCAACGGGTGCCCGCGCCGCCGGGCACCCTCTTGGAGGCGGCCACCGAGGCGCTGCGGGAGTACGGGTTCGCGCGCTACCAAGCGGGGGACGCCGAGGCGGCCCGCGCCACCTTCGCTCGGTGGGTCGAGCTCGTTCCCGACGATCCCGACGCCCACCGCTGGTTGGGGCGGGTGCTGCTCGAGGGGGGCGACCCGGCCGCAGCGCTGCCGCACCTGCGCCGGTGGGCGGCGCTGCGTCCCGACGACCCCGACGCCGCCTACTTCGTGACCGAGGCCGAGCTGGGCGAGCGCGTCGGGGTCGTCGCCAGCAGCGTGTTCCGCCGCGGCCTGGCCGCGTACGAAGCGGGTGACCTCGGGGTCGCGGCGGCGGCCTTCGAGGAGGCGCGCAGCGCGGCCCCCGAGTACGCCGACGCGCACGCGTGGGCGGGGCGCGTCGCGCTGGAGTCGGGCGATCCTGACGCCGCCGTGGCGGCCTTCGCGGCGGCGGCGGCGCTCCGCCCCGACGACGACGGGCTCGCGTACTTCCTGCGCGCCGCCGAGCTCGAGCGCGACTTCGGGGTCGTGGCGGGGGGTGCCTTCCTGGACGGTCTGGCCGCGTACGAGCGTGGCGAACTCGACGGTGCCGTGGCTCGGTTCGTCGCTGCGACCGAGGCGAACCCGGGGTTCGTCGAGGCGTGGGTCTGGCGCGCGCGGAGCCTGCAGGAGGCCGGCGCGCTCGAAGCGGCGGAGGCCGCCTGGACACGCGTCGTCGAACTCGACCCGGCGGACGAGCGCGCCCGGTTCTTCCGCAACCGTCTGCGCGAGCAGCTCGCGTACGGCCGCGACGCCGATCCGGAGGTCGCCGCCGCGTTCGCGGCCGGGGTGGCGGCGTTCGAGGCCGCCGACCTGGAGACGGCGCGAACGCGGTTCGAGGAGGTCGTCGCGGCGGACCCCGGTTCGGGCGTCGCCTGGAGCTGGCTCGGCCGGGTCGCGTACACCGTGCGTGATTTCGCGGCGGCCGCCACCGCGTACGCGCGCGCTGCGGAGCTCCTGCCCGACGATGCCGACGTCGCCTGGTTCGCCGAGGACGCCGCGTTCCGGGCGGCGCCCGAAGCGGCGCCGGACGGCGATCCGGACGGCGACGCCGAACCCGATCGAGACCCCGAACCGGGCGCCGAGCAGCCGTGACCATGCGCACCGTCGTCCTGCGGGTGGCGGCGTTGGCGCTGCTCCTGCTGCTCGCGGTGTTCGGGGCGCTCGCGCTGCGCACCATGCAGCGCCTGCCCGACACGGTGGTCTACCTGGTGCACGACGAGGGGGGCGCCTTCACGCTCGAGGCGGTCACCCGACGCTTGCGGCCCGAGGGGGCGCTCGACGCCGCGCGGGCCGCCGTGGAGGCGCTCGCTGCCGGACCGACCGCGGCGGAGGCGGCCCGTGGGTTGGCGAGCGAGGTGCCTGCGGGCACCGACGTCCAAAGCGTCGCGTGGGCGGGTGACGTGCTGGTGGTCGACCTCGACGCGTCGGTCGTCGCGGGTGGCGGTACGGCTTCGATGATCGGGCGCATCGCGCAGCTCACGTACACGCTCACCCAGCCGCGCGGCGTCGCCGCGGTCGAGGTGCGCGTCGACGGTCGCGTGCTCGAGGCGTGGGGTGGCGAGGGCGTGATGGTGGCGTGGCCCTGGCGCCGACCGGAAGGAACGCTGCCGAGGTGGTGACCCGCACGGTCGCTGCCCTGGAGCGTGCTCGGCGCTCGGCGCTCGCCGCTCTGATCGCGATCGCCGTGCTGGCGATCGCGACGCCCGCGGCGCACGCCCAAGCGAGCGCGCTCCCGCGACCGCCCGCGACCTCGGCCCCGGTCGCCTCGGCGTGGGACTCCGCCGAGGGGCGCGGGCGGGTCGTCGACGCCGTGGTGGCGCTCTTCGCCGCCGAGTACCACGTGCCCGAGCAGCGCGACTGGGTCTCGTGGGGGGCGGAGTACCGCGAAGCCGCCGCCGTCGCCAATGGTCGTGCCGCGTTCGACGCGGTGATGGCGCGCATGCTGCGGTCGCTCGCCGACGGGCATTCGAGCTGGTTGGGGCGCGCGGCCGCGACCCCCGCCCCCGTGCGGAGGTCGTCGAACGAGGCGGAGCCCGTCCGTCTGGGGGTGCAGCTCGCTTACGTGGTCGACCGTGGGCTGGTCGTCGAGCGGGTCTACCCGAGCACGCCGGCCGACCGCGCCGGGTTGCGCCGGGCCGACGTGATCACGGCGGTGGGCGGCCTCGACCTCCGGGGCAGCGGCAGCCTGTTCGCCGCCAACGCGGCGCTGGCCGACGCGCTGAGCGCTGGACCGGCGGTGCTCACGATCGAGCGCGGGCGCGTCCGCTTCGACCTCGACGTGGTCGGGACCGCGGTCGACTTCGACGCGGTGGCCGCGCGCCCCTACGCGGCGTTGCTCGACGACGGCGTCGGCTACCTCCACGTCCCGACGTTCAACGCCGACGACGTCGCGGCCGACGTCCACGCCGCGGTGCGGGGGCTGGTCGCCTCCGGGGTGCGGGCGTTGGTGCTCGACTTGCGTGGCAACTTGGGTGGCCGCGTGCTGGAGGCCGGACTCACGTTCGCCGCGTTCGGCGACGGGACCTGGTCCGTTGCCATCGCGCGCGGCGAGGAGGCGTGGCGCGCGACGGCCGGTATCGAAGCGGCTGGGGGAGGGTCGGTGGCGGTGTCGCGGCTGCGTGATGCCGACGGCACGTCGTTCGGCGTGCAGCGGCTGGCCGACCCCGTGCGCTTCGATGGCCCGGTCGTCGTGTTGGTGGGTTCGGAGAACGCCAGCGCCGCGGAGGTCCTGGCGGCGGCGCTGGTGGAGGGGATCGGTGCTCGGGTCGTCGGCGAGCGGACGTCGGGCAACGTCGAGGCGGTGCGCGCCTTCGATCTGCCCGACGGGAGCCGCGTGCTCGTGGCGATCGCCGATCTGCGCAGCCCGTCCGGTGCGTCGCTCGTGGGTGGGGTGACGCCGGACGTCGTCGCTCGCGCCGACGTCCGCGACCTGGCGCGCGGCGTCGACCCACCCGTGGCGGAGGCGCGGCGGCTGTTGGGGGCGCTCCCGTTCACGCCCGGGACCTACTTCTGAGGGCGTCGATCAGCGCCCGCCAAGGAACGCGGGCGGCCCCGTGGGACCGCCCGCGAACCTCTCATCCGGGGTGCGTGCTACACTCGTCGGCGCTGCCGATCGGTCGTGCGCGTCGACCCGAGATGCCACGCCGCGGTTTGGTGCGCCCGACAGGATTCGAACCTGTGGCCTTTCGCTCCGGAGGCGAACGCTCTATCCGACTGAGCTACGGGCGCGCGGGAACCGCAAGAACGCAAACGTCAAGCTAGCACCACCCTTGGAGGACGTCAACACCTATGAAGCTCAGCCGTCGCGCCAACACGATCATCCTCTGGTTCGTCTCGATCGGGCTCCTGCTCGGGATGGTCATCACCTTCACGCCCAGCCTCGGTGGCTCCGGTGGCCTCTTCGGCTCGGCCGACACGAGCGCGGTCGCGCTGAGCGTCAACGGCGAGCCGATCCGCGAGCTCCAGGTCGCCCAGACCCGCTCGAACCCGCTCTTCGTCACGGTCACCGAGGGCGAGGTGGGCGAGGACCTCGAGCTCTTGCTCGTCGACACCCTGATCCGCCAGGAGGTCGTCCGCCAGGACGCCGCGCGCCAGCGCGTCACCGATGGCGACGTCCGCACGGCCGTCACGGAGTTCCGCGTCAGCCGCGGCGTCGACGGTCGTTCGAACGACCAGGGGTACCTCAACCTGATCGCCGGCTCCGGGTTCACCGACCAGACCTTCCGCGACTACCTCCGCGAGCAGCTGCGCCAGCAGCGCTGGGAGGCTTCGCTGGTCGACGGCATCGAGGTGTCGGACGACGAAGCGCGCGCCTTCTTCGAAAGCAACCGCGACGCCTACCTCAGCGAGGAGCGCATCGAAGCGCGCGACATCGTCACCGAGTCGCTCGCGGCCGCCACCGAAGCGCGCGCTCGGCTGCTCGCCGGTGAGGACGCCGCCGACGTGGCGCGCGAGGTGTCGGTCGAACGAGCGGACCGCGACGGGGCGCTCGGGGCCGCCGCAGGCGAGACCGATCCGCGTCCGGTCGGCCGTCCGGCCCTCCCGACGCCGGTCGCGACCGCGGCCTTCGGGTTGTCCGGACCGGGGGTCACCGAGGTCGTGGAGTCGGACGCGCGCTTCCACGTCGTGGTCGTCGAGGACTACCTCGCCGCCGAGCGGCGCCCGTTCGACGAGGTCGCGGCCTCCGTGCGCGAGGACGCGCTCGCGGCCAAGCAGGTCGGCGTGCTCGAGCGCGCCGTCGAGGACCTGGTCGCCACCGCCCGCATCGAGTTCCCGGCGACGAGCGAGCTGAGCTTCGACGACGAACCGGTCGCGCGCGTCGGCGACGTCGAGATCCTGCGCTCGGAGCTGGTGCGCTCCACGTACACGAACCCGCAGATCCAGCAGTCGCTCTCGCCCGACAGCGCGATCTTGATCACGGCCTTCTTCAAACCGGCGATCCTGGGCCAGCTCGTCGACCAGGAGCTCGCGGCGCAGGGCGCGGGCGACCTGGGCGTGCCCTTCGTCGGCACCCGTTCGCAGGTCGCCCAGAGCGCGCTGGCGTACGTCGCCCGCGACGCCGAGGCCGCCGAGGCCGACGTCGTCACGTACTACGAGCAGAACCCGGCGCAGTTCACGGTTCCGGCCTCGGCCGACGCGCTGCGCGTCGACCTCGGCTCGATCGAGGCGGCCGCGGCGTTCCGCGAGCGCACCCTCGCGGGCGAGGACGTCGTCGCCGTCGCCGGCGACCTCGATGCCGGCATCGAGGAGCTCGGGACCGTGCGTCCGGGGCAGCTCGAGGGCATTCTCGACACCACGCTCTTCGGCACCGAGGCCTTCACCGAGCTGCCCGACGGCGTCTGGGCGATCTCCGACGTGCTCGCGATCGCCGAGGCCGCCGAAGACGAAGCGCTGCCCGACGCCGTCGATACCGAGGGCGAGGCCGAAGAGGAAGCCACGGCGCCGACGTTCGCCGAGCGCTACGTGGTGCTCGTCGCGCAGCGCACGCCCGAACGCCTCCGGCCGCTCGAGGACGTGCGGGCGGAGGTCACCAACACCGTGCTGGCGCAGGAGCGCGCGGAGCTCCGCGACGCGTGGTTGACCGAGTTGCGTGCCCGCATCGACGTCGAAGAGTCGCTGGGCGAGGCGGCCGATGCGCCGTTCGTGTTCGGTGACGAGCCGCTGGACGAGGCGACGGACGCGGCGACGGACGAGCCAGCGGACGGAGGCGCGCAGGACGCGGCCGAAGGTGGCGAAGCCGCC
This sequence comes from Trueperaceae bacterium, assembly GCA_046260675.1. Lineage (GTDB taxonomy): Bacteria > Deinococcota > Deinococci > Deinococcales > Trueperaceae > JAABTL01. The sequence goes on along the minus strand of JBHEOT010000008.1, from coordinate 5,710 downwards.
CCCGACGGCGAGCCCGCCGCCGAGTCCGAGGACGGCGCCCCAGCGACCGACTGAGCAGCTGTCGTGATCGTCGAACGCGCGGCAGGCGCCGGGGCACGCCCCGGCGCCTGCCGCGCGTTGGTACCCTGCCTGCATGCCCCGTGCCCTCCTGAGCGTCTCGGACAAGACCGGACTCGTCGAGTTCGCGCGCGCGCTCGTCGACCTCGGATTCGAGCTCGTCGCCACCGGTGGCACCCACCGCACGCTGGTGGACGCCGGCCTCCCCGCCCGCGCGGTGTCGGACGTCACCGGCGCCCCCGAGATCCTGGACGGGCGCGTCAAGACGCTGCATCCTGCGATCCACGGGGCGCTCCTCGCGAAGGCCACGCCCGAACACGAAGCCGAGTTGGGCGCGCACGGCTTGACGCGCATCGACCTCGTGGCCGTGAACCTCTACCCGTTCGAGGCGACGGTCGCCAGGCCCGGTGCGACCGACGCCGAGGCCATGGAGCAGCTCGACATCGGTGGGCCCACGATGGTGCGGGCCGCGGCGAAGAACTTCGAATCGGTCGTGGTCGTGGTCGATCCGTCGGAGTACCCGGCGCTCGCGGCCGAGCTCGCGTCCGGGCCGGTGCCACTGGTCCGCCGGCGCGCGCTGGCGCGCGCCGCGTTCGCGCACACGGCCGCGTACGACGCGGCGATCGTCGGCTACCTCGACGGCGACGACCCGCTGCCGCCGACCAAGCACGTCACGCTCGCACGGGCCGAGGTGCTGCGCTACGGCGAGAACCCACACCAGCAGGGCGCCCGGTACCGCGAGGCGAACCGCCGGGGGTGGTGGGACGGGGTCGTTCAGCACGGCGGGGTGGCGCTTTCGTACCTGAACCTGTTCGACGCCGACGCGGCGTGGCGGCTCGTCCACGCCTTGCCCGAAGGGCCGGCGGCCGTGATCGTCAAGCACGCGAACCCGTGCGGCGTCGCGGTCGCCGGGGACCTCGCGACCGCGTACGAGCGCGCGTTCGAAGCGGACCCGAAGTCGGCGTTCGGCGGCGTGGTCGGGCTCCGCGGGCGCGTGGACCGGGGGATCGCCGAGGCGCTGCTCGCCAACCCCAAGGCGGACGTGCTGATCGCCTCGGGCTACGACGACGACGCTCGCGCGCTGCTCACGCGCAAGCGCAAGGCGATGCGCGCGCTCGAGGCGTCGGCCCCCGGTGTGGAGCGCTTCGGGCTGCGGCGGATCGACGGCGGCTTCTTGCTGCAGACGCCCGAGGAGGTCGCGGTCGACCGCAGCGCCTGGTCGGTCGCCACCGAGCGCGCCCCGACCGATGCCGAGTGGGCCGACCTGACGATGGCCTGGGTCGTGTGCGCCGCCGTCGGGTCGAACGCGATCGTGTTGGTCAAGGACGGCCGTGCCGTGGGGATCGGCGCAGGCCAGCAGAGCCGCGTCGACGCCGCCGAGATCGCCGCGCGCAAGGCGGCCGGGCGTGCCGCCGGGGGCGCGTGCGCCTCCGACGCCTTCTACCCGTTCCGCGACGGGCTCGACGCAGCCGCGGCCGCCGGGGCGACCGCGGTGATCCAACCGGGCGGTTCGGTGCGCGATCCCGAGGTGGTCGCCGCCGCGAACGAGCACGGGCTCGCGATGGTGTTCACCGGGCGGCGCCACTTCCGCCACTGACGGGCGCCGTCCCTGACGCCGGTCGTGCGCTCCGCGGATACCAGCGGTGGCGGACGTACGGGCGTCGAGCACTACATCTGGTACCCGATCACGCACCGCGCGCGCGGACCCATGCTACGCTCGCTTTTACGCCGCGATCGCGGAGACCCCGGATCGACGCGCCACGAGGCCGTCGAAGATGTGGCGGAAACCGCATGATCCGTCCCCCATATCTAGTATCCAAGGGGGCAAGGCATACAAGATCTGGTACCAGCGCGTACCGATCCGAAGCTCAGGTACCGATCGACGCCTGGGCTTCGGTGCACGAAAGGGGTCCAAGCGTGGCCGACGTCGTACCCGTTCCCAACCTCGAAGCCCTCGCTGCGTTCGACGCGCATGCCGTCGCGATCGCGAAGCGGCAGTACTTCCAGGAGGCGGACACCGACCTCCTGGCGATGTTCCGCCGCGTCGCCGATTGGGTGGCGCAGCCCGAACCGTCGGAGCTGCGCGCCGCACAGGCCGACCGCTTCTTCGAGCTGATGATCGGCAAGCGCTTCTGCCCGGGGGGCCGGGTGTTGGCGGGCGCGGCGACCACGCACGGGAACGTCCTGAACTGCTTCGTTCAAGACGGTCGCCCCGAGATCGAGGGCGGCAACGCGTGGGTGCTTCGCCTCGCGAGCAAGCTCGCGGTCGTCACCAAGGTGGGGGGCGGCAACGGGCTGAACCTCGACCCGATCCCGCCGAAGCGCGCCTACACGGCGCCGGTCGGCCGGCTGTACCTGACCATCGCGCCCAGCCACCCGGATTACGAGAAGGTCCGCGACGGCACCTTCCTCGACCTCGTGCACGGCTCGTACACCACCCGCGGCTACCGGGCGGCGCGCTTCGTCGAGTACCACGAGGCGCCCAAGGGCGTGCCCGTCGTGCAGGTGGGCGACTCCGTGGAGAACATCTGGGCTTCGGCCGCCCAGCTGGTCACCACGCTGCTCGCCGGCGACGACCTGCTGCTCGACCTGAGCTCGCTGCGCGCCGAGGGGACGCCGGTCAACGGTTCGGGCGGCACGTCGAGCGGGCCGTCGTCGTTCGCCGTCGAGGTCTTCGAGAACTTCGCGCGCTGGGCGGCGCTCGGCGGCGCCGAGTACGCGGGCCCGGTGGCGACGCTGCGCTACGTATTCTCGCCCACGCTCCGCGCGATCCGGCAGGGGGGGTGCCTGCACCCCGACACGCTCGTGCACACGAGCCGCGGCACGCTGCGCCTCTCGGAGGTCGTCGACGCCCACCAGACGGGCTGGCAGGACCACCACCTCAAGGTGGCCACCGACGAGGGCTGGAAGGACAGCCCGCGAGGGTTCAACAACGGCAACGCCCCGACGCTGCGCGTCACGTTCCAGAACGGCCAGACCCTGCGCGGCACGTCCAACCATCGGATCAAGGTGATGCGGAAGGACGGACGGCGCGATTGGGTGCGGCTCGACGAACTGCAAGCGGGTGATCAGGCGATCCAGGTGCTCGATCAGCACACGGGCGCGCCCGTTCTCTTGCGGCCCGTCGACGTGCCCCACCACAACGCGACGCCCATCCGGATGCCCGAGGTTCTGAACGAACGGCTCGCGTTCTTCCTCGGGTACTTGTGGGGCGACGGCTTCGTCACGGCGGATCGGGTGGGCCTCGCGGTCGCCCACGGGTCGCCGATGATCGACGAGGCACCGAAGCTCTTCGCTGAACTCTTCGGTCTCGACGTCGCGACCGAGCAGAAGCCGGACGACGCCAGCGTCGTGTTCGTGACCAAAGCGTCGCATCTGATCGCCTGGCTCGGGGCGAACGGCCTTGCCAAGGGCAAGGCCCGCGATCTGCGTCTCCCGAAGGCGATGCGGATGGCGCCGCGTCCCGTGGTGGGCGCCTTCCTCCGTGGTCTATTCGAAGCGGATGGAACCGTGAACCACGGCATGCCGTCCCTCAGCACCGCCTCGGCCGTACTCGCAGAGGACGTGGCGACGATGGTGGCGGGTTTGGGGATCCCGACCAAGCGGCGGGTCGTCGGCAGTCGCCTCGACCGCTACTCGCGGCATGCGATTCACGTGGTGCGCGTCGTGAGCGCGAAGGGCCTCGCCCGGTTCGTCGAACGTGTCGGTGCGATGCCGGGCTCGCGCCTCGAGGCGATGGACCATCACGTGCCCGACGAAGGGCGCGAGAAGTCCTGGATCCTCCCGCACGCCGAGGCGCTCCTCGGCGGCGTGCTGGCGGCATTGCCGGCCGGCGCCAAAGGGCGGCCGTCGCCGTACACGGAAGCCCGCAAGACGCTCTCGAGGTACGCGCGCGGTGAGCGCAACCTGACGGCGACGGCCTACGACCGCCTCCGGACCGATCCGGCGGTGGCCGAGCGGCTACCCGAGCTTGCCTACGACGAGTACTACGTCCCCGTCCACTCGGTCGAGGAGGCCGGCCGGTCGTTGACGCTCGACCTCTCGGTCGACGAGAACAAGACCTACCTCGCTGGCGGCTTCGTGACCCACAACACCCGCCGTGGCGCTGGGATGGCGACTCTGTCGATCACCCACCCCGACGTGCACGACTTCATCACCTCCAAGGACCTGGAGCGCGAGCAGGCCGAGGGCGACATCAGCACCTTCAACATCTCGGTGCTCGTCAGCGACGACTTCATGCGCCGCGCCCAGACCGAGGGACCGCAGGGCGTCCTGTGGGAGATCGCGCAGCACGCCTGGCAGACGGGCGAGCCCGGTCTGATCTACGTCGACCGGATCAACGAGTTCAACCCGATGCGCGCGAGCTTGGGAGATATCTTTGCTACGAATCCATGTGGCGAGATCCCATTGTTTCCCGGTGAACCTTGTGACCTCGGCGCCATCAACTTGGCCGCGTACGTGCGCGACGAGCGCGTCGGCCTCGACGGGTTCGACGTCGAAGCGTTCCGCGCCGACGTCGGCACCACCGTGCGCTTCCTCGACGACGTCCTCGAGGTCAACAAGTTCGCGCTCGAGGACAACCGCGAGATGAGCCACTACCTGCGCCGGCTGGGGCTCGGCATCATGGGCCTCGCCGATGCCCTCATCCGCATGGGGTTCCGCTACGACAGCGACGAGGGGCGCAGCGCGGTCCACGCCATGATCACCCACCTGCGCGAGGCCGCCACCGACGCGAGCCGCGCGCTGGCCGAGGAGCGCGGTGCGTTCCCCGGCTACCACCAGTCGTCGCTCGGCGCCCCGCGGCGCAACGTCGCGCTGCTGACCGTCGCCCCCACCGGCACCACGAGCATGCTCATGGGCGTCTCCTCGGGGGTCGAGCCGATCTTCGCGCCGTTCACGTACCGCAAGATCGGCACCAGCTACGCCGCGCTCATCGCGCCGCTCTTCCAGGAGCTGCTCGATCGCCACGCCCCCCACCACGACTACGCCAAGGATGGCGGCTGGGACTGGGAGAAGGTCGTCCAGGCGGTGCAGGACCGGCACGGCAGCGTCCAGGGGCTCGACTTCATCCCGGACGACGTGAAGACGGTCCTGGTGTGCGCGCACGACATCGCGCCGGACGATCACGTCCGGATGCAGGGCACGGTGCAGAGCGCCTTCGACGCCGGCGGCGAGATGGTCGCGAACTCGATCAGCAAGACGATCAACCTGCCCAACGAGGCGACGGTGCACGACGTGCACGAGGCGTACAGCCTGGCGTTCGACACCGGGTGCAAGGGCATCACCGTGTACCGCGACGGCTCACGCCAGTTCCAGGTGCTCTCGACGTCGTCGAAGAAGAAGGAGGACGCCCCGGCGGGCGCGAAGGACGCGAAGGCAGGTGCGCGCGCCACCGCGGACCCGAAGGCCGCCGAGGTGCCGGTGGCGGCGCCGATGGGGTTCGAGCGGCTGCCGAGCGAACCGATGTTCGATCGACCCACCCGCCTGACCGGGTTCACCGACGCGGTCAAGCTCACCCTCCCGACCGGCGAGAAGCGCGGCTTCTACGTCACCGTGAACAAGCAGGACGGCCTGCCGGTCGAGGTCTTCATCACCAGCGGCAAGGCCGGCGACGAGGCCAACGCGGATTCCGAGGCGCTCGGCCGGGTGGTGT
>JBHEOT010000079.1:406-6281 GCA_046260675.1 Trueperaceae bacterium | reverse complement strand
GTAGCTGGCTGGCCACGGTGCGGCTCGCCAAATGCCACCCGTTCCACCCCGGCGGGCTCGACCCGGTGCCGCCCGCGCGGGTGCCCACCTCTTCCCCCATGACCGTCGCCGGTGCCGCCCCGGAGGAACCTTGATCACCCATCGCGCCCTACGCCAGCTGGTCCTGCTGCTCGCCGCCCTGCTCGCGGGCGCCGCGTTCGCGCGCGACGCGTTCGCGACGTACCCGTACACGGCGTCCGAGTTCCGGGACGCCGAGAAGCTGCGGACGGCCTGCGCGGCGCCCGCGGCGGCCGGCTTCCTCTGCGACGACCTCGAGGCCACGCTCACGCGCATCCCCACCAAAGGCGTCGACCTGATCTTCACCCCCGCCGGGGAGATCGTCGCGGCGTTCGCGAAGGTCCAGAAGGGCCAGAACCTCGGCAGCTACAGCGTCGAGAACCGCGACAACCTGATCCCGATCGAGGGTGCCTTCCCGGGCGCGGCGCTGCTCCTGGACGGCGTGTACCACGCGCCGGAGGACGCGGTCGGCACGTGGACCGCCGACGGCCGGAACTCGCTCGTCGGCGACTTCACCTACCGCGCCGCCGGTCTCGACGTCGCCGTGCGCGTGGTCGTCTCCAACGTCGACCAGACGCTGAACTACCAGTTCGACGTCACCGCCCCCGAAGGGCTCGAGGACGTCCCGGACATGGTGGCCATCGCCTTCGTGGGGATCGGCCGCCAGGACACTCCGACGATCAAGGTGGGCCAGGGGGGGACGTTCACGCTCAACCCCTTGACCACGCCGGTGAGCGGCCCGGCCTACGTCTCGCTCCAGACGAACAACCGCAACACCGACAACGCCATCGTGCTGGTCCCCGGCGCCGGTGGTGACCCGCTCGCCGCGATCTCGCTCGGCGAGCGGCGCATCGCGATGCAAGCCCCCTTCGATGGCCGCGCGACGCTCCATGTCGACGCCTACCTGGGCAAGAACGAGTTGGTGCGCTACTACCAGGAGGGCTACGACGACCTTCCGGGCCTGTTCAACCCGAACATCCTCGGGCGCATGTCGCTGTGGCTGCTGATCGCGCTCGAGTTCATCCACTCCTACGTGGGCTACTGGGGCTTGTCGATCATCGTCTTGACGCTGCTGTTCCGGGCGCTGGTGTGGCCGCTCATCACCACCCAGACCAAGTCGATGTTCGGGATGCAGCGGCTGCAACCCGAGCTGCAGAAGCTCCAGAAGAAGTACAAGGACGACCGCGAGAAGCTCACCCAGGAGACGATGAAGCTCTACAAGGACGCGGGCGTGAACCCGGCCGGCGGGTGCTTGCCGATCCTGGTCCAGATGCCGCTGTTCATCATCCTGTGGCGCGTGTTCGTCAACTTCGAGTTCGACGAGGGTTTCCTGTGGGTCCCCGACCTGGGCGCCCCCGACCCCTTCTTCATCCTGCCGGCGCTCTACGTCGCGGTCATGCTCGCGCAGTCGTGGTTCTCGGCCAAGGGCAACCCGGCGATGCTGCGCCAGTCGATGATCATCAACCTCGTGTTCGTCTTCATCATGGTCGGGTTCCCCGCCGGGGTGCTCGTGTACTTCGTGGTAAGCATGGGCGTGCAGGTGTTCCAATACTGGATGTTGAGCCGCAACCAGCCGGCCCCCGTTCCCGTGCTCGCCAAGAAGAAGGCGTGACGGCGGCAGCGCCGCGCCTTCTGGAACGCCCCGTCGTGAGGAGCCCGCATGCCCGAACGTGACCTCGACCGCTACCTCGAAGGCATCGGCATCGACGTCGACGGCGAGGACGCCGAGGCGCACCTTCCGGACGACGTGCCGGAGGCGGAGCCCGACGTGGTCGCGGCCGCTCCGGTGCGCGAAGCGGCCGACGACGACGAGATCGACTTCGAGACCGCCCTCGCCGGCCTCGGCGTCGGCGCGATCGTCCCCGACGACCTGCGCCCGCATGAGCGCGCGGAGACGTTCCTCGTCCAACTGCTGCTCTACCTCGACGCCGCGTACTCGGTCGAGGCCGACGCGGACGACGAGGGGGGCGTCCGCGTCGACATCCACGGCGGCGACCCCGGCCGGCTGATCGGCAAGGGGGGGCGCACGCTCGCGGCGCTCGAGTTCCTGACCAACGCGGTCGTCAACAAGGTCGAGGACGACCATCCGGTGCGCGTCAGCGTCGACGTCGGCGGCTACAAGAAGCGCCGCGACGAGCGCTTGCGCCAGGTCGCGCAGCGGGCGGCCGCGCGGGCGCGCAAGACCGGCATGCCGGTCGAACTCGACCCGATGAGCGCCGCGGAGCGCCGCATCGTGCACGTCGAGCTGGTGGACGACGCCAGCGTCGAGAGCGAGTCCACCGGCGAGGGTCGGGACCGGCGCGTCGTGATCTACCCGACCGAGTCCGCCTGATCGCCGCCGACGCCGTCGAGCGCGCCCCGCTCACCGACGTGGGTGCGGCGTTGGCCACCGTGCGCGCGGCGCTCGCGGACGCCGGGGTCGACCGCCCCGATCCCGAGGCGGCGTGGCTGGTGGAGGCCGCCACCGGCTTGGCGCGCGCCGAACAGGTGCTCGAGCGCGCGCGCGCGCTCACCGCGGACGAGGCCGCACGCCTGACCGACTGGACCGCGCGCCGCGTGCGCCGCGAACCCTTGCAGTTGATCCTCGGGAGCGCCCCCTTCTACGGCCTGGACGTCCAAGTGCATCCCGGCGTGCTGATCCCGCGCCCCGAGACCGAGCGGTTGGTCGAGCTGGTGCTCGAGCGGCTGCGTCCGGTCGCGGTGCCGCGCGTGCACGACGTCGGCACCGGCAGCGGGGCGATCGCGCTGGCGATCGCCGCCGCCCGCCCCGACGCGCAGGTGACCGCGAGCGACGTCGACCCCACCGCGGTGCTCATGGCGCGCGCCAACGCGACCGCCCTCGGGTTGGGCGTGGCGGTGTGGACGAGCGACCTCCTCGCCGACCCCACCGTGCGCCACGCGGTGGCCGAAGCCCAGGCGGTCGTCGCCAACCTCCCGTACCTTCCGGAGGGCGATCGCGGCCGGCTGCCGCCGGAGGTCGCCTACGACCCGCCAGGGGCGCTCTTCGCCGGCCCCGACGGGTTGGCGCTGGCGCGCCGACTCGCGCGCGAGGCCGGGCCGCTGCTGCGGCCGGGCGCGACGCTGTGGTGGGAGCTCGACCCGCGCAACGTCGGCGCCTTCGCCGACGAGCTGGAGGCCACCGGAGCGTGGGGCGACGTCGAGCGCTTCCACGACCTCACCGGGCGCACGCGCTTCGTCGCCAGCCGCCGCTAGGCGTCCGGGGTCGGGGTCGCCGGGTCGCGCGGTGATGGGTGGAGCAGCGTGCTCAACACCAGCAAGCCGGCGCCGACCACGATGGCGATGTCGGCGACGTTGAACACCGGGAAGTCGAACCACCCCGCCTGCGTCTGGATGAAATCGGTGACGTAGCCGAGCCGCAACCGGTCGATGCCGTTGCCCACCGCGCCGCCGAGCAGCGTGCCGAGCGCGACCACCGTCAGCCGGTCCAGCCGCGTCGGTCGCCGGAGCACGACGACGATCGCGGTCGCGACGAGCAGCGAGACGAACCCCAGCACCTGCACGCCGTCGATGAGCGCGAACCCCAGATCGAGCCGCAGGTCGCGCAGCAGCCCGAACGCCGCGCCGGTGTTGCGCGTGTGGGTGAGGTGGAAGAAGCCGAGCCACGAGGCGGCGCGCTCGCCGATCGCCACCTCGGCGACGACCCACGACTTGGTGGCCTGATCGAGGGCGATCAGCGCCACGGCGAGCGCGAAGGGGAGGGGGCGGCGGTGCACGCTCGAGGGTACCGTGCCGGTGCGTCCCAGAGGGACCGCGGTACACTGTCCAGCAACGAACGATTCAGCCGAGCGGCGGTCCCTCGCGGGGATCGCCGTGCTCGCTGCCCCTCGGAGGGGAACCCATGGCCGCTACCCTGCAACAGGTCGTCGCCCGCATGCGCACGAGCGGGGCGGTGGGCGCCGCGCGCCTCGAGCCGTTCGCGGACCAGCTCTTCCGCAAAGCCGACGACGCCTTCCTCGACGCCTACGATGCCGACGCCCTCTTCGCCATGGCGAAGGACGGGCTGGCGTTCCTCGACGGCCTCGGGGACGCCCCCGACGCGGTGGTGGTCGACGTCGGCAACCCGACCTTCGCCGCCGACGGCTGGGAGTCCGAGCGCACCGTCGTGCGCCTGGCGCTCGCCGATCGCCCGTTCGTGGTCGACTCGGTGCGCTCCGAGCTGCGCCGCCAAGGCTTCGCGGTGCACCACGTGCTGCACCCGGTCTTCGCGGTCGTGCGCGACGACGACGGACGCATCCTCGAGGTCAAGGAGCGCCGGTCGGCAGCCGCGGGCGACGCGCGCTCGGAGGCGTTCGAGCTCTGGTTCGTCGACCGCGAAGACGGCCCCGAGCACCTGGCGCGCCTCGCCGAGGCGGTCGGGAAGGTCCTGCGCGACGTCGTGCTCGCCACCGACGACTACGACGCGATGCGCGAGCGCGCGCGCGCCGTGGCGACCGACCTGCGGGCGCTGCGCACGCGCAGCGCCCAGGGGCCGCATCGCGACAAGGCCGAGGTGTTGGAGGAGTACGCGGCCTTCCTGGAGTGGCTCGAGGACGGCCACTTCGTGTTCCTCGGGTACCGCGGCTACGACCTGGTCGAGCACGAGGGCGGGCGCGCGCTCGCGGTCGAGGCGGGCTCCGGCCTGGGGGTCCTGCGCAAGGAGGCGACGAGCGCCTACGGCGCGCCGGTGCCCGTCGAGCGCCTTCCCGACGGCTTGCGCGACCGCGTGACCGGGGGACCGGCGCTGGTGGTCACGAAGACGAACGCCGAGGCCACCGTGCACCGCGCGGTGCGCATGGACTACGTGGGCGTCAAGAAGCTCTCGGACGGCTGGCAGGTGCTGGGCGAGCAGCGCTTCCTCGGGCTGCTGACCTCCAAAGCCTACGGCGTCCCCGCGGACGAAGTGCCGATTTTGCGCCTCAAGCTGCGGAAGGTGCTCGAGCTCGACGGCGCGATCCCCGAGTCGTACGACTACAAGCAGATCGTCACGGTGTTCAATTCGCTGCCGCGCGCCGACCTGTTCTGGGCCGACGCCGCGACCGTGCACCGCGAGATCCGGACGATCATGGGCCTCGAGCGGAGGCGCGGCGTGCGCGTGCTGGTGCGCCCCGACCCGCTCGGTCGCGGGCTCGCCGTCATGGTCAGCCTGCCGCGCGACCGCTTCGACGGCGAGGTGCGTCAGCGGGTCCAGGGCCACCTGGTGCGCACCTTCGCCGCCCACCACGTCGACTACCAGCTCGCGATGGGGGAGGACGAGTCGCTCGTGCGGCTCCACTTCTTCCTCGGCACCGACGTGCGGCTGGCCGACGTCGATCTCAAGGCGCTCGAGCGCGACGTCGCCGAGCTCACCCGCACGTGGGACGACCACGTGCGCTCGCGCCTCGTCGCCGTGCACGGCGAGCGCGACGGACGGCGCCTGGCAGAGCGCTACGCGACGGCCTTCGGCGCCCGCTACCGCGCGGACACGAGCGCGGCCGCCGCCGTCCGCGACGTCGAGCACCTCGAGACGCTCGCCGAGCGCGGCGTCCACGTCGACGTGGTGCAACCGGTCGACGACCTCCGGGGCGAGGACGTGTCGCTCGTGCGCGTGTACCACGAGAACGGTGGCTTGGCGCTCTCCGACGTGCTGCCGATCCTCGAGAACCTGGGCTTCCGCGTCCTCGAGCAGGTCTCGTACTCCGTGCGCCCCGCGGGCCTCAAGCTGGGCCTCGACGTCTTCAAGGTCCACGACGCGTCGGGGCAGCCGATCGACGTGCGCGCGCACGGCGCGCGCCTGATCGAGGCCACCGAGGCCATCCTCCGCGGCGAGGCCGAGCACGAC
>JBHEOT010000079.1:0-398 GCA_046260675.1 Trueperaceae bacterium | reverse complement strand
CGCTGTTCGCGCGCTTCGCGGCGCGCTTCGATCCCAATCTCAGCGGCGATCGGGTCGCCGCCGAGGCGGCGGCCGACGAGGTCTTCGTCGACTCGCTCGGCGAGGTCACCTCGCTCCCCGAGGACCAGGTGCTGCGCGGCCTCGCCGACCTGATCCGCGCGTCGGTCCGATGCGACTACTACCAGGGGCATCCGTGGATCGCCTTCAAGCTCGACTCGGCGCAGGTGCGCACCATGCCGGACCCGCGCCCCATGTTCGAGATCGCCGTGGCGGGCCCGAACGTCGAAGGGACGCACCTGCGCGGCGGACCCGTCGCCCGCGGCGGTCTGCGCTGGTCCGATCGCCCCGACGACTTCCGCACCGAGGTGCTGGGCCTGATGAAGACCCAGATGACCAAG
>JBHEOT010000078.1:0-6310 GCA_046260675.1 Trueperaceae bacterium | reverse complement strand
CCTGCAGGCGGCGCTGCAGCCGCGAGACGCTCGCCTGCCCCTCGTTGATGACCATCTCGGCGGCGATGCGCAGCTTCTCGTCGTTCCAGTCGATGTAGCCGGTCGCGTCGGAGTCGTCCGGGCTGGCCGGCTCGAAGTCGTCGCCGTAGGCCTCGACGAACTCGTCCTCGAAGTACTGCCGGCGCAGGAAGTCGGCGACCGCGCCGATCTCGGCCTCGCTGACGAACGGCCCCTGCAGGCGCACCGGCTTCGCGATCCCCGGCTGGTGGTACAGCATGTCGCCCATGCCGATGAGGCGCTCCGCGCCCATGGCGTCGAGGATCGTGCGCGAGTCGAAGCCCGACGACACCGCGAACGCCATGCGCGCGGGGACGTTGACCTTGATCAGGCTCGTGAGGATGTCGACCGACGGCCGCTGCGTCGCCAAGATCAAGTGCATGCCGGTGGCGCGCGCCAGGTGCGGCATGCGCGCCAGGTCGCCCACGATCACGTCGCCGTCGATCGACTTGCCCAGGATGAGCGGCAGGCGCGCCTTGGTGCGCTTGAACGAGGCCGACTCCACCGCCTCGCGGAAGCGGATGAGGTCGCGATCGGCGTTGGGGACCTCGAGGCCGATGACGCTCTTGCCCGGGATCGGCGCCTCGATGCGCACGCTCGCCACCGCCATCGCCAGCGCCAGGTCGTCGGAGAGGTTCGCGAAGCGGCTGATCTTCTCGCCGGCCGCCGGCTCCACCTCGAAGCGCGTCACCGACGGACCGCGCACGCTGGCGACGACGCGGCCCTCGAGCTTGAAGTTCGACAGCGTGGCGTCGATGCGCGCCACCCGTTCGCGCAGCTCGCGCGCCTCGGCGCCGGGGTCGCCGCGCGCCGGCGCCGGCGGATCGAGCAGGTCCGCCTGCGGCAGCTGGATCGGGATCCCGCCGACGGCGGTGGCTTCGGCATCGTCGGCGCGCGCCGGGTTCGTGGTCGCCGCGGTCGTGCGTCCCATGCCGGAAGCGCGACCCGCCGCCACCGGCGCGGGCGTCCACGGCGGAGCGTCGTCCACGGGGCCCTCGGCGGACGCGTACTCGAGCACCGGATCGCCGAACGGATCGGCGTCGTCGCCGAAGACCGCCTCGAGCTCGGCGTCGCCCAGCAGCGGCGCCTCGGCCTCCGCCGCGTCGTCGTCGTCGAGGACGTCGCCGTCGGCCCCGGCGTCCGCCGCCGCCCGGAGCGCCCGCGCCCGCGCGGCGCTCGCCACGTCCGCGAGCGCGGCGCGCCACCCCTCGTGCTTCGCGAGCTCGGCGCGCCCCTGGCCGCGCAGCGCCGCCGCGAGCTCCTCGTCCAGGTCGGCGACCTCCGGGTCGTCCGGGTGATCGAGCCGCAATCGGACGAGGCCGTCGAGCGCGTCGCGCCACGCGTCGAGCCGGTCGACGTCGGCCTGCAGGTCGAGGGCGTCGCCCTCGATGGTCTTCAGCGACTGCGTGCGGTCGCCGTGCGCCTCGAGCGCCAGCGCCAGGTCGCGCGGGCGCGCGTCGCCCAAGCCGGCCTCGGCCAGGTCGCGCTCGCGCGCCAGCCGCCGGTGGCGATCGAGGAGCGCGGCGAGGTCGAGCGCCATGCCTTTGCGCACGCCGTCGCCCGCCGCCACCGACCGCGGGGCGCGGTCGCCGCGGCGCGCGCGCCCGCCGCCGTCGACCAGCGTGAGCGGCTCGTCGAGCAGCGCCTTGACGTGCCGCCCCCACCCGTCGAGGTCGCCGCCGTCCGTACCCGGCGGGCGGGCGCCCTCCGCGCGCAGTTGGAGCGCCAGTTCGGCGCCGCGGTCGCGCGCGAAGTCGCCGACCGCCGAGCGCCAGGCAGCGACGTCGGCGCGGGCCATGTCGAGCTTGCTGGCGTCCGCGCCGCGCAGCGCCACCACCGCGTCCTGCACGCTCGCGCGCCACCGCGCGAGCTCGCCGCTGGCCGGGTAGAGGCCGGCGAGCGCGGCGAGGTCGCGATCGAGCTCCTGCAGCTCGCGGCGCACCCGGGCCACGTCGGCTCGGAACGCCGCTCGAGCGCGGGCGCGAGCGCGGGCGCGCCAGGCCGCCTTGACGCCGGCGCGGCCGCCGCGGATCACGGCGGCGAGCGCGCGGCGCACCATCAGCGTGGGCGCCCAGCCGGCGATCAGCTCGATCCCGAGCGTCACGAGCAGCACCGCCGGCAGGTACGCCAGCGCGCCGGCCGCGCCGGTCAGGGCGCCACGGAGGGCGGCGCCCCAGGCTCCAGTGACCTCCGGCGCGACGAGCATCGTGAGCGCCCAGGCGCCGACCCCGGCGACCGCGTACCCGGCGAGCACGCGCGGCCAGGACCGCGGGCTGCGGCGCACCAGGAAGAGCCCGCCCAGGATCAGGAACGGCCAGGGCAGCAGCCACGCGCCCCACCCCATCGGTCCGCCAAGGACGCCACGGACCTGCACGCCCAAGTCGCCGGCCGGGAAGGCGGGCACGAGCATCGCGGTCAGCGCGATCCCGAACGCCAACAGCACCAGGCCCACCGCCTCGAGATCGAGCGTGCGCTCCGCCGCTGCGCGCCGACGCCCCTTGCGGGGGGCCGCGCCGCGCCGCTTGCGGGCGCTGGAGGTGCCGTCGGGAGCGCGCTTCGTCACGTCGCTCAGTGTACCTGCGCGTCCCGGCGACGCACCGCGCCCGGGTGGATAGCATGGCCCATGGCACGAGTTCACGGACGGACGCCCGGCAGCACCCTCCCCATCGGGGCGTGGCTGGTCGTGGGTCTGGGTGCGTACGCCGTGGCCCACGTGAGCGGCGCCTCGCCCACCTGGCTGAGCGCGCTGCTGGTGCTGATCGTCGGCTTCGTCGCGGCGAGCGGCGGTCCTCGATTCGGGGTCGCCGCGATCGCGGGCGCCGCCCTGATCGCCTGGGCGCTCCCTGGTGGCGCGCCGCGCGATGGGTGGACCGAAGCTGCGGTGATCGCCACCGCGCTGCTGGCCGCCGCCGCCGGTGGTTGGGTGCACATGAGCGGTCGCCGCGCGGCCGAGACCGCCCGCGACGACGGCCGTCGTGCGCGCCTGTTGGTCGAGGCCGCCCTCGAGCTCGGCGCCGCGCCCAACGCGGACGCGGTCCTGGCTGCGCTCCCCCCCTTGGTGGGGCGGGTGTTGACGTGCGAGCACGCCGCGGTGCTGCGCGTCCACCCGGACCACCTGGAGCTCATCGCGGTCGAGCCGCCGGTCGTGCCCGTCGGCCACACGACACCGCTCACCTCCATCGCAGGCCGTGCGGCGCACACGGGGCTCGCCCAGCACGTAGAAGACGCGTCCCGAGACCCCGAGTACCAGACGGTGCCCGGGTTCGCGGTCGCCGGTTCGGGGATCGCGCTGCCGCTGGGCGACGGGCACGGACCGATCGCCGTACTCAACGTCGAGCGCGAGCGCACGGGTGCCTTCGCCGCCGAGGACCGCGCGGCGCTCGAGGCGCTCGCCCGGATCGCCGAGGCGCACCTCGGACGCCTGCGCACGCTCGACGACGTCGAACGCGAGCGCCGCGAATCGGAACTGCTCGCGGACGTCGCCCGCAAACTGACCGTGATCGACGAACCGCATCGCGCCGCCACCGCGGCGCTCGAACTGCTCGTCGACGCGCTCGGCCTCGAAGGGGGCGTCGTCCTCACCATCGAGCGCGGCACCTTCCAACCGCTGGCGATGACGACCGACCTTCCCGACGACGTGCGCAAGCTGCTCGAAGCCGGGCTGCCGTGGACCGCAGGGCGCATCCAACGCGTGTGGCAGGAGTCGCAACCGGTCTACGTCGCCGACGACGCCGTCGAGACGCCCGACGGACGGCACCGAGAACTCGGGCTGCGCGCGCTCGCGATCGTCCCGGTCGGCGACCCGGACGGCGAGACGGTGGCCCTCATCGAGATCGGTGCGCGCGGACGGGCCCGCGCCTGGACCGAGGACGACCGCCGCCTCGTCGAGGCGGTGACGAGCACGTTGGGCGCCGCGCTCGCGCGCGCCACCCAACGGACGCGCGAGGCGGAGCTCCTCGAAGTGGTCCGGGTGATGGCTCAATCCGACGCGACCGACGAGCTCTACCGCCGCGGCGTCGAGGCCGCCGTCCGGCTGGTGCCCGGCGCCGAAGCCGCCTCGCTGCTGGTCCGGGGCGAGGACGGCGCGTACGGGTTCGCGGCGGCGGAGGGGTACGACCTCGAGCAGCTGCGCGCCGCCGGCCCGCTGACGGAAGCCGAACAACTCGTCTGGTACGGCGACGGCGTCGCCGGGTACCGCGCCGGCCGGCCCCGCTTGAGGGTGGGCGGAGCGGTGGCTGCCGCGAGCGCGGCGTCCGCCCCGGGAGCCGCGGCGCGCACCGTCTTGGACGGCGTCGGGCGCAGCCGCCAGATCCGCGCGAACGTCTGCATCCCGATCGCCTTCCAAGGCGACGTGGTCGGGATCCTGAACGTCGACGCCTTCACCCGCGAAGAGGCGTTCGGACGGCGGTCGATCGACATCGCCGAAGCGCTCGGCCAGCACGTCGCCGTCATCGTCCGGCAGGCGCACGACCGCGCGGCGCTCGCGCGGAGCGCGCTGATCGACCCGCTCACCGGCGTCGGGAACCGCGAGGCCTTCAACCGCCAGGTGGCGGCCGAGCTCGCCCGCGCCAAACGCCACGACCATCCGCTGGCGCTGGCGATGATCGACCTCGACGGCTTCAAGGAGGTCAACGACCGCTTCGGGCACGCCGCGGGCGACCGCGCGCTGGCGCTCGTCGCGCGCACGCTGCGCGACGCGACGCGCGCCGACGACGCGGTGTTCCGCTGGGGGGGCGACGAGTTCGCCGTGGTGATGCCGATGATCGGCGGCGACGAGGCGCAGTCCGCGACCGAGCGCTTCGCTCGGGCGATCGCCGACCTCGACGTCGACGGTCTGCAGCTCGGTGCCAGCGTCGGCATCGCCGGCTACCCGCAGGACGGCCGCGACGCCGAGACGCTCATGCGCCGCGCCGACGACCTGATGTTCGCCTCCAAGGAGCCCGGCGCCCGCTAACGGACGCGCGGCTCAGACCGGCGGGGTGCCCCGTTCGGCAGCGACGTCTTCGTAGGGCCCCGCCGCGGGGCCGGGCGGGGCGCTCGGTGGGCCGGCGGCGGTCGGCGCCGTCGCGTAGGCGGGGCGCGTCAGCAGGTACTCCTCGAGGACGACCTTGCCCAGCGCCACGACCGGAACCGCGAGGAAGGCGCCGAGCAGCCCCAGGAAGCCGACCCCGATCAGGATCGAGATCAGCACCGTGATCGGGTGGAGGTCGGTGGACTTGGCCAGGATCAACGGGGCCAGCAGGTGCGCTTCGATCTGGTTGACCGCCAGGAGCACGACCACCACCAGGAGCGCCGTCAGCGGCGAGACCGTGAACCCCAACAGCACGGCCGGCACCGCCCCGACGATCGGGCCGAGGTAGGGCACCAGGTTGAACACCGCCGCCAGCACGCTGATCGCGGTCGCGAGCGGCACGCCGAGGATCGTCAGCCCGATCCACGTGATGAAGCCGACGATGATCGTGATCAGGATCTGGCCGCGCAGGTAACCGCCGATCGCACGATCGGACTTGTCGACGAGGTCCGAGTACAGCGGCCGCCAGCGGGTGGGCACGAAGCGCCGCACGTTGGCGGCGATGCGCGGGAAGTCGTACAGCACGTACGCCGAGGCGATCGCGATCAGCACGACCTGGAACGCCCCGCTGACGATCGACGTCGCCCCTTGCAGCAGCACCGCGGGGCCGTCGGCGATCACCCGCTCGAGGAAGCGGGTGAGGCTCTGCGCCGCCCCGGTGAGCCAGGCCACCACCTGCGTCTGGACCTGCTCTGCGAACAGGTCGCCACCGAGCTCGATGCCCAGCCGCTCCTGGAGCACGCCCGACAACCATTCGCCCAGGCCGCCGAACCAACCGGTCGCCGAACCGAGCGTCTCGCTGAGGTTCCCGAGCGCCGCCGGCAAGAGGCTGGCGAAGCGCGCCGTCTCGGTCACCACCTGCGTGAGGAGGACCGACCCGACCACGAGCGCCTGCGCCAAGACGATGTAGACGATCAGCACCGCGAGGCCGCGACCGATGCGCAGCCGCCCGAGCGCGACCACGACCGGGTTGAGCACGTACGCGATGAGGAAGCCGGCGAGCGCCACCTGGAGGGCGAAGCCGTACGCGCCTCGCTGGGTGACCAAGAACAGGACGATCGCCGCGGCCAGGACCAGGTAGAACGTGCCGCGCACCCAGACGTTGCGCCACAGCGTCTCGATGGCGGTGACCTCGTGCGGCGCCGGCTTCGCGTCGCTCCGCATCCTCACGGCCCCGTGAAC
>JBHEOT010000077.1:0-6314 GCA_046260675.1 Trueperaceae bacterium | reverse complement strand
GGGCACGCCGCCCTCGAGCCGCTGCACGTCGCGCACGTGGGCCCAGACGTCGCCGACGGTGCGGGCGTCCGGGGCGGCGACCACTGCGCCCCCCAGCACGTCCGAGTGGCCCGCCAGGTACTTGGTCGTGGCGTGCACGACGAAGTCGACGCCGAGCTCGAACGCCGGTTGCCACGGCGGAGGCGTCCACGTCGCGTCGAGCGCGACGGCGACCGGCGCGCCGTGGCGCGCCTCCGCGTCGCGCGCGATGCGGACGACGCCCGCGACGTCGGTGATCTTGAGGAGCGGGTTCGAGGGCGTCTCGATCCAGACGAGCCGGGTGCTCGGCCGGACGGCGCCGGCGACGGCGTCCAGGTCGCTCATGTCGACGACCGACACCTCGAGGCCGGCGGGCACGAGCACGCGCTCGAGCAGCGTGCGCAGGCCGTGGTACTGGTCGTCGGGCACGATCGCGTGGCCGCCGGCGGGCACGCTGCGCAGCACCGCACTGGCGGCCGCCGACCCGGACGCGAAGGCCGCAGCCTCGCGCCCTCCCTCGAGCAGCGCCAGCGCCCGCTCGAGCTGCGCCCGGTTGGGGTTGTCGGGGCGCGCGTACACATAGCCGCGCGGGTAGGTCCCGTCGGCGTCGCGCTCGAAGGTGGTCGCCAGGTGGAGCGGCGGCACCACCGCTCCAGTCTGGGTATCGGGCTCCAGGCCCAGGTGCACGGCCATCGTCTCGGGCCGGTACCTTCGGTCGCCGCTCACGCCTGCCGCACCGCGACGCCCGCCGCCGCCAGGACGCGCTTGACCTCGGGCACCGTCAGCTCGCGGCGGTGGAAGATGCCGGCGGCGAGCGCCGCGTCGGCCTCCCCCTCCATGAGGACGGCGCGCAGGTGCTCGGCGTTGCCCGCGCCCCCGGACGCCACCACCGGCACGTCGACCGCGCGCGCGACGGCGCGCGTGCCCTCGACGTCGTACCCGGTCTTCATGCCGTCGCCATCGATGCTGTTGAGCACGATCTCGCCGGCGCCGAGCGCCGCGCCGCGCTCGGCCCAGGCGAGCAGGTCCATGCCGGTGTCGGTGCGCCCGCCGGCGACGAACACGCCCCAACCACCGCCCGGCCGCCGCTTGGCGTCGATCGACAGCACCACCGCCTGCGCGCCGTAATGCTCCGAGGCGGCGCGGATGAGGTCGGGCTCGGCGACCGCGCCCGAGTTGATCGATACCTTGTCGGCGCCGGCGTCGAACAGCGCCTTGACGTCGTCGAGCGTGCGCACCCCACCGCCCACCGTCAGCGGCATGAAGCAGCGCTCGGCGACGCGGGTGATCACGCCCAGCATGGTCGTCCGCCCGTGGGCGGTGGCGGTGATGTCGTAGAACACGAGCTCGTCGGCGCCCTCGGCGTCGTAGCGAACGGCCAGCTCGACCGGATCGCCGACGTCGTTGAGCTCGCCAGCTTCGGCGCGGCCGAACTGCTGACCGCGGGTGGTGCGCCCGTCGTGCACGTCCAGGCAGGGGATGATGCGCTTCGCCAACACGCCCGGCAGCTTACCGCCCGTACACGTAGCTCAGCGTCCGCCGGATCCGCCGCGGACCAACCGCGACGCCAGCTCGAGGTGGTGCGTGTGCGGTTGGAAGTCGTACGGCTTGAGCCGGTCGAGCCGGAACCCCGACTGGGTCAGGTCGGCCACGTCGCGCGCCCACGTCGCCACGTCGCAGGCGACGTAAAGCAGGGTGCGGGCGCGCGATCCGGCGATCGCGGCGCGGGTGGCGGCGGCGAGGCCGGCGCGCGGCGGGTCGACCACGATCAGGTCGACGTCGTCGGGCACCTGCACGTCGCGGACGTCGAGGCGCACGTGGTAGACGTTCGTCAGCCCGAGCCGGGCAGCGTCGGCGCGGCCGCGATCGACCGCGCCGCGGTCGATCTCCAAGCACGTGACCCGGTCGACGCGCGGCGCCAGGTGCATCCCGATCACGCCGCTGCCGGCGTAGAGGTCGAGCGCGTGGCGCGCCGCCGGCGCCCACGCGGCGAGTTGCCGGAACAGCACCCCGGCCGCCACCGGGTTCGGCTGCGCGAAGGCGGTGGCCGTGAGCGTGAGCTCGACGTCTCCGTAGCGCTGCAGGATCGTGCGGGCGCCCGCGAGCCGCTGCGCTCCGCCGCGGAAGCGGCCACGCGCGTCGTACGGCGCGAGCCCGACGCCGTGGACGCCGGCGGCCACCAGCGCGTGGGCCGCGTCGAGCGCAGCCCGCGCCTCGGTCGTCGCGACGAGCGTCGCCAGCGCCTCGCCCGCGTCGTTCCCGCGGAGCGACACCTCCACGACGCCGCGCGGCAAGCGCGTGGCCGCGAGCGCGCGCCACGCGGTCCGGCAGGCCTCGTTCGCCGTCGGATCGTCGGCCAGGACCACCACGTCGCGTCCACCGGGGCGCCGGTAGCCGAGCGCGGTGGCGTCCGCGGGCTCGACGCCGGCCGCTCCGCGCTCGCCGACCTCACCCACCGCCGGCTGGATGGCGTTGCGGTACCCCCAGGTCGCGGGCGACGGGGCTGCGTCCAGGTCGCTGTGCTCTGGCGCCTCGAGACCGCTCCGGCGCATCGCGTCCTCGAGCACCTCGCGCTTCCAGACGAGCTGCCGGGCGTACGCCACGTGGCCGAGGTCGAGCCCCGGGTGCGCCGGCGCCGGGACGCGGTCGACGTCGGCCGTGAGGACCTGGACGGTGTCGCCGAACGCGACCCCCTTGCGCATCTCGACGCGCGCGCGCACCCGCTCGCCGGGGATCGCCCCCGCCACCAGCACCACGCGCCGCCGCGCGGCCCGATCGGACGCCGCGTCGCCGCCGGGCGCGGTGCCGAACTCCGGCGCATCGGGGTAGGCGACGCAGCGGCCGCCGTGTACGGGGCGGTCGACGGTGAGTTCGAGGAGCTCGGGGGACGCCTTCATGGCCGGCGGCAGCCTACCCCGTGGGCCTGCCCCGGGCCCCGTCGACCGAACCGGGCGTTCCGTACGCCGCCGGGCGATCCGGGGGCGGGTGCTAGACTCCGGGCATGAAGCGGTCGCTGCAAGAAGTCGTCGAACTGGTCGTGTTCGGGCTCATCGCGCTGCTCCTGGGCACCGGGTTGCTGTGGCTCGTGGGCGCAGTGTTCGGTCTGGTGGGCACGGTCCTCGGATGGCTCGCAGGCCTCCTGTGGGCGCTGCTCCGGTTCGTGGTGCCGGTGGCGCTGATCGCCGGCGCGGTGGTCCTGCTGATCCGGGCCGTCCGCGGGCGCGGCGACGCGGCGAGCGCTCCGACGGGCACGCGCGTGGCGAGCCCCACCTCGGCGCCGACCGTGGACGCTGCGCCGCTCGCGCCCGCCGCTATGGACCCAGCGCCCGTTCAAGAGCCGACCGAAGACGCCGTCCCGGCGCCGGACGCGCCCGCGCACGACGCGCCCGCGGAAGACGCTCCCGACAGCCACGGCGAGGTAGACGCCGGCGATGCCGATCCCGACCGTCGCCAAGACTGATCCGAAGCCCGACGGAGCCGCGTCGCGCGCTCCGCGCAGGCGCCGGTGGCGCAGCGGAACGGTGGTCGTTTGGCTCGTCGCGCACGCGGTCGTGCTCGCGACGTTGGCGTGGGCGGCCGACCCCCCGGGTCCCGCTGGCGCGCTCGACGACCTGACCGCTCGTGCCGTCGACCCCTTCGGCTCGCGCGAAGGCGACGCGTGGCGCGCAATGTTGGTGGCCGACGCCGGACCGGAGGTGCAGGTAGGGGCCGAGCTCTACGACCGCAACTGCGCCGTCTGCCACGGCGACACGGGTCTGGGCTACGCCGAGGCGAAGCTCGCCTTCCCCGCCGACCACCGCACGTGCACGCGCTGCCACCGCTCCGGCAACCCGGTGCAGATGTCGTTCGCGGAGATGATGCTCCGCCAGCACGACCTCTTCGACGTAGGGGTGGCGCCCGCTCTGCGCGGAACGGACGCCCTTGGGACCTTCACGGACCCGATCGCGCTGTGGGCCTACACGGACGCGACCATGCCGCGCTATCAGCCAGGGCGGCTCGAGGCGGCCGAAGTGCGGGCGATCGTCGGCTTCTTGTGGCACGCGAACGGGCGCGACGCGGTCGCTGCGCGCGCCGCCCTCGAAGCCGTGGCGCCGGGACCCACGCCACCGGCGCCGGCACCGATCGACTGACGCGTCCACACCCACCCCCATCAACGGCGCGCGGCCGGCCCCATCGGAGCCGGCCGCGCGCGCGATGGCGGTCGGTTCAGGTGTTGCTGCGCACGTCGAGGACGTCGCGGAAGGCGTCGCCGAGCAGGTTCCAACCGAGCACGAACAGCACGATGGTCAGACCGGGCCAGAACGAGGTGTACCAGTACGCCGCGGGTTGCCCGGGCGGGCCCAGGATCCAGTTGCGCGCGAAGCTGATCATCTGACCCCAGTCGGTGTACCCCAACTCGGGCCCAAGGCCTAGGAAGGAGAGCGCCGCCGCGGTCAGCACGATCGAGCCGATGTCGAGCGAGGCGACGATGAGCACGGGCCCGATCGCGTTGGGCAGGATGTGCCGGAAGACGATACCCACGCCCTGGCGCCCGAGCGCACGCGCGCCGGTGACGTACTCGAGCTCCTTGATCCGCAAGACCTCGCCACGGATCAGACGGGCGTACCCAGGCCAGGCGACCGCGGCGATGGCGATCATCAGGTTGACGATCGAGTTGCCGAGCACCATCACGATGACGAGCGCCAGCACGAGCGCCGGTACGGCGATGATCACGTCGGTGAAGCGCATCAGCAGGTTGTCGACCCACCCACCGACGTACGCCGCGGTGGCGCCGACGATCAGGCCGATCGTGAGGCCGATGCCGACCACGATGACGCCGATGCGGAACGCCGTGCGCGCGCCCCACATGAGGCCGTAATAGATGTCGTAGCCCTGGCTCGTCGTGCCGAGCACGGTGCCCGACGTTTCCGCGGGCTGCGGGATGGGCGAGAAGCCCACGCGCGGCATCTTGTAGCACGACCCCGGAGGCGAGAACAGCACGTGCCAGAACGCCGGGTTGGTCGGGTTGCGCACGTCGGTCGCGGTGGCGGGCGTGAGGCCCAAGTCGCGCACGCAGTTGCGCCCGAGCGGGGTGACGAGCGGCGCGATGGTGGCGATGACCACGAAGGCGAGCACGATGACGAGCCCGACGATCGCGAGCGGGTTGCGCCGGAACCGCCGGACGCTCTTCGACTCCCACCAGCGCCCGAGACGGGTGCGACGGTGCAGGAACTTGGGTTCGAGGGCGACGTCCATCAGTCGTACCGGATCCGAGGATCGACGACGCCGTACAGCACGTCGACGAGGAGGTTCGCCGTGACGACGGCGACGCCCGTGAAGATCGCGAAGCCGAGCACCGACGCGTAGTCGAGGTTGAGGGCCGCCTGCGCCGCCCACTGCCCGAGCCCGGGGTAGTTGAAGATCGTCTCGGTGATGACGACCCCGTTGATCAGCCCGATGAGCACGAAGCCCGACAGCGTGATCACCGGGATGAGCGCGTTCCGGCGGGCGTGCTTGTTGTTCACGATGTGCTGCGCGAGCCCTTTCGCCCGGGCGGTCCGGACGTAGTCCTCAGAGAGCGCGTCGAGGAGCGACGAGCGCATGACGCGCATGATCTGGGCCGATTGGACCGTCGCGAGCGTGATCACCGGAAGCACCAGGTGGCGCGCCGCGTCGAGGGCGATGTCGAAGCGCCGGTTCAGGACGGCGTCGAGCACCATGAACCCGGTGAACCGCTGGAACCCGCTCACGGCGATGTCGATGTTGTACTGCGTCGATAATCGCCCCGGCTCGAACCATCCGAGCAGCCCGTAGAAGATCACGAGCAGCCAGATCCCGAGCACGAACGTCGGGATCGACCAGCCGAAAATCGACAGGACACGGACCACCTGGTCGATCGGCCCGTCGCGGTTCAGCGCTGCGGCCGTCCCCAACCACACCCCCACGCCGATGACCGGCAAGATGGCGAAGAACGCGAGTTCCGCGGTCGTCGGGAAGCGCTTGATCAGCGTCGTGAGCACGGGTTCGTTGGTCGTGCGGGAGTAGCCGAGGTCGCCGTCCACGAGCCGCCCCAACCAGGCCCCGTACTGGATGTACCAGGGGGCGTCGAGGCGGTATTGACGGATGATCTCGGGGATCTGGTTGGCCTGGTTCTCGCTGCGGATGTAGGCGGCCGCCCGCTGCGACGGCGTGAGGAGCTGCATCAGGAGCACGATGATGACCGTGACGCCGAAGAACACGAGCGGGAGCATCGTCAGGCGCCGCAGGATGAAGGTGAACACGGGGGCCGTCCTCCGGTGGTGCGCCGGGATAGGGGG
>JBHEOT010000076.1:6000-6314 GCA_046260675.1 Trueperaceae bacterium | reverse complement strand
GACCTCGAGGCGGCCGCTCGGCGTCGCGAAGGGGCGCGTGTACGGGGTCAGCCCGTACTGCTTGGCCTGGAAGGTGACGAAGCCGTCCTCGAGCAGCTGGGCGTGGAGCTCGTCCTTGTCGCGGTCCCACGCCTTCGCGAGGCCCTCGAGTTGCAGCTCCTCGATGTGGTGCCAGAACTCGTGCTTGAACGTGCTCACGTCCTTGTACGCGTCGAGGTAACCGGTCATGTAGGCGCGCTCGGGGTACGAGCGGCGCACCATCTCCATCAGGATCCATGCGTCGGGCCGCGGATCGGCGCCGGCCGGCGGGTCGG
>JBHEOT010000076.1:447-5990 GCA_046260675.1 Trueperaceae bacterium | reverse complement strand
CATCTCGGCCGGCAGCACGTAGTCCGACCAGTCGCAGATCTCTTGGTGCAGGATGTCGATGGTCACCAGCAGATCGAGCTTCTTGATGGCCTCGATCGAGCGGGCGACGTTCGGATCGCGGTGGAAGATGGTGGCCCCGGTCAGGATCAGGCCGGTGATCGGGTACGGCCGTTCCTCGAGGATCCCCGTGAAGACGGCGTCGAAGGTGGCGTTCGTCTCCGGGTAGAGCTCCTGGTCGATGCGCTTGGTCTGTTCCATCACGTAGCTGTCGCCGGTGATGAGGCTGACCGTGCCGTCGCTGGCGCGACCGATGATGCCCGGGAGCTTCGAACCCAGACGCACGCCCAGGCCACCGACGGTGTCGAGGTTGCCGAGCAGCGCGTTGACCGTCATGAGGCCGAGGATCACGTCGGTGTCGTTCCCGTTGCGGGTGTTGTACCAGGTGTCCTCGACCACGCCGCGCATGATGAAGAGCTCGTGCGCGACGCGCGTGATCATGTCGGAGGGCACGCCGGTGATCTGCGCGGCGTTCCCGGGCGTGAAGTCGGCGAGGTGGTCGACCAGACGGTTCCACGCGGTCGTGACGGGCGCCTCGGTGCCGTCGGCGAGCGTCGCCGTGCCGGCGTAGGTCAGGTCGGGCTCCAGCCCGGCGTCGGTATGCATGGCGAGCACGCCGTCCGTGCCCATGAGCGCGAACACGTTGGCGTCGCCGCCCTCGACCAGGTCCTGCTGGGTCAGCGGCTTGCCGTCGTCCTTGATCAGGAACGGCAGGTTGGTCTGGTGGAGGACGAACGAGCGGTCGTACTTCTCCTCGTCGACCAACACGTGCGCGACGCCGAGCATGAACGCGGCGTCGGTGCCAGGCACGCACGGGATCCAGTCGGCGTTGGCGAACGCGACGTCCGGGTGCGCCGGGTTGAGGAACACGACCTTGGCGCCGTGCTCGCGCGCCTTGTTCAACCGGTGCACCGCACCGATGGGGGCGTTGAGGCTGCGGCCGGGGAACAGCACGTAGCGGACGTTGTCGTAGTCGGGGTCGATCGTCGCGTGGTGATCGAAGCCCGAACCCATCATCCAGCGCCGGCCGACGACGCCGGCGGTGTTGCAGGTGCTCGCTTGGCTGATCACGTTGGGGGCGCCCAACGCGTACGCCGCCAGACGCTGCTCGTTGGCGTAGTCGTGGGTGCTGAACGCCAGCGAACGCGCACCGTCGCGCTCGATGATCTCGCGGATCTTGGCGCCGATCTCGTCGAGCGCCTGATCCCAGGTCACTTCCTCGAAGCGGCCCTCGCCGCGCTCGCCGACCCGCTTGAGCGGCTTGCGCAGGCGCAGCGGGCTGTCCCAGGTGTACGGCGCCGTGGCGCCGCGCCCGCACATGCCGCGCTGCGGGTGCTCGGGGTGCTGGTTGCCGAAGATGAACATGTTCTCTTGGCTCGGTGGCTCGTTCTTGCGGACGAGCGCGGTCAGGCCGCAGCCGGCGCCGCACTGGTGGCAGATGGTGTGCCGCACCAGGAAGCCGTTGCGCTCGAGCCCCTCGACGTCGACACCCTCGGGACCGAAGAACGGCTGGGCCGCGACCCACCCCTTCTGAGCCAAGAGCGCGCCGGCCGCCAGGGCCGCCGATCCCGCCAAGAACTTGCGTCGTGAGATCCCCTTCGGTTGCACGTCCATACTGCCGCCTCCTTCATGCTCGCTCGTGACACAAGTCACGAACTTCGGTGTCCATCGTAGGGGGGCACACGAGGTGGCGGCAGGTCCATTCGTCCTGGAACTATATCCGAGTGGCCGACTCGGAATTATGCGTTGGCTCAGTACTCCAGGAAGCGCGGCAGCAGCGCCACGAAGTTGCAGGGCTTGGTGCGGGCGTCGAGCTGCGGGCCCAAGATCCGGTCCCACGCCGTGCGGCACGCGCCGGGCGAACCGGGGAGGCCGAAGAGGAGGGTGCCGTTGGCGAGGCCCGCGAACGCCCGCGACTGAAGCGTCGCGGTGCCGATCTCGGCCTCGGAGTAGCTGCGGAACAGCTCACCGAAGCCGGGGATCTCGAGGTCGAACAGCGGCCCGATGGCCTCGGGGGTGCGGTCGCGCCCGGTGATGCCGGTGCCGCCCGTGATGAGGACGACCTCGACGTCGGCGCGCACGATCCACGCCGACACCACCGCGCGAAGCCGGTAGACGTCGTCGGGCAGCAGCTCGCGGTCGGCGAGCACGTGGCCGGCGGCCTCGAGCCGCTCCTGCAGGGTGTCGCCGGACGTGTCGTTGGCGCGGGTGCGCCGGTCGGAGACGGTCAAGACCGCCAGCCGCAGCGGCGCGAAGGGGGTGTCGTCGGTCACGTGTCCCATGAAGACCTCTTCCTCGGATCGCGCGTCACCCCAACAGCTCGCTGAAGGGGAACACGTCGATCGAATCGCCGGCGGTAATCAATGCACCGGCCGGTACGCGAGCGAGCGCGTCGCTCGCCGCCATCGAGCTGAGCACGCCCGACCCCTGGCGCCCCGCGGGCACCGCGCGACCGTCCTCGCGGCGCACCCGCAGCCACTCCTCGCGGCGCTGCGGCTGGGTGCGCTCGAAGCCGGCCGGCAAGGTCCACGGCTCGGGGAACGGGTCCGCCCGCCCCGCCAGCCGCCGCAGCAGCGGGGCTCCGAAGAGCAGGAAGGCGATCGAAGCCGCCGCCGGGTTGCCCGGCAGACCGAGCCACGGGACGCCGGCGACGCGCCCGAAGGCCACCGGCCGCCCCGGCTTCATGTCGACGCCCCACAGGTCGACGCCACCCAGCGCGCGCGCCGCGCCTTTCACGTGGTCCTCGTCCCCCACCGACACGCCGCCGGTGGTGATCAATAGGTCGGCGTCGGCCGCGGCCGCCCGCATCGCTCGGGTCGTGGCGTCCAGGTCGTCGGGCGCGCGCCCGACGTGGACCACCTCGGCGCCCGCCCGCTCGAGGAGCGCCCGGAGCAGCGGACCGTTGCCATCGAACAGGCCGCCGGGCGCCAGCGGCCCCCCCGGCTCGGTCAGCTCGTCGCCGGTGGCGACCACCGCCACCCGCGGTCGCCGCACCACCGTGAGCCGGTCCACGCCGACCGAAGCCGCCACGCCCAGGTCGAACGGGCTCAGCCGCCGCCCCGCCGGAAGCGCCAGGGCGCCCCGCTCCACGTCGCCGCCGGCGCGGCGCACGTTGGCGCCGGCGCGCGTCTTGGGTCCGGGATGCAGGCGCACGCGCCCGCCCTCCTCGACCCCGGTCTCCTCGACCTCGGTCTCCTCGACCCGCACGACGGTGTCGGCCCCGTCCGGGACCGGTGCGCCCGTGAAGATCCGCGTCGCCACGCCGGGGGCCAACGCCCCGGGGACGTCGCCGGCCGCCACCCGACCGACCACCGGCAGCACGCCGTCCGCCGGCTCCAGGTCGGCCCAGCGAAGCGCGAAGCCGTCCATGGCGGCGTTGTCGACCGACGGCACGTCGACCTCGGCGACCACCGCCGCCGCCAGCACGCGGTCGAGCGCCTCGGCGAGCGGTACGCGCTCGGTCGTCGCGAGCGGCACCACGGCGGCGAGCATGCGCGCGCGCGCCTCGGGCACGGACGTCGCGCCCTGTTCGAACGTTTGCGGTTCCATGGTCAGTCCTCCACGTCCACGACGAGCGCGTCGGGCCAGCGCGCCAGCGCCGCGTCGAGCAGCGAGGGGCGCACCACCGCGCACCCGAGCGCGTAGCGCCCCGAGTCCATCGCGCTCAAGCCCGCCTGGAAGCCGATGTCGCGGTGGAACTCGAGCGGGCCCAGCTCGTCGACGATCAGCAAGTCGGCGCGCTCCTCGGCGGCGCGCGCGAGCGCGCCGTTCCCCCAACCGAGGACGCCGTCGTCGAAGCGCCAGCGCTCGGTCGCCGGCCCGGCGGCGTCGCCCTCGGCGCGCCGCAAGGTGGCGAGCGTCCGCTCCTCGCCGGTGGCGAGGTCGACGATCCCGATGCCGGTCTTGAGGCGACCCTCGAAGCGGGCCGGCGAAGCGACCCCGGCAACGCGCCAGCCGCGGCGGCGCCCGAGCTCGACCAGCCGCGCGCACCAGCGGCTCTTCCCCGCCCCGCGCGCGCCGGTGACGATCACGCGCTGCGGCGCGTGGGCACCGCGCGCGACCAGCTCGGCGAGCACCGACCCGGGTCGATCGATCGACTCCGGCTCGAGCATCACCGCGTCGAACCCCTCGGCCACGCGGTCGATCCGCTTCGGGAGCACGGCGCGCGCCATCCGGCGGCCGTCGACGACCTTGGTCACCACCTCGGTGGGCATGCCGTACGCGCGCGTCAGCAGCGGTTCGGTGAGCGTCTCGGCCACCCCGCCATCGGCCAGCGTGCGCCCCTTGCGGAGCAACAGCACCCGGTCGGCGAACATGAGCGCGCTGTTGGGCGCGTGCGATGCGACCACGAAGGCCAACCCCTGCTCGTCGGCGAGCGCGCGCACGACCTCGAGCACCCGGAACTGGTTGCGCGGGTCCAGGTGGGCGTCGGGCTCGTCCATCAGCAGCACGTCGCAGCGCTGCGCGAGGCCGCGCGCGACCATCACCAGCTGCCGCTCGCCGCCGGAGAGCTCGGTGATGCGGCGGGTGCGGAAGTCGGCCAAGCCGACGCGCTCGAGCGCCTCGAGCGCCACCTCGCGGTCGGCGCGGCCGGGGGCCGCGAACGGCAGCAGGTGCGGCGCGCGGCCCATCAAGACCACGTCGAGCACGTCGTAGGCGAACACGGTGCCGTGCAGCTGCGGCACCAGCCCCACCCGCCGCGCGCGGTCGGCCGGGGTGAGGGCGTGCAGGTCGTCGCCCCCCACCCGCACCCGGCCGCCTTGGGCGCGCAGCACCCCGGCGAGCACGCCCAGCAGGCTCGACTTGCCGCTGCCGTTGTGGCCGAGCAAGAAGCGCACCTCAGCGTCGCGCACGTCCACGGAGACGTCCTGCACCACCGGCTCGGCGGGGTCGTAGCCGAAGACGATGCCGGTAGCCTCCAGCCGGACGCCCGTCGCCACCGCGGCCGGCACCTCGCTTGCGACCGCGCTCACCATCCGGTCCGGTTCTTGCGCAACAGCACGATCAGGATCGGCACGCCGATCAACCCCGTCAGCACGCCCAGCGGCACCTCGGAGGGGAGCCAGGCGCGCGACACGGTGTCGACGAGCAGCAAGAACGAGGCGCCCAGCGCCAGCGCCATCGGCACCAGCCGGCGGTGGTCGGGGCCCACCACCATGCGCGCCGCGTGCGGCACCACCAGGCCGACCCAGCCGATCACGCCGCCCACCGACACCGCGATCGCGGTCACCAGCGTGCTGACGACGATCAAGATCACCTTCATCCGCTGCGGGTGCATGCCGAGCGCGGTCGCCTGGGCGTCGCCCATCGACAGCACGTTCAGCCGCCAGCGCACGAGCACGAAGAAGAGCGCGCCCCCCAACACCAACACCGCGAGCAGCGGCACATGCCGCCAACCGGCGCCGGTGAGGCCGCCGAGCAGCCAGAAGGTGATCGAGGGCAGCGCGTCGAGCGGATCGGCCACGTACTTGAGCAGCGACGTCAGC
>JBHEOT010000076.1:0-437 GCA_046260675.1 Trueperaceae bacterium | reverse complement strand
CCGCCGATCAGCAGCGCGGCGAGCACGCGCGGCAAGCGCACGTCGAGCACCAACCGCCGCGCGATCTCGGGGACGTCAGCGGCGACGTCGGGAACGAGCAGGCTGGCGAGCGAGCGCAGCACGTCGCCCACGGCGATCGGGTAGAGCCCGAGGCCCAGCACGATCACGCCCAGCACGAACGGCGAGGCGAGCGCGGCGCCGTGGGCGAGGCGGCGCCACGTGGGCAGCGCCTCGCCGTGGTCGCTCGCGCGCACGGCCGGCGCTCGCGACGCCCCGGACGCGCTCGTCGCCGCCTCCGCCGGTTCGGTCAGCGGGCGCACAGCTCCGCGACCTCGTCGGCGCCGATGGCGTAGCCGTAGAAGCGCGGGTAGAAGAAGGCGACCTCATCGGCGCAGGCGAGGTCGGCGCCGGGGTGGAGCACCTCGGCCAACCAGACG
>JBHEOT010000075.1:6294-6525 GCA_046260675.1 Trueperaceae bacterium | reverse complement strand
GTCCACGATCACGCCGCCGTCCGGCAGGGTCGTCTCGCCGGTCAGCAGGTCGAACGACTGCTGGCCGTGCGGAACGACCGTCAGGCGCGCCACGGCGTCGGCGGTCGGATCGTCCTGCGCCCAGGCCGCGCTGGCCAGGACGAGGACGGCCACCACGGTTCGTAGGTAGGCGGCCGTAGACGCGTGAACGAGGCGGCGGCCCCGCCCGCGCTGCGGCGTGCGATCGGCGGG
>JBHEOT010000075.1:5869-6284 GCA_046260675.1 Trueperaceae bacterium | reverse complement strand
CATGCGCGTCCACAGGTCCTCGTCTACCTCGTTGGCGGCGCGGTACGTCGGCGTGCCCACGTCGGTCGTGACGGGTCTCAGCTGCAGCGCCGCGTC
Organism: Trueperaceae bacterium; assembly: GCA_046260675.1. Taxonomy (GTDB): domain Bacteria; phylum Deinococcota; class Deinococci; order Deinococcales; family Trueperaceae; genus JAABTL01. The sequence continues at coordinate 6,188 of JBHEOT010000075.1, read as the reverse complement.
CTCGCGGTCGTCGGTCAGGACGAACGGACCGTCCTGGAACCGGTACGGCCCCAGCAGCAGCGCGTCGCCGGTCCGGAGGTCCAGCAGCAGCGCCCGCGCCTCGAGGTCCAGCGACGCGCCGGTGGGGTGCTCGAACCGCACCAGCTGGGGCCCGAAGCGGAGCTCCGCAGCGTCGGCGACCAGCTCCAGGCCCTCCCGCACGTACCGCACCCCGTCGGGCGCGGTGGCGACCAGGGTCGGCACGTCGATCCGTAGCGCCGGCGCGGACAGCGAGCCGTCCGCCGTCTCCGCGGTCGCGTCGCGCGCCTCGATGTAGTCG
>JBHEOT010000075.1:1036-5859 GCA_046260675.1 Trueperaceae bacterium | reverse complement strand
GGACCGGGCGTAATCGGGGTCGGACGGGTCGGGGTCGAAGGGGTCGCGTCCGCCTGCATGGCGTCAGGGTACCCGCCGCGGATGAGCCCGGACGGCAGGAGTGTCGGCCCTGCTCACCTCGCTGCCGGGCTCGGCCTCGGGCTCGACCTCGCGCTCGACCTCGGGCCCTAGCGTCACCAGGGCGCTCAGGTCGAACGGCCGAGCGTCCAGCAGCGCCTGGCCCGCCTCGACGGGCGTCGCCAGGATTCGGGCGACCTCGTCCGCAGGATCGTCCAGCTCGCCGCGCTCGATCCAGGCGTCGCCCAGCGCCATCAGGCGGCCGTACGGCGTCTCGGCCTGCATGGCCACGTCGGTCGCCGCGGTGCGGGCCGCGCGCGCCCAGGCGTCCGGGTCCAGCGGCGCGTCCTGCGCCTCGCGCAGCGTCCGCACGAACCGTTCCTGGACGCGCGCCTCGTCGCGGGCGCGGGTCTCGAACCAGCCGCCGTACGTGCCGAACCCGTCGCCCGCCTCGTGCAGCAGGCCCGCCTGGTCGGCCAGGCCGGCGTCCACCAGCGCCCAGTGCAGCTGGCCGTGCCCCGGCTCGCCCAGGACCTGCGCCAGCAGCGTCGCGGCGATGCGGCGCGGATCGGCCTGCGGCAGGCCGGGCGCCAGCAGCGCGCCGTAGGCGCGGCGCAGCCTGCGGTCGCCGTGGCGCGCGGCGCCCGGACGCCAGATTGGGGCGGTGCGCGGGACGGGCGTCGGGACCGATCGCGGGACCTGCCGCGGCAACGGCGTAGCGGCCGGTCGGTCGTGGCGCGCGTCCGCCGTCTCGGTCAGTCGCCGCGCCAGCGCGTCCACCCGCTGCGCCTCGGCCTCCAGATCCACGCGGCCGGACAGCACCACCACCAGCCGGTCCGGGCGGTACGTCGCGGCGTGCCACGCCCGCAGGTCGGCGGCGGTCAGGGCGGCGACGCTGTCGCGCGTGCCCAGGATGGTGCGGCCCAGCGGGTGGTCGCCGAATGCGGCGGCGGCGACCAGGTCGGCGGCGCGGCTCTCGGGATCGTCGTCCGCCATTGCGATCTCTTCCACGATCACGCCGCGCTCCAGCGCGACGTCCTCCTCCCGCAGCGCGGGACGCAGCAGCGCGGCCAGGAGCTCGTTCAGCTCAGGAAGATGCTCGGGCAGGACGCTGCCGTAGTACGCGGTGCGGTCCTCGCCGGTGTAGGCGTTGCTGCGCGCGCCCAGAGCGTCCAGGCGCCGGTTCAGCTCGACCGCGTCCACGTCGTCCGTGCCCTTGAACGCCAAATGCTCCAGCGCGTGGGAGATGCCGGCGTGGGCGGCGGGCTCGTCGCGGGAGCCGACGCGCACGAACCAGCCGGCGGCGGCGCTGGCGGCGTCCGGCCGCACCTCGCTGACCAGCGTCACGCCGGACGGCAGGACGCGGACGTCGCGCGTCGACGTGCGCGTCACGCGTCGTCCGATGCCGGCGTGGCGCCCGGTTCCAGCGTGGCGCCTGGTTCCACCTCGCCGGGGCCCAGTACGACCAGCGTCGGCGTTAGGCACGGCGCGGCGGCCAAAGCCGCGTCGACGTCGGCGCGCGTGGGACGCAGCAAGGCGTCCAGCCGCTGGCCCACCGTGCGCGGCCGCCCCAGCAGCAGCAGGTCCCGCATGAGCTGCCCGGCACGGCCCGCGCTGGCGTCGGCCTGCATCGCCTCGCGGGTGCGCAGCAGGGTGCGCGCCCGCGCCAGCTCGTCTTCATTCACGCCGGCCGCCAGCTTCGCGAGCTCGCGCTGGACCACCTCGATCGTCTCCTCGACCCGCTGGGGCGTAGTGGCGGCGTGCGCCGTGCCCCACGCCGCCCCGCGTACCGCCCGCGCGCCGGCGTCCACGGCGTACACCAGCCCGCGCGCCTCGCGCACCTCGCGGAACAGCCGGGCGCCCATCCCGCCCGACAGGACCGCCAGCCCCAGCGCCTGCGCGGAGGCGCGCGCGTCGTCGGCCGGCAGCAGCGGCCAGGCCCAGCCCAGCTGCGTCTGCTGGGCGTCCGCCGCGACGGCGTGGCGGGCGGGGGTCGCCCAGCGTGGCAGGCCGGAGGTCTGGGGCGCCGCACCGCGCCAATCGCTCAGCGCGGCCTCCGCCAGGTCCAGCGCCGCCTCGGGGTCCACGCCGCCGACGATCACCAGCGTCGCGCCGCCCGGTCCGAGGGCGGCGTCTCTGTGCGCGCGGATCGTATCCGGCGTCGCCCCCTCCAGGCCGGCCACCGTCCCCAGCGCGCTGCGGGCGTGCGGGCCGACGAACGCCCGGGCGTTCAGCTCCTCGTCCAGCCGGTCGGCGGGCCGGTCGGTCAGGGCGTCCAGCGCCTCGAGCGCGTGGATGCGCGCGATCTCGAACTCGGCGTCGTCCAGCGCCGGATCGGTCACCTCGTGCACGGTCAGCGCCAAGCCTTCCGCCAGCACGTCCGCCAGGCCACTGCCGGCCACCACGCTGCGGTCCCGGCCCGACGCGCCGCCGCCGCGCACCCCCAGCCGCGCGAACGCCTCTTGTCGCTGCCGCGCGCCCAGGCCGGCCGCGCCGCGATCCTGCCACTCCCACAGCAGCGCCGTCGCGCCGGGCGTCGCGCCGGGATCGTGCACCGACCCGACCGGCAGCGACAGCTCCCACGACACGCCTTCGCGGCCGGGGAGCTCCTCGGCCACGATCCGGACGCCGTTCTCCAGAAGGCGCTGGTGCGGGAGCTGTTCCGGGGGCTGGTTCTGGCGCTGGTTCTGGCGCTGGTTCTGGAGCGTCTGCGGGCTCGTCCGCTGCTGACCTTCGGGCTCGGTCGTCGGATCGGTCGGACCGGGCAGAGCGTGCGAGGGAAGGCCTTCCGGCCTCACCGGGGCCGGACCGACAGGTCGGGCACCGTCGCGCCGGCCGGCAGGCGCACCACCTGGGCCACCATCCGGGCTACGTCCTCGGGACGCAGGTAGCTCTCCGGCTCGAACTCGCCGCCCTCCTGCTCGCGGACCTCGCGCTGCATGGGCGTCGCGGTGCGGCCCGGGTAGATGCTGGTGACGCGCACGCCGCGGTCCGACTCTTCGTCGCGCAGCGAGTCCGCCAGCGCGCGCAACGCGAACTTCGACGCGGCGTAGCCGCCCCAGCCGGCCTTGGCGGTCTGCCCCGCGCCGGAGTTCACGAACACGACCAGGCCCGCGGACGCCCGCAGCCTGGGCAGGAGCGCCTGCGTCAACAAAAACGGCGCCCGCACGTTCACGCGGTACTGCAGGTCCAGGTCCGCGACCGGCAGGTCCGCCAGGTTGCCCAGCTGCGCCACGCCGGCGCTGTGGATCAGCGCGTTCAGGCGCTCGGGAAGATCCGCGGCGAACGCGTGCACCTGCTCGTCGTCGTTCAGGTCGGCCGGCCGCACCTCGACTTGGGCGCCGAGCTGCGCGACGTCGGTCGCGACGGCGTCCAGCGCGACGCGGTCGCGACCGTTCAGGATCAGCGTGCGACCCTCTTCGGAGAGCGCGTTCGCGATGGCGGCGCCGATCCCGCTGGACGCGCCGGTGACGACGTAGGTGCTCATCAGGGTCTCCTCCCAGGCTGGTCGGGGCGGTGCGCCCCGGGGTCGCGCGCCGCGAGCTCGGCCAGCAGCGCGCGAAGCACGCCCGTCAGGTCGCCGCTGCCCGCCAGCGCCGTGCCGATCAGGGCGGCGTCGGCCAAGCCGGCCACCTCCGTCAGGTCGTCCGCGCCCGCGTAGCCCGACTCGGCCACCAGCACGCCGCCGAAGCCGGCGTCGCGCGCCCGCCGCAGCAGCCGCGGCGCCGTCGCGCGGTCCACCGCCAAGGTGCGCAGGTCGCGGTTGTTCACGCCCACGATCTCGCTTCCCGCCGCCAGCGCCAGCTGCAGCTCGGCCTCGTCGTGCACCTCGACCAGGACGTCCAGCCCCAGGGCGTGCGCGTACGCCAGGTACTCGCTCAGGCGTGGGCCGACCACCGCGACGATCAGCAGCGCGGCGGCCGCGCCGGCCTGCGCCGCCTCGCTCAGCTGGGCGGGGTGCACCACGAACTCCTTGCGCATGGCGGGCAGCGCGCTCGCGGCGGCCACGTCGCGCAGGTGCTGCAGCTCGCCCCCGAAGTGCCGCGGCTCGGTCAGGACGGACAGCGCGGCCGCGCCGCCGGCCTGGTACGCCCCGGCCGCCGAGACCGGATCGAGGTCCGCGATCGAGCCTTGCGAGGGGCTGCCGCGCTTGATCTCGGCGATCACCGACAGGCCCGGGGCCCTCAGCGCGGCGGTCAGGCGGCCGCGGCGCGGCGTTTCGGCGGCGCGCCTGGCGACGGGAGGCGATACGGGGTCGGCCACGGGGTCGGGCACGAGGACGGCCGCGTAGTCGTCGGCCCGTTCCCGCGCGATCCGGCCCAGCACGCCCGGGACGTTCGCCAGCTCCGCGTCGTTCAGCGGTGCGGGTACGGGGGTCACGGCCCGGTCAGTAGGTATGGAAGCCATGCAGGCCGCTCCCCTCGCCCCAATGCTCCTCGACCCGCTCGACCTCGGCGTGGACCGTGCCGCGACGGAGGAAGATCAACAGCTGCTTCAGCTCGCTGCGGGGGCCCTCGGCGATCACCTCGACCCGACCGTCGGAGAGGTTCTCGGCCGATCCGGCCAGGCCCAGGTCCTGCGCGTGACGACGGACGAAGGCGCGGTAGCCCACGCCCTGCACGTCTCCGGACACCAGCGCGGTCAGTCGTTCCGTCGGCTCGCTCACACCCCGCATGCTACAGCAGGCACGCCGTCCCGCTCGGTCGCGGCGGACGTCCGACGGTCGTGTCGGCGACGTCCAGGACGCCACGGGAGCGGTGCTACGA
>JBHEOT010000075.1:0-1026 GCA_046260675.1 Trueperaceae bacterium | reverse complement strand
CCCCGCCTCTCGGAGCCGCTACCTATCGATGCCCAGACGTTCGCTCCTGACCCTCATCGTGCTCGTGTCGCTGGTCCTGGTCGCGGTTCTCGTGCCGCGAACGCCGGCCGGGCGCGGCTGGCTGCTGGAGCGCGCCCGCGACGCCGCGCAGAGCGCCGGCTGGACGGTGGACTGGCGCGACAGCGCCGGCGACCCGTGGAGCTCCGTGCAGCTGAGCGGCGCCCGGGTCCAAGGCCCCGGGGTGGACGCCACGGCGGGCCGCGTCCAGGTCGCCTGGTTCGCCCCCGCCCTGCTGACCGGCGACCTGCCGCTCTGGATTACGATCGAGAACGCCGACATCGCCGTCGACGGCCAGCAGCTGCGAGGCCTGGGCGGCGACGGTGGCGGCGGGCTGCCGATCCGCCCCGACCTGCGCGAGCTGAGCCTCCGCGGCGTCCGCGTCCGGGTCGGCGACGCTCCCTACACCCTTCCCGACCTGCGGCTCGAGGACCTGGACGTCGACGGCGCCGGCAGCCGGGTCGAGGCGTCGGGTCGGCTAGCCAGCGACGAGGGCTCGCTGGCGTTCGCGGCCGACATCGGCCTGTCGCCGTTCACCGTGGACGCCGACGTGCGGGACGCCGACCTGCGCATGGCGCGCGCCTGGTGGCGCGGCGTGACCGGGGGCCAGACCCAGGGGACCGTCGCCTACCACCCCGGGAAGGGCGTCACCGCCCGCCTGGCCGTGCGCGCGGGCAGCCTGGTCGCGGCCGGGGTCGAGGTCGACGAGATCGAGGGACCGGTCGCCCTGGAGGCCGGGCTGGTCACCTCCGACCTGACCGGCCGGGCGCTGTCGGGACCGGTCGCCACGACCGTCCGCGTGGACGTGTCGAATCGCCGCTGGAGCGGCTCGCTGCAGGCCACGCCGGAGCTGGAGGCCGCCGCCCGCTGGGGCGCCGGCGACGCGCTTCCCGCCGGGCTGACGCCCGAAGGCACGGCGCTTGCGACCGCGACCGCCACCGGCTGGAGGACCGTGCAAGTAAACGGCAC
>JBHEOT010000074.1:0-6644 GCA_046260675.1 Trueperaceae bacterium | reverse complement strand
CGCCCGCGGGCTCGTGAAGCAGCTGAGCGAGCGCTTCTCGACCACCACCGCACCGGACGACGTCGCCGCGCTCGCGCACGGCCTCCACGAGCAGTGCGTCGGCACCATCGGCGCCTCCGTCGGCCTCGCGGTGCTCGACCCCGAGCGCGACGAGTTCCGCTACCTCGCGGTGGGCAACGTGCGCGCCGCCGTCGTCGGGGCGCAGCGCTTCGTCGGGGTGTCGCGCGACGGCGTGCTGGGCCGGCGCTGGCCCACCCCGTTCGTGCAGCGAGCGGCGCTCCACCCAGGCGACCTGGTGCTGCTGTGGACCGACGGACTCCCGAGCGCGTTGGTCGCATCGGTGGCGGCGGCCGCGCGCCCGAGCACCGTGGGCGCGATCGCCCCCGCCACCCTGGCCGAGCGCTTGGTCGCGGCCCACGCCAAACCGCTCGACGACGCCGCCTGCCTGGTGGCGCGGTGGCGGCCGTGAACGAGCTTCGAGCGCCCATCGATGCCTCCGCGCCCCTGGGCGGCCTGACGATCGCCCAGGACGGGCGGGCGCGCATGCGGCGCAAGGCGTTCGACGTGGTGCTGGCGCTCGGCGCCGGCCGCGACCTCGCGACCCGGATCGCCGGCGAGGTCTCGGACGTCGCCCGTTGGTTGGAGCGGTACGCGCACGGGGGCCGGGTCGACCTCGTGCTCGAGCGGCCCGCGCCCGGAGCCCAGATCGCGTTCGCGTTCGCGTGGGACGCGCACGACGCCGATGCGGGGGGGCGCGTACCGACGGCACTGGCGCCGGCCCCCACGTCCGGCCCGGGTGCCCGCCGCTCGACGTACGACCTGCGCGTACCGGAGGTCGCGATCGACGCCGTCGAGCGGGCGCGGGCGCTCCTCGAGGCGCACTCGCGCGAGGAGCTCTTCGCCCGCCTCGAGGCGAGCCACGAGGCGCTGCGCCGCTCGACCGACCAGGCGCGCGAGGCCGGCGAGGCCAAGGCGCGCTTCCTGGCGAACATGAGCCACGAGATCCGCACCCCCATGAACGCGATCTTGGGGATGAACCGGCGCGCGCTCGGCACCGACCTCACCCGCGAGCAGCGCGAGTACCTGGAGAAGATCGAGGCGTCGTCGCGCCACCTGCTCGCGATCATCGACGACGTGCTCGACTACTCCAAGCTCGAGGCCGGCAAGGTGGCGCTCCAGCCCGAGGCGCTGTCGGTGGCCGACGTGCTGGACGACGTCGCCACGCTCGTGGGGGGCGCGTGCGCGGCCAAGGGGCTGCGCCTGACCCTCGACGTGGCCGGCGACGTGCCGGACGTGGTCGAGGGCGACGCGCTGCGGCTGCGCCAGGTGCTCGTGAACCTGGCGAGCAACGCGGTGAAGTTCACCGCGGCCGGCGAGGTCACCATCTCGGTGCGGCGCCGCGAAGCGCCCGCCGACGCGGTCGCGCTGCGCTTCGCGGTGCGCGACACCGGCATCGGCCTCACGACGGATCAGCGCCGCGGCCTCTTCTCGAGCTTCACGCAGGCGGACGGGACCATCACCCGGCGCTTCGGCGGCACCGGGCTCGGGCTGGCGATCAGCAAGAGCCTGGTGCAGTTGATGCAGGGCGAGATCGGGGTCGACAGCCGCCCGGGCGCCGGGTCCACCTTCTGGTTCACCGCGCGCTTCGGGCACCTCGATCAAGCGACGGTGCCGGCCGACCGGCAGCGGGCGCCGGGGCGCGCGCCACCGCAGGCCGTGCCGGCGTTCGACCCGGCGTCGAAGGTGCTGGTGGTCGAGGACAACGCCCTCAACCAAGAGGTGGCGGTGGCGCTGCTGCAGGAGGTGGGGTTGGCGCCGGACGTGGTGGGCGACGGGCGCCAGGCGCTCGAGGCGCTGCGCCGCCAGCGCTACGCGCTCGTCCTGATGGACGTGCAGATGCCGGTGATGGACGGGCTCAGCGCCACCCGCGAGCTGCGCCGCGACCCCAAGCTGCGGGCGGTGCCGGTGGTCGCGATGACCGCCAACGCGCTGCCGGGCGACCGCGAGGCCTACCTGGCGGCGGGCATGGACGACGTGGTCACCAAACCGATCGAACCCGACGAGCTGTGGCGGGCGTTGCGAGCGTGGCTGCCGGAGCGCGACGAGCACGCCAAGCCGAACGCCCAGGAGGTGCAGGCACCGGCGCACGACGACGCCCCGCCGTCGCCCGACGCGCTCCTCCCGCGCCACGTCGCGGGCCTCGACGTCGACCGGGGTCTGCGCTTCACCCGCGGCCGCGCCGACCTCTACCTCGACTTCCTGCGGCGCTTCCTCGACGACCAAGACGGGGTGCCGGCGCGCATCGCCGACGCCCTCGCAGGGGGCGAGGCGCCGGCGGCCGAACGCGCCGCGCACACGCTGCGCGGACTGGCCGCCTGCCTGGGGGCCGGCCCCCTCGCCGACGCCGCCGAGGGGCTCGAGAACGCGCTCCGTACGGGCGCCGCAGCGCGGACGGTGACCGCCGCCGCCGACGTCCTCGCCGACGAGCACCGGGCCCTGTTCGCCGCGCTCGACCCGCTCCGCACGCGCCCAGCCGAGTGACCCGCGACGCGGGACGTAGGGTGGGGGCGATGGCCGACGCCGCGATCTCCGACGGGCACGCCCGCGCCCTCGACGTTCTGCGCGCGTGCGCGACGGACGACGGTTTCCTCGCCTCGCCCACCCAGCGCGCCAACTACCGGCGCGTCTGGGGCCGCGACGGCGCGATCATCGCCCTGGCCGCGCTCGTGAGCGGCGAGGACGACCTGATCGAGGCCGGGCGCGCCACGCTGCGCACGCTCGCGCGCCATCAGGGGCCGCACGGCGAGATCCCGAGCAACGTCGATCCGGTCACCGAGCGGATCTCGTACGGCGGGACCGCCGGGCGGGTGGACGCCGGCTTGTGGTTCGCGATCGCGAGCGCCGAGTACTGGCGGTGCACCGGCGACGACGCCCTGCTCGGCGACCTCGTCGAACCGCTCGAGCGCTTGCGGGCGCTGCTCGGCGCGTGGGAGTTCAACGCCCGCGGGCTGCTGTACGTGCCCCCCACCGGCGATTGGGCCGACGAGTACGTGCAGAGCGGCTACGTGCTGTACGACCAGCTGCTCTACCTGCAGGCGCAGCGCGGCTTCGCGGCGCTCCACCGCGAGCTGCACGGCGGCGAGGACCACGCGCTGCGCGAACGGATCGCCCGACTTCGCCACCTGCTGCGCGCCAACTATTGGTTCGACCGCGACGGTGCCGAGGGCGACGAAACCGACGAGGACGTCTACCACCCCATCCTGTACGCGAAGGGGCGCACCGCCGCCGCCCACTGCCGCGGCATGTACTGGATGCCGTACTTCTCGCCGCTGGGGTACGGGACTCGGTTCGATGGCATGGCGAACGCACTGACCTCGCTGTTCGGGGTGTCGGACGACGCCCGCGACCGCGCCGTGGACGCGTACGTCACCGACGACCTGGTCGACCCCGACGTGCGCCTGCTGCCGGCCTTCGATCCCGTGATCACGCCCAAGGACGAGTACTGGGACGACCTGCAGATGTCGTTCTCGCACACCTTCAAGAACGAGCCGTACGCCTACCACAACGGCGGCTTGTGGCCGTTGGTGACGGCGTTCTACGCCGCCGGCCGGGCACGCCGCGGCGACCTCGACCGCGCGCGCTGGTACCGCGACGGCGTCCACGCCGCGAACGCCCGCGCCCGCGACGGCGAGCCATGGTCGTTCTCCGAGTTCCTGCACGGGCGCAGCCATGAGCCCGGCGGGACGTGGCCGATGGGCTGGAGCGCGGCGGCGGCCGTGATCGCCGACGCCTACGTCGACGGCGTGCGGCTGTTCGACGGCGCAGACGACGGGTCCTGACCACGGCCCGGAGCGAGACCCCGATACCCGAGCGCCGCGTGGGACATTCCCGCGTGGCGCCCACACCCTTCCGCAGGTCAAGCTGAGGCGTGACGAACCCCTGCCGGAGGACCCCGCCGCATGCCTAGGAACTCGATCGACCTCTTGTTGCTCCACGCACCCAGCGTCTACGACTTTCGCGAGAAGTCCATCCTCTACGGACCCGTGGCCGACATGGTGCCGTCGTCGGTGATGTTCGAGCTCTACCCCATCGGCTTCCTGACCATGGCCGGCTACCTCGAGGAGCGCGGGATGCGCGTGCGCATCGCGAACCTGGCGCTGCGCATGCTGCAGGACAAGCGCTTCGACGTGCCACGCTTCCTCGCGAAGCAGAAGCCGCGGCTGATCGGCATCGACCTGCACTGGATGCCGCACTGCCACGGGGCGATCGAGGTGGCGCGCATCGCCAAGCAGGTGCACCCCGACGTGCCGGTGATCCTTGGCGGCCTGTCGTCCACCTACTTCCACGAGGACCTGATGCGGACGTACCCGGAGATCGACTTCGTCCTGCGCGGCGACAGCACCGAACCGCCGCTTCACCAACTGCTGCAGGCGCTCGAATCCGGCGCCTCGCTCGAGGACATCCCCAACCTCACCTGGCGCGACGCCGAGGGCAACGTGCGGGTCAACCCGCTCACGTACGTCCCCAAGACGCTCGACTACGTCGACGTGCGGCCCGAACTGCTGATCCAGATGGCGATGCGCCACCGCGACCTGGCGAGCGTGCTGCCGTTCAACGGCTGGTTGCGCCACCCGACCACCATGGTGCTGCCGCTCAAGGGCTGCGCGTACGAGTGCACCACGTGCGGCAGCTCGGCCTCCACGTGCAGCTTCCTGACCAAGCGCAAGAAGCCCGTCTACCGAAGCCCGGAGAGCCTGGCGAAGAACCTCGCCGCCATCAGCCGGCTGTCGCGCGGCACGATCGTCATCCCCGGCGACCTGCTGCAGGGGGGGCGGACCTACGCCACCGCGGTGATCGACGCGATTGCCGACAAGAACGTGAAGAACGACATCATGTTCGAGTTCTTCGACGTGCCGCCCATCGAGTTCCTGCGCCACATCGACGCCAAGCTCCGCACCTGGAGCTTCGAGGTGAGCCCCGAGAGCCACGACCCGAAGGTGCGGCACGCGATGGAAGGCCAGGCGGGGTACGCCAACGCCGAGATGGAGGAGCTGCTGCGTGCGTCGCTCAAGCTCCGCTGCACGCGCATCGACGTCTTCTACATGATCGGGCTGCAGCACCAGACCTACGAATCGGTCATGGAGACCATCGACTACTGCGAGCACCTGTTCTCGTTCGGCGACAAGCGCCTGCAAGCGTTCATCTCGCCCATGGGGCCGTTCCTGGACCCGGGCAGCCAGATCTTCGAGCACCCGGAGCGCTTCGGGTACACCAAGCTCGCGCACACCGTCGAGGAGCACCGGCAGCTGCTGGTGCAGCCGAGCTGGGAGCACATCCTGAACTACGAGACGCAGTGGATGACGCGCGCGCAGCTGGTCGACGCCACCTACGACGCCGCCGAGCGCCTGAACGAGCTCAAGCGCCGCTACGGCTACATCTCGGCCAAGCGCGCCGACGCGGTCGCGGGCGGGATCGCGGGCGCCCGCGCCCTGCGGGTGCGCCTCAACGCCACCATGCAGGGCGGCGGCGACCTGAACGCCGACCCCGCGCTGCGCGGCGAGATCGCGCGCTTCAGCGAGTCGACGGTGAGCGACAAGCAGGAGCTGTTCTGGCAGCGCCACCTGTTCAGCTTCGACCTGGGGGCGATCGCGAAGACGGCGGTGGGGTTCCTCAGGGGCTGAGGGCTCGGCGCTCGGCCCGCCCCGGTGCGTCAGGTGGGTGCGTGGTCGTCGCGCGCGAAGCGCAGCGCGGTCGCGATCAGCCCCGCGACGAAGCCGATCTCGCCGACGTTCGCGACGGGCGGCGCGTACGTCCCCCACGCCGGCCCGCCGGCCGCGGCAGTGAGCATGGCGCCGGCGGCGAGCGCCAGCCACGGCCACCGGCGTTGGAGCCACAGCGCGATCCCGACCCCCAGCACCACCACGACCATCACGATCGCGACCAGTGGACCCGGACCGACCCGGTGGACCTCCGCCTCGGGCCCGCAGAAGTAGGCGGGGCCGAGGCTCGCGGTGTAACGGATGGCGTCGCCGATGCAGCCGAGCTTCAGCTCGACGGCCGGGAACGGTCCGACGCCGCCGAACAGCACGCCCAGCGCGTACGGCACGTCGACCGCGAACAGCGCGGCGGCGACCGCGCCGAAGCCGAGACCGGCCCAGCGGGTGCGCGCCCAGCCGAGCCCGGCCGCGCGCGCCAGCGCGAGCGCCGCGAGGACGAACAGCGGCAGCATCGTCCAGTGCCACGCCAGCACCGGCACGCTCAGGGCGTACAGCAGCGGTCCCTCGCCGACGAAGCGTCCGATGCCGATGCGCAGGTTGTCGTACCAGAGGAGCGTCGCGGGCACGAGGACGAGCGTCAGGGCGGCCGGGCGACCGGCGCGCTCCCAGGCGCGCGACCCCCAGGACCAGACGAGCGCGTGCACGGCGGCGAGCACGAGGTAGAGCGCGCTGATCACGACGTCGAGCCTACCGGAGCGCTCAGCGCGGCCGCGCGAACCCCTGAGTCCAGTACCGACCGGATTCCCCCGCGCCGAACTCGGTGAACCCGGGGTTCATCAGGTTCGCGCAATGCCCGTCGCTGCCGAGCCACCCCGCCATCACGGCGTCGACGCTCGGGTACCCGGCGGCGACGTTCTCACCCCAGCT
>JBHEOT010000073.1:283-6785 GCA_046260675.1 Trueperaceae bacterium | reverse complement strand
GGTGCATGCGCAACGCGTCGCCGACCAGGGCGTCGAAGTCGTCGGGTAGGCGGCTGGCGAGCAGCGGCGCCAGCGCCTGCTTCAGCAGCGGTCCGTTGCCCTGGTACATATCGAGCAGCGGGTAGTGCTCCTCGGGGGTGGCGATCCCGTCGGGCGCGGTGCCGCCGACGAGCACCAACGCGGGCCACGCCCCAGGGTCCGCGGCGGCGGCCTCGAGCACGACCGTGCCGCCCAAGCTGTGCCCGACCAACACGGGTCGGTCGAGGCCGAGGGCGGTCGTGAAGCCGCGGACCGCGTCGGCGTACGCCGCGATCGTGATGGGCGCACCGAGCGGGTCGCTGTCGCCGAAGTTCGGGAGGTCGAGCGCTAGCAGGCGCGCGCCGGTGGGCGGCGCGGCCAGCAGCTCGGAGAACCAGCGCTTGCTGCCGAAGTTGCCGTGGATCAGGACGACGGCGCGGCCCTCGCCCACGCTTTGGTACGCGATCTGGCGGTCGTCGACCTGAACGTGCTGCACCGGGATGTCGGCTGGGATCATCGGGTCTCCTTCCAGAACGCCCGCAGCGCGGCGGCGACCGCGGCGGGTCGTTCGATGGGCGCGGCGTGGCCCGCCTCGGGCACCGTCGCCAGGCGTCCGTCGGCGGCGTGGCGCAGCAGGGCGCGGCCGTGGCGTGCGGGGGTCATGACGTCGTCCTCGCCGTGCAGCGCCAGCACCGGGCAGCGGAGCGTCGCCAGCGCCGGGCCGGCGTCGGCCTCGAAGGCCGCCATGCCCGCGATGAGTGCGTGGGCGCGGCGTGGGTCGGTGGCGGACGCCGCCTCGCGCCAGCTCGCCAGCGCGTCCTCCTGGTCGCGCAGGAAGGCCTGGCCCCACACCCACGGCGTGGCGACGTCGAAGCGGTGCACCGGCCCGCCGACCTCGTGGGCGGCGAGCCAGGCGCCCACGACCAGCCGCAGGTGGGCGTCGGCGACGACGAAGCCGTCGCAGGAGGTCAGCGAGCGCACGCGACCCGGGGCATCGGCTTCGATCGCAGCGGCCGCCAGCACGGCGGCGGGCGCGCCGCTGGAGAGCCCGACCAGGTGGAAGTCCTCGAGCCCGTGGTCGCGCGTCAACGCGGCGACGAGCGCGACGAGGTCCTCGGCGTGCGTTTCGATGCGGTGGGGGCCCTCGGGGTCGTCGCTGCCGCCCTGGCCGCGCTGGTCGTAGCGCACCACGCGGTGGTCGGCCAGCAGGTCGACCGTGAGCCCTTGCCACGCCTCGATCGCCATCATCAGGCCGTTGACCAGCAGCACCGTCGGCGCGCCGTCGGGGCCGTCGTCGACGCGGGCGCGAAGCCGAACGCCGGACGCGCCGGGCAGATGGCCCTCCCAGGCGGTCACGCGGGGCTCCCCTCGGCGGCTCGCGCGGCGCCTTCTTGGGCCACGAAGTCGTCGCGCAATTGCCTGACGAGCACCTTGCCGGCGCCGGAGACCGGCAGCACGTCCATGAACCGGACGTGCTTGGGCACCTTGTAGCTCGCGAGGCGCTCCTTGAGGAAGGCGCGCACGTCGTCGGCGTCCAGGTGGGCGCCCTCGCGCAGCACCACCGCCGCCAGCCCGACCTCGCCCCAGCGCGCGTCCGGCACGCCGGTGACGGCGCAGGCGGCGACGTTGGGGTGGTCGTCGAGCGCGGCCGCGATCTCGGCGGGGAAGACGTTCTCGCCGCCGCTGATGAACAGGTCCTTGCGGCGTCCGACCAGCGCCAGGTCGCCCTCGTCGTCGACGCGGGCGAGGTCGCCGGTCCACAGCCAACCGTCCTTGAGCACGTCCGCGGTCGCTTCCGGATGCTCGAAGTAGCCGTGGAACAGGTGCGGGCCCGCCAGCGTGAGCTCGCCGACCTCGCCGGGATCGGCCGGCATGCCGTCGGGCCTGCGGACGACGGCTTCGGTGTGCAGGATCGGCCGGCCGACCGACCAGGGCTTGCGGGCCGCCGTGTCCAGGTCGATCGCGAAGCAGTTCACGCCCGCCTCGGTCAGGCCGTAGCCCTGCTTGAAGCGGACGTCGCGCTCGGCGAAGGCGTCGCGCAGCGGCAGCGGGCACGGCGCGCCGCCCGAGATCGCCCAGCGCACGCGGCTGAGGTCGGCTTGGGCGAAGTCCTCGTGGTCCGCGAGCATCTGGAACATCGTCGGCACCATGAAGAGCAGGGTCGCGCCGAGCTCGTCGACGAGCCTCAAGTACGCCCCCGGCTCGAAGCGTGGCATCAGCGCGACCCGCGCGCCCAGGGTGTAGAGCGGCGTCGTCAGCGCGTTCATCGCCGCGTGGAAGCATGGCGTCGCCTGCACCGCCACGTCGTCCTCGCGAAGCCCCCAAGAGAGCACGGTGGCCGCGGCGTTGGCCGCCTGTTGGCGGTAGGGAAGGACGGCGCCCTTGGGCAGGCCGGTGGTCCCACCGGTCAACAGGATCATCTGCGGGTCCTCGGGGCCCACGCCGGGGTCGGGGGCGAGCTCGGGGTCGCCGAGCCAGGTCTCGTACTCCTCGAGCGCCACCGCGGGCACGCCCAGGCCGCGCGCCACCGAGGCGTGCGCGGCGTCGTGGAGCAGCAGTCTCGGTCGCAGCAGGTCGGTCACCGATCGCAGCTCCACCGGGCTGAGCCGCGGGTTGAGCGGCGCGTAGACGACGGCGGCTTTGGCCGCCGCCAGCCACAGGTCGAGGTGCGCCAGGTGGTTGTGCGCGAGGATCGAGATCCGGTCGAAGCGGTCGACCCCAAGAGCCTGCAGGCGCCCAGCGAGGCGCTCGGCACGGCGGTTCATGGCGCCGTAGGTGGTCCAGCCGCCGTCCCAGTGCACGGCCGGGCGATCGGGCGTGACCGCGGCGCGGAAGCCGGCGAGGTCGAGGTTCATGGCGCGCCTTCGCCCGCGGTTCCGGCACCTTCCCAGCGCAGCGTGATCGCGTTCCACACGTAGCCGACGCCGGCGGCGACCAGCACCACCAAGTCGCCGCGCTGCAGCAGGCCGCGGCGTGCGGCGAGCTCGAGCGACAGCATCTGGTCGACCTGGCCCAGGTGGCCGTAGTCGGAGAGGTAGACGGACCGCGCCGGATCGATGCCGAGCGTGTTGAGCAGGTGGAGGTGGGCGCTGGGTTTGACGTGGAGCATGGCCAGGTAGGCGACGTCGTCCATGGTCGCGCCCGCTTTGCGCACGGCCTCGCGGACGACGGCGACGAAGTTGGCGAGCGAGAGCTCTTCGAGGCGCACCTTCATGCCGTGCGGATCGCGCACCTGCAAGCGGTAGTCGCCGACGTTCTCGGCCGTGACCGGGGTCACGGTGCCGCCGACGGGCACCAGCACGTCGAGCGAGAAGCGGCCGTCGGTCACGATGTGGGCCGGCCCGATCGCGTGCCCGCGGCCGCGCTCGACGACCATCGCGCCGGCGCCGGCGCCGAGGTTGTACATGAAGCGCACGTTGGGGTCGTGCAGGTCGATCAGATCGCCGTTGCGGTAGCCGCCGGCGATCAGCACCACGTCGACCTCGGGGTCGGCAGCCAGCTGATCGCGCGCGAGTTTGAGCGCCAGCACCGAGGTGCCGCACTTCTGGCCCACGTCGAAGGCGTAGGCGCGGTGCGCGCCCAGGTCGTGCGCCAGCTTGATCCCGGCCGTCCAGACCGGGTACTCCTTGTGCTCCTCGGTGATGCAGATCACCACGTCGACGTCGGCCGGCGTGCGCCCTGCGCGGTCGAGTGCGGTGCGTGCGGCTTGCACGGCCATGGCGGTCGGCTGGTCGTCGTGCGTGGGCAGCACCCGACCGTGCAGCCCGAGCTTGTCGCGCACCACCGCGGCCGGGATGCCGGTGATGGTGGAGAGCTGCTCGGGGGTCATGCGGCCCTCGGGCACGTAGGTGCCGATGCCAGTGATGCCCGCGGCGCTCACGGTCGCGGCTCCAGCCCGTGTCGCACGACGTCGAAGACGGCGTCGAGGGCTTCGGGCGGGGGCTCGCGCTCCTGCCAGATGGCGTAGCGCAGGCCGACGAAGTGCGCGACGCCCATCAGCGCCCAGGCGGCGGCTTCGGGGTCGACCGCGCGGACCTCGCCGCGCTCGATCGCACGCCCGAGCCCGGCCGCGTACCCTTGCGCCAACGCCTCGTAGTAGCCGCGGTAGATCGCCTCGTCCACGAACTGCGACTCCATCACGATGCGGTAGAGGTTGCGGTGGCGAAGGCTGAAGCGCGCGAACGCCTCGAAGCCGAGGCGCTCGACCGCAAGGCGGTCCGAGGCGCCGGCGGTCGCCGTGGCCAGCGCCAGCCGCAGTTCGTGGCCCATGTGGTGCACGAGTTCGCGGATGACGTCCTCTTTGGAGGGGAAGTACAGGTAGAAGGTGCCTTGGGCCACGCCCGCGTGCTGGGTGATGCCGGCGATCGACGCGGCGTGGAAGCCGTGGACGCCGAACTCGGTCTCGGCAGCGTCCAACAGCCTCTGGCGCGTCGCTTCGCCGCGCGCGGTGGCGGGGCGGGGGAGCGTGGGCACACGGCATCCTTCCCGTACGAGATCCGGTGCCCGAGCGAGGCTGGGCGCCGAACCTGACTACTGATTCAGGTGTCATAAATGTAGGGCCGCGGCGGCAACGCTGTCAAGTGCACTCCGCTTCTGGTACCGACAGACATGCCGTCGCCGCGTACCCTGATGAAAGACATCCGTCCATGCTCGAACGCATCCTCGACCGAGAGGCGCCGTGACCGATGAGCACCCACCCATCCACCAGCTGCCAGGTCGGCCTCGCGCTCAGCGGCGGCGGCGCCCGCTGCTTCGCGCAGATCGGCGCGCTCGTCGCGTTGGAGGAGGAAGGCCTGCAGGCCTGCGCGATCGCGGCGAACTCCTCGGCGGCGATCATCGGGGCGCTCTACGCCGCCGGCAACGCCGCCACGGCCGTCCAGTCGATCGTTCGGTCCATCGACTTTTCAACGTTCCTCGATCCCGGCGGGGCCGGCGGCCTCATCGAACACGACGAGGTCGAGCGCATCCTCGAGCTGCACGCACCGGCCACCTTCGAGGAGCTGAAGGTGCCGCTCGCGGTGCCCGCCGTCGACATCGAGACGGGCGAGCTGCTGGTCTACTCGGACGGTCCGCTTCGGCATCCGGTCTGCGCCAGCAACGCCTTCCCCGGCCTCTTCGTGCCCGTTCGCTTCGAAGGCCGGCACCTGCTCGACGGCGGCATCCTCAACAACTTCCCGATCGACGTGGCGCGGGCCATGACGCGACGACCGATCATCGCCATCGACGTGCGGCCCCCTCACACCGGACCGCTGGGGCTCAAGGAGCACGCACCCGACACCCTCGTGCAGAAGGTCACCGCGATGTTCGACGGCGACGGACCGAGCGTGGCCGACATCCTCATGCGCGCGTACTCGATCACTCAGGCGCGCTTGCTCGAGGTCCTGATCGCGATGCACCCGCCCGACGTCTGGTTGACCCCCGACCTCCCGGACGACCTGGACGTGCAGAGCTTCGACCGCCTCGACGACGCCTTCGCCAGTGGCTACGCGTGCGTGAAGGGGGCGGCGGATGACGGCCGCCTCGAAGCGCTCCGATCGGTCGATGCCGGCTGACGCCACGCTTCGCTCGGCACCGATCGTCTCGAGCCATCACACCGTCGTGCAGGGCGTGCGGTGCCACCACCTCGAGGCCGGCGATGGACCGCCGCTGGTCTTGCTGCACGGCACGGCGTTCGACTCGGCCGCGCTCAGCTTCGGGGCGAGCCTCCCTGCGCTCGCGAAGCGCCACCGGGTGCTCGCGCTCGACTGGCCGGGCTACGGGGAGAGCGAAACCCCGCGCGCGGAGCTGTCGATGGACGACTCCGTCGACCTGCTCGACGCCTTCATGAGCGCACACAGCGTCGATCGGGCGCACGTCGCCGGCTTCTCGATGGGGGGCGCCGTGGCGCTGGGCTTCGCGCTGAGGCACGCCCACCGCGTGGCGTCGCTCACGATGATCGGCAGCTACGGCCTCGACGCCCGCATGCCGGTGCCGCTCGTCGCGTACCTGGCGATGCGCGTGCCGCTGCTGCAACGCGGCGTCGTCTGGAGCCTGCGGCGCAGCAAGGCGCTGACGCACCTGGTGTTGGGCCGGTTGGTGTTCGCGGACCGGCGCCGCGTGACCGACGACTTGGTCGAGGACGTGCACCAGCAGCTCAGCGCCGCCGAGGCGGAGCGCAGCTTCGTCGCGTGGCTGCGCGGCGAACTGCGCCCCTTCCGCCTCGCGACGTCCTACGCGGAGCAGCTCGGCGGCGTCGGCGTGCCCACGCTCCTGCTGCACGGGCGCAGGGACCTGGTGGTGCCGTGGCGCAAGGCGCAGGCCGCCCACGCGCGGTTTCCACGCTCACACCTCGTCGTCGTGCCGCGCTGCGGGCACTGGGTCATGCGCGAGGCGCCCGACGTGTTCGAGGACGCGCTCCAGGAGTTCATCGGGCAGCACGCATGACGTGCGCAGGGGCGCGGTCGCGAGCGACCGTGCCCCTGCCGGGGCTTGCGATGTAGATGGG
>JBHEOT010000073.1:0-273 GCA_046260675.1 Trueperaceae bacterium | reverse complement strand
CCTCGGGTCGGGCTCAGGCCGTCTTGCGCCCGCCGAGGAAGCGGACCAGGAACAGTACGACGCCGATGACGAGCAGCGCGTAGATGAAGCCGCCGAAGACGTTGCCGGTGACGACTCCGAGGAGCCAGAGGACGAGCAGGACGATCGCGATGGTCTGAAGCATGTTGGTATCTCCTTGGGGGGGGGCAGGATCGGTGCGCCTCAGGCGGCGCTGCCGAACTCCGAATCGATCTTCTCTTGCGCTTCTTCCTTGCTGTAGCCGTACTTCTCTTG
>JBHEOT010000072.1:0-7699 GCA_046260675.1 Trueperaceae bacterium | reverse complement strand
CCTTGCGTATGCCGACCTCAATGCAGATGGCGGATCGGTCGTTAACGCGCTGCCTACCGCCTCCACGAGCACGATCGGTGGCCTCTCCTTCGCGTGGACGGATGGCGTCGTCGTCCCTGACGGCATCACGCTCGACGCAGCGACCGGTGCGCTCGGTGGTTCCTCGTACCGCGTAGCCCCGTTCGACGTGTCGGTGATCGTCACGGACGCCCTTGGGCAGTCCACGACGGCGGCGTTCCAGATCGACCAGGTTTTGGTCTTCGAGTACCAGCCGGATGCATTCGACTTCAGTGGCATTGGCCCCGTGGTCAACGGCGATCGCGTCTTCGTCAACGACGTCGTTGCCTTCACGGGCGTTGGTGGCGCAGTGGCGAGCATGCCCTACGATCTCGCCTTCGCCATCACGAGCGTGGACGGGACGCCGTACCCGGATGAGGACGACCGAACCATCGTTGACGCGTGGGACGAGAACAACGCTCAAGGAACGATCTCTCGCGTGACACCGGTGGTGGATGCGGACGGTACGACCTACGTCCTCGAGGTGACGCTTACGGCCGACAGTGACAGCGCGGTCGCGACCGTGACGTTGACTTACGTGCCGTAACCCACGGTCGCGGCCCATACCGCAGTCTTGCCGATCGTCCAGGCAGTGCCAAGATGAAATTCGTGGCACTGCCTCGTTGATGAGGAAGAGGCCATTGCCGTCAGCGCTCGTCGCCCGAGCCGCCGATCACGCCGCGCGCGGCGCGGTCGGCGAGCTTCGCCAGGTTCGCCTGCGCGACCTCCTCGAGCGGCACGTCCAGGTCGCGCGCCAGCACCGCGACGTACCAGAGCACGTCCCCGAGCTCCTTCACCAGGGCGTCGCGTTGGGCGGGCTCGAACGGGGCGCCGGGCGTCCAGCCGGCGTCGCGCATGAGCTTGCCGAGCTTCTCGGCCACCTCGCCGGCCTCGCCGGCGAGCTTGAGGGTGGGGTAGAGCACGCGCACGGCTTCCGGATAGCGCGCGGTGCGCAGCGCGCCCTGTTGGTAGTCGTCGAGGGTCATGGCGCAGGCTAACCGGGTCGAACCGGCTCTGTGTCGTCCGCGCCGAACGCCGTGCGCGCGGTGCGGCATGGTGGGGGCGTGAACGCATCGGCCACCGCCCTGGTCCGCACCGCCTCGTTGGCGGCAGTGCTCGCGTCCGGGGCGGTGGGTTGGGCGCAGGGGCTCACCGTACCGCCGGTCGAGCTCGCCGGACCGGAGCTGCTCGAGGAACCGGCCGGCCAGGCCTTCCTCGAGGCGTACCGGGCGATCCTCCGCGACTACCGAGGGGACGTCGATGCCGAACGGCTGCTCGAGGGGGCGCTGCGCGGTCTCGTTGGCGCGCTCGACGACCCCTACGTCGGGTACCTGAGCCCGGAGGAGGTGCTCGAGGACGCGCTGGTGCGACGGGACCCGAACGTCGTCGTGACCGGCATCGTGGGCGACCTCGGCTACCTGCGGGTGACGTCCTTCGACAGCGAGCGCGCCGGCGAGCGCTTCGGGACCGAGCTCGACGGGCTGCTCGTGCGCGGCGCGCGCGCGCTGGTCCTCGATCTGCGCGGCAACGGCGGCGGACTGGTGCTGCCGGGGCTGCAGGTGCTCGATCGCTTTTTGTCGGACGGGGTCCTAGGGTACCGGACGGGCGCACGGAGCCGGGTTCCGCTAGGGTTCGCCAATCCCGGGGCGGTCGAGCTGCCGATCGCGGTGCTGGTCGACGGCGCCACCGCCTCCACGGCCGAGATCGTCGCCGGCGCGCTGCAGTCCTACGGACGGGGGGCGCTGTACGGCTCGGTGACGGCGGGCAAAGGGGTGGGCCAGACGAGCGTGGCGCTCTCGAACGGGGGTGAGTTGCGCCTCGTGACGTTCGCGTGGTCGCTGCCCGACGGACGCAGCATCGACGGCTGGGGCCTCACGCCGGACGTGCCGATCCGGGGCGCGGGCCCGGTGGCCGCGATGGACCTGATCGACGCGATCACCGACCCGGAGCGCGACCCCGTCCTCTCCGCGGCGCTCGCCGGGCTGCGGCGCACGCTCGGCGACGACCTCGCGGACGATCAGAGTCAGGGCGAGATGCCGGCGGGCGGGGCGGAGCGTTGACGCTTCTGGTCTCGACGGCGTTCGCTTTACACCGTCGGCGCCCTTCTGGTAGCCTATGCGTCGCTCGCGGCGCGATCCGCCGGTCGTGGTCGCGAGCGCTCGGTCGGCGGTAGCTCAGCGGTAGAGCGATCGGCTGTTAACCGATTGGTCGTAGGTTCGATTCCTACCCGCCGAGCCATGTGATCTCTCAAGAGATCGGAAACAGCCTGAACCTATGGTTCGGGCTGTTTCGTTTTGGGTCGGCGTGCGACCCGAGGCCACCCGCACCGCGAAGGCCGCGACGTCCGGGGCAGCACCTCCGTCGCCGAGACGCCCGTCGAGAAGAGGTTCGCGTGCGCGGGCGTCAGCGGGCGCGAGGCACCGCGCGCGCGTCCGGGACGACGTCGTGGCCGCGGTGCCGCGCGTAGACCTTGGTGAACTCCGCGCCGAGCAGCAGAATCTGCGCCGACACGTACACCCACAGGAGGACCGCGACGAGCGCGCCGGCCGCCCCGTACGCACCTGCGACGGCGCCGCGCGACAGGTACAGGCTCAGCAGCCAGTTGCCGATCGCGAAGACGACGGCCGTGACCGGGCCACCGACCGCGACCGTCCGCCATGGGACGCGCACGTTCGGCAGGTACTTGAACACCAAGGCGAACGCGAACCCGGACACGACGATGAGGATGACGGGGTCGAGCAGCGCCAACAGCGTGGCGGTCTGGGGCACCTGCTCGCGCACGACGGCCGCCGCGGAGCGCAGTAGGGCGGTGCCGACCAGCGCGCCCAACAGCAGCAGGCCCGCGCCGAGGATCAGCGACAGCGACTTGACCCGCATCCGAAGCGCGTGGCGCAGGCCGGACCGCTCCGGATCCAGCTCGACGTTCCAGATGACGTTGAGCGCGTTGTGGAGTTGCGTCACCACCCCGGTCGCGCCGACCAACACGATGCCCAGACCCACGACGGTCGCCAGGACGTTGCCGCCCGTGGCTTGGCGGCTCTCGATCATGGTGCGCACCAGCTGCGCCGCGTCCTGCCCCGCCACGCCCCGGACCTGGTCCAAGATCGCCACTTGCGCGTCGCCCCTGCCGAAGAAGGTCAGCACGGCGATGACGATGATGAGCATCGGGGCGAGCGAGAAGACCGCGTAGTACGCGAGCGCCGCCGCGCGCACGCCGACGTCGTCGCGCTGCCAAGCCTCGAACGTCTGTTTCAGTAGGTCCAGCATCTGCGTCCTTCGCATGCGTCCGCCACGCGCGGCCAGCCTAGCCACCCCGCCGATGGTTCCGACGCCCGGGCGTCACACGCAGCGGCATTCGGTCGCCCTCCATCGCCGATCTCGAAGGGGATTGATCCCCCGGGAAGGCTCGGAGGTTTCACCGCCGTAGCCGGGACCGGGCAGGCTACCCCCGAGTGGCGACGGGGGTAGCCTGGCGCCATGCAGCCCGTCTTCGATGGCCACAACGACACCCTGCTCGCCCTGCTCGAACACCCCGAGCGGCGGTTCGACGAACGCCTCACCGAGGGCCACGTCGATCGCGTCCGGGCCCGTGAGGGTGGCCTGGTCGGCGGCCTCTTCGCGATGTTCAGCCCTGAGCGCGATGGCGGCATCGGCGGCGTGCCGCCGGCGGCCCCGAAGGACCGCGCGCCCAGCGGTCCGATCGACGGCGACCACGCGCTGCGCACCACGCTGCGCATGTTCGCGCTGCTGCGTCGCATCGAGGACGCGGGCCACGTGCGCGTGTGCACGACGGCCGATCAGGTCGACGCCGCGGTCGTCGGCGGCGTCTTGGCCGCGGTCCCGCACCTCGAGGGTGCCGAAGCGATCGTCGACCTCGACGTGCTCGAGGTGCTGCACGCCCTCGGGCTCCGCTCGCTGGGTCCGGTGTGGAGCCGGCCCAACGCGTTCGCGACGGGCGTGCCGTTCGCCTTCCCCGGCACGCCGGACGTCGGCCCCGGTCTCACGGCGGCCGGTCGGGCGCTGGTGGCGACCTGTGACCGGCTCCGCATCGTCCTCGACGTCTCGCACCTGAACGCGGCGGGGTTCTGGGAGCTGCTCGAGCGCGGTAGCCGCCCGGTGGTGGCGAGCCACTCGAACGCGCACGTGCTGAGCGCCAGCCCGCGCAACCTGACCGATGACCAGCTCGCGGCGCTCGCCGAGCGCGACGGCTTGGTGGGCCTCAACTTCGCGGTCGGCTTCCTGCGCGAAGACGGGCGCGGCGACGCGGACACGCCGCTCGAGACGCTGGTGCGCCACCTCGACCACCTGGTCGAGCGCATGGGCGAACATCGCGTCGGCTTCGGATCGGACTTCGACGGCGCGACCATACCGGCCGCGATCGGCGACGCGGCCGGCTTGCCGCGCCTGATCGAGGCGCTTCGCTCGCATGGCTGGGACGACGCGCTCATCGACAAGGTGGCCTACCGCAACTGGCTCGCCCTGCTGCGGCGCGTGCAGGAAGGCTGAGCCGCGGTGGCCGGGGCGCGCACCCCCGGATCGTGGCTCGGACGCGCCGTCGGCGTGCTGCGGCGGATCGGGTCCACGTCGCTCAGCGGCGAT
This sequence comes from Trueperaceae bacterium, assembly GCA_046260675.1. Classification (GTDB taxonomy): domain Bacteria; phylum Deinococcota; class Deinococci; order Deinococcales; family Trueperaceae; genus JAABTL01. The sequence continues at coordinate 3,043 of JBHEOT010000072.1, read as the reverse complement.
TCCTCCGAGACGTTGTCGCTCGTGGCGAGCGCGATCGTCGTCGGGTCGCTGGCGGGCCTCGCCGCGGTCGGCTTCGATCGTCTGGTCCACGGCGTCGGTGAGCTCGTCCACCTCGGGCGCGACCACCTCGGCCTGGTGCCGACGGCGCTGTTGACGGTCCTGACGCCGGCCGTGGGCGGCCTGCTCGTGGCGCCGATCGTCGTGCGCTGGTCGCCGGACGCGCGCGGCTCCGGCGTGCCGCACGTCATGGTGGCGGTCTCGAACCTGGGGGGCCGGGTGTCGCGGCGCCTGCTCTTCTGGCGTCCGCTCGCGACCGCGCTGTCGGTGGGGACGGGCGCCTCGCTGGGGTCGGAGGGCCCGGTGGTTCAGATGGGCGCCTCGATCGCCTCGGTGGTGTCGTCGTGGTTGCGCCTCAACGACGAGCGCCGGCGCAACCTCGCCGCGGTCGCGGCCGCCGGCGCGATCGCGGCCACCTTCAACGCGCCGATCGCGGGCGCCCTGTTCGCGCTCGAGGAGATCCTGGGCAAGTTCGAGGGCCGCAACTTCTCGTCGGTCGTCATCGGTGCGGTGTCGGCGACCGCGGTCTCGCGGTCGATGCTCGGCGACGCCCCGGCCTTCGCCGTTCCGGACGTGTACATGCTCGGCTCACCGCTCGAGCTGCCGCTGTACCTGGCCTTGGGTCTGCTGGCGGCGGTCCTCGCCGTCGCCACCATCCGCGTGCTGGTCGGCAGTGAAGACCTGCTCAACCGCTGGAAGGTCAACCCGTGGTTCCGGCCGGCGTTGGGCGGGCTCGCGGTCGGCCTCTTGGCGTTGGCGCTCCCCGAGGTGCTCGGCCGCGGCTACGACACCATCGGCGGCATCCTGAACGAGGACCTGAGCGCGCCGGTGCTCCTGGCCGGCATCCTGCTCGGGAAGATCCTCGCGACCGGGGCGTCGATCGGTTCGTGGGGTTCGGGGGGCATCCTCGCGCCGACGCTGATGATCGGCGCGGCGTTCGGCTCGCTGTTCGGCGAGGGTGCACGTGCACTGTTCCCGACGCTGGCGATCCGTCCCGGGGCGTTCGCGCTCGTCGGGATGGCGGCGGTCTTCGCCGGCGTCACGCGCGCGCCCATGAGCTCGATCGTCATGGTGTTCGAGCTGTCGGGCAGCTACCAGATGATCTTGCCGCTCTTGCTCGCGGCGGTCATCGCGACGCTCGCCGCCGACCTGATGCACACCGACTCGTACTACGAGATGATGCTGTCGCGCCGCGGCCTGCACCTCATGCGCGCCCGCGACACCGATCTCCTGCAGACCGTGACGGTCGGCGAGGTCATGGCCCGCGACGTCCCCACGGTGGCGGCCGAGGACACCGTCCGCGATCTCGCGGACGCCCTCGTGGCCTCGCACGACCACGGGTTCGTCGTCACGCCCCGCGCCGAGCCCGAACGCATGATCGGGATCGTCACCCTCACCGATCTCGAGCAAGTCCGGCGCGACGACCTGCCCGACACGACGCTTATTCGAGAGGTCTGCCGCTGCGACGTGCAGTGCGCCCACCTGGAAGAACCGGCCAGCGCCGTGCTCGAGCGCATGGCGGCGCTCGGCATCGGGCGCATGCCGGTCGTCCGGCGCAACGCGCCCGACCGGCCGATCGGCGTGGTGCGGCAGACCGACCTCGCCCGCGCGTACTACCTGGCGGTGCGGCGCGAGCGCACCCAGGACGAGCTCGACGGTCGCCTACGGCTGCGCGACCTCACGGGGCAGGAGATCGTCGAGGTCAAGGTGCCGCGGGGGGCGCGGTTGGCCGGCGCCTCGTTGCGCGAGGCGCGGCTGCCGCACGACACGATCGTCGTCGCCATCCGCCGCGGCACGAGGACGCTGTTCCCCCACGGCGAGACCACGATCGAGCCCGGCGACACGGTCGTGGCGAACGTGGCGCCGGGCTTCGGGCCGAGCTTCCGGACGTTGATCACCGAGCTCGGCGACCGACCGCCGTCGGCCGGCGACGCGCCGACCGACGGCTAGCGCGCGCTCAGTTGCCGGTGCCGGTCATCTGGCGGATGTCGTAGAGGAAGCTGCCGTCCGAGGGCAGCATGATCGTCTGGACGGTCGGCGCGAGCCGCTGCGCGAACTCGAGCTGGATGAGGTCGGGGTTGCCGCGCAGCGCTTCCGCGCGCAGCTCGAGCGCCTGCGCTTCGCCCTCGGCGCGCGCGATGGTGGCGTCGCGCTCCCCTTCGGCCTCGATCACCCGGCGCTGCGCCGAGATCTCGGACTGCCGCCGCCGGTTCTCCTCGACCTCGACCTGCTGCTCGGCCGCCTGCTTCTCCTCGATCGCGTCGGTGATCAGCGTCGGGATGCGGACGTCGCGCAACAAGACCCCGAGGATCCGCAGGTTGTCGCTCTGGAGGCTCTCCGAGAGCGCGCTCTCGATGTTCCGCTGCAGCTCCATGCGCTGGCTGCTGATCAGGTTGGCGGCGTTGTAGTTGGCGATCCCGTCGCGCACGGCGGTGCGGATCTGGGGGCGCAGCCGGATGTTGACGTAGGACGGACCGATGTCCTGGTGCAGCTTGGCCGCCTCGTTGGCGATCACCTGGTAGATCACCGTGACGTCGACGCCGATGTCGAGGCCCTCGCTGGAGCGGGCGTTGATCTGGTCGCCGGCACCGGTCGACAGCGTGATCTCCTGCTGGCGCACGTCGTACTGCGTGACCTGCTGGAGGACCGGCAGGACGATGTGGAAGCCCTCGGTCAGCTCGCGGTCCTGAACGCCGCCGAAGACGTTGAACAGCACCCCGACTTGGCCGGCGGGGATGACGACGAAGGCGTAGGAGAGGAAGGCGAGCGCGGCGCCCGCGAGGATGCCGGCGGCGCCCGAGAGGCGTGCCTTGGGGGCCTGGTTCTGGATCCCCTGGACGAGTAGGGCCGCGCCGAGGACGGCGAGGGCTCCACCGATGAGCAGCAGTAGTGGCATGGGTCGACCTCCGTGTACGAGTCTAGGGCGTTGGCCGTGCGCGCATGGGTCGCCGACCTACGGTCGGCGTCAGCCGGCCTGGTGCTTGCG
>JBHEOT010000071.1:468-7758 GCA_046260675.1 Trueperaceae bacterium | reverse complement strand
CTCTGTCCGTGAACCCGTCGTTCAGCCAAGGGACGCACGACAGCGAGCGACACCTGCCGATGGTCGCCTCGACGCTGGGCGTGCCTCCGCAGCGCGCGATCCTCGCCTTCTTGCGCGTCTCCCTCGAAGGCATCACGCTGGGCAGCGTCACGTGAGCACCCACCGGTGAACGGCCGCGACCCCCTGAGCCAGCGTCTGGACGCGCTGGCCAAGCGGATCGAGGAGATCGGCGCGTGGCGCGATCACGACGTGCGGCCCATCGGCGGCGTGCACGTGCGGGTCGACGGCCGGGCGCGCCCGATCGCGCCCGGCGAGCCGTGGCCGGTGCGGGACCTGCCGACGGTGTTCGAGGTCCAGGCCCAGGCGCCGGACGCCTGGCCCGGACGGCCGCTGGAGCTGCACGTCGACGTCGGGGGCGAGGCGCTGGTGCTGGTCGACGGCGTGGCGCGCCTGGGCTCGAACCCGTTCCATCGCCGCCTCAGGCTCCGCGAGGCGGGCGGGGACGCGCGGCGCTGGTCGCTGCGGATCGAGGCGGTCCCGTACGCGCAGTTCGGCCGGCGTCTGGACGCCCCGAAGCTGCAGCGGCTGGACTGGGTGCTGCCCGACGACGAGGCGCGCGCGTTCCACGACGACCTGACGGCGGCGCACGACGCCGCGGGCGCGCTGATGCGGCACGGACGTCGGGCGCTGTCGCAGCGCCTGGCCGACCTGCTGCGTGAGACGCTGGCCGGGCTGCGCGTCCCCAGGACGCCGACCGACGCCTACCTGGCGCGGGTCGGGCCCAGCTTCGCGACGGACGCCACCGGCTCGGAGGGCGGACTGGCGGCGGTGTGGGAGGGCTGGCGGTTCGACGCGGCTCCGCTGCCGCTGGACGACGCCTCGCGCCAGGCGTGGCGCGTCGCACGGCGCCGCCTGGCGGAACGTCTCGCAGAGCTCCGCGAGGCGTCTCCCGGCGAGGGCGCCTTCGTCGCCGTCGGCCACGCGCACCTCGACCTGGCGTGGCTGTGGCCGCTCGCCGAGACCCGCCGCAAGGCGCGCCGCACCTTCGCCACCGTGCTGGACGCGATGGACCGCGATCCGGACCATCGCTTCGCGCAGTCGATGGCGCAGCTCTACGCCGACCTGGAGCGCGACGATCCCGAGCTGTTCGCGCGGATCCGCGCCCGCGTCGCGGAGGGCCGCTGGGAGGTCGTGGGCGGCATGTGGGTCGAGCCGGACGGCAACCTGCCCAGCGGCGAGGCGTGGGCGCGGCAGCTGCTCCTCGGACAGCGCTGGCTGGCCTCCCGCTTCGGCCGGCTCTCGACCGTCGGCTGGCTGCCCGACACGTTCGGCTACGCCGCGAACCTGCCGCAGCTTCTGCGGCAGGCCGGCATCACCGGCTTCTTCACCACCAAGCTCGAGTGGAACGACCGCGACCGCTTTCCGCACGACCTCTACCGCTGGGAGGGGATCGACGGCAGCCGCGTGCTGGCGCACCAGCTGCGCAACCCGTCGGGCGGCTACAACGGCCTGGTCGAGGCGGAGGGGCTGCTGGCCAGCTGGGAGAACTTCGACGGCAAGCGCTGGCACGACGCTTCGCTGTACGTGTTCGGTCACGGCGACGGGGGCGGCGGGCCGGACGACGCCATGCGCGCCAGATTGCCGCGCCTCGCGGCGTTCCCCGGCCTTCCGCGGGTCCGGCCGGGACGCGTCGACGCGTTCTTCCGAGGCGCCGATCGCGAAGGCCTGCCCGTCTGGCGCGGCGAGCAGTACCTGGAGCTTCACCGTGGCACGTACACCACCCAGTCGCGCCTGAAGCGGCTCAACCGACGCCTGGAGCACGTGCTGGTCGAGGCCGAGGCCGCCGCTACCCTGGACGGCGCGGGCGGCGACGCCGATGCGGACGGTCGCACCCAGCGGCTGCGCGAGCTCTGGACGGTCCTGCTGCGCAACCAGTTCCACGACGTGCTTCCGGGATCGTCGGTCCGGACCGTCAACCTCGAGGCCGAAGCCGAGCTGAGCGACGCGCTGGACCGGGCGTCGCGCCTGCGGCAGGCCGCGCTGGAGCGTCTCTCGGCACGGATCGAGACCGAGCTGGTCGGCTCGGGCCGCCTGGTGGTCTGGAACCTGGCGCTCGAGGACCGGCCGCTCCGCGCGGTCCTGCCCCGGCCGCACGATGGTCCGTTCACGCTGCTGGACCCCGGAGGCAGGACCGTCACGTGGCAGGCGGTCGAGGGCGGCCTGGTCGTCGACGATCCGGAGCTCGTGGTGCCGGGACTCGGACACCTGGCGCTGGACGTGAGGATCGGGCCGGCGGAGGCAGACGAGCCCGGCGCCGCTCCAGGCCGACCCGCCGAGGCGTCCGACGCGCGCCTGGGCGGCACGCTCGCTGCGACCGCGCAGCGCCTCGCGAACGACGTCCTGGACGTCCGCGTCGCGGCCGACGGCACGCTGGCCAGCCTGATCGACCGCCGCAACGGCGAGGAGCTGCTGGCCGGACCGGCCAACCGCATCGCCGCGCACACCGACCTGCCGCGCTTCTTCGAGGCGTGGGAGATCGACCCGGACGACGCGGAGGCGGCCGTCGACCTCGCTGCCGACGCTCCGCCCGAGCTGATCGAGGACGGGCCGGTGCGCGCCGCGATCCGGGTGCGCCGCAGCACCGACGGCGTCAGCGTGGAGCAGGAGCTCAGGCTCACGCGCCACGGCGACCGGCTGGACGTCGTCACCCGCATCGACGTGCACGGCCGGCGCACGCAGCTGCGCGTCGTGATGCCCCTCGCGGTGCGCAGCGACCACGCGACGTACGAGACCGCGTTCGGCGCCGTGACGCGCCCGACGCACCGCAACACCTCCTGGGACGCCGCCCGGTTCGAGGTCCCCGGCCACCGCTGGGCCGACCTGAGCGACGGCGCGCGCGGCGTGTCGCTCCTGAACGACGGCCGCTACGGACACGCCGCGCACGGTGGGACGTTGAGCCTGACGCTGGTCCGCTCGCCGATCTTTCCCGATCCGTGGGCGGACGAGGGGGAGCACGAGGTCGTGTACGCGCTCAGGCCGCACCAAGGCGATTGGCGGCACGGCACCGTCGCCGCGGCGCACGACCTGAACGCCCCGCTCCTCGGCGTCGTCGTACGCCCCGCTGGCGACGCTGGAGCCGAGCCCGGCAGGCGCGCGCGCCTGCCGTCCCGGCACGCCCACCTCCGAATTCTCGGTGGCGGCATGCGCCTGGCCGCGCTCAAGCCGGCGGAGGAGGGAGCCGGCGTCGTCCTGCGGCTGTACGACGCGCACGGCGCCGCTGGACGCGCCCGGATCGAGGCGCTGCCGGACGGGTGGTCGCTGGCGGGGCGGGTCGACCTGCTGGAGCGTCCGATCGCCGGAGACGTCGACGCCGAAGAAGACGAGGCGACCATCGTCCACGGCCCCTACCAGGTCGTGTCGTTGGCCCTCGGTCGCGACTGAGCCGAGAAGAGGCCCCGAGTCCGTCGCGCGCCCGCTGCGGGCCTGACGTCCCTTGCCGCGGCAGGGGCCTCACGTGTCACGCTCGCGGGTGCGTGGGAGGCGCACGTCGATGCGCACGATGCTCAGGCAGCGGAACTGGACGGCGGTGGCGGGCCTGATCTCGTTCATCGCGATGATGAGCGTCGGCTACTACTACAACGTCACGTTCGTGCAGCTGGGCCTGAAGGATCTGGGCGAGCGGGTGCTGGGCCTGAGCGCCCAGCGCGTCGTCCTCGCGATGACGGTGCTGGCGGTCGTGACCGCCATCATTGCGGTCGCGTTCGGTCTTCGCATGGCGCGCGCCGACTGGGGCACGCGGCTGCTGGCGAAGCTCCGCATCGCGTTCGCCGTCGTCGCGGTCCAGACGGTGCTCTCCTGGCTGGCGCCCCACGTCGCCAGCGAGGCGGCGTTCCTGGCGTGGATCGTCGCGACGGCCGTCGCGCTGGGCGTGGGGGTTCCGGTGACGTTCGGGATGACGGTGGACCTGGTGCCGGTGCGGGACCGTGGCTGGGTGGCCGCCGCGATCACGGGGCTGGCCTACCTCGCCGCCAACCTGCTGCCCGAGGCGTGGACCATCGACGCGTTCGCGCGGCAGATGGCGTGGGCGATGCCGGCGGGCACGCTCGGGCTCGGGTTCCTGGCGTTCGTGCGCCCGGGCTGGCTCGATCCGTTGGCCGAGCAGCACCGCGACCCCGCGTTCGGACGCGGTCGCTTCGTGCGGTACGACGCGCGCGGCCGGCCGCGGCGCGACCGCCTGTTCGTGCTGCTGGTCGTGCTGATGTTCGCGATCTTCTTCATCGACAGCCTCGGCTTCCTGAGGGTGGTGGACACGCCGGTGCTGGTCACGGCGGCGTGGCGCTCGGTAGACGCGGCGCCGCGCGTCGCGCTGGGCGTGACGCACCTGGTCGCCGCGTGGATCGGCGGCGTGCTGTACGGCGCGTTCCCCGCGCGCCACCTGTTCTTCTGGACGTTCGGGATCTTCGCGCTGGTGCACTTCTCGTACGGCCTCGCGGACCGGCTTCCCGGCGACGGCTCGGCGGCGTTGGGCGTGCCGCTGCTCTACGCCGTCGCGGTGAGTCTCTACACGGTCGTGAACTTCGCGGTGTGGGCCGACCTGTCCACGCCGCGCACGATGCCGGTGAACGCGGCGATCGGCGTGGCGCTGTCGGGCTGGACGGCGACGTTCGCGAGCACGGCCATCGCGATCCGGCTGCACGCCGCCGGCGTGTCGTGGGCCGAGCATCTGCGCCTGGTGGACGCCCTGGCGCTCGCCTTCTTCGCGGCGATGCTGGTGCTCCTCGTGGTGGACGGCGGCCAGCGAGAGGTGCGACGGTGAGCCGTACCTCGGCGGTCGTGATCGTCGTGGCCGTCGTGCTGGCGCTGTCCGGGGTCGCCTGCGCGCAGGGCTTGCAGCGCGGTGCGCTGCTCCTCTCGGGCGACCACCGGCTGGGCCCGACCGAGGGCCACGTCCTGGTGGTGGGCGGCCGGGGCGCGGCGGACGCGGACGCCCGGATCGACGGCGTGGTGGTCCTGCTGGACGGTGCGCTGACGATCGACGGAGAGGTGGCCGGCGACGTCTTCCTGATGGGCGGCACGCTGGCGCTGGGCGACCGGGCCCGCGTGGGGGGACGCATCGTCGTGGCCGGCGGGGAGCTGCGCGCGTCCGACGCCGCGACGGTCGCGGGCGGCGTCACGCGCGACCTGGAGGCGGCCGCCGAGGCGATCCGGCCCACCCCCACCCCCGCGCAGCGGGCCGGCCGGTTCCTCTCCCAGACGCTGCTGCTGGCCCTTGCCGCGTTCGTGGCCGTGCTGCTCGTCCCCCACGCGACGACTCGCACGGCCGAAGCGATCCGCCACCATCCCGTGGTGACGGTCGCGATGGGGGCCTTGAGCGGACTGATCGGCGTGGTGCTGCTGGTGGCGATGGCGTTCACCGTGGTGCTGATCCCGGCTGCGCTGATCGGCTTCTTCCTGTTCGGCGTGGCGGTCGTGTTCGGATGGCTGGCGTTCGGGCGGCTGGTGGGCCGTGCGCTGCGCCGTCTGGGCGTCGGTCCGCTGGGCGCGCGTGCGGAAGCGGTCGTCGGCGCCGTCGCGTTCGTCGTCGCGCTGAACGCCGTCGCGGCGGTTCCCTGGATCGGAGCGCCGCTGTCGCTCCTCGCGTCGGTCATGGCGCTGGGCGCGGTCGTCCTGACCGGCTTCGGCTGGCGCCGGTTCGTTCCCGATCAGAGGACGTCGGAGGGCATGTCGGAGGGCGCGCGGAAGGGGCCGCAGCAGAGCGCGTAGGGGACGTCCGGCTCTGGCGCACGCCGCGTCGACCGGCCAGCGTGGACGCCGAGGAGACGACATGGCACGAGACACGAGCAAGACCACGCCGACGCAGGTCGGCATGATGTTCGGCCTCTGGATCGGGGCGGGCGTCGGGACGTTGGGTTTCGTCTTCACGATGAATCCGCTCTGGTTCGTGCTCGCGGGCGTGGGCTTGGCCTTCGGCCTCGGGATCGGCGCGGCCAGCGAGCGGTGGGGCCGGCGCTGAGGACGACGGCGCGCAGGCGATAGCCGGCGGGAACGACCGCTACGCAGCCGATCGTGCACGGCCGGCGCCGGCCTGTGCGGTTTTTCCGGACCGAGGCTCGCTCCCTCGCTACGCTACGAGGTCAGGTCGACCGGCCGGGAAGGGGACCCCGCATGCCCGATACAGCCTCGGGCGCGTCGCTTCGTTCCATCGAGCTCCGAGAAGGCGCGCCGGGTCGCCCGTCGCCCCGCTCGGCGCCATGAGCGGCGAGGGCCGCACGGACGGTCCGTACGCCCCGCATTATGGTCGCGACCGCCGCCGCGTGAGGATGGACGCGTTCCGCCGCGACATGCTGGAGCTGATCCGCGAGGCGCTGGCCACGTTGGATCCCGACGCGTTCCACCGGCACCTGCTGGAGCGTGCCGTCGACGTCGTCCCGGGCGCCCAGTCGGGCGCCATGGTGCTTTGGGACGAGGATTCCGACGCCTACCGCTTCGTCGCCACCGTGGGGTACGACCTCGACGGCCTGCGCGACGTGCGTCTTCCAGCTGCGCTTGCGGGCTTCCAGCATCCCGAGGGGGAGCCCACGCCGCGCATCGTGCGCTGGCCCGAGCCCGCGCCTCTGGAGCTGGGCCCCGAGGCCGTGGCCGCGCTGACCGAGTACGGCCGCGAAGGCGAGATCGCCTCGGTGCTGATCGTGCCGATTCTTCGGGGGGACTGGATCCGCGTCTTCCTGACGCTGGAGAATTTCGACGACGACGATGCGTTCGACGACGAGGCGGTCCAGATGGGGCGCCTCTTCGCGGGCCACGTCGAGGTGCTGTTGCAGCGCTTCGATCTCGAGGCGGATCTGCAGCGCCTGGCGTTCCACGACCGCTTGACGGGCCTGCCGAACCGGACCCTCTTCCTGTCCAGGCTGGAGCGCCGCCTGGCGGAGGCGGGCCGGGGACCGTGGGCGATCCTGTACATGGACCTCGACAACCTGAAGCCGATCAACGACTCGTTCGGGCACCACGCTGGCGACGAGGCGCTGCAGATCGTGGCCCGGCGGCTCTCGGAGCTGAGCGCCGAGGGGCACGAGGTGTCGCGCTTGGGCGGCGACGAGTTCGCCGTCGTCGTGGACGGCGCGGAGGACGAAGCGCATCGGGTGGGACGTCGGCTGCTGGCGTCCGTGCAGCGTCCGATGGCGACGGAGGGCCACACCGTCTACCTGGGCGCCAGCATCGGGATCGGGCTGTATCCGCACCACGGCACGTCGGCGACGGACCTGATGCGCCGCGCGGACGTCGCGATGTACC
>JBHEOT010000071.1:0-458 GCA_046260675.1 Trueperaceae bacterium | reverse complement strand
CCGCGCCGCTGGAGCGGCTCCTGCTGGAGGAGGCGCTGAGGACGGCGCTGGACGAGCGGCAGTTCGTGCTGCACTTCCAGCCGCGCGTCTCCGTGGCGACCGGACGGATCCGCAGCCTCGAGGCGCTGGTTCGCTGGCGCCACCCCGAGCGCGGCCTGGTCCCGCCCGGCGTGTTCATCCCGTTGGCCGAGCGGACCCGGCTGATCCATCCGCTGGGCCGCCACATCCTCGAGACGGCGGCACGCGAGGCGCGGCGCTGGCGCGAGCGCGGCTTCGGGGACCTCCGGATCGCCGTCAACCTGGCCGCGAAGCAGCTGGAGCAGGACGGCTTCCTGGCCGAGGTCGACGAGGTGCTGGGCCAGGTGGGCCTGCCCGTCCATGCCGTCGAGTTCGAGGTGACCGAAAGCGTCGCGATGACGGACGTGACGACCAACGCCGCGCGCCTCGCGGCGCTGAAG
>JBHEOT010000070.1:0-7782 GCA_046260675.1 Trueperaceae bacterium | reverse complement strand
GTGAGGCCGAGCTCGACGCCAAGGGGCGCGCGTACCGCGACGACCCGCTGTTCGCCTACCTGTGGCAACGCGGCTACGGCACGCCCGCATACCGTGCCGGACCGCTGGTGCGCTGGCTCGACGGCAAGGTCGCCCGGTTGGTGGGCTACGCCGACGCGCGGCCCAACTACGCCCGCCTCTTGGACCTGCCGGTCCAACTGCGAGCGCACGCGGACCGGGTCGGCGTCGAGGCCGACGCCGCGCTCGCCGAGCTGCGGCGCATCGAAGAGGAGGCGCGCGCCGCCGACGGGATCCCCGCCCTGGACGACGCGCGCGCGAAGGCCGAGGACCGGTTGGTCGAGATCGACGTTCGGATCGAAGCGATGGCCGCCGAGCGCCGTGCGGCGCTCGAGGCGTACGAAGCCCTGGTGGCGGGCGACGACCCGCACACCCAGGAGGCGGTCGCCTTCCTCGCGTCGGAGTTCGGGCGTGAGGACCTGCAGGCCTTGCGGCGGGCGGCGCTGGCCACCCCGATGCCGGAGGACGACGCGATCGTCGCGCGGCTGCTCGACCTGGAGCGGGAGCGGGACGCCGCCGCGTCCGCCGCGCGCGAGCTCAAGGAGGTGGCCGCCCGCGACCGAGCGCGCGCCACCGACCTCGAAGAGCTCCAGCGCCGCTTCAAAGGCAAGGGCTTCGATCGCCCAGGCACCAGCTTCGCCGACCCGACCCTCATCGGTACCTTGCTCATCCAGCTCTTGAACGGTGCCGTGACGCGCGACGCGCTCTGGCGGATCCTGGAGCAGCAACGTCGGTACACGCCGCCGCGCAGCGACCCGACCTTCGGGTCGGGCGGGTTCGGCCGCGGGACGCCGTGGGGCGGCGGAGGTTCGCTGCCCCGCGGCGGCTTCGGTGGGACCAGCAGGGCCGGTGGGGGTGGCTTCAAGCCGTCCGGCGGCGGCTTCAAACCCGGCGGCAGCGTGGGCGGCGGCGGCTTCCGGACCGGGGGCTCGGTCGGCGGCAGGGGCGGGTTCCGGACGGGCGGGAAGTTCTAGGACCCCGGACGACGGTTGCCGTTGCCTCGGGCTGGCGCCGCTTTCCGGGCGCGGGCGTGCGACCCCTCGATCAGTCGGCGTCCGCGACGTCGTGGATCCACGACAGCGCGCGCATCGTGACCGGGAAGCCCGTCGTGGTCGCGGCGAGGAAGGCCACGTGGCGCAGGTCGGCGACGCCGATGCCGGCCGCGAGCGCCTGGCGCGTGTGGCTGTGGGTCGCCCCTTCGGACGCGGTGGCGATGGAGAACGCGAGCTTGACCAGGCGACGCTCGCGATCGCTCAGCGGGCCGGCCTCGTGGGCGAGCGACGCGAAGCGTTCGTAGGCGGCGACCAGTTCGGGCTGGTCTTGCTGCAACTGGAGGAACGGGGCGGGTTTGGACATGGTGGCCTGCTCTCTGCCGGGCAGCGGTCGCCCAGTCCCTCAAGCCTAGGCCATTCGGCCTGCATGTGGCGGCGGCAAGCGGCCAGCGCCACCGGGCCGTCGCTGCCGAACGCCGCGCCGGCGGCCGGGAGCGATCACCGCGGCGGCGAGCAGCGCACCCGCGGCGAAGGCGGCGACGACCGGCCAGGTCGCCCAGCGCACCAGCGCGGTCGCCAACCACGCGGCGAAGGCCGCGAGCGCCGCCGGGTCGCGGTGCACCGCCTTGGCCAGGGCCACGAGCACGGGTTGGCGAGCGAGGAGCGCCCGACCGCCCCGCGCCGCGGCGAGCGCCAGGCCGTCGGGTCCTTTCGCGAGCGCTGCGCCGTACAGCGCGGCGTCGTCCCCTAGCCGCACGGCCCCCTTCCCGACCCAGCGCAGCCCGAGCAGCGGGTTCGGCGCCGCGTCGACGAAGCGCGCGAGCGTGGCGACCTCCTCGACGTCGTCGGCGTGGCGGAGCGCGCGGGCGCCGCCGGCGGGACCCAGCCGACGGGCGATCCGCCCTGCATTGGAGAACATGTTCACGAGCGGACGCCATGTGCCCGCTCGCACGAGCCGCAGCGTCGTCCTTGCCAACGCGTCGGTGAGCGCGCCCGCGCGCCGTGCGGCCTTGAGCAGCGCGCCCCCCGCATCGACGTGCGGGGCGAAGGTCGCGACCAACCCGACGGCGGACAATCCGATCAGCACCGGGTCGGTCGCGTCGCCACGCGCCCAGGACACGCCCTGGCGCGTGAGGTCGCGGACGTCGCCGAACACGACGAGATCGCTCGCCAGCGCGCAGCCCACCGCGGTTACGTCGTCGCCGCGCCCGGTCCACGCCCCCGTGGCGCACCGCGCGAAGAGGGCGGCGGCTGCGTCCCACCGTGCGTGGGCGCGCTCCGCCGCGCTGCTGCAAGCGCCCGCCTCCGCGAGCTCGAGCGCGTCGGCGACTCGGTCCTCGGCGAGCGCCCATTCGGCCTCGATGCAGAAGGGGTGGTCGGGCAGAGCCTCGAGGTACGGTCCGCGGGCTTCCAGTACGGCCTTGCCGGTGAGGGTTGCCAGAGCCGCGAGCACCAACGCCACGGCGAGCAGCGTGCGTCCGAGGCGCTTCATCGGTGCGCTCGAACGCGCACAGGGCGCTGGGATGGGGGAGGTGGGTGGACCACGACCCCATTGTGGCGCTCGAAGGGGCGTGCACGAAGCTTGGCCGACTCAATCACATAAGCATATGAACACAACGGTGTTTTGTATGACGAACATGCGCCCCTCGAGCCGACCGCGCGAGCGGGCGACCGTGTGGAGGCCCGATCTCGAGGGTTTGCGCCGCTCCCTCTTGGGGGCTGCGCACCACCGACCTCCACACCGGCGGGCGGTACCATCGCGCTCGACCATGAGCGACGACGCGCCCCTTCCACTCAACCCAGCCCAGCTCGAGGCGACGTCGCTTCTCGACGGCGCGCTGCTCGTGGTGGCCGGGGCGGGCACCGGCAAGACGCGCGTCATCGAAGAGCGCACGGCGCGGCTGCTGGAGCGCAAGGTGCCGCCCGAGCAGATTCTGCTGATGACCTTCACCCGCAAGGCAGCGGCCGAGATGCTCGAGCGCGCCGCGGCCCGCCACCCGCTCGCGCGCCGCGTCGACGGCGGTACCTTCCACCACGTCGCCTACCGGATCGTGGCGCGGCAGTTCCGGTCCCTGGGGCTCGCACGGCCGCCGACCGTGATCGACACCGACGACGCGGCCAACGCGGTCGCGGCGGTGGTGCAGCGTCTGGACCTGCAGCGCGATCGCCGCAGCCGCCTGCCGCGCAAGGGCGCGCTGCAAGCAGCGTTCAGCCGGGCGACCAACCTTCGCGTCCCGCTGGCCGAGGTGGTGAAGCGCGATCTACCGGACTTCGCGGAGCAGGTGGAGACGCTCCAGAAGGTCCGTCGTGCGTGGGCGGCGTACAAGCTCGAGCGCGGGTACGTCGACTACGACGACGTGCTCGTGATGGCAGCCAAGCTGCTCGAGGTGCCCGACGTCCGCGCCCGGGTCGCCGCGGCGTGGCGCTACGTGTTGGTCGACGAGTACCAAGACGTCAACGCCTGGCAGGCGGACCTGGCGCTGCGGCTCGCCGAGCCGCACGGCAACCTGATGGTCGTCGGTGATCCCAAGCAGAGCATCTACGCCTTCCGAGGCGCCCGGTTCGACAAGATCGTCGGGTTCGCCGACGAGGTCGCCGGCGCGCGGGTGGTGCACCTCACCGACAACTACCGGAGCACGCAGGCGATCCTCGACGTCGCGAACGCGGTGATGGCGCAGATGTCGGGCGCGCCCGGTCGTCCGCTCCGCGCCGCGGTGCGACCGCAGGGCGAGCAGCCGGTGCTGCGGGTGGTGGAGGACGAGCGTGCCGTCGCAGACCTGGTCGCCGACGCGCTCCAGGACCGCCTCGGCGACCCGGGTGCGCTCGGCGGGCACGCGGTGCTGGTGCGCAACGCCTACCAGAGCGTGCCGCTTCAGGGCGAGCTGCTGCGGCGCAAGATCCCGTTCGCCGTGTACGGCGGGCTGCGCTTCACCGAGGCCGCGCACGTCAAGGACGTCCTCGCAGCGCTGCGGGTGCTGCACAACGGCTTCGACGAGCTCGCCTGGCTGCGGCTCCTGCAGCTGTTGGAGGGGGTGGGGGAGACCACCGCGGCGCGCTGGTTCGCCGACTTCTCCGACCCGGACGCCCTCGCCGCCACGGGTGACGACGGACCGTTGGCGCGCGCAGGCAAGCGGATCGACCACGTAGCCGCGCCGAAGCTGCGACCGGCGCTCAGCGGCCTCGTCGCCGCCCTCGTGCGCGCACGCGACGCGGACTCGGTCGCTGCGGCCTACGACCACGTGGTCGCCTGGTACCTGCCGATCCTGGCGCGTCGGTTCCCCCACGAGCCCCACCGCCCGCAGGACTTGACCTTCTTCCGGATCGTCGCCGAGCGCTACGCCGACCTCGCTTCGCTGCTCGCCGACCTGGCGCTCGACCCCGAGACCACGCGCCAGGCGGTCTCCGCGGGCGCTCCGGAAGCGACCGAGGGCGTGCGCCCGGTCGCGATCTCGACCATCCACTCCGCCAAGGGCCTCGAGTGGGATCAGGTGACGCTCGTCGGCGTCGACGACCGCACGCTGCCGAGCCCGTGGGCGGTGCGCCGCGCCGCCGAGCGCGACGGCGCGGCCGACGGCCGCGGTGAGGGCGAGCTCGATGAGGAGAAGCGGCTGCTCTACGTGGCCGTGACCCGAGCGCGCGAACGCCTCGAGGTGGTGCACGCGCTGTTCGGTCGTCAGGGGCTGCAGCGCTTGTCGCGCTTCCTCGAGGAGCCCGGCGTGCAGGCCACGCTCACCGTGACGACCGCGCCGCGGGCGACCTTCGCCGACGAGCGCGGGCCGCGCATCGACCGGGGCGGGCTGCTCGCGGCGTTGGCGGGGGACGACGAAGGTTAGGCACGAGCGAACGAGCGAACCGTTCGTGCGTTCGTGCGCTGCGCCGATCGCGGGTCGATCAGCGGCGGACGATGCCGTGGGGCAACCACGCCCCGACCACCCAGTTCGGAGCGTCGACCACCTCGTGCACCCGCAGGTCGGCCGCCACGCTGCACAGCGCGTACGCTTCGACGGCGTCCAGGGTGGTCGTCGCGGTGAGGTGGTCGATCATCGCCGACACCGCGTCGCGCGCCGCCCCCATGAGGTCGGGACCGACGCCGGTGGTCACGAACGATCCCGCCGTCGCCCGGTCGCCGGGCGCCGCGCCGAAGGTCTCGAACGCCGGGAACCGCAGCGTCAGGTCGCGCCGCACCCGGAAGCGCAGCGCGACGCGCATCCGCGACTCGATCGCGGTGCCGCAGACCTCGCCGTCGCCTTGGGCAGCGTGGGTGTCGCCGACCGAGAAGCGCGCGCCCTCGACGCCGACGGGGAGGTAGAGCTTGGTGCCGGCCGTCAGGTGCTTGGTGTCCAGGTTCCCGCCCCACGCGTGCGGTGGCAGCGTGGCGTGCGGACCGGGCGTGGGCGGCGCCAAGCCGATCGTGCCGGGGAACGGAGCGACCGGCACGTCGACGCCGTCGGCGAAGGTCGCACGGGGCGCGCCGGGCGTCAGGTCCCAGTGCTTGAGCCACGCGTCGGGGAACTGCTCGGCCAACAGGCCGAAGCCGGGGATGGTGGCCGTCCAGCCCCAGTCGGTCATCCCGAACTCGAGCACCTCGACCTCGAGCACGTCCCCGGGCCGGGCGCCGAGGACGTGGACCGGGCCGCTGACCGGGTTGACGCGCGCGAAATCGATCGTCGCGAGGTCCGCGGCGGTCGAGCTCGGCCCCAGCTGGCCGCCTGAGGCGTCGGTGGTGTCGAACTCGACGGACGCCCCGTCCTCGACGGTCAGGGCCGGGGCGAGGTCGCGGTCCCACGCGTGGTGGTGTTGGTGTTCGTGGATGGTGTGCTCGCAGCGACCGAGGGCCATCGGCGCTCCTTCCGGGCGGACGCGGACGGCCGCACCGTGATGTGGGGTGCGGGCATCATGCCACGCCTCGCGGCGACCCGCCGCCGCGGCGCGCCTCCGTCGCGAGGGGTCAGCCCGGGTCGCTCGCGAAGGTCGCGATCAGCTCGACGAGCGCGTGGGCGTCGTCGAACGTGCTGGCCCACCCGTACGAGACCCGCACGGCGCCGGAGCCCTTGCCGCTCAGGCACCCGCGGAAGGCGTCGATCGTCATGTGGTCGTGGTTCGCGAAGCAGCCGACGAGCTCCTCGCTCGAGATGCCGAGCGCTGCCTCACCGGCGCCGGGGTTGCAGAAACAGCCGGTGCGCAGCGAGATCCGGCCGGCGTTCGCGCGCCGTTCGACCTCGCGGTGGTCGACCAGCGCGCCGGTCGCGTCGTGCACGTTGAACGCGATGGCGCTTCCGCGGCCGTCGCTGCCGGGCGGGCCGTAGACGTGGACGACGGGTCGGCCGTTCGCGTGGCGCAGAGCCAGCAGCTCCTCGAGCGTCCAGGCGGTCAGCGCCATCGCGCGGGCGTCGATCGCGGTCTGGCGGCCGTTGCCGAGGCGCGTCAGACCGTCCTCGATCGCCGCGAGCGCCAAGAAGTTCAGGGTTCCGTCCTCGAAGGCCTCGGCCCCCTCGTGCAGGTCGTGGCGCGGCTCGGTCACTGCGGCGTAGGCGATCGTGCCGCCCGCGAACCACGGGCGGCGCAGCGCCGTGAGCGCCTCGCGGCGGGCCACGAGCGCGCCGACGCCGGTGGGGAAACCGAACATCTTGTAGAACGACAGCGACACGAAATCGGGGTGCACCGCCCCGAGGTCGAGCGCGTGCGTCGGCGCGAACGCCGCTGCATCGAGCAGCACCGACCAGCCCTGGGCGCGGGCGCGTTCGATCCAGTCGAGCGGATGCAACACCCCCGAGAAGTTCGACTGCGCCGGGAAGGCGAAGAGCCGGGGTGCGCCGCCAGGCGCCGTCTCGAGCGCCCGCTGCAGGCCGTCGTCGTCGATGCGCAGCTCGGGCGGTCGGACCGGCGCGTAGACGACGTCGGCGCCCCGGGCGCGCGCGTACTCGCGGATGCCGTTGACCGAGTTGTGGTTGTCGTACGTCAGCAGGTACGTCCCGCCCGGTGCGAACGGGAAGGACTCCGCCACGAGCTTGAGCGCGCCACTGGCGTTGGGGGTGAAAACGACGACGTACTCGTCCGGGTCCGCCCGCAGGTGCGCGAGCACGGCGCAGCGGGCGGACTCGACGAGTTCCGTCGCCGCTCGCGACGTCGGGTTGGTGGAGTGCGGGTTCCCGAAGAGGCCACCGATCAGCCGGTCGGCGTGCGCGCGGACGAGCGACTCGGGGTAGAGGCCGGCGCCGGTGTAGTCGAGGTAGATGTCGCCGTGAAGATCGAGCCGGGCGAAGTCGTCGCGGCGGTCGTCGTCGAGGACCGTGGACGCGTAGGCCGGCCAGCGACTCGCGAACGCGGCGAACGCTTCGTCGTGAGCGCGCCGGTCGTAGCCGCGGCGTTCGTCGGCGCGCCGATCGGCTGGGCCACGCGGGCTGGTGGTCATCGGTCCCTCCACGTCTCCCGCGGATCGTACCTTCCGGCGCACGCACGGCGAGCTTGGTCGCAGATACGGTTCGGTGCCGGCCTGTAAGCTTCTGAGATGTCTGCGTCGCTCGGTGACCCGCCCACCCTCACCTACGCCCGCGCCCGTCTATACCTCGGCGCGTCCGCCGTCAGCACGCTCACGGTGCTGGCCAGCCTGGCGCTCGTCCTGGGCCTGCCGGAGCGCTGGTGGCCCAGCGAGCCCGGCCCCTTCGCGCGCGACGTGCTCGCGTGGGCGATCGCGGTCGCGGTCCACGCCGCCGTGCTCGCCCCCTTCGACCTG
>JBHEOT010000007.1:32166-75224 GCA_046260675.1 Trueperaceae bacterium | reverse complement strand
GGTCCTTGAGCGCGATCGGAACGCCGTCGAGGAAGCCGCGCGGGCGACCGCAAGCGAAGCGGGCGTCGGCGGCGGCGGCTTGGGCGCGGGCGCGCTCGGCGGTGACGAAGCGAAAGGTGGGGCCAGCGTGGAGGTCGGTTAGAAGCGCGTCGAGAACGTTGCTCGGACGCGCTGCTCCGCGACGGAACGCGGTCGCGAGGTCGAGGATGGATCGGGAGGCCATGCGAGGAGGATAGTCGGTGCGGTCGTGGATCGATGGGCTCCGAACGGTGCGGACGTACCCTGGTGCATGGACGTTGAAGGCACGATCGACGACCTGCGCGACGCGATCGATCGGCTGCGGCCCGATCTACCGGCCGTGCACCCCAGCAAGTCGTACCGAACCCAGCACGAGCACTGGCTCGGGTGGCTCGACGACTACGACGGTCCCGGCGCGTACGACCGATCGAACCCGTCACCGAAGCGAGCGCGCGCCGTCTACGACCACATCACCGAGCCAAAGATGTTGCCATACCTCGCCGAGGCTGCCGGGGTCGAAGCATCCACCGTGGCCTGCGCCCAGGAAGCTGCGACAAGCGCGACGCCGATGATGTAGGCGTCGGGGCGCGTGCGGTAGATCGTGCCGTGGAAGGCCGCGGCGCCGCTGATGTTCGGTACGGACACACACCCACCACGACGAAGCGAAGGAACCCCCCGATGCCCCGCACCACCCTCCTCGCCCTCCTCGCCTTCCTGGCGTTCGTCAGCCTCGGCCTCCCCGACGGCCTCCTCGGGGTGTCGTGGCCCTCGATGCGGCTCGCGTTCGGGGTGCCCCTCGACGCCCTGGGCACGCTCGTCGCCTTCCAAACGCTCGGCTACCTCACCTCCAGCTCGCTCAGCGGGCGGGTCCTGCGCGTGCTCCCGATCGGCAGCGTCCTCGCGCTCTCCACGCTGGCGGCCGCGCTTGCGCTGCTCGGCTTCGCGCTCACCGCCTACTGGCCGCTGCTTCTCGCCTTCGGCTTCGTCGCCGGACTGGCCGGAGGCGCCGTCGACGCAGGACTGAACGCGTACGGCGCCCGCCACTTCAGCGCCCGCGTCCTCAACTGGTTGCACGCCTTCTTCGGCGTGGGAACGACGCTGGGGCCACTGATCGTCACCGCGGTCCTGACGTCGGGCGCCGCCTGGCGCTGGAGCTACGTGATCGTCGGCGGCGCGCAGCTGCTGCTCGCCGCGACCTTCTTCGCGACCCGCGGACGCTGGGCCGTCGTCGGGATCGGCAAGGCTGCGCCCCCGCCCGTGGCCGCGCGCAACCGCGACACGCTGCGGCGCCCCATCGTCTGGCTCGGGATGGCGACGTTCTTCGTCTACGCGGGTTCGGAGTTCGTGGTGGCGCAGTGGAGCTTCACGCTCCTGACGCTCCACCGCGGTGAAAGCGTCGCCACCGGCGGCCTGCTCGTCAGCCTCTACTGGGGCAGCCTGATGGTCGGGCGCGTGCTCTTCGGCATCGTCGCCGACCGGGTGCCGCTCGTCCGGACGATTGCTTACTGCATCGCCGCCAGCGTCGTCGGCGCCCTGCTCTTCTGGCTCGAACCGACCCGCACCCTCTCGTTCCTCGGCCTGATGCTGATCGGCGCGGCGTTCGCCCCCGTCTTCGCCTCCCTGATCATCCTGACGCCGCGCTGGGTCGGCCAAGCCCACGCCGACAACGCCATCGGGTTCCAGATCGCCGCCGCCGGCCTGGGCGGAGCGACGCTCACGGCGTCGGTCGGGTTCGTGGCCGATGCGGCGGGGCTGCAGACGATCGGGGCGTCGGTGGTCGTGCTGACAATAGGGTTGCTGGGGCTGTACCGGATGCTCGTGTGGCGGGGGCAGAAGAGCCTGCCGACGCCACCGTCGCCGTAGCGATCCCGAGGGAACCTGGGTGGGTTACGCCAAACGCCAAGGATCGAGCAGCTCGACGCCGCTCGACCGGAAGTCGCTGGTGTTGCAGGTGACCACGGTCAACCCGTGCACGTCGGCAGTCGCCGCGATGAGCGCGTCCCTGTCGGCTTTCGGGTCGGGAACGAGCATCTGGGCGCAGCGCATGGCGACCGGAAGGTCCACGGGGAGGATGCGCCCCGCGAACGCGGGCAGGACCTGGCGCTCGAGCCAACCCCTCAGGAGCGCCCCTTGGGCGTCGTCGCGGTGGGCAACGCGGAGGATGCCGATCTCGATCTCCATGACGGTGATCACCGAGACGTGTAGAACCGCCGGATCGACGGACGCCGCCCAGCGCAGGACCGCAGGGTCGGCGCGACCGGACCCGGCCTTGCGCAGCTCCGCCACGACGTTCGTATCGAGCAGGTACACCTACGCGAAGTCCGGAACCTTGAGGGCACCCGGTTCGAGGCGGACCGGCTCGAACTCGAGCCCTTCCTCCGCCATCGCCAGCATCCGCACGATGTCGCCGGGCTCCCCCGTCAGGCGACGGTAGTGCTCGATCGAAATGAGCACGTGGGCCGGCAGGCCGCGATCCGTGATGATCACGGGCTCCGACTGGGCGGCCCGCTTGGCTGCGCTGACGTTCTGATTGAACTCACGACTCGAGATCGTCGCCACAAAAAACCCCCTTTGTAGAGATGTTACTACAACAACCGCTCTAGCACCGCGCTCCGGTGCCGGTGCGGTGCCGTCGTCGTCGACGCACTCGATGACCGCGCGGCGTCGTTCTACCGCCGGTACGGCTTCCAGCCCCTCGCCGACGATCCGCGGCGGCTGTACCTACCGATGGCCACGGTCGCGGCGTTGCTCCGGCCATAGACATGGCGCCGAGCGCGACCCGTGTCGCGGTCCTCGCCGCGTCCGGTTCTCGGGCATGGACCTCATCGGCGCGCCGTACCTATTGACGAAACCGCTCTTGGACCTTGCCGCGTCGGCCCGACCCCACGACGCCTCAACCCCCCTCCACCCCCCGCTCCAACAACCGCTCCAACACCCCGCTCCGATGCCGATGCGGCGCCGTGATCGCGTAGAAGCGCTCCTGCAGCGCCGTTGACTGACCCACGGTGACGAGCGCGCCCGCGCGCAGCTCGTCCTGCACCACCACCTCGGGCAACACGGCCAGCCAGCCGCTGTCGCGCGCGATCAGGCGCAGCATCGGCATGTCGTCCACCTCGGCGCGCACCACGGGGGCGACACCGGCCTCGGCGCACAGCGCGTCGAACTGGGCGCGCACCGTGTGCCGACGGCCGGGCAGCGCGACCTCGACGCCGCCCAAGTCCTCGGGCAACCGCAGGCGCCGCCCCGCCCAGCGCTCCGACGGGCCAACCAGCGAGATCGGCTGCGTGCCCAGCAGCCGGACGTGCAGCGGCCGGTCGGGGTCGGCGGGCATCGTCTCGTTGGCCAGGACCACGTCCAGCTCGTGGCGCACCAACCGCTCGACCAGCCCCTCGAGCAGCCCCGACTCGAGCGCGAGCGCGACGGTCGGGTCCGCGAGCAGCGGCCGCATCCAGTTCTCCTGGTAGTTGCGCGAGAGCGTCGCGGTGCTGCCTACCCGCAGCCGGGTGACGCCGGCGGTGCGGCCCTGCAGCCGGCCGAGCAGCTCCTGGCCCAGGCCGAAGATGTCCTCGGCGTAGGCGAGCACGAGTTGGCCGGTATCCGTGAGCACCAGCCGCCGCCCCTCGCGCGCGAACAGCGGCTCGCCGAGGCGCTCCTCGAGCTGCCGGATCTGCGCCGAGACCGCCGACTGGGACGTGTCCATCTCCTCGGCAGCGCGCGTCAGGTGGCCGAGCTTGGCCACACGCCAGAAGTAGCGCAGGTGGCGGAAGTTGAGGTCGTCGAGATCCATCGTTCGATTCTATCGATGGGTTTGTTCACGTCAACCCTGTTTACAGAACGACCGCCCGTGCGTATGCTCGCCCGCGGCTTCCGGGAGGGGCCCGCCATGGACATCCCCCACGTGCTGCACGCCGCCGGCGTCCTCGCCCCGGCCGCCCTGATGGCTGCGGCGGCGCTGGCGACCCGCCTGCCCGGGCTCGCGACGACGACGCTCTGGCGCGCGCTGCAGGCGCTCGCCGCGGCCGCGCTGGTGGCGTCCGTCGCGGCCGCGGTCGCGGGGCCCGTGCGCGTGCCGGGCCCCGTCGCGCTCGAGGCGACGACGCTCGGGCTCATCGTCGCGGTGCTGGTGCAGCTCCTCGGCACCGTCGTCGCGGGTTTCTCCGCGCGCTACCTGGAGGGCGAGGCGGGCCAGCGGCGCTACGTCGCGGCGCTCGCCGGCGTGCTGGCCTCCGTCCACCTCCTCCTGCTGGCCGACCACTGGCTCGTGCTCGTCGCGGCGTGGGCCGCGGTCGGCATGACCCTGCAGCCCCTCCTGTGCTTCTACCCGGACCGCCCCTTCGCCCGCCTGGCCGCGCACAAGAAGCGACTCGCCGACCGAGCGGCCGACGCGCTCCTGCTCCTCGCCGCCGCCCTCGCCTGGCGCGAGGTGGGCAGCGGCTCGCTGTCGGCCCTGGGAGCGCACGTGGGGCAGAGCGGCATGTCCACCGCGCTCCACGTGAGCGCGCTGGCGCTGGTGCTGGCCGTGCTGCTGCGCACCGCTTCGCTCCCCGTGCACGGCTGGCTGGTCCAGGTGATGGAAGCGCCGACCCCGGTGTCGGCCCTGCTGCACGCGGGCGTCGTCAACCTAGGCGGCTTCGTGCTGATCCGCTTCGCCCCGCTGCTGGAGCAAGCGCCCGCGGCGCGCGGCGTGCTGCTCGCCTTCGGCCTGACCACCGCCGTCCTGGCCGGGATGGTGATGCTCACGCGCGTCAGCGTCAAGGTGCGCCTCGCCTGGTCCACGGTCGCCCAGATGGGCTTCATGCTGCTCGAGGTCGCGCTGGGGCTCTACACGCTGGCGGCGCTGCACCTGGTCGGCCACTCCCTCTACAAGGCCCACGCCTTCCTGTCGGCGTCGACGGCGGTGCGCCGAACGCGCCGGCATGCGCTGCACCAGAGCGCCGCCCCGACGGCCCTCAGCCTCGCGCTGGCGCCGCTGGCGGCCCTCGCGGTGGTCCTGTTGGTCCTCGCGCCGGCCGCGTACGCGCCCTGGCCCTGGTGGTGGAGCGCGGTGCTGGGCCTCGCCTGGGCGCCGCTGCTGTGGCTTCCCGGGGCGCCGGTCGCCGCCCGCGAACGCGCCGGGCAGGCGCTCGCAGGCCTCGCCATGGTGGCCGGCCTCACCGCCGCCGCGTGGGGCGTGCACGCGCTGCCGCTCGGCCTCCGAGACGCCCCGCACCACGGGCTCGGGGCGGTGACGCTCGCCGGGATGCTCGCGCTCTACGCGTGCCTGGCGCTGCTCCAACGCGCGCCCGCGGCGCTGGCCCCCTGGCGCCGCTGGAGCTACGCCGGCTTCTACGTCGACGAGGCGTTCACCCGCCTCGCGCTGCGCCTCTGGCCCACCCGCTGGGCGCCCACCGCCCCGCCACGGCCCGATGCCCACCCCGACCCAGCCCTGCTCGCCGATGCCCGGCGCTGAACGGCCGACCCGGAGGACCCCGTGACGCCCACCACGACCGATCGCCCACCACCGACGCCGTCGCCCCCCGACGATGCCTGGCGCGCCCGGGTCGAGCGCGCCTGCGCCGACGCCTGCAACGCCATCGCGCCCGCCTGGCCGCTCGACCGCGCGATCGCGGTCAACCCGCACTGGTCCCGGGTCGGCCTCCCGGTGCGCGAGGTGGCCGCGCGCATGGCCGTGCTCGCCGGCATCCAGGTGTTCGCACCGCGCGATCTGCTGCGGCGCGCCTGGGCGGAGGGGCGGATCGGCCCCGACGACCTGGATTGGGCGCTGCGCGCGTCGCCCGAGGCGGGGGCGCAGGGCTGGACGCCGGAACGCTGCCTCGACGCGCTGCGGACGGACACGTTGCCAACCCCGCTGCCGCTTCTGATCGACCTCCTCCACGGCGGCCGCGGCCGCGACGACCAGCTCCCCTGGCGCCACGCCATCACCCACCAGGTGAGCCAGACCTGCGCCGCCTACTTCGACGCGCATCAGGCCGACTGGCAGCCCGCGCGCACCCAGGGGCTGTACGCGTTCTGGCGTGAGACCCTCCAGCACGACCACGGCATCGGCCTGCTCATGGGCCTGCCGCGCCTCGGCCGCGCCACGGGCGCGCTGCCGGCCACGGCGCGCGACGCCGAGCGCTGGGCGCTCGACCGCCTCGGCCTGCCCCCGGCGGTGTGGGCCGACTACCTCGAGGCCGTGCTGCTGACGGTCCAGGGCTGGGCGTCCTGGTGCGCGTACTTGGGCTGGCAGGCGCGGTTCGAGGAGCGCACCGACCCCCACCTGCGCGAGCTGCTGGCCATCCGCCTCGCCTGGGGCGCGATCCTGCTCGAAGGTACCGACGCGAGGGCGTCCGCGCCGGCGTTCGCGTCCTTGCGGCAGGCATGGACCCGCGCGCCCGACGCGCTGGCGGAGGCCGCGCGCGCCCTCGTGGTCGACGAGGTGTGGCAGGCGGCGCTCGAGGTCGGCTATCAGCGCGACCTGGCCGGGCGGCTCGCGGCGGCCGAGGGCGCGCGCCCGGCGCCGCAGACCGTAGAAATGCAGGCCGCCTTCTGCATCGACGTGCGCAGCGAGCCGCTGCGCCGCGCGCTGGAGGCCGCCGGGCCCGCCGTCGAGACGCTGGGCTTCGCGGGGTTCTTCGGGCTGCCGATCGCCTACACGCCGCTCGCGACCGACGCCCGGCGCCCGCAGCTCCCCGGCCTGCTGGCGCCCCGCGTCGAGGCCACCGACCGCCTCGTGCCCGCGGCCGCGGGTGGCGCCGACGCCGCCCTGGAACGCGCTGCGGGCCACGCGCGGACGACCCGGCTCGCCCTGCGCGACCGCTGGCACGCCGCGACCCGCTGGCCGGGCGCCGCGTTCTCCTTCGTGGAGGCCGCCGGGCTCGGGTACCTCGGCCAGCTCGGAACCTGGCTGGCGCCCGGCAACCAGGGCCCGGACCGCGACGAGCTCGACGGGCTGCCCGCCCGGTTCCGCGCGCTCGCGCGCCCGCAACTCGTCGGCCTCGACTTCGACGCCAAGGTCGACCTGGCACAAGGCGTGCTGCGCGCCATGGGCCTCGACCGACCGCTGGCGCCGCTGGTGCTGCTGGTCGGACACGGGGGCCAATCCGCCAACAACGCGCACGCCGCGGCGCTCGACTGCGGCGCCTGCGGCGGCCAGACCGGCGAGGTGAACGCGCGCAGCCTGGCGCAGCTCCTGAACGAGCCCGCGGTGCGCGCGGGCCTCGAGGCGCGCGGCCTCGCCGTCCCCGGCGCCACGACCTTCGTCGCGGGGCTGCACAACACCACCACGGACGACGTCACCGCCTTCGACCTCGACCTGCTGCCCGATGCCGCGCGCGAGCGCTGGGCGCGCTGGCAGGGCGCGTTCGCCGAAGCGGGCGACCGGGTGCGCCGCGAGCGGGCCGCGGGCCTCGGCCTGGACCCGAGCGCGTCGCCCGCGGCCCTCGCCGACCAGCTGCGCCGCCGCGCCAACGACGGCGCCCAGACCCGCCCCGAGTGGGGCTTGGCGGGCAACGCCGCCCTCGTGATCGCCCCGCGCCACCGGAGCCGCGGCGTCGCGCTGGACGGGCGCTGCTTCCTGCACGACTACGACGCCGACCAAGACCGCGACGGCAGCGTGCTCGAGCTGCTGATGACCGCGCCGATGCTGGTCGCGCACTGGATCAACTGGCAGTACCACGCGTCCACCTGCGACCCGCACCGCCTCGGCAGCGGCAACAAGGTGCTGCACAACGTGGTGGGCGGCCACCTCGGCGTGTTCGAGGGGAACGGCGGCGACCTGCGCATCGGGCTCGCGCGCCAGTCGCTCCACGACGGCGAGCGCTGGGTGCACGAACCGCTGCGGCTGACCGTGATCGTCGACGCGCCGCAGGCAGCCGTAGACGCCGTCGTCGCCAAGCACGAGGTCGTGCGGCACCTGCTCGACCACGGCTGGCTGCACCTATGGCGCTTCGCGCCGTCGGGCTTCGTGCGGTACGGACCAGAGGGGTGGTCGCCGGCGTTCGCGGACGCCGCTTGAGGGAGTACGCCTACCCGCCGCTCGCCACCGCCCACGCCCCCGCCGCCACCGCATGCAGCTCCGTGGTGTCGAACAGCGGCACCCGCGCGTCCTCCGGCCCCACTAGCAGCCCGATCTCGGTGCACCCGAGGATCACGCCCTCGGCCCCGCGCGCGACCAGGTCGGCGATCACCCGCCGGTACGCGGCGCGCGAGGGCTCGAGGATGCGCCCCAGCACCAGCTCCTCGTAGATCACCCGGTGCACCAGCGCCCGGTCGTCGGCCGGCGGCGTCAGGACCGTGAGCCCGTACCGTGACTCGAGTCGTCCGACGTAGAAGTCCTGCTCCATGGTGAAGCGGGTGCCGAGGAGCCCCACCGCCCGCACCCCGGCCGCACGGACGGCCTCCGCCGTGGGGTCGGCGATGTGCAGCAATGGGATGCCGACCGCCGCCTCGATGGCGCCCGCCACCCGGTGCATGGTGTTCGTGCAGAGGACGACGCACTCGGCGCCCGCCGCCTCGAGCGCGCGCGCGGACGCCGCCAACAGCTCGCCCGCGGCGTCCCAGTCGCCCGCGTGCTGCAACCGCTCCACCTCGGCGAAGTCGACGCTCACCAACACCACCTTGGCGGAGTGCAGGCCGCCGAGGCGCCCCTTCACGACCTCGTTGACGGTGCGGTAGTACGGCACCGTCGATTCCCAACTCATGCCGCCGAGCAGGCCGATCGTGCGCACCCGAGCACCTCCGCGGTCGAGGCTACCGTGGCAGCCCACACGCCGCGCGCGGCGCCGACCCCTACCGCAGCTCGGCCAGCAACGCCCGCGCCGCCTCGAGGTCCTTCCGCTCGAGGTACGTCGCCGCACGCAGCCCCACCGCCACCTCGAGCTGCGCGATCGCGGCCGCGAAGTCGTCCCGATCGACGAGCACCTGCGCGAAGGCCAAGCGATGCGTGATCTCGTCGGGTTCGAGCACGATCGCCCGCTCGAACGACGGCGCCACGGACCCGCGGCGCCCGCCGGCGATCCAGGGGACGTCGTGGTGGAACAGGCCGCGGGCGTGCCACGCCGCGGCGTGGTCCGGGTCGAGCTCGAGCGTGCGCTCGAGCGCGCGCTCCACCCGAGCAGCGAGGCTGAGCGACTGGAGCACGCCCCGGTACTGCGCCAGGCGGCCCAGCGCGCGGGAGACCTCGAAGTGGGCGTCGGGCTCGCCCGGCGCGAGGCGGACGGCGCGGTCGGCCATGTCCGCGGCGCGCGCGAACAGCGCCTCGCGATCGGCGTCGGCGTCCTCGGGGAGCTCTGCAGCGGCGTACACGGCGGCACGCGCGAGCAGCAAGTGGGCACGAGCGTCGTCGTCATTGGCCGCGATCGCGGCCTCGAACGCACCGATGGCGCCCTCGAAGTCCCCCTGGTCGATCGCGCGCAGCCCGACACCCACGTCGGCGAAGGCGACCCCGAAGGCGCCGACGAAGGCCACGAGCAACGCCGCAGCGAGCGAAGGGGCGTGGGCGAGCGGGCTGCATTGGGTTTGTCGGTTCGACATGCTGTCCTCCTGGCCGCCGGCCGGGGCCACGCGGCCCTGCACCGCGCGCGCCCTTCGAACGCTGGGCCGCGCGGATCGGCGGTACGACGCTGGGTCGTGCCGGATGCTACCCGGTGCGCCGACGACGGCGGAAGCCGCGAGCTCCTCGGCACGAACCGGTGAGCTCACGTCGTACCGAGCGCGCGCGACCTAGGATGCCGGCGTGCCGCGCCCCGTTCGTGTCACCGCTGTGTGGGATCCCGAGGCTCGGGTCCGGGTCGCCGAGAGCGCCGACGTGCCGGGCCTCGTCGCGGAGGCCGACACCGTCGAGGGACTGACGTCGAGACTCGAGCACCTGATCCCCGAGCTCCTCGAGGCCAATCGCGTAGACGCCCACTCGAGGGCTTTCGAACTCGTGACCAAACGATCCCTGCAGCTCGCGACGTAGATGCCCAGCTACACCCGCGAGGGCAAGACGCCGTCAGCGACGCACGGACTACCGTCGGTAGGCAACCCGCCGCCTTACGGCGTGTTGACCGGCACCAGCGGCCGCCGCCCCGCCACCCACCGCACCCCCAGGTACCCCAACACCCCCGCCGGCCCCAACATCAGCGTCAGGAACAGCAGCGGCGCCGCCACCCACGGCGACACGCCCCGCGTGCGCGCGTCCAGGTAGATCCACCGCCCCACGAACAGGTCGAAGGCCAAGAAGTGTACCCACGCGACCGTCGCCCCCTCGGGCGTGCCGAGCATCGGCGCGATCGCCGCGAGCGACGGGCTCGACACCGCCGCGAGCACCCCCGGCAGACCCGGGACGACGAGCACCAGGTACAGCGCGGCAGCGGGCGCCGCGATCCAGGGCGAGGCGATCACGCGTTGCGTGACGCGCCAACCGGGAAGCGCGATCATCAGCAACCAGAACGGGGCGACGAGCAGGAAGCTGGCTTCGAACAGGGTGGCTAGGGTCATGCGCGCATGCTCGCACCGGAAGGGGTGCGGTCGAGCGACTCGTCGGGCGACCCGTCGACCGCAACGCGACCGAGGCGCACCACCCGCTGCAGCCACGCGCCGCCCAACGGGATCACCTGCAGCCCATGCAGGCCGACGAAGTGGCCCACGCGCAGGTCGCCGACGTCGGTGCGCCAGCCGGCGTCGACGGACCCGTTGCCCGAGTGCGCCGCGAGCCCTCCGCGCGCTGTAACGCTCGGTGAACGCCGGGCCGGCATAGTGGGGCCATGCGCCTACGCCCGCCGCGCCAGGAGGACCACCCATGCACGCGATCCGCCGTCTGCGCACCACCGCCCTGATCCTCGCCACCGCGACCGTGCTCGCTCCCGCCGCCCTCGCCCAGGAGCCCACCTACGCCCCGACGGGCACCCTCGACGCCACCGTCGACGGCGTACCGGTGGCGTTCAGCACGTACGTGACGGTGGTCCCCGAGCCGAGCGAGTCCATCGACGACGCCCGCGCCCGCGCGGTGGCCGGCCGACTCGTCGGCCGCGAGGTCGCCACCGCCACGACCGTCGCCACCGATCCGCTCGTCGTGAACGGCGTGGTCGCGATGGCGGCCACCCTCACGCTCAACCTGCGCGGCAGCGCCGGCGCCCCCGAATACGGTCGCGACGACCTGCGCGAGCTGGTGCTCGGCATCCGCCTCGACCCCGAGACGCTCGCATGGACCGGCGACCCGGAGAACGTCAGCGTCGCCTACCACCCCGAACGCTGGAGCGGCAGCGCCTTCTACCAGCTCCAGGACCTGACCCTGATCGAGCTGCAGGTCGAGCGCGCCTCCGACACCACGCTGCGCGCGACCGGGCGGATCGAGGCGACGCTCATGTGGCGCGAGGGCGGCTTCCAGGTGACCTTCGACCCGGAGCGGACGCTGACGCTCACCGTCGACTTCGCGGTGGATCCGGTCGTGGGGGACGAGGCGTTGGCGGCGTTGCTCGGCGACGAATAGCGGGCTCGCTGCCAACGCACGCACCTGCGTGTGCCGCAGCTCGGTCGGCTTGTGCCGGGTGCCGACACGCAAACGTCGACGTGACGCCTGCGCTCGAGGCGTGAAACCCCAGCTTCGTAAGCTTCCGTGAGAACACGCCGACGCGGGTCCGCGTCCCTCCGATCCCAGGATGGGCCCCCCGAACCACCGGTCCGGAGCCGGCTTTCGACGGTTCGGAGCCAGCCTAGGGTCGTCGGCGCGCAAGGCCTTGACGAATCGTGCATACCGGGGTACGTTCTAGTAATCAATCCAACGCACACGCGGCGCCCCGAGGGGCGCTGGTTTCGTTGCGGCCCCAGCGCGGGGGGGCGCCGTCACATTCCGCTGACCTGGAGTCGCTCGCCGTCCGGTCCGCGGCACGAGAACAGCTGTCGTCCGTTCGCGAGCGTCACCGGTGCGTCCTCGAGCGTGGGCACGCCGGCCGCGCGCAGGCGCGCGAACAGCGCCGGCACGTCGTCGGCACCGAACGCCACGTGGTGCACCAGGCCATCGCCCGGGTGGTGGTCGTCGAGGCCGGCGATCAGCTCGAGCTGCGCTCCACCCTCGGGGTGCGCAAGAAAGGCGATGTCGGCGCCGCTCGCGAGCGTCATGCGGCTGGTGACCTCAAAGTCGAAGTGGCGATCGTAGAAGGCGACGGAGCGCCCCAAGTCGGTGACGCGGACGGCGACGTGATGGATGCCTTGGGTCATGGGGCAAGGGTACGCGACGAACCAGGAGCTGCGAACGACCCGCGCGGAGGCCGGTTCGCGACCCGATCCGGGCGTGTTCGGCGCCGGGTTTGGGCGTTCGCCGACCCCCGCGACCCCATCCGGCCGCAAGGTCTTGACGAATCGCGCATACCGGGGTACGTTTTAGAAATCAAGCCATTGCAAGCGCGGCGCCCGGATGGGCGCCGGTTTCGTATGGGCGCGCCCCGGTCAGCCGACGCGGACCGGCACCCGCTCGAACTCACGCTGCGGCAGCGCCATGACCCAGGTCAACGCCCGTCGACGCGCTCGCGCAACGCGGCGAGGTCGGCGCGTGCCACCGTGCGCCCGTCGAGCTCGATGGCGCCCACTTGGTGCAGGCGCGCGAGGCTCGGCAGTTCGGCGACGGTACGGGACGGGTGCTCGGTCGCCAGGTCGATCTCGCGGCCGCTGTGCGGCGCCAGCACATAGATCCGGCACGACCCCGCCGCCATCACGTGCAAGCCCTCGGGCCGGTCGCCCGCGAAGAACAGCGGAGCGCCACGCTCGAAGCGTCGGCACCGCGCGATGGCGGCGAGGGCGCGCACGTCGTCGTCCCCCAGCCCCACGAAGGGGGGACACCGCACCAGGCCGTCGGTCGGTTCGAAACCCACGTCGCATTTACAGTTACCGAAGCGGAGCGGCGAGACCTGCGCACGCCGCCAGGATCGTTCCTCGCCCTCACGCCTGCGACGCCAACCAGCGCGTCGCCGCCTCCGCCAGCAGCGCTGCGCCGAGCGGCAGCGCGGTCTCGTCGAGGTCGAAGCGCGGGTGGTGCAACGGATGGACGAAGCCGCGCGCCTCGTCGCGCACACCCAGACGGCCGATCACGGCCGGGACGCGCTCGGCGTAGTACGCGAAGTCCTCGCCGCCCATGGTGGGCGCCAGGTGCGCGTGCGCGTCCGCGCCCACCAACGCCGCCGCGGCGGCGTCGAAGGTCGGCACCAGCGCCGGGTCGTTGATGGCGGCCGGGTAGCCGAAGTCGTACGCGACGTGCGCGGTGGCGCCGTGCGCCGCGACCACGCCCTGCACCACCCGCTCGACCAGCGCCGGGAGCCCCGCGCGCAACTCCGCGTCGAAGCTGCGCAGCGTGCCCGAGAGCTTCACCGACGGCGCGATCACGTTGCGCGCGAAGCCGCCCTGAATGGTGCCGATCGTCAGGACGAGCGGCTTCAGCGGATCGCTGTGCCGGCTCACCACGTGCTGAAGCGCCGTGACCACCTGCGCCGCGACGCTCACCGCGTCGACCGACAGGTGCGGGTACGCGGCGTGGCCGCCCGCACCCACGACCTCGACGTCGAGCCCGTCGACGGCGGCGTTCGCCGGCCCCACCACCACGCCGGTGCGCCCCACCGGGAAGCGCGGGTCGACGTGCAGCGCGAACACCGCGCCCACGTCGGGGCGCTCGAGGGCGCCGTCGGCGATCATCTTCTCGGCCCCACCGCCGTCCTCCTCGGCCGGTTGGAACAGGAGCTTGACGTTGCCGAACGCGGGCGGCCGCCCCACCAGCAGCGCCGCGGCGCCCAGGAGCATCGCGGTGTGCGCGTCGTGGCCGCACAGGTGGGCGACGCCCGGCACCATCGACGCGTAGTCCGCACCGGTGTCCTCGGGGATCGGCAGCGCGTCCATGTCGGCGCGCAGCGCGACGGTGGGGCCGTCGCCGCGGCCGCGCACGAGCGCGGTCAGGCCGGTGCCGCCGGCCATCGGGGCGCTCGCCTCCAGGCCGAGCACGGCCAAGCGCTCGCGCACGAAGCCGGCGGTACGGGCCTCGCAGAACGCGAGCTCGGGGTGGCGGTGCAGGTGGCGGCGCCAGGCGACCAGGTCGGGGGCGAGCGCGCGGGCGGCGACGAGGTACGAGGAAGCGGGCATGGCGGATGCTAACCGGCGGCAGGCCGTCCCCGCCGCCCGCATCGAACGCGTGCTAGCCTTCTGCAACCTGCAATCGAACGCACGCTGCCCACGGGCGGCGCGTACCCGTGGAGGCGACACCCATGGCCCAGGAACCACCCGAGTCCATCGAACCGTCCGCGCTCGACGCGCTCGCGACCCGCTACACGGCCGCGTGGAACAGCGGCTCGCCCGAGGCCGTCGCGGCCTGCTACGCACCCGATGGCGGCATCGTCATCAACCGCGGTCAGCCCTGGGAGGGCCGCGCCGGCGTGGCGGCGATGGCGGCCGGCTTCTACGCCGACGTCCCCGACCTCGCGCTCGCGTGCGACGGCGTCCGCGCCGCGGGCGACCACGTCGCCTACCTGTGGACCTTCACGGGGACGCACGCCGGCAGCGGGCGCCCGCTGCGCGTGACCGGTTGGGAGGAGTGGGAGCTCGACGCGGACCTGCAGGTGACCGCGTCGCGCGGCTGGTTCGACGCCGCCGACTACGCCCGCCAGACCGGCGCCGGCGCGGCGGACGAGGCCAGCTAGGTGATCCGCACCGCCA
The DNA here is from genome assembly GCA_046260675.1 of Trueperaceae bacterium. GTDB lineage: Bacteria > Deinococcota > Deinococci > Deinococcales > Trueperaceae > JAABTL01. The sequence continues at coordinate 60,551 of JBHEOT010000007.1, read as the reverse complement.
TGAGCCCCGAGGACTTCGCCGCGTTCGGCGAGGTCGTGACCGCGTACTTCGGCTGGTGCCGCGAGCGCTACGCCCACGACGCATGGCTCGTCGACCAGGTGTTCGGCCATCAGTCGTTCGCCGCCGAGCTCGCCGATCTCTCGACCGCCTACGCCGCGCCGAACGGTCGAACGCTCCTAGCCTTCGACGAGGACGGCCAGGTGTGCGGCGGCGGCGCCTACCGGCGGCTGCCCGACGGCAGCTGCGAGATGAAGCGCCTCTACGTCCACGACCGCTGCCGCGGACAGGGCGTTGGACGGAAGCTGTGCACCGCGCTCCTCGAAACCGCGCGGGCCGACGGCTACACCCTCATGCGCCTCGACACCGGGAACCTGCTGCGCGAGGCGATCGCGATGTACACGTCGTTCGGCTTCGCCCACGCGCCGCCGCACCACGAGTACCCCGAGGAGCTCATGCCCTACCTGGTGTTCATGGAGCGGGCGCTCAACGACGCGCCGCTGGCCCCATCCGGCACCGCGAGCGGCTGAACCGGCGCCGCTACCGCGGGCGCGCGGTGCGCACGGCGTAGCGATCGTTCCGCATCGCCCAGCGGTCGAAGGCGATCGTCGCGAACGGCAGCAGCGCCGCCAAGAAACCCAGGACGTACATCCGCGGCTCCCAGCGGCGCGCCACTGCGAGCACGATCCCGAGGCCAGCGAAGGCGAGCACCAGCAGGCCGTGAACGGATCCGAAGCCGGCCACCAACCGGTCGCCCAGCTCCGCGTACTGGATGAGCACGCGCTCGAAGAGCATGCCGAGCAGCAGGCCGGTCCAGGAGACGGCCTCGAGGTGGGCGACGATTCGGAAGATGGGCAGGAGGTCGGCCGCTGGTTCGCGCATGATCGAAGCGAAGGCTAATGCGCGCCCGGGACGCGGTCCGTCGCCGCGCCCTCCATCCCGGACGTCGCACCGCACCGCTGGTACCGTGCTCCATGCCCCAAGACCCCGCGACCGCCCCGTGGTGGACCCGCGCCACCGTCTACCAGGTCTACCCCCGCAGCTTCGGCGACGCCAGCGGCGACGGCGTCGGCGACCTGCGCGGCGTCCTCGAGCACCTCGACCACCTCGAAGCGCTCGGCGTCGAAGCCGTGTGGCTCTCCCCCGTCTACCCTTCGCCCATGCGCGACGGCGGTTACGACGTCGCCGACTACCAAGGCGTCGACCCGCTGTTCGGCACCCTCGCCGACCTCGACGCGCTGATCGCCGCGCTCCACGAGCGCGGCATGAAGCTGGTGCTCGACGTGGTCCTGAACCACACGTCCGACGCGCACCCGTGGTTCCAAGCGTCGCGGAGCGCCACCGACGACCCGATGCGCGACTGGTACTGGTGGCGCCCGCCACGACCCGGCTGCCGCGGTGGTGAGCCCGGCGCCGAGCCGACCAACTGGCGCGGGTACTTCGGCGATCCTGCCTGGACGTACGACGCGGCGACCGACGCGTACTACCTGCACCTGTTCGACACCTCGCAGCCCGACCTCAACTGGGAGCACCCGCCGGTGCGCGAAGCGCTCTTCGAGATGCTGCGCTGGTGGCTGGCGCGCGGCGTCGACGGCTTCCGGATGGACGTGATCAACCTGGTCAGCAAGGAGCTGCCGCTGCGCGACGCCAGCGAGATCGGGCCCGACGGCCTGGGCAACGGCTTCCCGTTCGTCGAGTCCGGCCCGCGCATCCACGAGTTCCTCCAAGAGCTGCACGGTGAGGTGCTGGGCAGCGCGGGCAAGGTGCTGCTGACGGTCGGCGAGATGCTCGGCGTCACCCCCGAACAGGCGGTCGCCTACACCGACCCCGACCGGCGCGAGGTCGACATGGTGTTCACCTTCGAGCACGTGACGCTCGACCAGGCGCCGGGTAGCAAGTTCGACCTGCGGCCGCTGCCGCTGCCACTCCTCAAAGGGACGCTGAACCGCTGGCAGACCGCGCTCCGCAAGCGCGGCTGGAACAGCCTCTACCTCGGCAACCACGACCAGCCGCGCGCCGTGTCGCGCTTCGGCGACGATCGCTCCGCCTGGCGCGAGCGCTCGGCCAAAGCGCTCGCGACCGTCCTGCACCTGCACCGCGGCACCCCGTTCGTCTACCAGGGCGAGGAGTTGGGGATGCCCAACCACCCGTTCCCGGACGTGGACGCGTTCCAGGACGTCGAGTCGACCAACTACGTGCGCTTCGCGCGCACCCTCGGCCTCCCCGATCCGGTGATCCTGGAGCGCCTGAACGCCAAGAGCCGCGACCACGCCCGCACCCCGATGCCCTGGACCTCCGCGCCCGACGGCGGCTTCGGCAGCGCGAACCCGTGGCTGCCGCTCCACCCGGACCACGCCACCTTCGCGGCAGACGCGCAGCGCGCCGACCCGGACTCGGTGTTCCACCACTACCGGCGGCTGATCGCGCTGCGGCGCGATCTGCCGGTGGTGGCGCTGGGCGACTTCCAGCTGCTGGCGCCCGAGCACGAGCGGATGTGGGCCTTCGAGCGGCGGCTGGGCGACGACGTGCTGCTGGTGGTCTCGAACTTCTCCGACGAGGACTTGCCGCTGGCCGGGACCGGCGTCGCCATCCCTGAGGCAAGCGAGCTGCTCTTGGGCAACCTGCGGACCGAGGACGCGCCCGGCGACCGTGCGACGCTGCGCGGGTGGGAGGCGCGGGTGTACCGGATCTAGTCGACCCCGCGGCGCCGCCGCGCGAGCCGCTCACTGCACGAAGCCGCCACACCCCACGGTTCTCCACGGAACCGAACCGGCGATCGTGACAGAAGCGGTCGCGCGCGACGTCGCCCGACGTCTTCGCGGACGCTTCGGGGGTCGGCCAGCCTCGGTGTGCCGCGGCATGCCCCCGCGCGCATGATTCGGCGTCATCTGCACCCCGTTTCAGCATATGACCGAGTACCATGCGCATATGCAAAACGCATCGCGGTTGGTTGCACTTGGAGCGCTGGCGCTGCTCCTTACCGGTTGCCCTTCGACGAACGGTGGCGTGACGGTGACGAGGATCGTGCAGTTCGAGGCGACACCGTCTTCGGTCGACCGTGGAAGCGAGACGACGCTCGAGTGGCAGGTGGACCACGCGGGCACACAGGCGGGAATGGTCTCATGCGCCCTCTCGCGTCAAGTCGAGGGCGAAGCAGCCGAAGCACCGGTCGAAGTCCCGTGCTCGGACTCGCTGACCGAGGTGCCACCGGCAGGTGCGGCGGCGACCTACGTCCGCTACCGGCTGAGCGCGCTCAAGTCACCCTACGTGGCGGCCGATCCGTACCTGACCTCGCTGGTGACGGTCGACGTCTTCCCCGGCCCCTTCGCACCCGCGATCGCGGTCGCGGAGACCACCGGTCCGCGCCAACGCTACAACCGCGAGTTCGTGGCCATCGACGACGGTCGCCTGTTCTTCTCGCGCACGCGGGCACTCGACGGCACCCGCCTCGAGGGCGCGATCCGGGTGCACGAGCGCGTCGTCCCCGGCGTCTGGACGCTTGCGACGTCGCTGGCCCCACCCGCGGGCGACACCTACCTCGAGTTCGGCACCACCATCGAGGCGCGCGGCTCGACGCTGGTGGCCCTCGGCTTCCGCCGCGTGTCCACGGGTCCGGACGTGTACGAGTCGGTCCTGCACGTGTTCGAGGAGGGTTCGACGGGCGCCTGGACCCCCGGCGCCATCCTGCTGGAGGGCGAGGGGATCGGCATCTCGATGGGTACCTTCCCCGAGATCGCCATCGCGCTGGCGGCGGACGCCCTGATCGTCGGACTCCCCAGCGGCACCGGCGGCGTGCCCTCCGAGGTCCGCATCTACGGGCGCAACGTGGGCGGCGCGAACGCATGGGGCCTGGCAGCGACCATCCCATCGCCGGCCGCGCTGAACGACATGGCCACGGGCTTCTTCGGCACCGACGTCGATCTCAGCGAGGACGGCCAAGCGCTCGCCATCGCAGCCTCGTACCAAGGCGACGACTCCTGCATCGGGGCAGGCGAGTCCGTGCTCGTCTACCAGCGCGACGCTCCCGCCGATCCGGCGAACTGGACGTTGATCGACACCATCGTCGGCAGCGAACTGATCGGCTGTTCCACCTACGTGGAGATCGACGGCGAAACCCTCGCCGTCACGGCGATCGGCGCCACCTCCATCGACGTGCTCGTCTTCGAGCGCGGCGCCGGCGGCGGACCAAACGAGTACGGCGAGATCCGCGCGCACAGCTTCACCGTGCCGACCTACCCTGACATCTTCGTGTTCTGGGCCGCGCCATCGGTCCGCCTTCGCGACGACACGCTCGCAGTGGGCGTGGTCGCGGCGCAGTGCATCAGCATCGAGCCGACCAGCCCGTGCGCCCCCGGCGTGGTCCAGGTCATCAAGCGCGACACCGGCGGCGTCGGCGCCTGGGGGGTCGACCAGGTGTTGCAGCCCAACCCGTCGTATGCCGACCAGGGCTTTGGCGTCGCGCTCGACATCAGCGCCGGTGGCCGCCACGTCGTTGTGGGCACCAACCCGCGACCGACCGACGACCCCAGCCGCGGTGGCGAGGTGTTCGTCTTCGAGCGGTAGCAGCGGTAGCACTGCGCCGATGGCCTTGGTGCCCATGTCGCATGGGCGGTACGTCCTGGGATGTGCTGCGCCACGCGCAAGGTGACCTCCAGCGCAGACGAGCGCCTCATCGAGGCCGCGCGAGAGCGTGCGCACCGCGAGCGCACCACGTTGAACGAGCAGTTCCGTCTCTGGCTCGAGGCGTACGCGGCCCGCGAGGAGCGTGCACGCGCCGCCATGGACCTCGTGCACGACCTCCAGCGCACGATCCGAACCGCCGGGCACCTCTTCGCGCGCAACGAGTTGAATGAGCGCTGAATTCCTCGACACCAACGTCTTCGTCTATCTGTTCGACGACGTCGACGACCACAAACGCGCCGTGGCGGAGCGCCTCGTCGCGGACGCACTGACCGCCGGCACCGGTGCGGTGAGCTACCAGGTGGTGCAGGAAGCGCTGAACGTGCTCACTCGCAGGCTCGGCGCTTCACCGTCGGATGCCCGTCGATTCTTCTCCGGCGTGCTCGCACCCCTATGGCGCCTCGGGCCAAGCCCGGAGCTCTTCCTGCGCGCGCTCGAAGTCGGCGAACGCTACGGCTTCTCGTTCTACGACGCGCTCGTCGTGGCTGCGGCGCTGGACGCCGCCTGCACCCGCCTGCGTACCGAGGACCTCCAGCACGGGCAGCGCATCGGCGACCCGACGGTCGTGGACCCGTTCCGAGCGCCCTGCCCGCGGGCGTTCCGCGACCGCGTCAACCCTGCGGCGCCGCACACGCCTCGTCCACGCACGCCGCCTCGGTCTCCGCCTCGGTCTCCGCCTCGGTCTCCGTCCCGATCACCTGCACCTGTGGCGCCCGCTGCGCCCAGGCCCGCGCCAGCGCCTCGGCGAAGACCGCCTCCGGCTGCGCTCCCGACACCGCGTAGCGCCGGTCGATCACGAAGAACGGCACCCCCTGCACGCCCAGTTCGCGCGCTTCGCGCTGGTCGGCGCGCACCGCGTCGGCATGCGCTTCCCCCTCGAGGGCCGCGCGCACCACAGCCTCTTCCAGCCCGAGCTCGACGCCGAGCGCCACCAGCTCCGCCCGCACCCCAACCGCGCGCCCCTCGGTGAAGTAAGCGCGCAGCAGCAGCTCCTTGGCCTCGCCCCCCAGGCCGTGCTCGGCCGCCAAGTGGAGCAGTCGGTGGGCGTCGAAGGTGTTGCCCGAGCGGGCGCGCTCGAGCCGGAACTCGATCCCGACCTCGGCCGCCATCGCCGTGACGCGCGCGTTGGCGGCACGGGCCTCGGCGAGGTCCATGTCGTACTTGCGGGCGAGGAGCGCGTCGAGCGGCTCGCCGGTCTCGGCGGGGGCGTCGGGCGCGAGCTCGAACGAGCGCCACACCACCCCCACCGCGTTGCGGTGCGGGAACTCGGCGAGCGCGGCTTCCAACCTGCGCTTGCCGACGTAGCAGAAGGGGCAGACGACGTCGGACCAGACCTCGATCTTCATACGGGGACGGTACCGCGGGACCGTCACTGCTTCCGTCAGGCCGCCCGCGCCCCCGACAGCAGCGCCGCGCACGACGCCACCAGCGCGGGCCACGCCTCACCGACGAACGCGTGCTCGCGCTCGTCGGCCGCCAGGAAGCCGAGGTTGTCGACCAACGCGAGCACGTGCATCGCGCCGAGCGCGGCCTCGGCGTCGGGCGGTACCGCACGGCGGGTCCGGTAGCCGCGCCACAGCGCCCAAGCGGTGGGGTCCTCGTGCTCTAAGAGCGCGAACGCGAGGTCGAGCAGCACCGGCGCCAGCCCGACCTGGCCCACGTCGATCAGAGCCAGGGCGACGTCGTCGCCCGCGCGAGCGGTCTCGAGCACGTTGTGGGCGTGCACGTCGCCGTGCACCATGACGACCGGACCGCCGGGACCGCCGCGCCAGGCGCGCTCGAGCGCGACGCGCGCCGCGGTGAGGCCCGCGCGGACGACCGTGGCCTCACGCCCGGGTACGTCGGGCAGCACCCGCTCGATCGCCAGTCGGCTCCACGCCCCATCGGCCCAAGCGCCGTCGTAGCGGCGCGCGCCGGCGTGCGCAGGGACGGCGGTGGCCGCCGCGTGCGCGTCGCCCAAGAGGACGCCGAGCGCCTCCGACGTCGCCTCGTCCCACCCGGACTCGGCGATCGGCGCCCCCTTCGCCCACGAAGTCACGAGCGCTGCGCTCGTGCCCATGCGCACGAGCTGGGGATGGAGCCCCTCCAGCGCCCACGGTCGCGGCACGGACACACCGCGCTCGGCGAGCGCCGCAGCCCAGGCGAGCGTCGCCTCCAGCGCCGGCACTTCGGGAGCGGTCGCGACCCGGACCACCCACGCGTCGCCCGCGCCGTGGGCGCGCCAGACCTGCCCGGACGGGCGCAGCAGGTCGAGGCCGGCGAACGGCACCCCGGCCGCCGTCAGCGCGTCGGCCAACACCCCGCGGAGCACGTCGGTCGCGCCCGACCACGGCGCACCGCGCCGCGAATCGCCACGCGGCGCCTCGGGCGGCGGTCGCAGCGGTTCGCTCCTGCTCAACCGAGCACCGGGCCGGAAGCGAGCGTCACGGCTGCGACGCACGAGAGCGTAATGATGGCGGGGCGCACCCCGCGCCGGTGGACGTGCATGCCGGACCTCCCTCGGGCGGCAGCCCTGAAGTCGAACCGTCAGCGTAGCCCGAAGCGGAAGGGGTCGCGCGGGTCGAAGCGCAGCGTCGCCGTTCCGGTGACGTACGCCTGGCCGCGCAAGCGTACGTGAACACCGTCGCCGTCGACGCGTTCGATCCATGCCTCGAAGCCGCTGCCGACGACGCTCTCCTGGCGCCAGGCGCGCCCGGGGGCCAGCAGTCCGTCGGCGTGCAGGCAGGCCAGGTGGGCGCTCGTGCCGGTGCCGCACGGCGAGCGGTCGTAGGCGCCGCCCGGGCACAGCACGAAGCCGCGCGCATCGGCCTGCGCGGCCGGGCCCATCAGCTCGACGTGGTCGATCGCCGCGCCGTCGGCGCCGGTGACGCCGGCGGCCCCCAACGCCGCGCGGATCGCCTTCGCCTCCGCGGTCAGCGCGTCGACGTGCGCGAGGTCGAGGTCGCCGCGGGCGCCGTGCACCAGGAAGAACCAGTTGCCGCCCCAGGCGACGTCGCCGACCACCCGGCCGACGCCCGGGACCTCGAGCGCCACGTCGGCGCGATGGCGGTACGCCGGCACGTTGGCGATCTCGACGGTGTGCGGGTCGTGGAGGGTGGTGGTCACCGCCCCCACGGGCGTGTCGATCCGGTGAGCCCCCAGCCCGACGCGCCCCAGATGGTGCAAGGTCACGAGCGCTCCGATCAACCCGTGGCCGCACATGCCGAGGCTGCCGACGTCGTTGAAGAACAGCACCCCGGCCGCGGCATCGGGGCGATCGGGCGGCAGCAGCAGCGCCCCCACCATCGCCGCGTGCCCGCGCGGCTCGCGGACCACCGCGTCGCGCCACTCGCCGAACGACGCGTCGAAGCGCGCGCGGCGCTCGGCCAGCGTGCCCGAGCCCAGGTCGGGGCCGCCGGCGATCACCAACCGGGTCGGCTCACCGCCCGTGTGGCTGTCGGCCACCTGGACGTCGGTCGGGACGTCGCTCATGCGACGAGCAGCTCCTGCAGCCGAGCGAACACCCGCGCCCCCTCGGCACGCAGCCCATCGTGCTCGATCTCGTTGGTCACCCACAGGCGCACGTTCGGCACCCGCGCGGCGGTCTCCTGGGCGAAGGCGAGCGGCACGTAGAGGTCGTCGGCGTACGCCACCGCGGCCACCGGGACCCGGTTGCGCTCGAGGGTGGCGGGGTCGTAGAGCGCCGGCCAGTCGCCCTGGCGCGCCAGGAGCTCGGCGGCGCCCCGCAGCGGCCGCAGCTCGGGGACACCGTCGAAGAGCTCGGGCAGCACCATCTCGGCGTGGGCGCGCGGCAGCTCGTCGGGCCATTCGCTCGCCAGCTCGGCGTGCGCTCGCGCCGCGGCCCACTCCGTCGCCGCGCCCTGCGCGTAGATCGACTCGTGGAGCGCAGCGTAGATCGGGCTGGCACCGAACGGTTGCGCGGCCTCGAGCGCGCGGCGCCCGGGGGTCGACAGCGCAGCGCGCGCACCCTCCCCCACCAGCGCCCGTTCGAGCAGCTCATGGAGCACGTCGGGGCCGGTGCTCGAGCCGAGCAGGTTGCCGAGGTAGGCGACCTGCAGCGGCGTCGCGCGGCGCCCGTCCGCGGACGCGTCCTCGCGCTCCGCGACGTGCGCGGCCAGCGCGCGCCAGCGCGCGAGGTCGCCCGGGTAGCGGCGCTCGTGCGCGCGGATCTTGCCGAGCAGCGTGCGGTAGGTGCTTCGGTAGACCTCGAGGGCCGGCCGGTCGAGCGACGGGACGCCGCCGGCGACGAGCACCCCCACGAGCGCATCGGGGTAATTTGATAAGTACGTCAACGCCACGAAGCCGCCGTACGACTGACCCAGCAGCGTCCAGCGGCCGTCGTCGCCCAAGAGCGCGCGGCGCAGGTCCTCGGCGTCGGCGACGATCGCGTCGGCGCGGTAGTGGGCCAGGCGGGCGGCTAGGGCGGCGGCGTCGAGCGGCCGACCGGCGGCGTCCGTCCAGGGGGCGGCGACGTCGATCGGGTCGCTGCGGCCGGTGCCGCGCTGATCGAGAAGCACCACCCGGTGGCGCTCGACCGCAGCACCGAGCCAACGGTCCTTGACGCGCGGGCGCGGCGCGGTCCCGCCGGGTCCGCCCTGGAGGAAGAGCAGCGCGGGAAGCGCCGCGCGCTCGGCGCCCGCCGACCAGACCTCACGGGCGAACACGTGCGTGCTGCCACCCTGCGGATGCGAACGGTCGATCGGGACCTCGAGGACGTGGTCGACGCGGGCCAGGCCGTGGCGCACGATGGGATCGGTGGACGTCATGCCCCCAATCTAGCCGTCCGCGCGGGGCGCGCATGGGCGGCCGTCAGCCACCGGCGAACCGCTCCGGCTCGAGCCCGTCGAGGCACACCCGCGGCGCGCGGTCGGCGAACAGGTCGGCCACCAGCTCGCCGGTCACCGGGCCGAGGCTGAACCCCATCATCCCGTGCCCGGCCGCGACCGCCACGTTGGGCGCCCGCCGCAGGCGTCCGACGTACGGCAGCCCGTCGGGCGACACGGGGCGCGCACCGCTCCAGACCGGCAGCGCCGCGAGCGCGTCGGCCCCGAAGGCGGGGAACATGCGCTCCGCCGCCTTGGCGATGCCGCGCACGCGGCGCGGATCGACCGGGCGGTCGGCGGGCGCGATCTCCATGGTGCCGCCGAAGCGCACCCCTTCGGGCAGCGGCGTCATCGCGACCCGGCCCTCGACCAGGATCGCCGGTACGGTCGGCCGTTGCGGCGGGTCGGTGAGCGTCACCGAGTACCCGCGCCCGCTCTGGATCGGAAGGCGCAACCCGAGGGTGCGCGCCAGCTGCGGCGTGGCGTACCCCCCGGCCAGCACGAATGCGTCGCCTGCGACCTCGGCACCGTTCTCGAGCTCGACCGCCGCCACCTCCGCTCCGTGCCGGCGCCACGCCACCGCCCGGGCCCCCCACCGGACGGTCGCCCCGGCGGGCAGGCGCTCTTGCCACGCGCGCATCAGCGCGCCGGGCGAGCGGTGGGCGTCGTCGGGGTAGTGGACGCCGCCGACCGCGCGAACGTCGACGCCGGGGTAACACGCCGCCACCTCCACTGCGTCCAGCACCTGGGCGGCGACCCCCGCCCGGGCAGCGACCTCCGCCTCGTGGCGCGCCTCGCGCCAGCCGGCGTCGGTGGCGCAGAGCATGACCAGGCCGCGCCGCTCGGGCGCGGGCAGGGCGAGACGCTCGGCCAGCGCGACGTGGGCGGCCGCACTCGCTTGGTGGAGCGCGTGCAGCCGGGGCAGCGTGCGCGCGACGTGCGCCGGGGTGGCCGAACGCCAGAAGCGCCAGCCCCAGCGCAGCAGCTCGAGGTCGGCGCGCGGCGCGACGTAGAAGGGGCTCTCCGGGTCGAGCAACCACTGCAGCGAGCGGCCGAACACCCCGGGCTGCGCGAGCGGGAGGACGTGGCTCGGGACGATCATGCCGGCGTTGCCGAAGCTCGCGCCGTCGCGCCCGGGGCCGAGCGCGGCGTCGAGCAGCGTCACGCGCCAGCCGTCGCGGGCCAGCGCGTCGGCGCACGCCAAGCCGACGACCCCGGCGCCCACGACCACGGCGTGCCCGCGCGGCGACGCGGCCATCAGTACACCAACGGCACGAAGCGGCGCGTGCCGGCGCGGTAGCGCGCGTACTCGGGGTAGCGCGCGAGCAGGGCGCGCTCCTCGAAGCGCGACTTGACCTCGAACAGCGTCCACAGCGCCAAAGTGGCCGCGAGCGTGCCCAGCGATCCGGCGAACGCGCTCCACCCGAGCGCGAGCACGAGCACGCCGCCGTAAATGGGATGGCGCGCGAAAGCGTACACGCCCGACGTCACCAGCCGGCCGTCCGCGACGGGCACCGGGAGCGGGGTGAGGTTATGGCCGAGCCGGAAGCCGGCGGCGAGAGCGAGCAGGACGCCGAGGGCCATCACGATGAGCGCGAGCGCCCGCAGGCCCCCGGTCGACCCGACCCCACCGAACCAGCCGGGACCGGCGCCCACCACGACGAACAACGCCGCCTGCACCGCTACGAACCGCACGCCCTTTGGATCGCCCACGCCGCCCACGCTACCGCGCGCTCCACCCCGCGGGGTGGCGTCGCCGCACGAAGCTCCATATCCGATTGGTAGACACGTTCCTGAAGGTCCGGAACGCGCTCAAGGGGCTCGACCCCGCGCTCGAGGAGCGCGCGCGCAGCCCCGGGCTGTCGCCGGCCGCCACCCTGCGCACCGTCGTGCTGCCGCAGCTGCGGCCGGCGCTGTGCGCGGGCTAGTTGGTCGTGGCTCGAGGGGCGCGCGGTCGGCACCTGCCTGATCGGCATATGCGTCGACTAAGGTCGCGAAAGGCCCAAGACCCCTGCGGTCTGAAGCGACGTCAGAAGGTACCGACGACCACCTCGACCTCGATCGGCGTCGCAATCGAGACGATCGCGACCTCCCCGCCGCCGGCGAACTCGGGCGCGAGGTCGAGCTCCTGGCGTACGAAGCCGACCAGGATCTCGAACGTGCACGTCGACGCCGCAACGACCTCGGGGAACTCGAGTTCGACGTCGACGCTGCCCGTGTTCATCAGCACGACCGGCGGGTACGAGAGCAACGCGCGCACATCGAGTTCCTCTTGATCGACCCCGTCGCAAGCCACCGGCACCGTGCGCACCCAGACGTCGTCGCCCAGCCCGCCGCTCCACGCGACGGTAATCGTCGCCCCGTTGCCGTACGTGCCGCCTGAGGCAGGTCCGAGGACCATCGGCGCGGGGGGCACGACGAACGCGGAGCCAAGCGCGTCGACCTCGACCGGCCGCAGCAGGTCGAACCCCAGCACGTCGCCGGACGCGACGTCACCGAGCTCGCCCACGTACGCCACGCCGTCGATCAGACCCGGCCCGGCCCCCTCGCTCAAGACCACGGGAGCGCCGAACGCGGGGATCGCCTCGACCGTCGCCCCCGGCTCGAGCTCGACCCTTCGTGACGGAGAACCGGTCTCGAACGCGACGAGCACCTCGGTCGGTCGCGGGAACGCGAAGGCGAGTACCTCGACGTCGACGCGCATGGCGCCGGTCGGCACCAGGGCGCCTTCGACCGGCGAGCACGCAACGAGCGCGGGCAGCAGCAGGAGGAACAGGGCGGAACGCGGGAAGCGAACGAGACGACGACGCACGAGTGAACACCTCCGAGGCGAGATGGCGCCATCATGACCGACGACACCCGTCGCCGCGAGCTGCGGCAGCGCCGGACCGCGCCGAAGCGCGCGATGCGTCATGCTGGCGGCGCGACGACCCGGTTCCCGAACCACCCCAGCGCCCACCACCGGAGACCCCATGACCACCGACGCCCCCCACCGCGATGCTCCCCCCGACCCGGCCATCGATCCCGCCGCCGCCGCCGACCTGGCCGCCTGGCGCGCAGCCTACGCAGCGCACCTCGCGGGGCCCGACGGCTGGTGGGCCGTGGCTGGCCTCGACTGGCTCGGCGAGGGCGCCCATCGCCTCGGCAGCGCCGCCGGTTGCGCGGTGCGGACGCCGCCCGGAACCGCCGACCACGTCGCGACGCTGACCCTCGACGGCGACGACGTGGTCGTCGAACCCACGGGTCCGGAACACCTCTGGGCGGACGGGGCGCCGGTGGTGGGCGCCGTGCGGGTGGCCGGGGCGGACCGGCCGTTCGCGCTCGGGCCCGAGGACGACGCGGTCCGCAGCGTGGTGTTGCGGCGCGCCGGGCGCCACGGCGTGCGCACGTACGACCCGCGGCAAGCGGCCGCGCGCGCCGCCGTCGCCGGCGTCGGCTGGTTCGCGGCAACGCCCGGCTGGCGGGTGCCCGCCCGCTTCGAGCCGGCCGCCCCCGACGAGCGCGTGGCGATCGTCAACGTGCTCGGCGACGCGTTGGAGCTCCCCGCGGCCGGACGCCTGCGCTTCGAGCACGCGGGGGAAACCCACGCGCTGCTGGCCACGTGGTCGGGCGAGCGCCTGTTCGTCAACTTCCGCGACGCCACGAACGGCACGTCGACCTACGGCGCCGGCCGCTTCCTCACCGTCGACCCACCCACCGGGAACCGCGCCTGGCTCGACTTCCACCGCGCCCACCACCCACCGTGTGCGCACACGCCCTACGCCACGTGCCCGTTGCCACCGCTCGAGAACCGCCTCGCCTTCGCTGTCACCGCCGGCGAGCGCCACCCGTGATCCTCGACGCCCTGCTGCTGGCCGTCGGGCTCGCCGTGCTGATCGGGGGCGCGGAAGTGCTCGTGCGCGGCGCGTCGCGGCTGGCGCTCGCCGTGGGGCTCACGCCGCTCGTCGTCGGCCTGACGGTGGTCGCGTTCGGCACCAGCGCCCCAGAGCTCGCGGTGAGCATCGGTGCTGGGCGCGCCGGACTCGACGGCCTGGCGCTGGGCAACGTCGTCGGCAGCAACGTCTTCAACGTCCTGTTCATCTTGGGGCTCACCGCGGTCATCGCACCGCTGGTGGTCGCGCGCCAGCTGGTGCGCCTCGACGTGCCGGTGATGATCGGCGCGAGCGCGCTCGTGGTCGCGCTCGCAGCGGACGGCCGCATCGGCCCGCTCGACGGGGCGCTGCTTGCGGTCGGCCTGGTCGCCTACCTGGGGTGGCTGCTGTACGCCGGGCGCCGTCCCAAGTCCGAGGCGACCACCGGGAATCGCGCGGGCGCGGCCGTCGTCGCGCCGGCGCGTCCGCGGGCGCGCCTCGCGGTCGACCTCGGCCTCGTTGCCGGCGGCCTGGTGCTGCTCGTCCTCGGATCGCGCTGGTTGGTGGACGGAGCGACAGGCGTCGCCGGCGCGCTCGGCGTCAGCGACCTGATCGTCGGCCTCACCATCGTGGCCGCCGGCACCTCGATGCCGGAGGTCGCGACGTCGGTGGTGGCGACGCTCCGCGGCCAGCGCGACCTGGCGATCGGCAACGTGGTGGGCAGCAACGTCTTCAACCTGCTCGGCATCCTGGGGATCGCGGCGCTGGCGACGCCCGGTGGGCTGGCGGTGCCGGCCGCGGTCTCGGCGTTCGACGTGTGGGTGATGCTCGCGGTCGCGGTGGTGTGCCTGCCGATCTTCGTGTCCGGGCTCGGGATCGCGCGTTGGGAAGGGGTCGTCCTGCTCGTTGGGTACGTCGCCTACGCGGCGACGCTCGTGCGCCTGGCGGCGACGGGCGCCGTCGCCCCCGACCCGGTCGCGCTCGCATGGGCCCTCGGCGTCCCGACGGCGGTGCTGCTGATGGTCGGCCTCGGGCCGTCGATCGCGCGGATCCGCGTCCGGATCGCGCGACGGCCGTCGTGAAGCGCTCATGAACCTTCACCCTACGTCCGGGTTCGCGTGCGACCATGACGCATGCCCGATTGGGACGATCCCGACACCGTCGCCTTCTTTCGCGATCGCCCGCCCGACCACCGCTTGGTCGCGCTGGTCGAGTCCGGCGCCCTCCCGTGCGGGGCGCGCGTGCTCGACCTGGGCTGCGCCGGCGGTCGCAACGCCGACTACCTGACCACGCTCGACATCGACGTGCTCGCCGTCGACGGCAGCGCCGCGATGGTCGCGGCGACGCGCGCGCGGCTCGCCCGAACGCTCGGCGACACCGAAGCCGAGCGGCGGGTGCGCCAGGACCGCGTCGATGCGCTGGCGGACCTCCCCGACGCGGCGTTCGACCTGGTCCTCGCCCTGGGGGTCCTCCAATACGCCGGCAGCGAGGCGGCGTTCGACGTTGCGGTCGCCACCGTCGGGCGCGTCCTGCGCGCCGACGGCGCGGTGCTGGTCGCGCACTTCGCGCCATCGTCGCGCCCTGGCGGGCGCGAGCTCGCGCCCGTGGTCGGGGCGGCGCACACGTTCGTCGGCTGGGGTGGTCGCGACGAGGCCACGCCGATGGTGCTCCACGAACCGGACGGGCTCGACGCCGCCTTCGCCGCGCACGGTCTGAAGCCCGCCGAACCGACCGTGCGGGTCGAACGCCGCACCGGCCCCGACGACCGCGGCGCAGCCAGCGACCCGCACCCCGCGTGGGGCATGCGGGTGACGGTGAACGCCCGCTACCGGCGGGCGGCCGACTGAACGACGCGGGCTTGAACGACGCAGGCTTGAACGACGCAGGGGCGCCGACCGATCGGTCGGCGCCCCTGGACGGCGCTGGGATCGGGTCCGCGACCCGTCAGTCGCGCCCGCCCGCGAACATCATGACGTAGTAGAGCAAGTACATCACCGAGGCCGCCGCGGCGGCGACGTAGGTCATGGCGGCAGCGTTCAGTACGGCCTTCGATCCGCCGACGTCGGCCGTCGTGGCCAGGCCCAGCCGGTTCATCTCGGAGACCGCGCGCTTGCTGGCGTCGAACTCGACCGGCAGCGTCACGAGCTGAAACAGCACGGCGGCGGCGAAGAGCGCGATGCCCACCTGGATCATGCCGGCCATGCCGAGCATGAAGCCACCGATGACGACCCACGGCCCGAACTGCGAACCGATGCTGGCCACCGGGACGAGGCTGGCGCGCCACTGCAGGGGTGCGTAGGACTTGGCGTGTTGGAGCGCATGCCCCACTTCGTGCGCGGCGACGGCGGCACCGGCGACGCTGGGGACGCGGAAGTGCTTCTCGGAGAGGCGCACGGTGCGGGTGCGCGGGTCGTAGTGGTCGGTGAGCTGACCTTTGACGGCCTCGACCTGGACGTCGTCGAGCCCGTTCGCGCGCAAGATGGCGCGCGCGGTGTCGGCGCCGGTGAGGCCGGACGCGTTCGCGACCCGCTCCCACTTGCCGTAGGTGTTGCGGAGCCACATCTGAACGCCCATGGTGAGCGCGAGGGTGAGGATGAAGATGCCAATCATGTCGGTACGGTCCTCCTGGCGTGAATTCGTCGAGAGGCCCTTTGACGTTCCGCTCGGCACGGGGTCGGGCGGCGCCTCGAACGACCTAAGCGTACCCGCCCGGGATGAGACCCGCGTCAGGCACGCGACCGTGACCTTCGGGACGCGGCGCCCGGCCGCAGCGCTAAGATGGAGTGACCGTCGTTCTCGTTCCTTCGCCCGGTTCCGGGCTGAGGGGAGGTGTGCACCGCAGATCCCGCCGACTCGGCGCGCCCCGCGCGCGCTGGCCCGTACTTTGCTCCTAAGCTTCACCGAGGTGCCGAATGCTCCGCAAGTGGTTGCTCGCTTCCTTCCTCACGCTGTTCACTGCTGCCGCCGCGCAGGGCGAGATCGAGATCTTCTCCTGGTGGGCCGGCGACGAGGGCCCCGCCCTCGAAGCGCTCATCGCCCAGTACCAGGCCGACCACCCGGGCGTCGAAGTCGTCAACGCTACCGTCACCGGCGGCTCGGGCGTCAACGCGCGCGCGGTCCTCAAGACCCGCATGCTCGGGGGCGATCCGCCCGACGCCTTCCAGGTGCACGCCGGTCAAGAACTGATCGGTACCTGGGTGGTCGCCGACCGCATGGAAGACCTCACCTTCCTGTACGAAGAGCAAGGCTGGTTCGACCAGTACCCGCAGGGCCTCATCGACCTGATGAGCACCGAAGACGGCATCTGGAGCGTCCCCGTCAACATCCACCGCTCGAACGTCATGTGGTACGTGCCCGCGAATCTCACGGAGTGGGGCATCGAGGCGCCCGCCACGTGGGACGCCTTCTTGAGCATGTGCCCCACGATCCGCGCCGCCGGCGTCACCCCGCTGGCGCTCGGTGAGAACTGGACCCAGCAGCACCTGTGGGAATCGGTCGCCTTGGGCGTCCTCGGCGCCGACGACTACGAAGCGCTGTGGACCGGCGAGCTCGCGTTCACCGATCCCAAGGCCATGGAGGTCTGGGACGTCTTCGGCCAGGTGCTCGAGTGCACCAACGACGACGCGGCCGGCCTCTCGTGGCAGCAGGCGACCGACATGGTCGTGGGCGGCACCGCGGCGTTCAACATCATGGGCGACTGGGCGGCCGGCTACATGGTCACCACCCTCGGCCTCGAGCCGGGCGAAGACTTCGGCTACGCCCCGAGCCCCGGCACCGAGGGCGTCTTCATGATGCTGTCCGACGCGTTCGGGCTGCCTCAGGGCATCACCAACCGCGAGAACACCCTCGACTGGCTGCGCCTCGTCGGCTCGGCCGAAGGGCAGGACATCTTCAACACGCTCAAGGGTTCGATCGCCCCGCACTTCGAGTCCGACCTCTCGCTCTACAACACCTACCTGCAGGACACCGCGGCCGACTGGACGTCGAACCGCGTCGTCGGCAGCCTCGTCCACGGCGCCGCCGCCAAGGAAGCGTTCATGAGCGACTTCGCCACCGTCATGGAGATCTACCTCGCGACGGGCAGCGCGATGAACGCCGCCAACGCCGCGCAGGCGATCGCCACCCAGGTGAACTTGGGCCAGTAAGCGGCCAGGCATCCCCAACGCGCAGGACCCGTTTTCTGGGTCCTGCGCCGTGCAGGACCCAGGTTTTTGATCGTACGACGTGCAGGACCCTAATTCTGGGTCCCGCACCGTGCAGGACCCGAATTCTGGGTCCTGCACGCACCCTCCCCGCGCGACCGCCGATCGCGGCGCGCCATGTCCCGTTCGAACCGGCTACGCCGACGAGGTCCCATAGATGAGGATGACGCGCGACCGCTGGACCGCGATCTTGATGCTGCTGCCGAGCGTCGTGCTGCTCGGCGTATTCGTATACGGGTTCATCGGCCAGACCGCATGGACCTCGCTCACCGACTGGGGTCGCGTGTCGGCCCAAGCGCTGGCGATCGACCCCGTGATCCAGTACGTCGGCTGGCAGAACTACCGCGACCTGTTCACCGGCTTCATCGACGTGCGCTTCCGCCAGGACCTGGTCAACACCTTCTTCTTCACCATCTTCTTCCTCGCCGGCTGCTTGGGCGTCGGCCTATCGCTCGCCTTCCTCCTCGATCAGGACGTGGTCGGGGAGGGCTTCTTCCGCACCCTCTTCCTCTTCCCTATGTCGCTCTCGTTCGTCGTCACCGGCACCGTGTGGCGCTGGATGCTCCAACCCCGCGGCGGCCTCAACGTGCTGCCCACGACCGTCGGACTCGAGCCGCTCGAGTTCCGCTGGCTCACCGATCGCACGCAGATCTGGCGCTTCGATTGGAACGCCTTGCCGAGCATGACGGGCCTGCTCGTCGCGGTGGTGCTCGCCGGGGTGGCGATCGCCGCCTGGCGGGGCAGACGACGCACCCGCGCGGGCGTGGCGCTCCTGTCGGCGGCCACGGTCGGCCTGTGGTCGCTCACCTGGGCGCGCGACGTGGCGCTGCTCCCGTACCCCGAGCTGCACGGCTTCAACCTGGCGTTCATCGGCATCATCATGGCCGCCGTTTGGCAGATGTCGGGCTACACGATGGCGCTCTACCTCGCCGGCCTGCGCGGCATCCCAGGCGAGCTGCGCGAGGCGGCGCGCGTCGACGGCGCGAACGAGGTGCAGCTCTACCGGCACGTCATCCTGCCGCTGCTGCAGCCGATCACGCTCTCGGCGATGATCATCCTCGGCCACATCAGCCTCAAGATCTTCGACCTGATCTTCGCGATGGCGGGCGCCGACAACGCCACCACCGACGTGCCGGCCTTGCTGATGTACCTCACCGCCTTCCGCGCCAACCAGTTCAGCAAGGGCGCGGCGATCGCGATGGTGCTCCTCGTGCTGGTCGCCGCCGTGATCGTCCCGTACCTGTGGACCAGCTTGCGCGGGGAGACCAAGCGATGATCGCCTGGCGCCGCCACCGTTGGCTGATCTACGTCCTGCTGGGCCTTGCCACCGCGCTCTTCCTGCTGCCGGTCTACCTGGTGGTCGTGACGAGCCTCAAGTCGCCAGGGGCGATCAACCTGCCGACCACGTGGTCGTTGCCGGAGGTCTGGTACTGGCAATCGTTCGCCGAAGCGTGGACCGCGTTCGCGCCCAAGTTGGCGAACAGCTTCACGCTGACGCTGGTCGCGACCTTCGCCTCCGCGCTGCTGGGCTCGATGAACGGGTACGTGCTGGCCAAGTGGCGCTTCCCGGGCGCGAACGTGGTCTTCCCGCTGATGCTCTTCGGGATGTTCATCCCGTACCAGGCGATCCTGATCCCGCTGTTCGACTTCCTGCGCTCCGTCGGTCTGTACGGCGGGTTGTCGGGCCTGATCCTGGCGCACGTGGTGTACGGGCTCCCGATCACCACGCTCATCTTCCGCAACTACTACGCCGAGATCCCCGACGAGATGCTCGAGGCGGGCAAGATCGACGGCGCCGGCTTCTTCGGGCTCTACGGCCGCATCGTCTTCCCGCTTTCGCTGCCGGGCTTCGTGGTCGTGATCATCTGGCAGTTCACGCAGATCTGGAACGAGTTCCTGTTCGCGGTCACGCTCACCAGCCAGTCGAGCCAGCCGATCACGGTCGCGCTCGCCCAGCTCGCCGGTGGCGAAGCGGTGCGCTGGAACTTGCCGATGGCAGGCGCGATCCTCGCGGCGCTGCCGACGCTGCTCGTGTACATTTTGCTCGGGCGCTACTTCGTCAAGGGGTTGCTGGCGGGGTCGGTCAAGGGCTGAACCGCGGCGGGTGGTCGCGCCGGGGCCGCTTGCCCCTCTCGGGTCGATGCACTCTTCCCAACAACGTTCGGGCTCCGCAGCATGCTGCGGAGCCCGTTCGTTCGGTCGTGCCGTCCGTTCGCTTATTCGGCCGGCGGCAGCAGGACGAAGTCGATCGCGTGGATGATGCCGTTCGTCGCCTGGATGTCGGTGATCACGACGTTGACGGAGCCGTTGAGCACGACGCCGCCGTCCACGACGTCGTACGAGATGTCGCTGCCTTCGAACGTCGTGACGGTCCCGGGCGAATTCGCGATGACCGTGGCCGCGTCGATCGCCGAGCCGGCGACCACGTGGTACGTGAGAATGTCGGTCAGGTTGGGCAGGGCGAGGAGTTCGGCGGCCGTGAGATCGAGCGCCTCGAGCGCCGCCGCGAACCCATCATCCGTCGGGGCGAAGACGGTGAAGGGGCCGTCGCCGCGCAGGGTCTCGACCAAGTCTTCCTGAACGAGCGCCGTGACCAGCGTCGAGAAACGCCCGTCGGTGATCGCCACGTCCACGATGTCCTTGGGCTGGAGCACCGCGTCGATCACGTGAATGACGCCGTTGCTGGCGAGGATGTCGCCGTCGACGACGTTGCTGTACCCGTCGAGCACGCCGCCGCTCTGGTTGATGGCGATGCCGTTGAGGGTGGGGATGGAGCTCGCGGCGGCCACGTCGTTGAAGAGCAGCGATCCTTCCGCGACGTGATACGTGAGGATGTCGGCCAGGTCCTCGCTCCCGAGGAGTTCGTCCGCAGTCAGGCCTTCGGCGTCCAGGAGCGCCTCGAACGCGGCGTCGGTCGGCGCGAACACGGTGAACGGTCCGGCTTCGTCGTCAGCGAAGGTCGAAGCCAGTTCGGCTTCGGTCAGCGCAGCGAGCAGGGTGGTGAAGTTGCCGTTCTCGGTGGCGACTTCGGCGATCGAGCCGCGCTCGGTCGTGGTCGTCATGCCGCAAGCCGCGAGCGTGCCGGCTAGGGCAATCGTCAGGAGGGCTCGGAAGAAGTTCTTTTGACGCATGGTGCTCCTCGTTTCCCCGAGGCCCGCCCGGCGGCGGGCAGCCCCCCCGTCCGGATGATCGTGCCTCGATAGTGAAATGTACCCCAGGCTTCAAGGTGCGAACGTGATTGCTCACACCATGTTCAAACCTTGTACAGAGCGCTCGGCGGTGCGGCTGTCAGCGCGCTAGCGGGTAGCCTTTCGACACCCACGCCATCAGGCCCCCGGCGACGTTCTTCACGTCGCGCTTGCCGGCGCCCGCCAAGACCTCGGAGGCGTACGCCGAGCGGTTGCCCGAGCGGCACACGATGTACACGTTGGCGTCGTCCTCGACCTGCGCGATCGCCTCGTCGAGCCGGCCGAGCGGAACGCAGAGCGCCCCCTGCACCGTCCCCTGCGCGGTCTCCATCGGCTCCCGCACGTCCAGAACGACCTTGTTCGGATCGTCGTCGCCGTGGAGCTCGTCGACGTCGACCTCGACGTACGAACCCATGTCGATTCGGCTCATCGCACCACCGGCAGACCTGCGGCGGTCCAGGCGATGATGCCGCCGTCGACGTTGCGCACGTCCTCGTATCCGGCGGAGACGAGCGCCTGAGCCGCCTGCAGCGAGCGGTTGCCGCTGCGGCAGAAGACGTACACGGGCTCCGACTTCGGCACTTCGGCGGCGAGCGCCATCTCGACGGTGCGCGCGAGCGGCATCAAGAGCGCGCCCTCGACGTGGCCGGCCGCGTACTCGAAGGGTTCGCGCACGTCGAGCACGGTGGGCGCGGGGTCCTGGCCGATCGCCGTGAACAGGTCTTGAACGCTGACGGTCGTCAGGGCCGCGTCGGAGCTGCGGGTGAGCGCGACGCCGAGGCCGCCGAGGACGACCACGGCGGCGAGGACGGCGAAGAGCGCCGTCGGGAGGCGGCGGGAAGTTGGGGGAGCGGGGCGTTTGGCCATGTGCCCTTATACCCAGTAGGGGTATGCACGTCAAGGCCGCACGCCACCGACGCAGCTCCGTCCGCCACCACCGTGCCCTGCAACGCGCGCGACAGCTGGGCCGCGCCCTACCCAGTGCGGTACACCTGACCCATGAAGACGATCCCACACGCCGTCGCCCTCACCGAACTCGACGTCGACGCCATCGTGATCCCGGTGCTCGCCGAGCCGAGCCTGCCCGGCGGTGCCACGCACGCCGTGGACCGCGCGCTGGATGGCCTGATCGGTCGGCTGCACGCGCGCGGCGACCTCGAAACCGGCGTCGGAAAGATCACGCCACTGTTCCCCGAACGGGGGCTCGCGGCCCCGCGCGTGCTCGTGGTCGGCCTCGGTTCCGCGTCGCAACTCGACGCCGAGATGGTGCGCCGCGCCGCAGCCACCGCCTTGCGGCGCGCCCGCGACCTGGGCGCCAAGCGCGTCGGGATCGCTCCGCTGGGCGCCGGGCTCGCCGATCTCGACTTCGCGGCGGCGGCGGGCGCGACGATCGAAGGTGCGCGCCTCGGACTTTACCGGTACGCCCGGGAGCCGGGCGTGGACGAGCTCGTGCTCGCCGTGGACGAGCCGCGCCTCGAGGCCGCACGCGACGCCGTGCGCTGGGCCGAGGCCGTCGCGGAAGGCGTCGAACTCGCCCGCGAGCTGGTCAACCGCCCGCCGAACGTCGCCACGCCCGACCACCTGGCCGACGTCGCCCAGGGGCTCGCGCGCGACCACGGCTTCGCCATCACCGTCGGCGACCGCGCGTGGGCGGCCGAACACGGCATGGGCGCCTTCCTCGGCGTCGCCCAGGGCGCCGGATGTGAGCCGCGCTTCATCGTGCTCGAGCACGACCCGACGAACGGCCAGGAAGCACCGCTCGTGCTCGTCGGCAAGGGGGTCACGTTCGACAGCGGTGGCGTGTCGATCAAGGGGCGCGCCGGCATGGAAGCGATGAAGGCGGACATGGCGGGAGCCGCCGCCGTGCTCGGCGCGATGCGCACGCTCGGAAGGCTGCGCGCGGCGCGTCGGGTGGTCGCGATCGTCCCGGCGACCGAGAACATGCTCGACGCGCACGCCTACCGTCCGGCCGACGTGCTCACGGCCGCGAACGGCACGACCATCGAGGTCATCTCGACCGACGCCGAGGGGCGCCTCCTGCTCGCCGACGCGCTCTCGTTCGCCCAACGGTACCGGCCGCGGGCCGTGGTCGACCTGGCCACGCTGACCGGCGCCGTGGTCACGGCGCTCGGCGAGGGGATCGCTGCGGGGCGCTTCGCGAACGACGCCACGCTCGCGGCCCAGATCGACGCCGCCGCCGGAGCCACGTTCGAACGGGTGTGGCCGCTGCCGCTGTGGAAGGAGTACCTCGAGGATCTTCGGAGCGACGTCGCCGACCTCAAGAACTCGAGCGGCAAGCCGCGCGGAGGGGCGTCGGTAGCCGCTGCGTTCCTCGAGCGCTTCGTCGATTACCCGTGGGTGCACCTCGACATCGCGGGCATGAACCTGCAGGATGCCGAGAAGGGCTACGTGACGAAGGGGGCCACGGGCTTCGGCGTGCGGCTACTCGTGCGCTGGGTGACGCGCGCCTGAGCGCATCGCCGTGCTCACCCCACCGACGGTGCGCGCTTGGTCGTTCGGCGCCGCCACTCGGGCGCCGCCGAGCGCTATCGTGATTTCTGATGCGAAGCAACGAACGAACCGATCTAGTCCGCCTGATGCAGCGCGCGATGCAGATCTCGCGCTTCGTGGTGCGCGAGATCAACCCCTACGTCGCCCAGGTCAGCCAGCTCGGTCAAGACGACTTCTTGGTCTTGCACAGCCTCGTCCTCGGCTACCAGGCACCAGGCGCGATCGCCGACCGGCTCGCCCGCTCCGCCCCATCGGTCGCGCACGCGCTGCGCCACCTCGAACTCGAGGGCTTGGCGCGCATCGAGGACGACCCGATCGACCGGCGCAAGAGGCGGGCCCACGTGACCGACGCCGGCCGCGCCCGGCACGCCGTGGCCATGCGAGCGTCCGTCGACCGCTTCCACGCCCTTCATCCCGAAGTGGCTCCAGCCAGTCTTCGGGCCGCGGCGGAAGCGCTCGACGTCGTATGGGCACAAATCGGCCGCGACGAGGGGTACGAGGACGACCCCTTGCGACAGCCCTGAACCGCCGCGACGGGTCTGCTACGCGTACCCGACATCGAACGGCGCCGCCTGCCGCGCCCACCAGGCGAGCCGCGCGCCCGTCAACTGCCGCAAGCGCACCAGGTCGTGCGCCACCCACGCGGCCAACAGGTCGCCCGCCCGGAGCCGGCGGCCATCGGCGTAGCGCGAGCGATCCAGGTCCGGTTCGTCGAGCGTGGCGAGCCAGGCGAGCGACACCGCGCGCTCCGCGCAGAAGCGATCCATGAGGGCGCGCGCCGACCGTGCACCTTGCCGAGCTGCCTCGGCCGTGGCGAACGAGTCGATCGGCGGCCACGGCCCCGCCGGATCCTGCAACGTCGCCCGAAAGCGCCCCCGGAAGTCGGCGCTCTCCTCGTACAGCAGCTGAGCGAGCACGTCGCGCACGCTCCATGCGCCCGCACCCTCGCGGTACTCGGCCTCCTCGTCACCGATCCCGGCGACGAAGCACTCGATCGCTTCGACGCCCACGGCCAAGCGACTGCGCGCCTCGTCGAGGTCCATACCCCAGCATGCACCCGAGGCGCCGGCCGCCGCCGTGACGGACGGCCCGGGCGGGCGCACCCGAGCCTCGGTGGAGGCCGCTCAGTTGAGGACGCGGCTTCGATCGCGCTCGAGCCGCACCCGCGGCCGGCCGGCCTCGAACGCGAGCCAACCGAGATCGCCGGGGCGCGCCCCGGCCGGCGCCCGCCGCAGGTCCACCTCGTACGCGCGGCCGGTGTCGGTCGAGTGCCACACCTGCAGTCGGTCGGTGACGACCTCGCAGCGGACCGAGAAGGCAGCGTCGAAGCGGGCGGCCTCGCGGGCGTCGTTCGGGTCGACCGTCCAAGCGCCCTCACCCTCCTCCGGCGCGCCCGATCCGTAGGGCTCGAACCGTCGGTTGCGACGCGCCAACGCCCACCAGGTCCGCGCAGCGCGACCTACGACACCGAGCGCGTTGCCACGAGCGCGCCACACCGCGCGCCCCTGCGGCGTCCACGGTGGCGCGCGGAAGGTCACTGGCACCAGCCAAGCGGCCAAGCCGCCGACGAGCAACCCCACCAACACGGGCCCACCCAACGCGCTGACCAGCACCGCGCCGGCGAAGAACGCCGCCATAGCCGGGGCCCATGAGGGCCACGCGCCGCGCCTCACGCGCGCACCGTCAAACCGTCGAGGAGGACGTCGACCATGGTGTGCGCCATCTCGACCCGATCGGCGGAGCCGTACGCGCGCGATTCGGCGAAGTCGACCGCGTCGAGCACCGCGAGGAACGAACCGGCGAGCAGATCGGGGTCGCGCGGCAAGGTCGCACCGGCCGCCGCCGCGTCCGCGAACACGTCCCGGATCGGGCGCATGAGCGCTGCGTAGGCGGGCGCCGCGAGCGCCTGAGCCTCGTCGTCGCCGAGCGAGGGCATGTCGGAGGTCATCATCCGCAGGAAGTTCAAGGGCCGCTGCGTTCCGTACCAGCTCGAGACCGCGCGCAAACGGGCGCGCAGGTCGGGGCCGGCGGCCGCGATGGCGCGCTCCAGGCCCGCGCGGTGGTGGGCGATCATGCGCTCGAACACCTCGCGGTACAGCTGCGCCTTGCCCCCAGGGGCGTGGTGGTAGAGCGAAGCTTGCCGCATCCCGAGCGCGTCGGCCACGTCGCGCATCGTGACGCGTGCCAAGCCGTGCTCTTGGAACAGCCGCGCGGCCACCTCCAACACGCGTTCCCGCGCCGTCGATGCCGCGATCTGCCCTCGGTCGCCGTCCTCCACGCACGCAATCTACCGCGCGACCCAGCCGGCTCCGGCGAGCTCGACGACCCGGCTACCCGCGCGCGCTCGACGCCGCACCCCGACTCCGAACCGGAGCCACCGGGTAGCATCGGTCCACACCAGTGCGCGGGCACCGGCCCGCCGCTTCGGAGGTCGTTCATGCGCCGCGTCGTCGCCACGCCCATCCGCCTCCCCGCCGCCGTGTGCGCGAGCGTGGGCCACGCCCAAATGACCGGCGCGTGGAACGCCAGGAGCGAGTTCGGCCTGTTGGCGCTGGGCCGCTGACCGACGTGCCGCCGACCGACGCCGCACCGGCGCGGCCGCGCCCCACCGTGCGCGTGTTGCTCCTCGACGCGGCCGACCGCGTGCTGCTCCAGTCGGCCGTCGATCCCGAGGTGCGTCGGCCGGGCGCTCCCGCGACCGACGCCCCGGCGTGGTTCCCACCGGGTGGCGGCCTCGAGCCCGGCGAAGACCCAGCAGCGGGGCTCGCGCGCGAACTGCGCGAAGAGACCGGCTTCGTCGACGTCGCGTGGGGCGCCTGGACGTGGCGCCGGGTCGTCGAGCTGCAGCTACGCGGCGAGGTACGGCGCTTCGAGGAGGCGTACCGCCTGGCGCGCGTGGCCGCCTTACGGCCGACGCCGCGCCCGACCGCGTTCGAACCGTGGGAGGCGCGCACGTTCCGCGGGTTCCGGTGGTGGACGCTGCCCGAGCTCGCACAGACGTCGGAGC
Organism: Trueperaceae bacterium; assembly: GCA_046260675.1. Lineage (GTDB taxonomy): Bacteria > Deinococcota > Deinococci > Deinococcales > Trueperaceae > JAABTL01. The sequence continues at coordinate 34,292 of JBHEOT010000007.1, read as the reverse complement.
GGGTATTCCCGCCGCGGCTCGCAGAGCGCTTGGCCGCGCTCCTGGCCGACGGTCCGCCGCCTGCGCCGATCGACGTCTCCGCCGACGGCTGAGCACGCACGAAAAGCCCCCGCCATGCCCGGCTGCGGAGGAGGTCCTGCGCGAGGAAGCTGGGCGACGGCGGGGGGATTGGTCGGTCAGGGACGCTCAGGCTGCCACCACGGCGGCCCTGCCTCCTCCATACCCTCACGAACGAGGTTGCATCGAGGTTGCATCAAAGCGCGTCGATCCAGCCGGAACCCTCACGCCGGCAACGACCCCGGCCCCCAGTCGAGCACCACCTTGCCCGAGGCGCCCGAACGCATCAGGTCGAAGCCCTCTTGGAAGCGCTTCGCCGGCAACTCGTGGGTGATGATCGGGCCGAGGTCGAGCCCGGACTCGAGCAGGCCGGCCATCTTGTACCAGGTCTCGAACATCTCGCGGCCGTAGATCCCCTTGAGCACCAGCCCCTTGAAGATCACCACGTTCCAGTCGATCGCCACGTCGGCGCTGGGCACGCCCAACAGCGCCACCTCACCGCCGTAGTTCATCGCCGCCAAGCCCTCGCGCAACGCCGCTCCCGAGCCCGACATCTCGAACGCGACGTCGAAACCCTCGGTCATCCCCAGGTCGGCCATCACGTCGCGCAGGTCGAAGCCGGGCGCGCTGGGGTCGACGACCCGGCTCGCGCCCATCCTCTCGGCCAGCCCACGCCGGTACGGGTTGGGGTCGGTGACGACCACGTGGCGTGCGCCGACGAAGCGCGCCACCGCCGCCGCCATGCACCCTATGGGACCGGCGCCGGTGACGAGCACGTCCTCCCCCACCAGGTCGAACGAGAGCGCAGTGTGCACCGCGTTCCCGAACGGGTCGAGGACCGCGGCGACGGTATCGGGGATGGCGTCCGGGAGCGTGAAGACGTTGCTCGCGGGCAGCGCGAAGCGCTCGGCGAAGGCGCCGGGAACGTTCACGCCCACCCCCACCGTGTTGCGGCACAGGTGCCGCCGCCCGGCGCGGCAGTTGCGGCAGTGGCCGCACGTGAGGTGCCCCTCCCCCGACACCCGGTCGCCGGGAACGACGCCGCGCACCTCGGACCCGACCGCCTCCACCACGCCCATGTACTCGTGGCCCGTGACCATGGGCACCGGGATCGTCTTCTGGGCCCACGCGTCCCAGTTGTAGATGTGGACGTCGGTGCCGCAGATGCTGGTCTTGCGGATCGCGATGAGCACGTCGTTGGGGCCGACGGTCGGCTCCGGGGCGTCGAACGCCCACATCCCCTCGCGCGCTTCGAGCTTCGCCAGGCTGAACATGCCGCCTCCTCAGGCGATGACGCCGAGTTCGCGGCCGACGCGTTCGAAGGCGTCGACGGCGACGTCGAGGTGGGCGCGGGTGTGCGCCGCCGACATCTGGGTTCGGATGCGCGCCTGCCCGCGCGGCACCACCGGGAACGAGAACGCCACCACGAAGAGCCCCTCGTCGAGCATGCGCTCGGCGAAGCGTGCGGCGAGCGCGGCGTCGCCGATCATCACCGGCACGATCGGATGGCCGGCACCTGCGAGCGCGAACCCCGCCGCGCTCATGCGCTCGCGGAAGTAGGCGGCGTTCGCGTGCAGCTGCTCGCGGAGGTCGTCCGAAGCCTCGAGCAGGTCGAGAACCTCGATCGACGCCGCGACCACCGAGGGGGCGAGCGCGTTGCTGAACAGGTAGGGGCGTGAGCGTTGGCGCAGCAGCGCGACCAGGTCGCGGCTGCCCGCGGTGTAGCCGCCCGAGGCGCCGCCGAGCGCCTTGCCGAGCGTGCCGGTGAGCAGGTCGACGCGCTCCAGCACGCCCGCGTGCTCGTGGCTGCCGCGGCCGTGCGCCCCCATGAAGCCGACCGCGTGCGAGTCGTCGACCATCACCAGCGCGTCGTACCGGTCGGCCAGCTCGCAGATGCCCGCGAGCGGCGCGAGGACCCCGTCCATGCTGAACACGCCGTCGGTGACGATCATGCGGAAGCGAGCGCTCTCGGCGGCCTGCAGCTGCTGCTCCAGGTCGGCGAGGTCGGTGTTGGCGTAGCGGAACCGCTGCGCCTTGCACAGCCGCACCCCGTCGATGATCGAGGCGTG
>JBHEOT010000007.1:0-32160 GCA_046260675.1 Trueperaceae bacterium | reverse complement strand
GCGAGGCCGAGGTAGTTGTTGGCGCACAGGTTGAGCACCCGGCGACCGTCGGCGAGCGTGACCTCGGCCTGCTGCTGGCCGACGATCTCGCGCTCGTGCTTGGTGAGGCCCTCGGCCTCGATCGCGGCGAGCTCGGAGCGGACGTGGTCGTGGAAGCGCTGGGCGGCGCGCGTCATGGGCGCACCGGAGGGTCGAACGATGGTGAACGGCGCATGCCTCACGGTAGCAGGGCGCACGATGCGGGACGGCGCGCTGCACCGCGGTACCCTCCGCTCATGGTGGCCTTCGACGTCGACGGCGTCCTCGCCGACAGCATCCACGGCTTCGTGCGGCTCGCGCTCCGCGAGACCGGGGCGGACCCGGCGGAGCTGGGGCGCTTCGACGACTACGCCGACCCGTTCACGCCCTGGCCAGAGAGGTTCCGGCCGCGCGTCCAGGAGCTCTTCCAGCGTGCGTACTTCCGTGGCGAGCACGGCGTGTACGGCGACGCCGACGTGGTGCCTGGGGCGCTCGAGGGGGTGTGGGCGCTGCACATCGCGGGCCTGGCCGGCGGGTACGTGACCCGCCGCCCGGACACCCTGAGCGTCCTCACCTTGGACTGGCTGCTCCGCCACGGCTTCCCGGAGCTGCCGGTGCACCACGCCCCGAAAGGCGTCGGCAAGGCGGCGCAGGTGCGCGCCTTGGGCGCTGGGGTGATGGTCGAGGACGCACCCGTCGAAGCGCGCGCGCTCGCCGCGGACGGGCTGACGGTGCTGTTGCGGCACGAGGCATACAACGCGTCCTTCGACGCCCCTGGCGTGGAGCGCTGCGACGGCTGGCCGACCATCGCCCGCCGGGCGCTGGTGCTCGCCGGCGGTTGACCGAGCCCGTCCGCCGGGCGCCGTCGCCGACCGGCGGACAGGTCGAGCCGAACAAGCCTCAGCCCTTCGTCGTGACCCCCGTCGGACCGTCGTGCTCGAGATCGGATCGCTCGTAGCGCCCCTCGAGTTCGTCCACGCCGGTCCGTTCCCACTTGGGCACGTTCTCGTGGTGCGCGGCGCGCCCGAGGACGTGCGCCGCCACCGGCGCCGTCAGCAGCAAGAAGACGAACACCGCCATCGCCTTGACCGTCACCGTCAGAGTGCCGAACAGCACCGAGGCACCGAGCAGGATGAGACCGGCGCCGAGCGTGCCCGCCTTGGTCGCGCCGTGCATGCGCATGTACAGGTCCGGGAACCTGAGGATGGCGATCGCCGACACGAGCACGAAGAACGCGCCGAGGAGGAGCAGGGAACCCGCGACGATCTCCGTCATGCTCGCCCTCCACCGCTGCGCTCGATGAAGCGCGAGAACGCCACCGTGCCGAGGAAGCTGACGAGCGCGAGCGCGATGGCGGCGTCGAGCAGCACCGCCTGGTGGGACGCGACCGCGACGATGGCGATGAACGACACCGACAGCAGGCCGATCATGTCGAGCGCCAACACCCGGTCGGGACCGCTCGGCCCACGCACCACGCGCACCGCGGCGGCGGCCACCGAGGCGACGATCGCGAGGATCGCCAGGTACGTGGCGATGCTGAGGAACGAAAGGGGACCTTCGAAGAGGGTCATCGGAACACCTCGTGGATCCGGCGCTCGAAGTCGTGCTTGATGCTGCGCCGCACTGCTTCCGGGTCGGCGCCGTACATGGCGTGCACGTACAGGCACGACCGGTCCTCGGCGACGTCGATCGACAGGGTCCCGGGCGTGAGCGAGACCATGTTGGCGAGCAGCGTGATCGCGGCGTCGTTCGTCAGGTCGAGCGGCACCGCGATGAGCGCCGGCGTCATCGTCAGGCTCGGCCGCAGCACGTCGATCGCGACCCGCACGCTGGAGACGAAGAGCTCCCGGAAGAAGAAGAGCGTGAGCCCGAAGATCCGCAGCGCGCGAATGCCGTAGCGCGCGTCGCCGAGGGCGGGGCCGGTGAAGTGGAGCACGCCGCCGGCGAGCGCGAAGCCGACGAACAGGTTGACGAGCTCGAGCGAGCCGGTCGCCATCGCCCACAGGATCGTGAGCACGAGGTGGAGCCCCAGGAGCGTCACCGCGGTCCTCCGATCAGCGCCGCGGCTTCGGGCCCGAGCACCGCGCCGACGTACGCGGCCGGGTTCAGCAGCTCGCTCGCGGCGGCCTGCGCGAGCGCGATGAACGGTCCGCTCCAGAAGCCGATGACGAGCGTGACGGCCGCGAGGCCGATCACCGGGGCGTAGAGGAGCTTGGGCACGTCGGCGCGCAACGTCGTCCCCTCGGGCGCCGGCGACCAGAAGGCGGCTTGAAAGATCTTGGTCATCGAGTAGATCGTCAGCAGGCCGACCACGAGCGCCAGCGCCACGAAGAACCACTCCTGGGCCTCGAGGCCCGCTTGGAGGATCACGAGCTTGGCCCAGAAGCCCGACAGCGGCGGGAAGCCGGCGAGCGAGAAGGCGGGGATCAGGAACAGCACCGCGAGCACGGGTCGGTGGCGGTAGAGGCCACCGAGCTTGGCGAGCTCGAAGCTGCCGCCGGTGGCGCGCGCGATGCCGGCCACCAGGAACAGGTTCCCCTTCACGACGATGTGGTGCACCAGGTAGAACACCGCGCCCATGAGCCCGAGTGGCGTGTAGAGCGCGAGGCCCAGGATCATGTAGCCGATCTGGCTGATGATGTGGAACGAGAGGATCTTGCGGAACTCGTTCTGCGCGGCGGCCCCGAGCACCCCCGTCAGCATGGTGAAGCCCGCGATCCACAGCAAGATGGTGTGCGTGAGCGCGACGTCGCCGACGAACAGCAGCGTGAACGAACGGATGAGCGCGTACACGCCCACCTTGGTGAGCATGCCCGCGAAGATCGCGGAGACCGGACTCGGCGCGGTCGGATAGGAGTCGGGCAGCCAGAAGAACAGCGGGAACACCGCCGCCTTGATCCCGAACGCCACCAGGAACAGCATCGAGAGCGTCACCACCAGCGCCGGGTCGGCCTGCGGCAGCTTGACCGCCAGGTCGGCCATGTTGAGCGTCCCGGTGGTGCCGTACACGAGCCCGGTGGCGGCCAGGAAGATCAGCGACGAGACCAGGTTGACGGCGACGTACTTGACGCCCCCCTCGAGCTGCTCGCGGCGGTTGCCCAGCGTGAGCAGCACGAAGCTCGAGATGAGCAGCACCTCGAACCAGACGTAGAGGTTGAACAGATCACCGGTGAGGAAGGCGCCGTTGATGCCGGCGAGCAGCACGTGGAACACCGGGTGGTAGCCGAGCCGTTCACGCGCCTCGTCGATGTCGCGGAGCGCGTACACGGCCACCGCCGTCGCCATCACGCCGCTGATCACGACCATGATCGCGGACAGGTGATCGGCCACGAAACTGATCCCGAACGGAGCGCTCCAGTCGCCGAACTGGACCACCTGGATGCCGTGCTGCGAGACGCGCCCGAGCAGGACGATGGCCGCGATCAGCCCGAGCGCAGCCGACGCGGTCGACAGCACCCGCTGCGACTCGAGGCGGTCGCGGAGCAGGAAGAGCGCGGTGGCGGTGAGCAGCGGCAGCACGACCGGGGCGACGAGGAACCAGCTCATGGCGCCACTTCCCCGTCGTCGCTGCCGGGGGCCAGCCGCGGGTCGGTGACGCGCGCGGAGAGCTCGTCGCTGCTCAGCGTGCCCAGGCGTTCGTACGCGCGCAGCAGCAGGACCAGCGCGAACGAGGTGAGGCCGAAGCCGATGACGATGGCGGTCAGGATCAGCGCCTGCGGCAGGCCGTTCGCCACGGCCTCAGCAGGGGCGGACAGGCCGTCGGGGACGAGCGGTGGGGCACCGCGTGTAGGCCGGCCGGCGGTGAACAGGAGCAAGTTGACGCCCCCGGACAAGAGGATGAGGCCGAAGACGAAGCGCAGCAGGTTGCGTTGCAGGATTAGGTAGAGGGCGCCCGCGATGATGGCGCCGACGACGAGGGCGAGGGGGACCTCCACGTCAGCGCTCCTCCAGGGCGAACACCATCGTGAGCACCACGCCGACGACGACCAGGTAGACGCCGACGTCGAACACGAGTGGCGAACTGAGCTTCCACTCGACGCCGGCGAAGTCGAAGATCAGCCATTGACCGGTCAGGTACGGCTCGCCCTGGAGCGTGGCGAGGAAGCCGGCGCCGACGCCGAGCGCGAGCCCCCATGCGATCAGCGCCTGCGGAGGCACCCGCAGCAGCCGCACCGCCGCCACGTAACCGTTCGCGATCGCATACAGCGCGACCGCCGACGCCGCGAGCAGCCCACCGATGAAGCCGCCGCCGGGGAGGTCGTGGCCGCGGAGCAACAGGAACACGCTGAAGAGCAGCAGGACCGCGATGAGCAGTTTGGTGGCGGAGCGGAGGATGACGCTGTTCATGACGCACCCCCTTCGTCCGCGGCGCCGTCGTCGGGGCCGGCAGCCGCGTCGACCCGCTTGGCGCGCGCCCGCCGCAGCAAGGCGAAGACGCCGGTCGCGGCGACCGCGAGCACGGTGATCTCACCGAGCGTGTCGATGCCGCGGAAGTCGACCAACACGACGTTGACGATGTTGCGGCCGTTGGCTTCGGGGTAGCTCGCCGCCTCGTAGAACTCGGTGAGGGTGCGGTCGAGCGGGTACGACGTGACCGCCATAAGAAGCCCGGCGAACAGCGCGCCGCCCGACGCAGCGATCGCGCCGGCCATCCATCGAACGCGGCCGTTGACCGGTTCGCGCAGCGTGCCGCTCGGAAGCCGGATGAGCACGAGCGCGGCGATGATCACGATCAGGGTCTCGACGAGGAACTGCGTGATCGCCAAGTCGGGCGCGGCGAAGAGCACGAAGAGGAGCGCGATGCCGAAGCCGACGATGCCGAGCGAGGATATGGCCATCATGCGCGACGTGGAACGCACGGCGCTCGCCACGCCGGCGACGATGACGAGCAGCAGGATCGCTTCGTACGGGTACTCGACCAGCGGCGCCAGCGTGAGCCCGAAGAAGGCCCCGGTAGCGATCCCGACCGTGCCGGTCAGGGCGACCGCGAAGGCGACGATCACGGTGAGGTGGTGGCGCAGGTCGTCGGACTGCAGGAACTTGGTCTGCGCGTACGCCACCGCCACGAGCCCCTTGAGCAGCCCGAAGTACCCGGCCGCGGGGCCCCAGGTCACGCCACCGAAACGCGCGACGAGCACCGGGTGCAGGCGTGGCCAGGTCGCCACGAGGACGACGCCCGCCAGCACGGTGAGCCCCGACAGGCCGAGCGCCAGCGTGAGGCCGTGCCACAGGTAGAGGTCGAAGGCGTAGGGCTCGGCGAGGACCGCCGCCGCAGCCGGCCGCATCAGGCCTTCTTGCAGCAGGTCGGGGCGCACCCCGAGCGCGAGCCCCAGGCCCGCGATCGCCAGCGGACCGATCACCATCGAGAGCGGCGCCTCGTGCGCGGCCTTGGGCGCTTTGACCGTGCGGCCCGCGAACGGCCGCCAGGCGACGAGCACGACGATGACGAGCATGACGGCCGACGCGGCGATCAGCGCCGCGAGGAGCCACGGGGTGTCGAACAACCCCTCGTACGCGAGCTCCTTGCCGACGAAGCCGAGCATCGGCGGCAGCCCGGCGGCGCTGACGCCGGCGACGACCGCCGCCACCCACGTCCATGGCATCGCGCGCCCGAGCCCGCGGAGCTCGGTGACGTCGCGGCTGCCGGCCTCGTGGTCGACCGCGCCCGCGACCATGAAGAGCGGCGCCTTGTAGAGCGAGTGCGCGAGCAAGAAGACCACCATGCCCTTGATCGCGGCGGGGGTGCCGACGCCGATCAGCAGCACGAGCGTGCCGAGCGCGATGAGGGTGCTGTACGCGAGCAAGCGCTTGCTGTCGCGCTGCAGCATGGCCAGCCCCGCCGCCGCCAGGATGGTCGCGCCGCCGGCGAGCGTGAGCAGCCAGAACCACAGCGGCGTGCCCCCCAGCCCGGGCGACAGGCGCGCGAGCAGGTAGACGCCGACCTTGACCATCGTCGCGGAGTGCAGGTACGCGCTGACCGGCGTCGGCGCGGCCATGGCGCTGGGAAGCCAGAAGTGGAACGGCCACTGGGCCGACTTGGTGAGCGCACCCGCGGCGACGAGCAGCAGCGCCGCGGCGTACCAGGGGCTCGCTTGGAGCACGTCGGGGGTGGCCATCAGCTCGGAGATGCGGTACGTGCCGCCGATCTGGCCGAGCAGCAGGAAGCCGCCGAGCATCGCGAGCCCACCGGTGCCGGTCACGAGCAGCGCCTGGAGCGCGCTGGTGCGGCTGTCTTCGTACTCGTGCTTGTACCCGATGAGGAAGTAGGACGTGAGGCTCGTCAGCTCCCAGAACACGAACAGCGTGATGAGGTCGTCGGTGAGGACGACCCCGAGCATCGCGGCCATGAACGCGAACAGCAACAAGTAGAAGCGCGGCAGCTGGCGGTCGCCGGCAAGGTAGCCGCCGCCGTAGATGGTGATGAAGGTGCCGATCCCGGCGATTATCAGCGCGAAGAGCGCCGATAGCCCGTCCATGCGGAACGCGAGCTCGACGCCGACCTGCGGGACCCAAGCGAGCGTCTCTTGAGCGACCTCGCCCGCCGCGAGGCGCGGGAGGAACGAGGCGTAGTAGGCCGTGAGCCCGGCCGGCAGGAGCGCGAGCACCCAACCCGCCCGCGCACCAAAACGGTTCGCGAGGGACGGGGCCGCGAGCGCCACGGCGAACGCGAGCAGCACCGAGGTCAGCATCGGTGCCCTCCGCGTTCGCCACGGCGACCGATCGGGGGTGCGTTGGGCGCTCGGGCGACGAGGCGCGTCGCCCGTTTCAAGGTCGTCATCGAATCTCCTCGGGGTCCAGCGGTACGCGCTGCGCACGCGGGCGACGTCCCTCCACGGTACCCGAATGGCGGTCGACCGTGCACGGCACGTGCGACGGACGCCACGCGAGACCGAGGGCCACACGGACCGCGTGGTGGCCCTGGCGCAGCGCTTCGCCGCGGCCGTGGAGCTTCCGGCTCGTCGCGCCCGCGCGCTGCAGTGGGGCTCGTCGACGAGGGCGCTGCGCTTCAACCCGGGCCGGATCGACCCGGGCCGGATCGACCCGGGCCGAATTAACCCGGGCCGAACACGTCGGCGTACCCGACCGCGAAGCCGAGCCGCTCGAACGCGACCTCGCGCCCCTCCTCCTCGGGCCAGGGATCGAAGCGCGCCCGCCCGGCGAGCCGGCGCGCGGCCTCTTCCACCCGCACCCGACCGCTGCCGAGCGGCCGCAGCCGCAAGCGCACGACGGTGCGGCTGTGGCCCAGAACGCGTTCGAGCACCTGCGTCCCCGAGAACAGATCGGGCTGCAGCGGCCCGTTGCGTTCGAGCACCCTCGGGGCGCCGCTCACGTCCCCTCCCCCGTGCCACGCGCACCGCGCACCACGCCGGCCACCGCTTGCGACAGGACCGCCTCGTTTCCCTCGACGAGCACGTGGACGACGCCCGCCTCGGGCACTCGGTGCACGACCGTCACCAACTGCCCTGGGCGGATCCGAAGGGCATCGAGGTGCGCGAGCAGCGAGGCGTCCTGCGTGCGCAGGCGCGCGACGCGCAGGTGGTCGCCGACCGCCAGTTCGTCGAGCGCCAGATCCGGGGTCCGCGGCAGGCCGCCCCGCCGGGTCGGGATCGGGTCGCCATGGGGATCGTGCGTGGGGTGGCCGAGGCGCTCGGCGAGGCGCTCGGTGAAGCGGTCGCTGATGGCGTGCTCGAGCGCCTCGGCCTCCTCGTGCACCTCGTCCCAGGTGTAGCCCAGGTAGTCGATCAGGAAGGTCTCGATGAGCCGGTGGCGCCGCAGCAGCCGCAGCGCCTCGGCCGCGCCGCGCTCGGTGAGGGTGGCCCCCTTGTAGCGCTCGTACGTCACCCAACCCTGGCCCTGCAGCCGCGCGAGCATGCCGGAGACCGAGGACGCCGAGACCGAGAGGTGCTCGGCGAGCGCGCTCGTGGTCGCGCGGTCGCCCTGACCGACGATCCAGATCGCCTTGAGGTAATCGCCGATCGCGGTGGAGAGCGCGGAATGGGGCACGTCGCCCGTCATCGTAGGCCGAAGGTACCGACCGGGGGTCGGGACGTCAATCGTGGCGCTTGGCGACGTGTTCGAACCGACCCTCGACGCGGGTCGCCCCGTGCTCGGCGAACCAGACCTCGAGGCCGCCCCACAGGTCGTCGTCCCAGTACAGCGTGACCCGGTGGGCGCCGTTGCCCGATCGCCACGGTCCGGCCTCGAGCGCGCCGGCGTGGTCCGCGACGAACGCGTCGAGCGCCTCGGCCAGTGGAGCGGCCCGAGCCGGGTCGACGACGAAGCACACGGTCGCCTCACCGACCGCCACCGGGCAGGCGACGCGCTCCGCGTGCAAGTGCTCGAGCAAGGCGTCGGCGACGTGGTCGTACGGCGTGCCGACGAGCCCGGCCGCGGCGGCGACGACCGACCACACCGCCACGGCCACGACCCACGCCGCAGCGCGCCCGAGGGTGGGCCGCAGGGTGGGCCGCAGGGTGGGCCGGAGGGTGGGCCGGAGGGTGAGGAGAATTCGTAGGTCCTTAAGCATGGTCGGGCGGCGGGCGGGGACCCCAGGGGGTCGCGGCGGCGCCGACCGGATGATGACACGCCCGCGCGCGGACGCCGTGAACGACCCGTGAGCGGGGCGCGGCGTCCGCTTCATCGTGCGCCGCTCACGTGGGGTCGGACGCGTCGCGCTTCGCCAGGAACGCCCGAACCCGCGCCTCGCCCCACGCGTTGAGCACCTGGTCCGGCCCCAGACCGGCGCGCCGGGCGGTGGCCACGCCATAGGGCATCACGTCGAGCCCGGCGACCGAGTGCGCGTCGGAGCTCACGACCACGGTGCAGCCCGCCGCGACCGCGCGCGCGAGCTCCACGTCGCCGAGGTCGAGCCGGTACGGCGAGGCGTTGCACTCGATCGCCACCCCGTGCGCCGCCGCCGCCTCGAAGACGGCGTCCAGGTCGACGGCGTACCCGTCGCGCTCGCCCAGCAGACGGCCTGTGGGGTGCGCGAACACGTTCACCTGCGGGTGCTGCAGCGCCGCGACGATCCGCGCCGTCTGCTGGGCCTCGGGGAGGTCGAAATGCCCGTGCACCGAGACGATCACCAGGTCGAGGCGCGCGAGCCACGCTTCGTCGAGGTCGAGCGCGCCGTCCTTGAGGATGTCGACCTCCAGCCCGCGCAGCAGCGTGGGCATCGGCGCGCCCGCCTCGGCCTCCTCGGCCGCGACCTGATCGAGCTCGGCCCACTGGCGCTCGAGCTTGGCGGCGTCGAGGCCCCCGGTCATCTTCAGCGCCTGCGAGTGGTCGGTGAGGCCGTGGTAGACGTAGCCCTTGGCGGCGCAGGCCGCGCGCATCGCGCGCACGCCCCCCTTGCCGTCGGACCACGTGGAGTGCAGGTGCAGGTCGCCCAACAGGTCGCCGCGCGTCAGCAGGCGGGGCAGGCGACCCTCGGCGGCCTGCGCCACCTCGCCGCGGTCCTCGCGCAACTCGGGCGGGATCCACTCGAGGCCCAGCGCGGCGTACACCTCGGCTTCGTCGGCGCCGGCGACGCGCTCGCCGCGCTGCGGATCGGCGCCCGCTTCGGCCTCCCCACCGCACTCGTCGTCCCGGAACACGCCGTACTCGTTGAGCCGCAGCCCCCGGTCGATCGCGCGCTGGCGCAGCGCGACGTTGTGGGCCTTGGAGCCGGTGAAGTACTGCCAGGCGGCGCCGAAACTCGCCTCCGGCACCACGCGCAGGTCGACCTGCAGATCGCCCTCGAGCCGGACGCTGGTCTTGGTGGCGCCGCTCCCGAGCACCTCGGCGACGTCCGGGTGCTCGCGCAGCGCGGTCATGAGCGCGGCGCCGTCGTCGGCGAGCGCGAGCAGGTCGACGTCCCCGATGGTGGCGCGGCCGCGCCGCACGCTCCCCGCGACCTCGATGCGGCGCACGCCGGGGACGGCTCGCAGCGCGGCCAGCAGCGGTTGCAGCCAAGCGTCGACGTCGCCCAATCGTCGGCGTCCGGCGCGGCGCCGCACCTGCGCGACGCCCGCGAGGACCTTGGCCTGGGTCTTGGCGCCGAACCCGGCGAGCGCGGCGATCTTCCCTGCGGCGGCCACGCGCTCGAGGTCGTCGAGGTCGGTGACCGCGAGCTCCTTCCACAGCGTCAGCGCCCGCTTGGGCCCCACGCCCGGCACCTGCACCACGTCGAGCAGCCCGAGCGGCACCTCGCGGGCGAGCTCATCGAACGCGGGGATGGCGCCCGTGGCGTACAGTGCCGCGATCGCGGCCGCGATGTCCTTCCCCACCCCCTTGAGGTCGGTGAGCGGCGCGCCGCGCGCGACGAGTTCGCCGACGCGCTCGGGGTGCGCCTCGACGGTGGCGGCGGCGGTGCGGTAGGCGCGCACTCGGAACGGGTTGGCGCCCGAGAGCTCGAGCAGGTCGGCCAGGCGCTCGAGGCGCGCCGCGACGACCGCGTTCGAGAAGGCTTTCGGAACGGTCATTCAGCACCTCCGACCAACGTCGCCACCTCGGCTTGGGCCACCCCGCGTTCCTCGAGGAACGCGAGGAAGCCCTCCTCGTCGGCGACGGGCACTTCGAGCGCTACGGCCTTCGCGAGCTTGCTGCCGGCGTCGGCGCCCGCCACGACGAGGGTGGTCTTCTTGCTCACGCTACCGGCGGCCTTGCCGCCGAGCTTGGCGACGAGCGCCTCCGCGGCGCCGCGGGTGAAGCGCTCCAGCGCGCCGGTGAAGACCAGCGTGGCGCCCGCCAGCGCGTCGGAGGCGGGCGCGACGACCTCGAAGGGCGCCACGCGCACGCGACCGTCGAGGAGCGCGTCGACCACGAGCGCGTTCTGCTGATCGTCGAAGAAGCCGGCGATCGCTTCGGCCATGATCGGACCGATGCCGTGCACGGCGGCCAAGGTCTCGGTGTCGGCGGCGCGCAGCGCGTCGACGCTCCCGAAGCGCTCCGCGAGGGTGCGCGCCACCGCGGGGCCGGTCTCGGGGACGCCGAGCGCCACGAGGAAACGTGGCAGCGTCGTGGCCGCCGCCTTCGCGACGTTCGCCTCGAGGTTCGCCGCCGACAGCTCGGCGAACCCCTCGAGCCGTTCGAAGTCGGCCGCGCTCAGGTCGAACAGGTCCGGGAGCTGCTTCACGAGCCCCTCGTCGACGAGCAGTCGCGCGGTGACCTCGCCCAGACCCTCGACGTCGAGCGCTGCGCGGCTGCCGAAGTGCACGAGCCGCGCCACGGCTTGCGCCGGGCAGCCGAAGGCGTTGGGGCACAGGCTGTAGGGGCCGCGGGCGACGAGTTCGGTACCGCAGCTGGGGCAGCGCTCGGGCATCCGGAACGGCGCGCCGCGCTCCTCGGCGCCGGCGACCTCGAGCCGCTCGACCACCTGCGGGATCACGTCGCCCGCGCGCTCGACGCGGACCGTGTCGCCCTCGCGGATGTCCTTGCGCTCGACGTCCTCGCGGTTGTGCAGGTTGGCGCGCGCGACCGTCACGCCGCCGATGTTCACCGGCCGCAGGAGCGCCACCGGGGTCACCACGCCGGTGCGCCCGACGCTGGCGACGATCCGCAGGACCTGGCTCACCTCCTTGCGGGGCGCGAACTTGATCGCGAACGCCCAGCGCGGGTGGTGGGCGGTGGTCCCGAGGCGCCGCCGGGCAGCGAGGTCGTCGAGTTTCACGACCAAGCCGTCGACCTCGTACGGCAGCTGGTCGCGGCGCCCGGCGAACGCCTCGAACGCGCGCCACACGCCGTCGGCGTCGTCCGCGAGCGCGTTCTCGGGGTTGACGGGCAGCCCCCAATCGCGCATCGCCGCGAGCACCTCGGTGTGGGTCGCGAGCCGCCCGTGGCCGTCGTCGCCGGCGCCCGCCTCGAGCACGTCGTAGGCGTAGACCGCGAGCGGGCGCGAGGCGGCGAGCGCCGGATCGAGCTGGCGCACGGTGCCGGCGGCGACGTTGCGGGGGCTGGCGAAGGGCGGCTTGCCCTCCTGGATCAGCCGCTCGTTGACGTCGTCGAAGGCCTGCAGCGGCAGGAACACCTCGCCGCGCACCGAGAGCAGCGGCGGCACCGGGCGTACCGTGCCGTCGAGCTCGAGCGGCAGCGAGCGGATGGTGCGGGCGTTCGCGGTGATGAGCTCGCCAGCGCGTCCGTCGCCGCGCGTGACCGCCCGCGTCAGGCGGCCGTCCTCGTAGACGAGCTCGATCGAGAGCCCATCGAGCTTGGGCTCCAGTGAGTACCGCAGCGCGACGTCGTCGCCGAGCGCCTTGCGCAGGCGCGCGTCGAACTGGCGGAACGACGCCTCCTTGGCGCTGGAGTCGAGGCTGAGCATGGGAGCGACGTGCTCGGCGCTCTCGAGGCCGTCGAGCGGCGTCCCCGCGACTCGCTGGGTGGGGCTCTCGGGCGTCACGAGCTGTGGATGCGCCGCCTCGAGCTCCTTGAGCTCATGCCAGAGCGCGTCGTACGCCTCGTCGCTGATCTCGGGGGCGTCGTCTTGGTAATAAAGCCGGTCGTGGTGCGCGATGGCGCGGCGGAGCTCGGCGGCGCGGGCGGCGGCCGCCGCAGGAGGGGGGGCGTCGGGCATGGGGTCAGTGTAGGGGGGCGGCAGCCAGCGTGAAGGGCGTTCGCGCGGAGCCGCGACGCCCGCGGCCTCAGCTTCGCGCGAACGCGAGCAACTCGGCCACGTCGTCCGGGTCGCGGTCGACGGCGCGCAGCGCTGCCAAGTAGCGACGGCGGGCCTCACCCGGATCCTGAATGCTGCCGCCGCCCCACGTGAACGGGCGACCCCCCGCAGTTGCAACCTGCAGGTCCGCCGCGAGCCGCGCGTGGCGGCCGTTGCCGTCGGGGAAGGCATGGATCCACACGAGCCGATGGTGGAGGCGTACGGCGATCTCGTCCCGCGCGAACACCTCGTGCTCGCACCAGTACGTAGCGTCGCGCAACGCTCGAGCGAGCGCTGAGGGAATCGCGTGGGGATCGATGCCCAGGTTCGTCCCGATGGTTCGGAAACGGCCCGCCCACGCCCAGACGTCGCCGAACACGCGTCGGTGGAGTTCGCGCACGAACGCTAGGCCGAGCACGTCGGCCGGTGGTTTGACGAGCGTCCACGCCACGGCCCGATCGACGTTCTCCTGCTCGGCGACGTTGAGGTCCGCGCGGGTCGCGACCCAGCTCGGCTTGAGCGCCGAAGCAACCGTCCTGCCTTTCGCTCAGCGAACGAGCACCGCTGGCGCGCGCCGCGCCGTCCGCCGCGCCGAACCGGAGCGGGCCGGGACGACGGGGGCGCCGCACCACCTGGCCTCGCGAAGCGCGACCGGCCGACGCGCCGCCGCAGCGTTCGCCCGTGCGCGCGCCGACGTCCGCCCTCCCGCCCACGCCCGCTCGATCGCGTCGTGGATCGCGACCGCCACGGCGCCCACGAGCACGACGGCCAGGAACGGAACGAGCAGCATGGCGGCGGTGGCGAGCGTGGCGGGCATGGGGTCCTCCGGGGCGGGCGCGAGACGAAGCAGGTGGGCGGGTACCTGATTAGTTACGGTACCGCATTTGCTACGGCATTGTGTAAAGCGGGCAACATGCCGAGCGCTCGGCATCCCGGTTCCACGACCCGAGTCATCGCCTTCCTCATCCGCATCGGATACCGTCGTTCGCATGGAAGCCTCGCCCCGCTCTCGACGCCGCGGCGCGCTCGCGCTCGCGTTGCTGGCGCTCGCTCTGCTCCCGTTCGGCGCCATCCAGTCAGCCTCCGCCCAGAGCGGCCTCTACGGCCCCGAAGCCCCGGTCGATGCTGCGTGGGTGCGCGTGGTCAACGCCGGCGCCGGAGCTGGCGTCGCCGTGCGCATCGCCGACGGCGGCACGCGGGTGCTGGCGCTCTTCGATGCGACCCGCTACGCCCTCGTGGACCCAGGTCCGGTGCGCGTGGACGTGGGCGGCGACACCGTCGCCATCGACGTGGGCCCGGAGTCCTTCACCACGATCGCCGCCACCCCCGCCGGTGTGGTCGTGGTGCCGGACCCGGCGCTGCGCGACATCTCGCGCGGCCTGCTCGGGCTCGTGAACCTCACCGACCGCGCCGGCCTCGACCTTCGGGTGCCCGGCGGACCGACCGTGGTCGCCGCGGTACCGCCGGGCGCCCACGACGCGGTCGCGGTCGCCGAAGCGACCGTCGAGCTGGCGGTGGTGGACGGAAGCAGCGTGGTCGCGCGCCTCGACGCGCGCGCCTTCGAACGCGGCGTCGCCTACGCGGTCGTCGCGGTCGAGACCTCCGAGGGCGTCGTCGCGTTCGTGCTGGCCGCCACCGGCGATTGACCGCGGGCCCGGGGCGTGGTCTTCACCTCCACCGTCTTCCTGTTCCTGTTCCTGCCGGTCTTCCTGGCCGGGTACGCACTGCTTCCGCCGCAGCGGCGCACGCTGGCGATCCTGGTCGGCTCGTACGCCTTCTACGCCTGGTGGCGTCCCGACTTCGCGCTCGTCTTCGCGCTGTCGACGCTGCTGGCGATCGCGGCCGGCCGCGCCGTCGCACGCGGTCGCGGTGCGCCCGCCGGGCGGCGCGCGCTCGCTTGGGGCGTCGGCGCCCAGCTCGCCACGCTCGCGTACTTCAAGTACGCCGATTTCGGCGTCGCCAGCCTGAACGCGCTGCTCGAGGGCGTCGGGGTGCGGCCGCTGCCGCTCCTGGAGGTCGTGCTCCCGATCGGCATCTCGTTCTACGTGTTCCAGGCGATCAGCTACGTGGTGGACGTCGCGCGCCGCGACGCGCCGGACGACGCGCGAGCGGTCGACGTCGCCGCCTACATCGCGCTGTTCCCACAGCTGATCGCCGGGCCCATCGTCCGCTACAAGACGATCGCCGACCGGCTCGCCGCGCCCGTCCTCGACCGCGCCTCGTTCGCCGCCGGGGCGGAGCGCTTCATGCTCGGCTTCGTCAAGAAGGTCCTGGTCGCCGACGCGGTCGCGCCCATCGCGGACGGCGCCTTCGCGCTCGCGAACCCGTCCGCGGCCGAGGCGTGGCTGGGCCTGCTCGCCTTCGCGGTGCAGCTGCTGTTCGACTTCTCCGGGTACTCCGACATGGCGATCGGCCTCGGGCGGATGCTCGGGTTCCGCTTCCCGGAGAACTTCGACCGCCCGTACCAGGCGCGCAGCATCACCGAGTTCTGGCGCCGATGGCACATCAGCCTCTCGACCTGGCTGCGCGACTACCTCTACGTGCCCTTGGGCGGCAACCGCCGCGGACCGCTGAGCACCTACCGCAACCTGGCGCTCGTCATGCTCCTGGGCGGGCTGTGGCACGGCGCGGCGTGGACCTTCGTGCTGTGGGGGGCGTGGCACGGCGCCTGGCTGATCGCCGAGCGTCTGCGCGGCGTCCGCGGCGACCGCCCCGCGTGGCCCGGCGCGTTCGGCACCCTCGGCACCTTCGCGGTGGTGCTGTTCGGCTGGGTGCTCTTCCGCGCGGACGGCCTGCCCGCGGCGCTCGCGATGTTCGGCGGGCTGGTGGGCGCGCACGGCTTCGGGGTGACCGGTGAGCTGGCCTGGCTGCTCGAGCCGCGGGCCGTAGCGACGCTCGCGGTGGGCCTGACGCTCGCCTTCGTGCCGCGCCCCGGCGACCGACCCGGCCTCAGGCTGCGCCTGGCGCTCGGCGCGCCGCCCGTCGCGCTCCTCGTCCCGCTCTTCGTCCTGGGCGTCGGCCGCGCGCTCGCCGACACCGCCTCGCCGTTCCTCTACTTCCGCTTCTGATGCCCAGCGACGACCCCCGCCCCCCCTCGCGGTTCGCCACCGTCGCGTTGCTCGCGGTGCTGGCGCTCGGCTTCGTGGCCACGCTGGTGAACCCGGCGCTGCGCCGCGCGCCCGAGCACCCCGTGCGCACCGGTGCCTGGGCCACGGCGTATCAGGCAGCGCTCGACGAGGCGTCGCCGCTGCGGCCCTGGGCGGTCGCCGGATGGAACGCGCTCGACCTGGCGCTGTTCGGTCAGGCGCCCGACGGGGTCGTCGTGGGGGCCGCCGGCTGGCTGTTCACCGACGAGGAGTACGCGGCGACGCCCGCGGCGGAGCGGCACCGGGACGCGTGGGTGGCGCAGATCGACGAGGCGGCGGCGCGGGTCGAGGCGGAAGGCGTCGTTCTGGTCGTGGCGCTCGTGCCGGCCAAGGCGGTCCTGGTGGACGCCGATCAACCACCGCTTCCGGACGTGGCGCGCGCCCGCTACGACGCGACCTTGGCCGACCTCGCCGCTCTGGGCGTCCACACGGTCGACCTGCGGCCGGCCTTGGCGACTCTGGGTGAGGACGCCTGGCTCCGCACCGACACGCACTGGACCCCGGCCGGCGCGCAGGCGGCGGCCGACGCCGTCGCCGCCGCGCTGCGGGCGGTCGTCCCCGGCTTGAGCGGCGGCGAGGCGTACGGCCGCGCCTTCGTCGGCGTCGAGGCGATCGAGGGCGACCTGGTGCGGCTCCTGGCCCTCGGCCCGCTCGAAGAAGCCCTCGCCCCCGACCCCGACGTGATCGAACTGAGCGAGGCGCGCTCCAGCGGCGAGCCCGCGAACGACCTGTTCGCCACCGTCGACCTGCCGGTCGCGGTCGTCGGCACGAGCTACGCCGCCGATCCGCGCTGGAACCTCGCCGACCGCCTGCGGACCGCCCTCGGGCGCGACGTCCTCGACGTCGCGCGCGCCGGCGTCGGTCCGCTCCGCCCCCTGCTCGACTACCTCGACGGCGACGCCTGGGCCACCGCCCGACCGCGCGCCGTCGTCTGGGAGGTCCCCGTGCGCTACCTGACCGACGACGCCTTCCTCACCGCGGAGCCAGCGCCGTGAGGCGCCGCCTCGCGGCCCTCGCCGCCCTGCTCCTCGCCGCGCTCGCGACCGCGCAGACGCCGCCCGGAACGCTGTTGGCCGTGCAACCGCTCGGCACCCTCACCGGCGCCCAGGTGGACGGCACGGTCGGCGGCCGCTTCCGCAGCGACGGCGAGACCCCGCCGCGCGCGAGCACGGCCGTCGACGCCTACCTGCTGCGCTACGCGACGACCGGCCCGGACGGCGGCGAGGCGCTGGCCCAAGCGCAGCTGTTCGTGCCGCGCGCCGCCACCGAGGACGCGCTCCTCGCGTTCGCGCCGGGCTCCACCGGCAGCGACCCCTCGTGCAGCCCCACGAACGTCCGGCTGCGCGGCGGCCGCGTCGAGACCTACGGCGCGACCGCCCTCGCGTACGCCGGGCAGGGGCTCGCCACCGTGCTCCCCGACTACCTGGGCGCCACCGAGCCCGGCTCGGTGCAGCCCTACTTCGTGGCCACCGCGGAGGCGACCGTCGTCCTCGACGCCGTGCGTGCCGCGACCCGCGCGCTCGCCGACCTGGCACCGAACCTGGTGGTCGCCGACGCCTTCGTGGCCGGCTTCTCGCAGGGCGGCCACGCCGCGCTCGCCACCGCCGACCGGGCGGCGGTGTACGCCCGCGAGGTGCCGCTCTCCGGCGCGATCGGCTTCGGCCCCAGCGGCGACCTCGACACGCTCTTCCGCTCGTTCCACTACACGGCGCCGTGGGTGGTGCGCGCCTTCGAGGCCGCGTACCCGGACCAGGTCGACCGCCACGACGTGCTCGCGGCCGCGTACGCGAACGGCCTCGATGCCGACGCACGACGCCTGTGCATGCTGGGCGCGCAGTCGTACTACCCGGCCGACCCACAGCTCCTCTACACCCCCGAGTTCCACGCCGCGCTCTTCGGCGGCACCCTCGCCGAGGACTACCCCGAGTGGCGCGCGCTCTTCGACGCCAACGACACCGGCGTCCGCCCGCACGGGTTGCCGGTGGCGATCTTCCAAGGGGTCGACGACCCGGTGGCGCCGCTCGCTTCGCAGGACGCACTGGTCGCGCGCCTGTGCGAGCTCGGCAGTCCGGTCCGCTACGCGAACTACCTCCGCACCCGCCACGAAACCCGCTACATCGGGTTCCGCGACGCGCTCGCCTGGATGCGCGCCCTCGCCGCAGACCTACCCCCCGTGGACGACTGCCCGGAGGTCGCACCGTGACGCACCCTGCCCACCCCGCTCGCCCCGCCCGCCGCTCCCTGCTCGCCGCGCTCGCCGCCGCGCTCGCAGCGAGCGCCTTCGCCCAGGCCCCGCTCCCGGTCGCGCCGCCGGCGGTGGACGCGGCGAACCTGCCCGCGGGGCGGCTCGTCGAGGCGACCTTCGTCGAGCGCTGGACGCCGCTCGAGGTGCAGCAGCGCGCCGGCGTCGCCTTCGGCGGTTTCGGCGCGCCGACGATCGAGAACCCCGTCGACCTGTGGCTCCTGCGCTTCACCACGACCCGCTTCGACGGCGCCGTCGTCGTGGTGCGCGCGCGCGCCTTCACCCCCGTCGACCCCGCGCGCGGCGCGGCGCCGCTGCTGGTGTACGGCTCCGGCACCACCGGCGTCGCCGCGGCGTGCGCGCCGTCGCGCGAGTACGAGCGCGCGACCCCGCTCGGCTACTACCGCGAGCTGCTCGCCCCGTACGCCGGCCGCGGCGTCGCCACGGTCTTCCCCGACTACGTCGGGTTCGAGGACGCCGACCGACCCCAGGCCTACTTCCATGCGGAGAGCGAGGCGCACGTGCTGCTCGACGCGGCCCGCGCCATGACCGAGCTGTACGCGCGCACCGGGGACCTCGGGGCGCTCCGGTCCGAGACCTTCTTCGGCGGGTACTCGCAAGGGGGCCACGCCGCGTTCGCCGTCGCCGACCAGCACCGGGCGTACGCGCCGGACGTGCGCGTGACCGGCGTGATGGGGTTCGCCGCCACCACCGACGTCGAGGCGCTCCTCGCCACCGCGGCCTACTACGCGCCGTTCGTGCTGCTGGCGTACCGGTCGGTCTACGGCGACGACGTAGACCCCGCGCAGGTGCTCGCGCCGCGCTTCGTCCCGACGCTCGAGCAGGACGCGGGCGCCTTCTGCGTCGACCGCGCGCAGCAGGTCTACCCGTACGACGGCGCCGGCACGTACACCGGGGCCTTCCACCGGGCGCTGCAGGCGGGCGATCCGGGTGCGGTGGCGCCGGGCTTCGCGCGCGCGCTCGCCGCCAACGCCACCGGACTCAGCGGCCACGGCCTACCTGCGCTGCTGGTGCAAGGGGGGCAGGACGTCATCGTCCTCGACCGCACCCAGGAGCGCTTCGTCGCCGCGCTGTGCGATGCGGGCAGCGCGGTGACGTACCTGAACGTGCCCACCGCGCGCCACCGCGACACTCGATCCGCAGGCTTCGACGCCTCGCTCGCGTGGCTGTGGGCGTTGGTGAACGGCGCACCCGCGCCGTCGAGCTGCGCGAACTGAGCCCCTGCTCGGCCGGTCGGCGCGGTAGCCTCGGCGCCGCATGGAACCGCTGAGCAGCGACGCCTGGATCGCCCTGGGGGTGGCCGTGGTGACCCTCGCAGGGGTCGCCTTCGGCCGCCTGCCGTACGTCCCGCTCGACCGCGCCGGCTTCGCGCTGGTCGGCGCCGCGGCGCTGCTCGCGGGCGGCGTCCTGGATCTGCACGCCGCCGCGGCGCTGGTCGACGCCGAGGTCCTGGTCCTGCTCTTCGGTCTGATGCTGCTCAACGAGGCGCTCGCCGAGGCCGGCGCGTTCCGCGCCCTCACCCGCTGGGCGACCCGCCGGGCGACGTCGCCGTTCGCGCTGCTCGTGGCGTTGACGTTCGCGGCCGGCACGCTGTCGGCGCTCTTCCTCAACGACACGATCGCGCTGATGCTCACGCCGCTCGTCGTGGCGACCGCCCGCGCCTTGGGGGTGCGCACCCTCCCCTACCTGCTGGCGCTCGCGACCGCCGCCAACGTCGGCAGCGTGGCGACCGTGACCGGCAACCCGCAGAACCTGATCGTCGCGGTCCGAGGGGGCATCGGCTTCGTGCCCTTCGCCGCGGCGCTCGCTCCCGTCGCGCTGGTGGGGCTCGCGGTGGTCGTCGCGGTGATCGCCGTCGTCCACCGGCGCGACCTGTTCGGGGTTCGCTTCGCGGCCGCGGCGCCACCCGCCGCCCCACCCGCACCGCGCCGGCCGCTCGCGATGGCGAGCACCCTCGCCGGCAACCTGACGCTCTTCGGCTCGGTGACCAACCTGATCGTCGCCGAGGGGGCGCGGCGCGCGGGCGAGCGCGTCGGGTTCGGTGCCTACTTGCGGGTGGGGGTGCCGATCACGCTCGCCACGCTGCTGCTGGGGGCGACGTGGCTGGCGTTCGGACCCTTCGATTGAGCGACGGCGCGCGCCATCAACAGAAGCTCGGCAGCACCCCACCGACGCCGAGCCCCAAGGCGCCCACGTCGAGCAGCATGCCGGCGCCGAGCGCAGTCGCCTGCGCCAGCTTGAGGCCGATCGCGAAGCCGATGCCGATGCCGACGGCGGTACCGACGGCGGCCTCGGCTGCGCAACAGCCGCCGCTGCCGCCTCCGGCGATGCACCCCATGAAGCCAGCGACGTTCATCGACTGAGAGAACAGCTGGCCCGCGACGAACGCCTGCATGGTGGAGTACTCGGCGGCCTCGCCGCGCCCGTCGCCGGCGCGCCCCAGGGCGACGCCCGTCACCGGATCGACGCGCCACCAGGCAGCCGCGGCGACCCCTTCGGGCAATGCGGTCGGCGCGACCACCACGTACCCCGCCGCGAGGTCGGCCGCGATGGCGGCGCGGCTCACGTCCGGCAGGACCGCGGGCGCTGCGTCACCGGTTCGCAACGTCTGCCAAGCGAGGCCCGCCGCTTCGGCGGCTGCAGCGAAGGTGAAGGAGTCGACCACCGTGCTCAGGTCCTCCGTGCGCAGCGCCAGGCGCTCCGTGGCGGTCTCCCAGACGCCGGCGCGCAACGCAGCCTCGGGCAGGGCCCGAGCCCCCTCCGTCTGGAGCACCCGGCGTGGGTTCTGGACCACGTCGACGACCGTGCGGCCGCCCGCGATCGGCGCCGAGACGACGACGAGCGCCGGCTCGTGGCGGTAGCCCACCGCGCCCTCGGGCACGTCGTGGTCGGCGAAGGCGGCGAAGGCGGTGGTCAGGCGGTCGCGCGCGAGCGCGGACGCCATCTCCTCCGGGACCTCGAGCGATCGTCCCTCGGGCGCCACCGACTCGAGCCAAGCCCATCGCTGGTACCCGGCGAGGACGATCTGGGCGTCGAGGCGAACGCGCTCGGCGGTGCCCGCAGCGACGTCCGCGGGGGCCAACATGAGGGTCTGGCTGTCGGTGAGGGCCTCGAACGCGCTCTGCGCGTCGAGCGGTGCGAGCTCGCCGACGACGTCGGCGGCGCGGTCGTCCGGATCCACCCGGTCGAGCACCGGGCGCCGGTGCACGGTCTCGCGACCGTCCGGATGGACGAAGGTGTACTGCCACCAGACCGACGTCAGCTCGATCCCGTCGCCGCCGAGCTCCTGGGTCGCTTCGTTCGTGAGGTTCCCCAGCTGGCCGAAGATCCCGCTCATGGGGCTCGCGGCCGCCATCTGGTCGACCTGGTTCCCGAGCCGGTCGAACACCTCGGCGCCGGCGATCGGCGCACCGTTCAGCACGGGCACGAAGAACGTGGTCGCCGAGGACGCCGCGGCCACGTCGCTCACGACCAGTTCGTCCGCCTCGAGCCCATCGGGAGCGAAGGACGCCACGAGCGGAAGGCCGACGAGGTTCGCGACGGGCCGCTCCCACGCAGGGAACAGCGCGTTCACCTCGACTTCGCCGCCGACCCGCCGCTCGACGAAGGCCTCGAGCCGGAAGCGGTGTAACAGGTCGTCTGGGACGTTGCCCTGCAGCGTTTGGTCGGGTGCCAACGCTTCGGTCCACGCGGGCGCGTCCGCGAACACCGGATGCAGTTCGCTCCACGGGTCGCCTTCGAAGAGGCGCGCGCGCACCCAGGCGTACGCCGACGCCTCCTCGAGCACCGCGGACTCGACGGCGACCGCGTCGGACCACGCAGCCCCCAGTTGCCCCTCGAGCCAGTCCGCGGTGGCGTCGGCGCGCACCGCGAGGTCGGCGATCGCCGCCTCGGTGGCCTCGGCGGCGCGGTCGAGCGCCTCGGGGTCGTCGACGAGCGATTCGGGCGCCACACCCGCCGCCTCCGGGTCGGCGCCCGGGGGCCCGCTAGCCGGACGCACCATCGCTAGCACGTCGCCGGCGGCCTCGGCAGGCAGCGTCGCCAAAGCGACCTCGGCGTCGTAGCCGGCGTCCAGGAGCAGGCTCGCCAGCAGGAGCGCCTGGTCGAGGGCGTTGCCGGCGCGCGCCTCCCAGGTCCCTTGGGGACCCCGCAGCACCCCGGCGTACGGCTGGTACGCCACCGCTTCGTGCACGGCCGCGGCGATCGTCGCGGGCTCGTCGAACGCGAGCTCGAGGCCGAGTGCGCCCACGTCGTGGCTCGCCTCGTCGATGGTGCCACGCAGGCGCTCCAGTAACGCGATGCTCTCGTCGAAGGTAGCGAGCGCCTGCTCGATCCCGCTGGCGTCGACCTGAGCTTCTGCGCTGCTTCCTGGTCCGCGCGGTGCGGCCATGAGGCCCAGCAGGAGGATCGGAACGAGCAACAGCCGCCAGGAAGAGCGCCCGCGCACGGGTTCGATTGGGCGTTCGGAACGTCGGTTCACTCGGACCTCCGGAAAGACCGTTCGGATCGGTCGTGGTGGCCACAACCTAAGCCGTGGGACCTCCGTGCGGACGTGACCGGATTCGCAGCCGGACTCAGGCGCGCTGGATCAGCCGCGGGTCGTCGACGCGCGCGTTCCCCACGTCGGGACCGACGGGGTACGCCTCGAGCCAGCCGTCCGGGCAGGGCACCAGCAGGTCGTCGAGCGCGTGCGGATCGCGCTGGTCGGGGTCGAGCCAACGGCCGATCGCAGCGGGGTCGAGGACGACCGGCATGCGGTCGTGGAGCGCCGCCAGCGTCGCGTTGGGCTCGGTCGTCAGGATCGTGGTGCTCAGGTTCGGTCCACCGTGGCTGCGCTCGGCGTACAGGCCGGCGAACACGAGCGGCGCCCCGTCGCGCCGGTGCACGTACCAGGGGCGCTTGCGGCCGTCGTCGCCGACCGTCCACTCGAAGAAGCCGCTCGCGGGCACCGCGCAACGCGCTCGCCGCGCGGCGTCGCGGAAGCTCGGCTTCTCGGCGACGGTCTCCGAGCGGGCGTTGAAGAGCAGCGCCTTGAAGGCGCTCGGCTCCTTGACCCACGCCGGCACGAGGCCCCAGCGGGCGTCCAGGCGCTCGCGTTGGCCCCCCTCCCCCGCCCGTACGATGGGCACCGTCTGGGTGGGCGCGACGTTGTACCGCGGCGCCACCGGGAAGGCGTCGAGCTCGAAGAGCGCGCTCAGGTCCTCTTCGTCGTGATACAGCGTGTAGCGGCCACACATCGCGTCAGGCACCCGCCTCACGGAGCTCTTCGAGCAGCCGCTGCCGGTCTTCGGCCGGGTACTCCTCGAGCAGGTCGCCGTGGTCGGCGTAGGCGACCACGTCGCTGAGGTACGGCGGCAGCGTCAGGAAGCCGTGGCTCAGCAGGACGTCGATGCGGTTCGCCTCGTAGAGCGGGCCGGCCCACCCTGCAGCCTCGATGCGCTCGAGCGTGAAGCGGTGGCCGGTCGCTTGCATGAGCGTGTGGACCAGGTCGCGCTGATCGTCGCTGAGACCCGCCCACGCGGCTTTGGCGCGCTCGCGCCGCTGCTGATCGAAGGCGTCGACGATGCCCGACACGATGCCGCGGACCGCGTCGCGCGTCAGCCGTGCGTCGACGACCTCCGCCTCGGCGGGCGGCGGTTCGATCCCCTGCTGCAGCAAGCTGTGCACGAAGCCGGCGAGGTTGGCGATGGGCCTTCCGGTCTGCTCGGACTTGCGCTGCAGCGAGCGAGCGTAGCGCACGACGTCGATGACCCGCTGGGCACCGTGCTGGGCGACGCTGCGGTCGGGATCGAGCGCCCAGCCGACGTCGCGCAGCGCGTCGGCGGCCTGCAACGCCCGCAGCTGCGCCTCGGTGTCGCCCTCGCGCTGAACTCGCCGGGCGATGCTGTCCGGCAGCCGCACGCGCGGCTGGAAGACGTCGTTCTTCTCGATGACGATCGCGACGTTCTGGTACTTCCGACCGATCTTGCGCCCTTCGTACGTGAACGTCAGCGACGTGTACTTCGCGAACTCGCCCTGGGCCTTGTCCAGCACGTACGTGAAGTCCTTGAAGCGCTCGTACTTGCCATCGAGCCCCAGGCGCAGCTTCAGATCGTCGACGTCGAAATCGAGATGGCGCTTCTCGCCGCCGTAGCTGGCCGTGTACAGCACCTCGAACAGGCGCATGCTGTTGAACGACTCGAAGCTGAGCAGCTGGTCGGTCGGGATGATGCTGAAATCGCGCCGCAGCTGCAGCAGGTAGGGCTTGAGCTTCTCGTGGATCTTGAGTTCGATGCAGGCGAGCTTGTCCTTGCTGTCGCGACCGCTGTCGTACCGAGCCTCGGACACCCACTGGAACATGATCCAGTCGCCGTTGGGTTCCTTGATCTGGACGGTCTGCTCCAGCAGCTCGCGGGCGCTGTCCTCGATGCGGTTGTAGATGCTCTTGCCCCGGATGTTGAAGATCTGCGCGTACTCCCACGCCGTGATCCGGATGGGCTCCAAGTCGTGATCGTCGCGGGTGATGTCGGAGAGCGCGAGGACGAGCAGGCGCTTGGTCAGGAGCCCCATCTCCTGCCGCGACAGCGCGAGCGGGTTCGCTTGGGTGACCGACACGCGGCCGCCGCCCCGCCGCTCGATTCCGCGCTTGGCGCCGGCGCGCGCCGAACCCTTCGAGGCGCCTTTGCTGGGTCTAGCTCCACGCGCGCCCGGTCGGGCGCCCCCCGAAGCCTTGGGGGCGGCCGGGTTCGCGGGGTCGCGGCCGGCGACAGCGCGGGCGTCGGCACGCCTCTCGCCGTCGCCGCGTTCGGCCACGTTGCCGACCGCAGGCTCGACCACCGCGGCCTCGGTGGCTGGTGCGCCGGCAGCCCGCCGCCTCGAAGTGGGAACGTCCATCGCTCTCCTCCCGATAACGATCGGAGCATACGGATGCGGGAAAGCGTGTGTCAATGTTCACCACATGGGCAACGAACCTCGAACGACGAGTACCCCGTTTCCCCCATTTCGGTCCCCTCTGCTCCCCACTCGGTCCCGCTGCCTCCCCACATCGGTCCCGCCGGCCTCCCGTCTCGGTCCCCGCTTGCTCCCACCTCGGTCCCCACGCATCCCCGGTTCGCCGTCGAACGTGCGTCCAGCACAGCCTCGGCGGAGCCCCTAAAGGGAATGGTAATGGAAAACCCTAAACGTACAAGCAACACGAACGCGCCTCCGGCGCTCGTTGTGTGTGGGGGAGGAGTCCACGATCGGACCCCAAGAACCACCCGGCAAACGCGCGGCGGCGTGAACCCCGTGGCTTTCCCACCGGACCCAAGATCCACGATGAGTCCCCCTCGTTCCCCGTTCGGGGTGCCGCGGCTCGCTCCGAGCCACGGACACCCCGCACCCGTTCTGGCGATCGGTGGGTGCCGTTCGAGGTCGAACGGCACGAGTCCCGCTGCGCACCCGGTGGACGAGCGAACAGGGAAAATCACGGGACCATAGGACGGCAACCCTTCGGTACCGTGCGTTTCCCACTCGGAAAGTACCTCATCCTCCCCGTACCGCAGGCGTGGTCCCATAGGTTTCCCGGCACGTGGTCGACACCGCCATCTGCACGGTGCGCATCGCGCACGCAACGGAGCGATGGAGGCGTCAAAGTCCCGCATCTTCCCCGGTACGCTGCGTGCGCGAGCGCGCGAGCGCCCGATTTAGGCGCATGCGCCCGGCATGCGGCCGTGCTCGCGTGCAGCCGCGCGCCAGCGCCACGCCTCGCCAGGCGGTCGAGCTCTTTGGATCGCGCGATCGTCAGGTTCCGTTCAAGGCGCTCTGTGGTGCGCGCCGGCACCTTGACGCTCGGACGCTGGACGTGGGAAGGATGCGGGACCGAAGCGACCACCGCGGCTGCGGGGAGCCGCGAAGCGGGAAGTCCGCGGTACTCGGCGCGAGCAGGGCGCCTCGAGCGCCATAACGTTATGGCCAGAAGCCCCCGATCCCGTCCCCATCGCCGACTGGGTCGACCGGCGAGTCGTGAGGCTCGTGGCCGACGAGATGGTCCGCGTAGCCCTACGATCGCTTTCGGGGTTCGTGCCGCGCGAAGGGCGGGATCCGGCGGGGCCCGCGTCTGCGGAGCCCTGGTTATGATGCCGCCATCGTGATGCCTCGACCAAATCGGCCGAGCGGATGCAGGAGCTGAGGCCATGGTGGTCCTGACGTTTTTCAACCATGCAGGCGGCGTTGCCAAGACGAGCACCGTCCGCGACGTGGGCTACGTGCTGGCCGAACAAGGCCGGCGCGTGCTGCTCATCGACATGGACCCTCAGGCCAACTTGACCAAGTGGCTCGGCGTCGAGGACGACATCGCGCTCGAGCAGACCGTCTACCCGGCCATCCTCGGCTCGAACGAGGAAGGTGCGGAAGATGCGGAGTTGGCCCTCCCGGCACCGATGCGGGTCCACGGGATGGACCTGATCCCGTCCCACCTGAACATCGCCATCATCGAGCGCGAGATCCTCAGCGTGTTCCTCGGCGTGCTCCGCCTTCGCGAGGCGGTGCGCAAGCTGGAGGGCTACGACGCCGTGCTGATCGATCCGCCACCGAGCCTGGGCCAGCTGTCGGCCTTGGCGGTCGTGGCTTCGGACCGGGTCGTGGTGCCGCTGCCGACCAACCGCAAGGGCCTCGATGGCATCCCGACCGTCATCAAGATGGTGCGCGAGTACAAGAAGGCGGCGCAAGACCTGAGCATCGCCCTGTTCGTCCTCACCCAGCACGATCGCCGTACCCGCCACGACCGCGAGAGCCACGAGATCATCGCCGCTCAGTTGCCGGCCCTGGCGCCGATCTCCACACCCCTGGCCAGCAGGCCGGCCTACTACAGCGACGCTCAGGTCCAAGGGATGCCGATCCCGGTCTACGCGCCGGGCAGCGAGGCCGACCTCGAGGTGCGGCAAGTCACCGCCGAGCTCGTCGCCGCGCTGGGTGGCCGGTTGTGAGCACCAAGCGCCGCCGGACCGACCTCGACCGCGCGGCGGTGTTCGAGGCGATCCTCGGCGACCTAGGTGGGGCGCCCGAAGGCGACCGGGCGGTCGGTACGGTGCCGATCGAAGCGATCGTCTACAACGACCGGCAGCCGCGACAGTTCCTCGATCCAGCCGGCCTCGCCCAGTTGACGGCGTCGATCCGCGAGCGTGGCGTGCTCGAACCGGTGCTCGTGCGCCGAGTCGGCGACCGGTACGAGCTCGTCGCCGGTGAGCGCCGTACACGCGCCGCGCGCGAGGCTGGTCTCACCGACGTGCCGGCCATCGTGCTCGACATCGACGATCGCGAGGCGCTCGAGATCTCGATCATGGAGAACCTCCAGCGCGAGGACCTCAACGCCGTCGAGGAGACCGAGGCGGTCCTCCAGCTGTTGCAGCTCAGCCTCGACCTCGATCGCGCCGGCACCTTGGCGCTGGTCGGCGAGGTGGTCCAAGAGTCGCGTGGTCGGACGGTGCAGGGTCGGTTCCCGGAGGCGCACAAGGGAGCGACGGTCGGTCTCTTCGAGCGGCTGGGTCGGTTCACGCCGGCCTCGTTCCTCGCGAACCGGGTGCCCATCCTCGCGTTCCCCGAAGAACTGCTCGCTGCCGTGCGCTCGGGGCGGTTGGCGTTCACCAAGGCCCAAGCCCTCGCTCGGGTCGACGATCCCCACGAGCGCCAGCGGCTGCTCGACGAGGCGATCCGCGAGGAGCTGAGCCTCTCTCAGATCCGGCGCCGGATCACCGAGGTCCGTGCGGACGTCGTCCTCGAGCGGACGCTCGGCGACGAGGTCATCGAACGGATGAACGCCACCCGGCGCCTGCTGCAACGCAAGCACGTGGTGCGCCTCGACGACGAGCGGCTGGTGGAGCTGCGGTCGCTTCTCGACCGGGTCGTCGCGCTGATCGATACCGACTGACGCTGGTTACGGTCCCTCGTTCGTCCCACTTCTGAGGCGCGGTCCCTCTCCTCTCCCCTGTCGAGGTCGCAGGCCATCGCTGTCGTGCGATCTTCTCCTCCGGTCGGGCGCGCGCACCTATGCCGGCGCGGTGGCGCTCGCACGCCGGCACACGAAGGGCATGCGGGCGCGTGTGGGGTTCGTTTTGCGTGCTGCTCGGCCGAAGCCCGCCAGCTTCGCCCCGGCCCGCGCGCCCTCCGCATGCCCTCGCCCGGTGATAAGGTTCGGGCCTACACACCCGCGGCGAGCCGCGGTTCCACCCATCGTGCCGCGCCCGTCTAGGCCGGTCGAAGCTCGTTCTGAACGGTCGGAAAGGTCGCACCGGATGTCCTCGTTCTGTGTCTTCGTGAAACCAACGGCGCGCCGCCCGAACTCGACGTTCGTGAGCTTGCAGCGCTTCGGTCCTGTTTGGAAGGGCGCGAGCCTGCAGCTCGAACGCCCCGACGAGCTCGGCCTTCGGTTTCCGGTGCTGATCGGCTGGTCCGACTTCTACGGGGGCACGCCGGCGCCGGTCGCGGTGGCGTGGGCAAGCGACGGCGAACGCAGCGGCTGGGTGGTCTGGGGGGGTTCTCAGGGCCTGCGAGCGGTGCCCGAGAGCGACGAGGGTGCGGCCGAGGCGATGGCGTCCGCGACCTTCGAGGAGCGGCCGCTGATGTGGATCGGTGACGTGCGGATGCTGCCGGCCGAGGTCGCGGCGGTGGTGGCCCGGGACGGCGACCGGCCCTCTCCCCCAGTCGAGGCGCGTGCGGCGGTCGCGGCGCGCGGGGGCTCCGATGGGCGGGCCGTCGCCGAGGCTCGCGAGGGAACGGCGCGCGTCGACGCCTGGTTGGCGCCGCCCCCTCGGCGCTGAGGAGCAGCGGGTGCCGCATCGGGGCGCGCGCTGCCGGGCCGCGCTGGGTACGTCGTGCCGGGCTTGATATGGCGTCTGCGTGGGGGACTCGGCGCCGTGACACGGTCCTAGGAAAGCGCGCAGCGTATTCTCAAGCTTTGGAGGTGTTCCGTGCTCGAAGTCGGTCAGGCCGCGCCCGCGTTCACGCTCGTCGATCAGGATGGGACGTCGCGTTCGCTCGCAGATGTGCGTGGCAAGTGGTTGGTGCTCTATTTCTACCCCAAGGACGACACGCCGGGATGCACGAAGGAGGCGTGTGCGTTCCGCGACGGTCTCCCCCACTTCGAGGGCCTCGATGCGGTCGTTTGGGGCGTGTCGGCGGACGACGGCAAGGCGCATCGCAAGTTCGCGGACAAGTACGACCTCAACTTCCCGCTGCTCGTCGACCCTGAAAAGGACGTGCTCGAGGCGTACGGCGCCTGGACCGAGAAGAGCATGTACGGGAAGACGTACATGGGCGTACAGCGGATCACGTACGTGATCGATCCTTCCGGCAACGTGGCGCGCGCTTGGCCGAAGGTCAAGCCGGAAGAGCACGCGGACGAGGTCGCGGCGGCGATCGAAGAACTGCGCGCTTGACGATCGTGTGCGTGCGCGTCGAGGTGCGTCAGGCACGGTAAGACGTGCAATGAATTCACCGTTCCTGTGTGGCGGCCCCGCGTTGATGGAGGCCGCCATAACGTTATGGCGGGTGCGCCGGTAGCCTGGACGATGGGTGGCCTCTCCCCCGTTCGGACCACTCTGCTCGGCTCGATCCGACACCTTGGGCTGTGGCATGAAGGGTGCGGCCGCCGTGCCACCGAGGGCGAACTCACCGGTAGTGGTAGCCGCCGACGGCGATGGGGGTTGGAAGCGCGGCCAGCCGCTCGGCCCTGAGGGTCAACTGGTAGCCGGTGTCTTCCACGACCGCATCCACGATGAGGATGGCCGCGTCGCGAAGCAGCGTGCGATGCGCGGCCCACAGGTCGGGCGAGATGATGACTTGGGAGCGGGTGGCGCCGTCCTCGATCACGAAGAACGCGAACCCCTTGGCCGTGGGGGGCCGCTGGCGGCTGACGATGAGGCCGGCGGTGCGGCAGCGGCTCTTGCGGGGTTGGGTGCGAACCTGCCATAACGTTATGGCGGCGAGCTCGGTGAGCTGATCGCGGACCAGGTCGAGGGCGTGGAGCTCGAGGGTCGACATCCGGGTCGTGTGGTGGTCCCACACGAAGCGCTCTTCGAGCGGCAAGGGTGCGAGCTCTGGTGTGGAGGTCGACGCGTCGAACAGTGGCGCGGCGTCGATCGGTTTGGGGCTGCGGGCGGCGACGCCGGTGCGGTAGAGCGCGGGCCTGCGGGGTCCAAGCGCGTCGAACGCGCCGGCGCGAACCATCGCTTCCCAGCCGTCGCGGGATCCATCAACGCGACGAACCGCGTCATCGACGTCGCGATACGGCCCGTGGCGCAGGCGCTCGATCAAGAGCTCGCGCGCGAACTCGGTCGCGACGTGTTTGACGGCGGTGAGCGCCGGACGCACGGCTAGGCGTCCGTCGGCCGTACGCTCGACGCGGTAATGCACGCCCGAGCGGTTGACGTCGAGCGGAAGGAACGGTACCCCCCAAGCGCGCGCCTCCTGGCGCTTAGTGCCCGGCGACCACATGCCCGGTTCCTCGGTGAGGATCGCGGCGAGGTAGGCGGCCGGGTGGTGCAGCCGGAGCCATGCGGATGCGTACGCGTGCAGCGCGAAGGCCCACGCGTGCGATTCGGCGAAGCCGTACCCTTGGTAGGCCTTGATCGAGTCGAAGACGCGCATCGCTTCGTCGTGCGTGGCGCCGACGGTGGCGTGCGCTCCTTCGACGAAGCGCAATCGGTCGGGTTCGATGTCGGCGAGGTCGCGGAAGCCTGAGACCTTCTTCCGGAAGCGGTCGGCCTCGATCCAGGTCATGCCGGCGAAGTGCACGGCGATGCGCAGCACGTCCTCTTGGAACAGCAGCACCCCGTAGGACTTGGCCAGGATGGGCTCAAGGCTCGGATGCCAGTAGGTGATGGGCTCCGATCCGCGGCGACGCTCGAGGTAGGGGTGGACGGTGCCCGATTGGATGGGTCCGGGGCGGATGAGCGCGATCTGGTGCGCCAGGTCTTTCATCGTGCGAGCGCGCATTGCCTTGGAGGTGTTCACCTGACTCGGGCTCTCGATCTGGAAGAGCCCCATGGTGGCGCCGTCGGCGACGAGGTCCCAGACGTGGGGGTCGTCGGGGAGGGTGGCCAGGTCGAGCCAGCGCCCCTCCATGCGGAACACTTCTTCCCGCGCGCGCTCCAGTGCCGCGAGCATTCGAAGCCCGAGGAGGTCGAGCTTGATGAGCCCGAGCGCTTCGGCGTCGTCCTTGTCGAGTTGGAGCAGCTTGATGCCGCCGCTCGAACGCTCGAGCGGCGAGTAATGCGTTAGCGGATCGCGCGCCAGCACGACGCCACCGGAGTGGGGGGCCAGGTGGCGGACGTGGCGCAGCTCGATGCGTTCGAGCAAGGCGAGCAGGTGCTCCTTGACGGGTGCGTCGCCGAGGACCTCGTCGAACACGACGCCGGCTTCGCGCGCGCGCGCGGGGGAGAGGTGGCGGTAGTCGCGGCCGAGCGCGCGGGTGAGCGCGTCGCGCTGCTCTGCGGGGATGCCGAGCGCGCGCCCGAGGTCTTGGAGGGCGGAGGGGAGGCGGTACGTGATCTTGTTGGCGACCATCGCCTCGGTGGTGGCGCCGAAGCGCTCCTCGACCCAGGCGAGCACCTGGTCGCGTCGGGCGGAGGAGATGTCGATGTCGACGTCGGGCATGGAGTCCTTGCCGGTGTGCAGGAAGCGCTCGAACAACAGGTCGTGGGCGATGGGGTCGGCTTGGGTGATCCCCAGCAGGTAGCAGCAGATGGACGCGGCGGCGGAGCCGCGGCCGGCGGCGAGGATGCCGTGCGCGCGGCAGTAGTCGGTCACCTCGGCGGCGACGAGGAAGAAGTCGTCGAGCCCGAGGGCGCGGATGGTGGCCAGCTCGGCCTCGAGCTTGACGCGCGCGTGCGCGAGCGCGTCGCCTTCGTAGCGCTGGATCAGCGCCTCGTAGCAGCGGCGCTCGAGGTGGGCGCCGGCGGTGAGGCCGTTCGGGACCCGCGCCTTGGGGGGCACGAGGCGCTCGGGCAGGAGGTCGAAGGTGGCGCGCTCGGCGACCCAATCGGCGTTGGCGGCCGACTCGGGGAAGGGGAGACGCTCGGCGACGACGCTCGGGGCGACCATGGCGCCCCCCTCGTTCTGGGGGCGCTGCGGGTGGGGGGTGTCGACGT
>JBHEOT010000069.1:0-7909 GCA_046260675.1 Trueperaceae bacterium | reverse complement strand
GGGGCATCCGGAGTTGGCCGCGGAGGTGCGCGCGCGGGTGCTCGATGCGATCGGCGGCGGCAAGCGCGGCGCCGACGCACCCGGCAGCCGCGATGACGTCGAGGTCGAAGCGTGAGCGGCGTCCTGTACGTCATCTTCACGCTGGTCGCCGCCGCCGCCGGCTTCGCGGTCGGCTTCTTGCTGCGCCGCGCCCGCGATCAGGAAGTGCTCGCCAAGGCGGAAGCGGAGGGGCGCGCCATCCGCGAACGCGCTGCAGCCGAGGCGCGGGCGGCCGCCGATCGCGCCGCCGAGGAGCAACGTCAGCGGCTCGCCGAGGCGCGCGCCCAGCTCGAGTCCGAGTTCGGCCGCGCCCGCGAGCAGTTCGAGGCCGACGCCCAGCGCCGTCAGGCCGCACAGACGCAGGAACTCGAGCGCGCCCGCGCCGACGTCGAGGAAGGGCGCAGCACCCTGCGCGACGCTCGCGAAGAGCTGCGTCGGGACCGCGAGAAGACCGAGCAGATCGAGGAGCGGCTCACGCGCCGCGGCGAGCAGCAGGACGCGCGCGCGCTCCGGCTCGACGAGAACGAGGAGCGGCTCGACCAGCGTGCGCGGGAGCTCGACGGCGAGACCGAACAGCTGCAGGAACGACTCGCCGAGGCGGACCGGCGGCTGTACGACGTGGCGCAACTGAGCCGCGAGCAGGCGGTCGCGCAGGTGCTCGAGCAGCTCGACCGCGAGCTCGAGCGCGAGAAGGCGGTGCGCATCCGCGCCGCCATCGAGCAGGCCGACGCCGACGCCAAGCGGCGTTCGCAGGACATCCTCGCGCAGGCGATCCAGCGCTCCGCCAGCGAGGTGTCGGCCGCGATCAGCGTCTCGGTCGTGCCGATCCCGAGCGACGCCATGAAGGGCCGGATCATCGGCCGCGAAGGCCGCAACATCCGCGCCTTCGAGGCGATCACCGGCGTCGACGTCATCATCGACGACACACCGGAGGCGGTGCTCCTCTCGTCGTTCAACCCCATGCGTCGGGAGGTGGCCAAGCTCGCGCTCGCCGAGCTGGTCGGCGACGGTCGCATCCACCCCGCACGCATCGAAGAGGTCGTCCAGAAGGCGCAGCAGGAGATGCAGACGTACATCCGCGAGCGCGGCGACGAGGGGGCGCTCGAGGCCGACGTGGTCGGCATCAAACCCGGCATGATCCAGCTGCTCGGCCGCATGCACTTCCGGACCAGCTACGGGCAGAACATCCTCAAGCACTCGGTGCAGGTCGCCCATCTGAGCGGCTTGATCGCCGTGGAGCTCGGTCTGGACGTCGCGATGGCGCGGCGTGCCGGGCTGCTGCACGACATCGGCAAGTCGATCGACCGGGAGATCGAGGGCACCCACACCGAGATCGGCGCGCAGCTCGGTCGCCGCTTCGGGGAGCCGCGCGAGGTCATCGACGCCATCTACAACCACCACGACCTCGAGCGCGCCGAGACCCTCTACCCCGTGCTCGTCAACGCCGCCGACGCGATCAGCGCCGCGCGCCCCGGCGCCCGCCGCGAGACCCTCGAGACGTACCTCAAACGACTCGAAGGCCTCGAGAGCATCGCCACGTCGTTCCCCGGCGTCGAGAAGTCGTACGCGATCCAGGCGGGGCGCGAGGTTCGCATCATCGTCGAACCCGACAAGATCGACGACGCGTCCGCCGTCCTGCTCGCGCGCGACATCGCGCAGCGCATCGAGCGCGACATGGAGTACCCCGGGCAGGTGCAGGTGACGGTCGTGCGCGAATCGCGGGCGGTCGAATACGCTCGCTAGCCTTGCGACCCGAGCGCACGAGATCGGTCCCGCCCACCGCACCGCTGCCTGGTGCGGTGGGCGGTGGGCGGTTCGGCGTTCGCGCCCGAAGCGGCCCCCGAGGGCGGGCCCCGGCCCGGGACGACCGGGTTACACTCCGCGCGACGCTCGGTGCCCAGGACCGAGCCGCGCCCCGACCCCCCTCCCCCACCCCAGTGAGGTGACCGTGACTTCAGTCCGTGCCCGCCGCCCGAGGCCCCACCGGTGAGGACCGGCGACGACGTCAAGCTCTTCGCCGGAAGCGCGACGCCCGCGCTCGCGACCGCGGTCGCGCGCCACCTCGGCCTCCAGCTCACGCGCGGCACCGTGTCGCAGTTCCCGGACGGCGAGACCCGCATCGCGCTCGAAGAGAGCGTGCGCGGCGCAGACTGTTTCGTGATCCAGTCCACGAGCTCGCCCGTGAACCACAACCTGATGGAGCTGCTCGTCCTCGTCGACGCGCTCCGGCGGGCCTCGGCCTGGCGCATCAACGCCGTGATCCCGTACTTCGGCTACGCACGTCAGGACAAGAAGGTCCAAGCGCGCGAGCCCATCACGGCGAAGCTCGTCGCCAACCTGCTCGAGACGGCTGGCGCCGATCGGGTGATCACGATCGATCTGCACGCCGGACAGATCCAGGGGTTCTTCGACGTCCCGGTGGACCACCTCACGGCGCTGGACATCCTGGGCAACCACCTGCGGACCACCGATCTCGAGGGCTCGGTCGTCGTCTCGCCCGACGTCGGACGGGCGACCGAGGCGCGTCGGCTCGCGAACTTCCTCGGGCTGCCGCTGGCGATGCTCTACAAGCGCCGCACGAGCCCCACCGAGACCGAGGTCACCCACGTCATCGGTGAGGTGAACGGCCTGCGCCCGGTCATGATCGACGACATGATCTCGACCGCGGGCACCATGCGCCGCGGCATCGACGCGCTGCTGCGCCTGGGCGCGGTCCCCGACGTGCGGGTCGCGGCCACCCACGCCGTGTTCACCCCACCGGCGCTCGAGCGGCTCACCCACGACGCCATCCACCACGTGTACGTCACCGACACGGTGCCGTTCGCGGGCGGGCACGATCGCGTCGAGGTCCTCACGGTCGCGGGCCTGCTCGCGCAGGCGATCTCGAACGTGCACAACAACGATTCGGTCAGCTCGCTGTTCAGCTCCTGAGCAACCGGTCGGGACGCGATCTCGGTTCCTGCGCGTGCTTTGACAGGGTCGGGCCGGGCGTGTAGGCTGGAGCGTTGTACGGTCGCCGCCCAGGCAGTGCTGGGCGCCCCCGGCCCCGCCGGGCGCCGCCGCGACCATCTCGATTGACCGGCAACGGCCCGCACCGGGCCCTCGGAGGACGTCATGAAGCTCGAATCCCAGAAGCGCGCCGCCGGCGCGAGCGCTGCCCTGCGCAACCAGGGGCGCCTTCCCGCCATCGTCTACAACCGAGAACTGAACGTCCCGGTCAGCGTCGAGTTCAAAGCGTTCGACCGCGTGTTCCGCAGCCAGGGCACCTCGAACCTGATCGACCTCGAGGTCGACGGCGAGACGCATGCGGTCCTGGTCAAGGCAGTGCAGATGGACAAGCGCCGCCGCGTACCGCAGCACATCGATTTCTACGCCGTCACGGCGGGTCAGACGCTCAACGTCCACGTGCCGATCGAGCTCGTCGGCATCGCCATCGGGACCAAGGAAGGTGGCCAGCTCGACGTCCAGCGTCGCGAGGTGCACATCCAGATCCTTCCGCGCCTGATCCCGCACCACGTCGAACTCGACGTGAGCGCGCTGCAGGTCGGTGATTCGCTGCACGTGCGCGACCTGGTCGAGCTGCTCCCGGCCGAAGCCGAGATCCTCGACGATCCTGACCTCGCCGTCGTCGCCGTCGTGGCGCCGCGCGTCGTCACCGACGACGAAGAGACCACCGATGATGAGGGCGTGGAGCCCGCAGTGATCGGTGAGGCGAGCGACGACGAGGGGACCGAAGACGGCGAGGGCTGAGCCGCTTCAGCTCATCGTCGGCCTCGGCAACCCTGGCGCGACCTACTCGGGAACCCGGCACAACGCCGGGTTCCTCGTCGTGGACGAGTTGGCGCGGCGCTGGGGGCTGCGCTTCAAGGGCGGCAAGCAGGCCGAGGTCGCGCAGGGCGCGGCGGGCATCGTCCTCGTCAAGCCCAAGACGTACATGAACCTCTCCGGCGCCGCCGTGCAAGGGGCCATGACCCGGGGACGGGTGCGGCCACAAGCGCTGATCGTCGTGCACGACGACCTCGACCTGCCGCTCGGTCGTCTGCGCTTCAAGCGCGGCGGCGGTGCGGGCGGTCAGCGCGGCGTGCAGGACGTCATCGCCCGCATCGGTCCCGATTTCGACCGCTTGAAGGTGGGCATCTCGCGCCCACCGGAGGGGTGGGCCACCGAGAGCTGGGTGTTGTCGCGCTTCCGCGAGGACGAGCGCGCGCTCGTCGAGCGCGTCGTCGCCGCGGCGGCGGACGCGCTCGAGCGGCGACGGGACGACGGCTGGGACGCGGCGTGCGGGTTCGCGAACGGCCTCGATCTCGACGCCCCGAGCCCCGAGGTCACCGAACCCGGCTGACGGCGCCGCGGGTCGTCAAGCCAGACGCGCCAGGCTCGCCTCGATCTCCGAGGCGAGCCGCTCCGCCTCTCCGAGCCGCCGCCGCTCCTCCGCGACCACCTCGTCCGGGGCGCCGGCGACGAATCGTTCGTTGGCCAGCTTCTTGCTGGAACGCGCCGCCTCGGCGCGCTGGGTCGCCAGCCGCGCCTCTTGCTTGGCGGTCCAGGCGGCGACGTCCACGACGCCCTCGAACGGCAACCGCAGCACCACGTCGGCGACCGGCTGGGCCAACGAGGCGCCGCCGGGCGCCGTCGCCTGGACCCGCGCGCGGGCGAGGCTCTCGAAGACGCTCGCCTCGGTGGCCAAGGCCGCGGCGCCCTCGCCCTCGAGCACCACCGGCACCGCTTGGTTGGGCGGCAGGTCGGCGTCGACGCGGAGCTGGCGGACCGCCGCCACGGCGGCCTGGAGGCGCTCGAAGTCGCGCTGCGCGCCCGCGTCCTGGAGCGTGGGGTCGGCCGTCGGCCAGTCGGATTCGGCCAGCTGCCGCTCGTGCCCGAGCACCGACCACAGCTCGGAGGTCACGAACGGCATGATCGGGTGCAGCAGCGCGAGCACCCCCTCGAACGCGCGCCGCAGCGTCGCGCGCGTGCGCGGGTCGTCCTCGCGCAGCGCCGGCTTCGCCGCCTCCAGGTACCAGTCGCAGAAGGTCGACCAGGTGAAGTCGTAGGCGCGCCGCGCCGCGGCGCCCAGGTCGAAGGCCTCGAGCGCGGCGGTCACGTCGGCGGTGGCCGTCTGCAGCTCCGCGAGGATCCAGCGGTCGGCGAGTCGCTCGGGGACCCCGGCGTCCTCGGGGCCATCGAGGTTCGTGCGCACGAAGCGAGCGGCGTTCCACAGCTTGGTGCAGAAGTTGCGCCCCATCTCGACGCGGCGCGGGTCCCACCGGACGTCCTGACCGCCGGTGCTCGCGTGCGCCATCGCGAAGCGCAGCGCGTCCGCCCCGCTCTCGTCGATCACCTCGAGCGGATCGATGCCGTTGCCCTTGCTCTTCGACATCTTCTGGCCGTCGGCGTCGAGCACTAGGCCATGCAGCACGACCGTGTGGAACGGCGCCTGATCGGTGAACTCGAACGCCGCGAGCTCCATGCGCGCCACCCAGAAGAACAGGATGTCGTACCCGGTCACCAGGACCGAGGTGGGGTAGAAGCGTCGGAAGAAGGGGTCGTCGACGTCGGGCCAGCCGAGCGTGCTGAAGGGCCACAGGTTCGAGCTGAACCAGGTGTCGAACACGTCGGGATCCTGGGTCAGCGTGCGGCCGGCGTAGCGGGGGTCGTCGCTGGGGTCGAGGTACGGATCGCTCGGGTCGGGGACGATCACCTGGCCGTCCTCGTCGTACCAGGCCGGGATGCGATGCCCCCACCAGAGCTGCCGCGACACGTTCCACGGCCGCAGCTTGGCCAGCCAGTCCTTGTTCACCTTGGTGTAGCGCTCGGGCACCACCCGGAGGGCGCCCGAGTCGAGCGCCTCGAGCGCCCGCGCGGCCGCCTTCGAGGTGTCGTAGAACCACTGCGTCGACAGCAGCGGCTCCACCGGCTCGCCGGTCCGCTGGGAGAGCCCGAGCGCCACCGTGTGGTCCGCGACCGACACGAGCGCGCCTTCGGCCTCGAGCGCCGCCACGACGGCGTCGCGGGCGGCGAAGCGATCGATCCCGCGGAACGCCTCGGGCACCAGTTCGGTCGCGAGCCGCCCTTCGAGGTCGATGACCGACGGCCGATCGAGGCCGTGGCGCTCGCCGATCTCGAAGTCGGTCGGGTCGTGCGCCGGCGTGATCTTGAGCGCGCCCGTCCCGAAGTCCTGCTCCACCGCCTCGTCTTTGATCACCGGCACGAAGCGGTCGGTGAGCGGGATCCGCACGCGCCGCCCGACCAGGTGCGCGAAGCGCTCGTCCTCGGGATGGACGGCGACGGCCTGGTCCGCGAAGATCGTCTCGGGGCGCACGGTGGCGATCTCGATGGCGTCGCCGCCGTCCTCGCCGGCGTAGCGCAGCCGGTAGAGCTTGCCCGTGCGCTCCTCGCGCTCGACCTCGAGGTCGGAGAGCGTCGTCTGGCTCGCCGGGTCCCAGTTGACGATGCGCTCGCCGCGGTAGACGGCGCCGCGATGGAAGAGCTCCACGAACTGCTTGCGGACGGCCTTTGACAGCCCCTCGTCGAGGGTGAAGCGGGTGCGGGTCCAGTCGGCCGAGATCCCCAGGCGTTGGAGCTGCTCGAGGATGATCCCCCCGTAGCGCTCCTTCCAGGCCCACACGCGCTCGAGGAAGGCTTCGCGACCGAGCCGGTGGCGGTCGAGCCCCTCGGCGCGCAGGGCGCGCTCCACCTGGACCTGCGTGCTGATGCCCGCGTGGTCGGTGCCGGGCTGGAACAGCGCCTCGAAGCCCTGCATCCGCTTGAAGCGGATGAGCGCGTCGATGATCGCGTTGTCGAAGGCGTGGCCGAGGTGCAGGTTGCCCGTGACGTTCGGGGGCGGGATGACGATGGTGAACGGTGGTTTGTCGCTCGCGGGGTCGGCGGCGAGCGGTTCGTCGGCCCAGCGCCGGGCCCACCGGCGCTCGAGCTCGGAAGGGTCGTAGCGCGTCGGCAGTTCGGATCGTGCGTCGGTCGGTGCGTCGGTCGGTGCGTCGGTCATCGGCGGCTCCCTCGGGGGACGGGGCGCCGGACGCGCCCGCGGCCTGGCTGCGGG
The DNA here is from genome assembly GCA_046260675.1 of Trueperaceae bacterium. Taxonomy (GTDB): domain Bacteria; phylum Deinococcota; class Deinococci; order Deinococcales; family Trueperaceae; genus JAABTL01. The sequence continues at coordinate 816 of JBHEOT010000069.1, read as the reverse complement.
TCATGTCGCGGACGAGGCGTCGGCCCCGCGGTACCACCGCGCTTCCTCGCTCGCGGCGAGGCCACTCTCGACGTCGCGCACGCGCCTCAGGGCGTCGTGGCGGCAGCGTCATGGGGTTCTACTCAGGCGGGCACCCCCGCCGGTTCTTCCCCGGATGCCCGTCGCCTAGGGCGACGCGCGCGGGCGACCTTCGCCCCCGCCGAGCCGGGCCGCGCTCGCACCGAAGGCGGGGACTCCGCCGACGCACGGCCTCGCTGTCGGTCGGGGAGGGGGCTACTCCTCCCGCACCGCTGAGCGTAGTCGGCGCCCGGTGTCGGCGTCAACCGGCGGCGCGGCGGCTCGCGCGCGCCGGCGAGGTCAGACGACCGGGAGCGTGTTGAGCGCCTGGACCGACACTTGCCCCGCCATCCGCCGGGCGGCGACGCGCAGCGCGCCGGCGCTCGCGTTCTCGGGATCGGCGACGACCAGCGGCATGCCGGCATCGCCGCTCTCGCGGAGCGCGCGCGTGATCGGGATCTCGCCCAGGAGCGGCAGACCTTCCGCCTCGGCGAAGGTGCGCGCGCCCCCCTCCCCGAACAGGAAGTCCTTGGTGCCGTCGGGCAGGGCGTAGTAGCTCATGTTCTCGATCACGCCCAGGAGCGGCACGTGCGTCTTGCGCGCCATCGTGGCCGCGCGCCGGACGTCCAGCAGCGCGACGTCCTGCGGGGTCGTCACGAGCACCATGCCCGACAGGGTGACCAGCTGGGCGAGCGAGAGCTGCACGTCGCCGGTTCCGGGGGGAAGGTCGACGATCAGGTAGTCGAGGTCACCCCACAC
>JBHEOT010000068.1:4218-7956 GCA_046260675.1 Trueperaceae bacterium | reverse complement strand
CGTTGGACGCGCTCGGCTACCGCCGGTTGGAGTGGAAGTGCGACGCCGACAACGCCCCGAGCCGCCGCGCGGCCGAGCGCTTCGGGTTCACCTATGAGGGCACCTTTCGGCAGCACATGGTGGTGCGCGGGCGCAACCGCGACACCGCCTGGTTCGCGCTGCTCGACCACGAGTGGCCGACCGTGAAGGCGGCGCTCGACGCCTGGTTGGCGCCGGAGAACTTCGATGTGGAGGGGCGGCAGCGACGGTCGCTCGGCGAGGTGCGCGGGTCGTGACGATGCAGCGTCAGCCGCGTGCGGACCACCGCGACGGATCGCGACGCACGTGGAAGCAGGCTACGACGGCGGCAGGAAGAAACCTCGCCTCGAGCGTCACCGGTTCAGAAGCAGTCGCCGGCGCACCTCGAACCATCCAACCATCGGAGCGGTGGACTCGTCGGTGGTGAGCCGGTGGTCGAGTTCCGCACGCTGCGCGTCAGTGACCGGGACAGCGGCGGAGTCGGCAGCGATGCTGTCCCAGATCTCCTCGACGAGAAGGATCCGCTCGGAAACGTCGAGCTCCAGGAAGCCTGCGAGACGTTCGTGTGCCATGGCTGCACGGTAGCGCCCGTCCGCCTGCGGTGCAACAGCATCCTGCCCAGGCTTGGTCGGCACCTACCCTAGGTCACACCTACCCCTAGGTCACGCGAAGCGAACGCGGGGCCCCGACCGCTTCCGGTCGGGGCCCCGCGTCGTTCTGTGCGCACGCGCACGCCGTGCGCTAGCTCAGTTCTCGAGCCAGGTCGTGCGGAAGCCGAGGTAGCTGGTGTTGGGGAAGTGCTCGAAGCCCTCGACGTTCGGGCGCAGCGCCGAGAACTGCGCCGAGTGGAACAGGAAGACGTGCGGCGCGAGCTCGAGGATGCGCTCCTGCGCCTCGAGGTAGATCGCGCGGCGCTCCTCCTGGTCGGCGACCTCGCGGCCCTGCGTGAGCAGTGCGTCGACGGTGGCGTCGCTGAAGCCACCCAGGTTGCCGGAGTTGCCGGTCAGGAAGACGTTGTACAGGAAGTCGTCGGGGTCGCTCTGGCCCGATTCGCCCAGGATCGTCGACTCGAAGTCGCCGGCGAGCGCCTTGGGCAGGTAGATGCTCCAGTCCTCGGCGACGATGTTGGCGGTGACGCCGATCGCCGCGAGGTTCGACTGGATGATCTCGGCCGGGGTACGCAGGAAGTCGTACGTGCTGGTCACGTAGACGTCGAACTCGAAGCCGTCCGCGAAGCCCGCCTCGGCGAGCAGCGCGCGCGCCCTCTCGAGGTCGCTGCCCAGGTACGGGTTGGCGTCGACGCCGTAGTAGTTGGCGCCCGGCACGGTGGTCCCGGTGGCGACGACGCCGCCGGTGCCGAAGAGCGCCAGGTCGACGATCGCCTGCTCGTCGATCGCGTAGGCGAGCGCCTGGCGCACGCGCACGTCGTCGAACGGCGGGTGGTTGACGTTCAGGTAGAGGCTGCGGAAGTTGGCCGACAGGCCGCCCACGACCTCGACGTCGGGGTCGGCGCGCAGGATGTCGACGTCGGCCGACGGCACGTACTCGATCCAGTCGGCGTTACCGGTCTGGATGGCGGTCGTGCGTGAGGTGGGGTCGGGGTAGAAGGTGAAGGTGATGCCGTCGAGGTACGGCAGCGCGTTGCCGGCGGCGTCGGTGCCCCAGAAGTCGGCGTTGCGCTCGAGCACCATGCGGGTCTGCGGCAGGTACTCGACGAAGCGGAACGGCCCCGTGCCGTTGACGACGGCCTGCAGGTCGCCGTTCGCCTCGACGGAGGCGCGCGAGACGATGACGTTCAGGCTCGCGGCGAGCTTCGAGAGCAGCGGCGCGAAGGGGCTCGACAGCGTCATGACGACGGTGTGGTCGTCGCTGGCGACGATCGACTCGACGACCGAGAAGGCGTCGGCGCGCGGGCTGGCCGTGGCCGGGTCCCTGATGCGCTCGATCGAGAACACCACGTCGTCGGCGGTGAGCGGGGTGCCGTCGTGGAACGCGACGCCCTTGCGGATGTCGAACGTCCAGGTGAGGCCGTCTTCGGAGGTGGTCCAGGACGTGGCCAAGCCGGGGACGATGCGCAGGCTCGAGTCGAACAGGACGAGGGTGTCGTAGACGTTCTCGAGCATGTTGCGGGTCGAGGTCGCGTTGGTGATGTGCGGGTCGAGGCCGACGGGGTCGGCCTGCATGCCGACGCGCAGCACGCCGCCGTAGGTCTGGGCGAAGCCCGAGCCGGCGAGGACGAACGCGAGGGCGAGAACGAGCAGGGTCGTGAAGCGCTTCAAGGTGGCCTCCTGGAGGCGCCGCGGCGCTTGGCGCCCCGCGGCGTGGCGGCCAGGCTACCGCGCCTTCACGCGTGGGTCGAGCGCATCCCGTAAGCCGTCGCCCAACAGGTTGAAGCCCAGCACTACGACCATGATGGCGAGCCCCGGTGCGACCGTCGCCCACGGCGCCAGCGCCAGGAAGCGGCGTCCGTCCGCAACCATCTGCCCCCAGCTCGGCGCCGGTGGCTGGGTGCCGAGGCCCAGGAACGACAGCGACGCCTCGGCGAGGATCGCGTAGGCGAGCCGCAGCGTCACCTCGACGATGATCGGGCCCGCGGCGGCGGGCAGCACCGCGAGCAGCACCGTGCGCCAGCCGCGCGCGCCCAGCGCCCGCGACGCCTCGACGAACAGCTCTTCGCGGATGGTGATGACCGATGCGCGCGCCACGCGGGCGAACGGACCCACGTAGACGATGCCGATCGCCAGCACCAGGTTCTCGAAGCCGCCGCCGAAGAACGCCAGCAGCGCGATCGCCAGCAGGATGGCGGGGAAGGAGAGCAGCACGTCGGTGATGCGCATGAGCAGCGCGTCGAGCCAGCCGCGGTAGTAGCCGGCCAACACCCCCATGGTGCCGCCGACGAACAGGGCGAACGCGGTCGCGGCCGCGGCCACCGCCAGCGAGATGCGGCCGCCGTAGAGGATGCGCGCGAAGGTGTCGCGTCCGTACTGATCGGTGCCCAGCCAGTGCTCGGCGGTGGGGCCCTGCAGCCGGTCGGCGGGCACGAGCGCGATGGGGTCGTGGCCGGCGAGCCATGGGGCGAAGGTCGCCCCCAGCACCGCGAGCAGCACGATCGCCAGGCCCAGGCCGCCGGAGCTCCGGAACAGCAGCACCCGCCAGCCGGCGCCCAAGCGGGCTCGTTCGCGCGTGGGCGCGGCGGCGGGCAGGGGCGTGGTTCCCTCAGCCATAGCGCACCCGAGGATCGACCAGCGCGTAGATCAGGTCGACGATCAGGTTGACGACGATGAACGCGGCCGCGATCAGCAGCACCGCGCCCTGGACCACCGGGTAGTCGCGCAGGTTGATCCCCTCGAGCGCGAAGCGCCCCACCCCCGGCAGGCTGAAGACCTGCTCGATGATGACCGCGCCGCCGAGCAGCGCACCGAACTGCAGCCCCACCACCGTGACCACCGGGATGAGCGCGTTGCGCAGCGCGTGGCGCAGCACCACCGTGGCCGGCGCGGCGCCCTTCGCCTTGGCGGTGCGCACGTAGTCGCGCCCCAGCACCTCGAGCAGCGCGCTGCGCACGATGCGGGTGGTGGCGGCGGCCAGGATCAGCCCCAGCGACAGCGCGGGCAGCAGCATGTGGCGCAGGTTCTGCCAGGGGTCCTCGGTGAACGGGACGTAGCCCGCGGGCGGCAGCCAACCGAGGCGCAGCGAGAACAGCAGGATCAGCAGGATGCC
>JBHEOT010000068.1:0-4208 GCA_046260675.1 Trueperaceae bacterium | reverse complement strand
ATGCCCAGGAAGAAGCCGGGGACCGATAACCCCAGCAGCGCGAACACCGACGCGGCGTAGTCGGGCCAGCGCCCGCGGTTGAGCGCCGCCGCGATGCCCAAGGGCAGCGCCAGCGCCAGCGCGATCACCAGGCTCAGCAGCGTCAGTTCGAGGGTGACCGGGAAGCGCAGCGCCAGGTCGCCGGTGATCGAACGGCCGGTGCGCAGCGAACTGCCCAGGTCGCCCTGCAGCGCGGCGCCGAGCCACTGCCCGAACTGCACGTGGACGGGGAGGTCGAGGCCGAACATGCGCCGCAACTCCGCGAGCCGCTCGGGCGTGATCTCGGCCTGCCCCACCAGGTTGGTGACCACGTCGCCGGGGATCGCGCGCATGAGCAGGAACGCCACCAGCGCGACCCCGAACAGCGCGGGGAGGGTGAGCAGGAGGCGACGGCCGAGGTACGTGAGCATGGCGTGCCGGGCATCATGGCATGGGGCGCGTCGGGTGGGCGGCGGCGAGGAGGGCGTCCCAGGAGATCGCTGGCCGCGAGGCGCTTGCGGAAGAGGACGCACGGGTCGGGTGACCCCGCGCGCTCGGGCGTCATGCCGGGTCGTCGACCAGCTGCGCTTCGAGGTCGATCTGGACGTCCGCCACGAGTTCGCGGGCGCGCACGAGGACGTCGCCTTCGTGGGAGCTGAGCCGTTCCGGGTGCGCCGCGACGCGGGGCATGCCGCACCTCCTCGGGATGTACGGCGCCAATGGTAGAGCCAGTGCATGTCGGGGTGGGTACGAGCCTAGGTTCGTGCCTACCGGACGTGGGCGACGGCCCAGGGGCCGAAACCTCGCCCGGCGGGTCCGCGTTACGCTTGCTGCACATGAAGGCTCTCCACGACCCCACCCTCGCCCACCGAGACCTGCGCAAACGCAGCGCCGAGGTGCTCCGACGTGTCCAGGCAGGCGAGACCTTCCAGGTGACCCACCACGGCGTGGTCGTTGCGGTGCGTGGCGACCAGTGAGGGCGTACGTAGGGGCCTCTGCCGCGGCCAAGCTGCTCGTCGAGGAGCCCGAGTCGAAGGCGCTCGTGGCCCGCCTCGATGCCTGGGTCGCCGACGGGGCCACGGTTCTGGGGAGTTTGCTGCTCGAGACGGAGTTGCGGCGGCTGGCGAACCGAATGGGGATCGCTCGAGGTCGCGTGTCCGACCTGCTCGACCGCTTCGATCTGCTCGAGCCCGCGCGGGCGGTCGGCACCGCGTTCGAGACCGGCGTCGGCCAGCGGCGCGCCGGAGGAGCATCGTGACCGGAAGCGCCGTTCGCGTCGACGCCGACGCCAGCCGCGCGCTCGCCGCTTGGTCTCGAGGCCTCGAGCACGACGTCGACCTGTCGTCGCACGACGCCTTCGGCACGGCGCGCGCACGGGCGCGCCGGCTCGGGGCCCATGTGGTGCGAAACGCGGAGGGCGAGCGCGTCGAGTTCGGGTTCTGGGCGCACGACCTCGACGATCGCCGCGTGCCGGACGAGCGGGTGCGCCTCGAGCTGTACCTGCCCCACGACGCCGTCGACCCGTCGGCGCCTCCGGCCGTGGCGCGCTTCACCCGGGTGCGGCTGCCGCTCGAGCGCGACGGCGCCTGGTTCTGGGCGGCCGTGCGCGGCGTACCGATCGGCACGCGCACGCGCCTCGGCGCGCTGTACGCGCTGGCGTTCACCGACGAGCACGGCGCGTGGACGACCCGCCCGGACCCGCTCGGCGCGTCCTACCCGTTCGGCGCCTTCGCGCCGGCCGAGGTCTACGACGTCGCCGCCACGCACGCGGGCCGCGCCGACGCGGGGTACTTCGAGCGCCTGAGGGAACGGTCGGCCGCCGCGGGCGCCGCGCCGGCCGGCGACGGGGTGCCGCGCTTCCCGGCGCCCACCAACGTGCTGCAGCTGCACGTCGCCAGCGCCACCGAAGGCGGCACCGTCGCCGACCTCACGCGCGTGGTGCGGCGCGTGGCCGGCAAGGTCGCCGCCGGCGCACCGTTGACGCCCTTCGAACGCTGCTTCACCGAGTACGACGCATTCCAGCCGCTGCCGCTCGAGCCGACGATCGAGCGCGAGGCCGGGCGCCGGCCGTGGTCGCCGCTGGCCGGACCGAGCGGCGCCGACGACCCGGATGCGCAGCTCGAGGTCGAGGTGGCGCTGCGTCGGCCCGACGTCCGCGATTGGGGCTACGACGTGGCGTTCGTGGGGATGGGGGCCACCAACCCGGCGCTGCTCCAGAGCGGGCGCCCCGACGAGCTGGTGGACCTCGCGGTCGCATTGCACACCTTCCCGGGGAAGCCGCTGATGCTGATCCTCGACCTGGTCTACGGCCACGCCGACGACCAATCGCTCGCGATCCTCGCCCCGGCCTTCGTCCGCGGGCCGAACATGTACGGACAGGACGTGAACCAGCAGCACCCTGCGGTGCGCGCGATCATGCTCGAGATGCAGCGCCGGCGCGTCGACGTCGGCGCCGACGGCATCCGGGTCGACGGCGCGCAGGACCTCAAGACCTACGACCCGGTCGCCGGCGTGCTCGAGCACGACGACGACTACCTGCTCGAGATGGGGGAGGTGGTGCAGGAGGTCGCGGGCGTGCGCTACCGACCGTTCTGCATCTTCGAGGACGGTCGGCCGTGGCCGCGCGAGGACTGGCCGACGGCCAGCCGCTACCGCGAGGTCACCGAGCGGCAGCCGCACGTCTTCCAGTGGGGGCCGCTCACCTTCGCCCACAACACGCCCGCCCTGGAGGGGTTCTGGTGGGACCGGTGGTGGCGGGTCGAGCAGATCCTGGCGATCGGCGACCGCTGGGTCTCGGGCTGCGCTAACCACGACACCGTGCGCCGCGGGACCCAACTCGACCCCGAGGGGCCGATCAACCGACGCCTCGGGAGCGCGCTGACCGACGTGCTGCAGCGGGCCTACGACCACCCGGCCGGCACGCTCCTGACCTACGTCGCCTTGCCGGGTCTGCCGATGGACTTCCTCAACGCGATCGCGCGCGCGCCGTGGGGCTTCGTGCGCGACACCGACGACCGGTACGCGATCAAGGTGGCGGCCGAGGAGGCCGGCTTCCTGGAGTGGCAGGTCGCGGACGACGGCTTCGCGGCGAAGGGCGCGTTCGTCCACCTCAAGGCGCTGGGCTTCGAGGACCTCGCCTCGCTGCGCCGCGCCATGCGCGCACTCGAGGCCGAGATGGCGAGCGGCGCCGATCCGATCCACGTGGCCGACCGCGTCGCCCCGTTGCTCCCCGCCCAGCTCGGTCAGCCGGCTGGCGTCGACGGCCTCAAGCGCCTGGCGCGGGCCTTCATGGCCGACGCCGCAGCCTGGTGCAACGTGGAGAAGCACGCGTCCCGCATCGACGAGGCGGCGTCGACGTTCGCGGCGCGCGTCCGGGCGCTGCGGCGCGCGCGGCCATGGCTGGCCGAGGCGCTTCGCGTGGGCGAGTGGTGTCGCCTGCTCGAACCGCCACCTCCCGACCACCGACCGGGCGCCCACGACCTCGCCGGCGGTGCGGCGCGCCCCGCGCGGACGCGGGTCGATGCGCTCCGGGTCGCTCCGGACGGCGGCGAGCGGCTGTGGCTGGTCGCGAACCTGGAGGGTGAGGCGATCGACGTCGACCTGGCCGAGCCGCCGAGCGACGGCTCGCCGAAGGGCGGGCGGTGGCGCGTGCTGCTCGCCTCCCCCGGAGCCGTCGTCGACGCGGCGACCGGGACCGCGCGGCTGCCGGACGGCGAAGGGGTGGTGCTGGTCGTGCGCTGACCGCGCCGTGGGGGCCGCACCGTCGGCTACGCTGGCGGCTGATGAACGCCCCCCACCACTTAGTCCTCGCCCTCTCCTGCCCCGACCGCCCCGGCATCGTCCACGCGGTCACCGGCGTGCTCGCTCGCCATGGCGGCAACGTCACCGAATCGCAGCAGTTCGGCGACCCCGGCACCGGCCTCTTCTTCATGCGGGTGCAGGTCGATCAGGTCGGCGACCGGGCGGCGCTCGAAGCCGACCTCACCGAGCTCGCGGCTTGGCTCGGCATGACCTGGACGCTCGACGCGGTGGGCCGTCCGCTGCGGACGCTCGTGCTCGCCTCCAAGGAGGCGCACTGCCTCACCGACCTGCTCTTCCGCACGGCGCAGGGGCGCCTGCCCATCGAGGTGGTGGGGGTCGTGAGCAACCACCCCGACCTCGCGTCGATCGCCGGGTTCTACGGCGCACCG
>JBHEOT010000067.1:0-8326 GCA_046260675.1 Trueperaceae bacterium | reverse complement strand
GCCGTGCGCCGTCGGTCCGGATCGCGACAGGGTCCAGCGCCGTCGTCAGCGCCAGCCGCGCCGCCGCCTCGACCGGGGTGCTTTCGGCCACGTGAACGCGGGTGCCAGGAGGAAGGCCGGCGACGACCGCCTTGCGGAGCGGCGCGCCCAGGCCGGACGCCCCGCCCGCCAGGGCGACCGGCAACGGGCCGCCCAGCCGTGCCATGAGCGCGTCTGCCAGCCGCGCCAGCTCGCGCCCGGCGGCCGCGACGATCGCGTCCGCCGCGGGATCGCTGGCCGCCAAGGCGTGCCGCACCGCCGGGACCAGGGCGGCGACCTCGGCGCGACCGCCGCTGTAGACGCGGCGACGGATGTCGGGCCAGTCGCGACTTCCGAGGGCGGCGTAGACCGCGTCGGCCAACGCGCCGCGGGCAGGTGCACCGTGGCGGTCGGCTTCGCGCAGGACGGCCCTGAGCGCCTGGCGTCCGATCCAGAAGCCGCCGCCCGCGTCGTCGATCAGGTAGCCGTGCCCGCCCGCGCGCTGCAGCACCCCGTCCGCGTCCATGTGCACGGCGATCGATCCGGTTCCCGCGTACACCAGCACGCCCTCGCCCGGTGCGAAGGCGCAGCGGTAGGCGAGCGCCATGTCGTTCACCACCCGTACGCGCTCCTCTGCGACGTCCAGTCGCGCGCTCAGCATCGTTCGCAGCGTCGTGGCCGCCGCGTCGCCGTCGGACAGGCCGGTCACGCCGGCGTAGACCGCGTCCAGCGCGCGGTCGGTGCCGGTCCGCTGGCGCAGGCGCGAGCGCACGTCGTCGTGCAGGGCGGCGACGACGCTCTGGGCCCGTCGCGCGTCCTCGCTGCCCTCGCCGGCCAGGAACGACAGGCCCGAGAGCGGCGCCAGCCGGCCGCGTGCGATCTCTTCCGACGCGCCAGGGCCGTCGCCGCGCCGAAGCAGCCAGCGGGTGCTGGACCCTCCGGCGTCGACGCCCAGCGCGAACACGGGGAGCACGGTCATCGGGTCCACGGTACGCCGCCGGCGGCGCGACCGGCCGGGGGTGCCCGGTGCGGCCGCCTCACCTGGGCTCCGGAGGGGGCGCGTACAGCAGGGACGGCTCCGCGGCCGCCGCGAACGTGGCGCCGGCTGAGCGCCAGGCGTCCAGCGCGTCGTCCAGTGACCGCGTCCCGTCCACGACGCCCCGCACGTCGGTGCTGCCGGCCAGTCCGTCGATCAGGGCGCCCCGGCTGGGCTCGTGCCAGACGCGGCCCGCGTCCGGATCGCGGCTCCACGGCATGTCGGCCGCATCGCGCCAGACGAGCTCGTCTCCGTGGCGCTCCCGCAGGTGCGCGAGGATCCGGACGCCCGCCTCGAACGCCCGCAGCTCGGCGGCGTCGGTCACGTGGAGCTGCACGCCGTGACACGGTCGGCCGGCGAACGGTCCGCTCTCGGGCCGGAAGTCCAGTGGCCGCGCCCACAGGCCGGGGAGCGCCATGCGGTTCAGCGCCTCGGCCAGCGCGTACCCCTCGAGCCACGGCGCGCCCAGCAGCGAGAACGGCGCCGGCGTGCCGCGACCCTCGGACACGTTCACGCCCTCGAGCAGCACCAGGCCGGGGTAGAGCGCGACGGCGTCGCGACGGGGCAGGCCGGGCGAGGGCGGCACGAACGGACCGGGAAGCGCCGCCCTGTCGCGTCGCCAGCCGCGCAGCGGGACCACGGTCAGGTCGGCGGCGCCGTTCAGCGCGCCGTCCGCGTGCCAGCGCATCGCCTCGCCCAGGGTGAGCCCGTGCTGGAACGGCACGTCCAGGTAGCCCAGGAACGAGCGCTGGTCGGGATCGAGTGGCGGCCCGGCGACGCGCGCCCCCAGCAGGTTGGGCCGGTCGCAGATCACGACCCGGGTGCCGGCGTCGGCGGCGGCCTCGAGCAGCAGCGCGACGGTGGTGGCGTAGGTGTAGGCCCGCACGCCGACCTCCTGCACGTCGACGACGACGGCGTCGAGGTCCGAGAGCAGCGAACGCTCGGGTCGCCGCCTGGGGCCGTAGAGGCTGTAGCGCGGCAGCCCGCTGCGAGGGTCGCGGTCGTCCGCGACGGGGCGCGCGTCCTGGCCGAAGCCGCTGAAGCCGTGCTCGAACGTGAACAGCCGGACGAGGTCTGCGTGGGGCGAGGCCCTGGTCGCCTCGAGCGTGGGGCGCCCGTCGCTCAGGGCGGCCGCCTGGTTCGTGAGCAGGGCCAGTCGGGCGCCGCCGGCGTGCCGGACGGGATCGTCCAGGAACCGGTCGATGCCGAGGAGGGGCCGTCCCTCGCTCATCCCTTCACCGCACCGGCCGTCAGGCCGGCGATGAACTGGCGCGACATCACCAGGTAGATGATCAGCAGCGGCAGGCTGGCCAGGACCATGCCGGAGAACACCAGGCTCCAGTTCGTCATGTGCTGGCCGAAGAAGATCTGCATCCCCAGCGGGATCGTCTTCCAGGTGTCGCTCTGGATGAACAGAAGCGGAAAGAAGAAGTCGTTCCACCACGGCACCACGTTCACGATCACGACCGTGGCCAGGCCGGGCCGGACCAGCGGCAGCATGATGCGCCAGAAGATCTGCGTCTCGCTGGCGCCGTCGATGCGGCCAGCGTCCTCGAGCTCGCGCGGGAGGTTGCGGAAGAAGATCGACAGCAGGAACACCGCCATCGGCATGCCCGACGCCGAGTAGGTGAAGATCAGCGAGAACGGCGTGTCCAGCAGGTTCAGATTGCGCATCAGGATGTAGAGCGGAAGGATCCCGAGCCGGATCGGAATCATGATGCCGGCCAGGAAGAACAGGAACAGGAACGTCTGCAGCCGGAAGCGGTAGCGGGCCAAGGCGTACGCGGCCGGCGCGGCGCAGAGCAGCAACAGCGCCGCCGAGGCGCCGGTCACCAGCAGGCTGTTGCGCAGGTAGGTGCCGAAGCTGGCGCGCCGCCACACCTCGACGAACGTGTCCAGGCTCCACGTCTCGGGCAGCCCGAACGGGTTCCTGAACAGCTCGGGCGTCGACTTGAACGACGAGAACACCATCAGCACGACCGGGTAGAGGAACACCGCGGCCAGCACGATCAGGAACAGGTAGATCCCCACCCGCGCCGCCCGCCTGCGCCAGCGGTAGCCGCGCTCATTGGCCGCGACGCGTGCGGTCGCGTCCCGTGCGGTCGCGTCCCGACCGGTCACGTCTCGACCTGGCTGCGCTGGCTGAAGCGCACGCCGAAGAACGAGGCCACGCCGATGATGATCAGCATCAGCACGCCGATCGCCGCCGCCAGCCCGATCTGCCCCGGCTCGCCGCCGGTGGTGGGGTCGCCGAACGCGGTCCGGTAGAAGTAGGTGGCCAGCAGGTCGGTCGCGTAGTTCGGGCTTCCCGACGCGCCCTGCATCACGAACACCAGCTCGAACGCGTTGAAGTCCCAGATAAAGGTAAGGATCGACACCATCCAGATCGTCGGCATGAGCATCGGCAGCGTCACGAAGCGGAAGTCCTGCCAGGCGTTGGCGCCGTCGATGATGGCGGCCTCGTGGTACTCGCGCGGGATCCCCTGCAGCCCCGCCAGGTAGACGAGGATCGGAAAGCCCAGCCAAGCCCAGGCGTTCACCAGGATGATCGTGACCAGCGCGGTCGAGCGGTCGCCCAGCCAGGGGCTCACCCACGACTCGAGCTGCAGCGCCCGCAGCCCCTGCGCGATCGGACCCCAGGTGGGGTTCAGCAGTAGCAGCCAGAGGAACCCGACGACGACCAGCGACAGCGTATGGGGAAGGAAGTACACCGCCTGGAAGAACCCGAAGCCGGGCCACTTGCGGTTCAGCAGCACGGCGACGAACAGCCCCAGCGTGGTCTGGATCGCGAGGGTGAGGACGAAGAACACCGCGTTGTGGCGCAGCGCGCCCCAGAAGCGGTCGTTGTACGGCCACTGGGTGAGCACGGTGACGAAGTTGTCGAAGCCGGCGAAGCGGCCCCGAACGAAGCCGTCCCACTCGAACACGCTGTAGCTGAGCGACGCCGCCAGCGGATACGCCATGAACAGGCCGTACAGCAGCAACGCGGGCGCGAGGAACAGGACCAGGTGGCCGTTCCGCTCGAACCAGCGCCGCAACGGACGCCGGGCGCGCGAGGGGGAGATGGGGCGACTCATGAGGACGACGCGGAACGTGGCGGGGAGGGCGTACGCCCTCCCCGCCACGTTCCGCGTCGTCCTCATGAGTCGCCCCATCTCCCCCTCGCGCGCCCGGCGTCCGTTGCGGCGCTGGTTCGAGCGGAACGGCCACCTGGTCCTGTTCCTCGCGCCCGCGTTGCTGCTGTACGGCCTGTTCATGGCGTATCCGCTGGCGGCGTCGCTCAGCTACAGCGTGTTCGAGTGGGACGGCTTCGTTCGGGGCCGCTTCGCCGGCTTCGACAACTTCGTCACCGTGCTCACCCAGTGGCCGTACAACGACCGCTTCTGGGGCGCGCTGCGCCACAACGCGGTGTTCTTCGTCCTCACCCTCGCGATCCAGACCACGCTGGGGCTGTTCGTCGCCGTGCTGCTGAACCGCAAGTGGCCCGGCTTCGGGTTCTTCCAGGCGGTGTACTTCCTTCCCCATACGCTGTCGCTGGTCGTCGTCGGGTTCCTCTGGCTGCTACTGCTGAACCCCACCTGGGGTCCGATCGCGCAGGGGCTGCGGGCGCTGCAGCTCGAGTCGTGGGTGAGCCCCTGGCTGGGCGACCGCTCGACCGCGCTGGTCACGATCATCCTGGTGAACGCCTGGGCTTGGCTGGGCTTTCCGATCCTCGTCTACCTGGCGGGGCTGCAGGGGATCCCGCGCGAGTACCACGAGGCCGCCATCATCGACGGCGCCAACGCCTGGCAGGACTTCCGCTTCGTGACGCTGCCGATGCTCATGCCGACGATCTGGATGGTGTCGATCCTTACCTTTATCTGGGACTTCAACGCGTTCGAGCTGGTGTTCGTGATGCAGGGCGCGTCGGGAAGCCCGAACTACGCGACCGACCTGCTGGCCACCTACTTCTACCGGACCGCGTTCGGCGACCCCACCACCGGCGGCGAGCCGGGGCAGATCGGGCTGGCGGCGGCGATCGGCGTGCTGATGCTGATCATCATCGGCGTGGCCTCGTTCTTCGGCGTGCGCTTCAGCCAGCGCAGCCAGGTCGAGACGTGACCGGTCGGGACGCGACCGCACGGGACGCGACCGCACGCGTCGCGGCCAATGAGCGCGGCTACCGCTGGCGCAGGCGGGCGGCGCGGGTGGGGATCTACCTGTTCCTGATCGTGCTGGCCGCGGTGTTCCTCTACCCGGTCGTGCTGATGGTGTTCTCGTCGTTCAAGTCGACGCCCGAGCTGTTCAGGAACCCGTTCGGGCTGCCCGAGACGTGGAGCCTGGACACGTTCGTCGAGGTGTGGCGGCGCGCCAGCTTCGGCACCTACCTGCGCAACAGCCTGCTGGTGACCGGCGCCTCGGCGGCGCTGTTGCTGCTCTGCGCCGCGCCGGCCGCGTACGCCTTGGCCCGCTACCGCTTCCGGCTGCAGACGTTCCTGTTCCTGTTCTTCCTGGCCGGCATCATGATTCCGATCCGGCTCGGGATCCTTCCGCTCTACATCCTGATGCGCAATCTGAACCTGCTGGACACGCCGTTCTCGCTGATCTTCACCTACTCGGCGTCGGGCATGCCGATGGCGGTGTTCCTGCTGTCGATCTTCTTCCGCAACCTCCCGCGCGAGCTCGAGGACGCTGGCCGCATCGACGGCGCCAGCGAGACGCAGATCTTCTGGCGCATCATGCTGCCGCTGGTCCGGCCCGGCCTGGCCACGGTCGTGATCGTGAACGTGGTGCCGTGGTGGAACGACTTCTTCTTTCCGCTTCTGTTCATCCAGAGCGACACCTGGAAGACGATCCCGCTGGGGATGCAGATCTTCTTCGGCCAGCACATGACGAACTGGAGCCTGGTGTTCTCCGGCATGGTCCTGGCCAGCCTGCCGCTGCTGATCATCTACCTGGTGATGTCGCGCCAGTTCATCGCCGGCCTGACGGCCGGTGCGGTGAAGGGATGAGCGAGGGACGGCCCCTCCTCGGCATCGACCGGTTCCTGGACGATCCCGTCCGGCACGCCGGCGGCGCCCGACTGGCCCTGCTCACGAACCAGGCGGCCGCCCTGAGCGACGGGCGCCCCACGCTCGAGGCGACCAGGGCCTCGCCCCACGCAGACCTCGTCCGGCTGTTCACGTTCGAGCACGGCTTCAGCGGCTTCGGCCAGGACGCGCGCCCCGTCGCGGACGACCGCGACCCTCGCAGCGGGCTGCCGCGCTACAGCCTCTACGGCCCCAGGCGGCGACCCGAGCGTTCGCTGCTCTCGGACCTCGACGCCGTCGTCGTCGACGTGCAGGAGGTCGGCGTGCGGGCCTACACCTACGCCACCACCGTCGCGCTGCTGCTCGAGGCCGCCGCCGACGCCGGCACCCGGGTCGTGATCTGCGACCGGCCCAACCTGCTGGGGGCGCGCGTCGCCGGGCCGCCACTCGATCCCGACCAGCGCTCGTTCCTGGGCTACCTGGACGTGCCGTTCCAGCACGGGCTCACCCTGGGCGAGGCGATGCGCTGGCACGCGGACGGCGCGCTGAACGGCGCCGCCGACCTGACCGTGGTCCCGCTGCGCGGCTGGCGACGCGACAGGGCGGCGCTTCCCGGTCCGTTCGTGCCGCCCTCGCCCGGCCTGCCCCGTCGCGACGCCGTCGCGCTCTACCCCGGCCTGGTGCTGCTCGAGGGCGTGAACGTGTCCGAGGGTCGCGGCACGCCGGCGCCGTTCTCGCTGCTGGGCGCGCCGTGGCTCGAGGGGTACGCGCTGGCCGAGGCGCTGAACCGCATGGCGCTCCCCGGCCTGTGGGCGCGGCCACTGGACTTCCGGCCCGAGAGCGGACCGTTCGCCGGCCGACCGTGTCACGGCGTGCAGCTCCACGTGACCGACGCCGCCGAGCTGCGGGCGTTCGAGGCGGGCGTCCGGATCCTCGCGCACCTGCGGGAGCGCCACGGAGACGAGCTCGTCTGGCGCGATGCGGCCGACATGCCGTGGAGCCGCGATCCGGACGCGGGCCGCGTCTGGCACGAGCCCAGCCGGGGCGCCCTGATCGACGGACTGGCCGGCAGCACCGACGTGCGGGGCGTCGTGGACGGGACGCGGTCACTGGACGACGCGCTGGACGCCTGGCGCTCAGCCGGCGCCACGTTCGCGGCGGCCGCGGAGCCGTCCCTGCTGTACGCGCCCCCTCCGGAGCCCAGGTGAGGCGGCCGCACCGGGCACCCCCGGCCGGTCGCGCCGCCGGCGGCGTACCGTGGACCCGATGACCGTGCTCCCCGTGTTCGCGCTGGGCGTCGACGCCGGAGGGTCCAGCACCCGCTGGCTGCTTCGGCGCGGCGACGGCCCTGGCGCGTCGGAAGAGATCGCACGCGGCCGGCTGGCGCCGCTCTCGGGCCTGTCGTTCCTGGCCGGCGAGGGCAGCGAGGACGCGCGACGGGCCCAGAGCGTCGTCGCCGCCCTGCACGACGACGTGCGCTCGCGCCTGCGCCAGCGGACCGGCACCGACCGCGCGCTGGACGCGGTCTACGCCGGCGTGACCGGCCTGTCCGACGGCGACGCGGCGGCCACGACGCTGCGAACGATGCTGAGCGCGCGACTGGACGTCGCAGAGGAGCGCGTACGGGTGGTGAACGACATGGCGCTCGCCTACCGCTGCGCCTTCGCACCGGGCGAGGGCGTGCTGGTGTACGCGGGAACCGGATCGATCGCCGTGCACATGGACGCGGACGGGGTGCTGCAGCGCGCGGGCGGGCACGGCTACCTGATCGACGACGCGGGCGGCGGCTTCTGGATCGGACGCCAGGCGCTCAGGGCCGTCCTGCGCGAAGCCGACCGCCACGGTGCACCTGCCCGCGGCGCGTTGGCCGACGCGGTCTACGCCGCCCTCGGAAGTCGCGACTGGCCCGACATCCGTCGCCGCGTCTACAGCGGCGGTCGCGCCGAGGTCGCCGCCCTGGTCCCGGCGGTGCGGCACGCCTTGGCGGCCAGCGATCCCGCGGCGGACGCGATCGTCGCGGCCGCCGGGCGCGAGCTGGCGCGGCTGGCAGACGCGCTCATGGCACGGCTGGGCGGCCCGTTGCCGGTCGCCCTGGCGGGCGGGGCGTCCGGCCTGGGCGCGCCGCTCCGCAAGGCGGTCGTCGCCGGCCTTCCTCCTGGCACCCGCGTTCACGTGGCCGAAAGCACCCCGGTCGAGGCGGCGGCGCGGCTGGCGCTGACGACGGCGCTGGACCCTGTCGCGATCCGGACCGACGGCGCACGGC
>JBHEOT010000066.1:465-8327 GCA_046260675.1 Trueperaceae bacterium | reverse complement strand
AGCCACCAGGGCGTCCGTCCGGGCGCGTCGCGATCGCTCACGGCAACCCCACCTCCTCGCGCATGGCGGCCGTGATCGAGCGCGCGGCGTCGCCGTACCCGTCCCACGGGTCGCTGCGGAGCGCGGCGAGCCGGCGCGGCACGTTGCCCACGTCGTACGCGTCGGCGCGGAGCGAGGCGTCGAGCTCGTCCCAGCGCACCGGTACCGCCACGGGTGCGCCCTCGCGGGCGCGGGTCGAGAAGCTGGCGATCGCCGTCGCGCCGCGGCCGTTGCGCAGGTAGTCGAGGAACACCTTGCCGCCGCGCTTCGCCTTGGAGATCTGCGTGGTCAGATGCTCGGGGTCCTCGGCGGCGTGCCGCTCGCACAGCGCCCGCGCGAACGCCTTGACCTCGTCCCAGCCCTGGCGCCCGGCCGCAGCGGCACCACCAGGTGCAGGCCCTTGCCGCCGGTGGTGCGCAGGAAGCTCGTGAGCCCCAGGTCGGCCAAGCGCTCGCGCAGGCCGAGCGCCGTGGTCCGCGTCACCGCCCATTCGACGCCGGGCGCGGGATCGAGGTCGAGGACCATGAGGTCGGGGCGTTCGACGTCGTCGACGCGCGCGCCCCACACGTGGACCTCGAGCACGCCCGCCTGCACCAACCCCACCAGGTCGGCCAGGTCGCGCACGTAGGCGTACGCGTTCGTGCCCGACTTCTCGGTGATGTCGAGGGTCGGCAGGTCGCGCGGGAAGGCGCTGCCCGGGTGCTTCTGGTAGAAGCACTGCTTGGCGCGGCCTTCGGGGCAGCGCATCAGCGCCAACGGCCGGTCGACCATCCCGGGCAGCACGTGCGCTTCGACCTTCGCGTAGTACTCGGCCAGGTCGCGCTTGGTGATGCCCTGCTGCGGGTAGAGCACCCGATCGGCGTTGGTGAGCCGGACGCCGGCGACGATCGCCTCGCCCTCGCGCACACGCGCTGGCTTGCGCCCCGAGGAGCCACCGCCCGAGCCATCGCCCGAGCCGTCGCCGCCGCTCGACGACCCCTTCCCCGCAGCCGACGGCTGGGCACCCGCCGCGTCCGCCGCCACCCAGGTGACCTCGCGGGCCGGCTTGTCCTCACGCACCCCCTCGAACGTCGAGTGCCGGAGGACGCCGCTCCGGGTGCGCTCGGCGAACGCGACCTCGACGACCACCTCCGGCTCCGTCCACGTGGCCCCCCGGGCATCGGGCACGTCGCCGGCGAACGGGGACGTCGGTCGCGCGAGCGCCTCGAGCCGCTGGGTCACCCGCCGCAACGCGCGCTCGTCGAACCCCGTCCCGACGCGCCCCGCGTAGCGGAGCGCGTCGCCCTCGAAGGCGCCGAGCAGCAGCGCGCCGAATCCGGTGCGCGAGCCCTTCGGTTCCGTGAACCCGCCGACGACGAACTCTTCGCGCCGCGTGCACTTGACCTTGCGCCAGCGCGTGCCGCGCCCCGTGCGGTACGCGGCGTCGGCGCGCTTGCTGATCATCCCCTCGAGCCCCATCTGGCACGCCTGTTCGAAGAACGCGGGTCCTTGGCCCACCACGTGGTCGGTATAGCGCACGAGGCCACCGAGCACGGGGGCCGAACGCGCCACGATCCGCTCCAAAACCTCCTTGCGCGCGAGCTGAGCGACGCCCCGCAGGTCGTGGTCGTCCAGCTGCAGCACGTCGAAGACCTGGAAGCGCAGGCGCGCGGTGGCGCCGCTGGAGAGCGCCTCCTGCAGCGCCCCGAAGCTGCTGACGCCGCCGGCGCGCACGGCCACGATCTCGCCGTCGAGCCGCGCGATGCGCACCGGCAACCGCCCGAGGGCCGCCGCGATCTCGGGGAAGCGCTCCGTCCAGTCGTGCCCGTTGCGGGTGAGCAACTGGACCTGGCCGTCCTCCACGTGCGCGAGCACGCGGTAGCCGTCGTACTTGATCTCGTGGATCCAGCCGTCGCCCGTCGGCGCGGCGTCGGCGAGGCTCGCGAGCTGCAGCGCCGGTTCGTCGCCGGGCTTCGCGCGCCTTGCGCCCTCGATCGCGCCGAGGTCGACGTCCACGTCTTGGTCCATCGCCTTTTCGCCCCGCTCGATCTGCGCCATCGTTCGGCCGGTGAGGACGCTGTGGTCGTCGTCGGGCTCGAGGGGCGGCGCGCCGGGGTCGGTCCGTTTGATCAGGAGCCAGTTCGCGTGGTCGTCACCCGCGCGGCCCGTGCGCGTGAGCGTCCAGGCGCCGCGCAGCTTCGCGCCCTCGAGCTCGAAATCCATGCGGCCGTCGCGCACGCCGTCGCCCGTGGGCGTCCAGCGCCCCCGGTCCCAGAGCATGACGGTGCCACCCCCGTACGCGCCCTCGGGGATCGTGCCCTCGAAATCCGCGTACTCGACCGGGTGGTCCTCGACCTCGACGGCCAAGCGCTTCTCACCGGGCAGCAGGCTGGGTCCCTTCGGGAGCGCCCAGCTGCGCAGCACGCCGCCGTGCTCGAGGCGCAGGTCGTAGTGGAGCTGCGTCGCACGGTGCTTCTGGATCACGAAGCGCTTCCCGTCCACGACCGTCGCCTCGCGCCCCGCCGGTTCCGGCGTGCGCTCGAAGTCCCGTTTGCGGCGGTACGGCTGCAAGCGTTGGATGGCCCCACCTCGTGTTCCTGGCGCTGCGTTCGTAGCGTTCAGGCTAAGCCCGAAGCCGCAGCCGAGGCCGTACGCATGCCCTCGACGTGGGGTGAGCGGATCCCGCAAGCGCCGAACGATCGCTGCTCGGTCACCAGCGTGCCGGAGCGGCGAGGCACGGTGCCATACTCAAGTGATGAACGCACGATCGAGGCTGCGGCTCGCCCGCTGGCTCGCGTGCGCCGCGATCCTCGGATCGACGTGGGTCGGAGCGGCCGAGCCAATCGAGATCGCTACGGCGAGCACCGGCGTCGAGCTCGCCGCCGACCTCGGCCCGTGGACGGACGACGTAGATCTCGCAGCAGAACTCCGCACGCCGCGCTCCGCCCTCCAGACCTTCCTCGAAGCCGGTGCCGTCGGGCGCTACGAGCTGGCCGCCGCCGTCCTGAACCTCTCCGATCTGTCGGAGGCCGACCGGCGCGACCGAGGCCCCGACCTCGCGGAGAAGCTCTACTTCGTGCTCGACCGCCGCCTCGCCATCGAATGGCGTGAGGTCCCCGACCGCCCCGACGGCGCGCGCGACCAGGCCGCCGCGTCCGTGGAGGGCGAGGTCGCCACGGCGCCGGCACCGCGCCACAACCTGCGGATCGGGGAGGTCTCGGGCGGCACGGCGCCGGTGGAAATCCGGCTCGAGCGCATGCAGACCACCGACCTGGTTCCCGTGTGGCTGATCGCGCGCAGCACGGTGCGCTCCATCGACGCCCTGTACGAGCAGCATGGCCCCGGCTGGATCGAACGCAACGCGCCGGCGTGGACGTTGACCCGGTACGGCGCCACGCCGGTGTGGCAGTGGTTGGGGTTCGTCCTGCTCGTCGCGCTCTCCATCGCCCTCGGGATGGGCCTCCAGCGCCTGGCGCTGCGTGGATTGGCGAGCTCGACGCGTCCGCGCGTCCGCGATCTCGTCGGCCACGTGGCGCGGCCGCTGGCGGCGCTGGCCACCGTCTCGGTCCTGTGGCTGGCGAGCAGCACGCTGCTGTCGCTCTCGGGGGCGGCCGGGCGTTGGGTCTCGACGGCGCTGGCGGCCCTGTTCGTCGTCGCGGTCACGTGGCTCGCCAAGAACGCCGCCAACTCGCTCGCCGAGTTGGTCGTGCAGAAGTGGCTCGGGGGTTGGGGGGAGTCGGACGCGACGGGAACGCAGCGGCGCCGCACCAACCTGTCGGTCGCCCGTCGAACCATCGTGTTCGTCGTGCTGCTGGTCGGCATCGCCATCGCGCTGGCCCAGTTCGCGGCGTTCCGGACGGTGGGAACGTCGCTGCTCGCGTCCGCGGGGGTGGCCGGGATCGTCCTGGGCGTCGCCGCACAGGACTCGCTGAGCAACGTCGTGGCCGGCATCCAGATCGCCTTGACGAAGCTCATCCGGATCGGCGACGCGGTCTTCTTCGAGGAGCACTGGAGCAAGGTCGAGGACATCACGTACACCTTCGTCATCCTCCGCACGTGGGACGGGCGCCGGATCGCCGTGCCGAACCGCTACCTCATCGTCCACCCCATTCAGAACTGGTCGATGACCGATCCCAACATGATCATGCCGGTGATCCTGCACGTCGATTACCGCACGCCCGTCGAGGCCCTGCGTCGCCGCTACGTCGAGGTGCTCGAGGCCACCGAGGATTGGGACCGGGTCCAGGAACCGAAGCTGCAGGTCATCGAGGCCACGCAGGACACGCTGAAGGTCCGCGTGCTGTGCAGCGCCGAGGACGCGAGCACCGCCTGGGACCTCCACTGCCACGTACGCGAGGAGCTTGTCGCCTTCGTGCGCGACTGGGACGACGGACGCTACCTCCCGCGGAGCCGCGTGCGCATCGAGGGCGAGGGCGCGATCGCGGACGCTAGCGCCGCGGCGGACGCCGGGTAGGCGCCCGTTCGTTCCGCTTTCGGCGTCCCGGGATCGGTACGGACGGCCTTCGCCGTCTCGTTCCTCGCCCTCGACGCTTTCGAGGCCGTGAACGACGGCGCCGATCCACGTGCTGTTTTGCGAGCGGCCGACGACGCGATGCACCAAGCCAAGCTCGGGGGCAGGAACGCGGTCGGCTACGTCGTCGCGCCACACGACCCAGGGGCTCGCACGGGTGGGCCGTCGTGACGGCGCCCGTCCGATCGATGCGGTAAGAAGAACCATGTGGTGGATGATGCTCATAGCCGGTGCATCCGGCGTCCTCGTCGGCCTCGTTCAGCTGGCGACCTACTTTGGTGGTGGGCTCAGCGACCGAAGCCTCGCCAGAAGCGGATCGGCGGAGAAGCTCGTCCGTGCCGCCATGTTCGTGACCGGCGGGCTCTTCCTCAGCTTCTTCAGCCTGGCGAACCTGATTGCTCTGGGCGTGGCCGGGAACTAGCCGGCGTTCCGCTCCGGATTGCGGACCCACCTCGTTCCTGAATGGCTCTCCTCATCCCTCATCGCGGGCCTCTCCCTGAGTCGCCGGCAACTCGACGCTCTGGTCGAGCACCTCGCGCAGGTAGAGCACCTTCACCCGCACCACGATCACGGCCAGCAGCGGCGTCGCCACGAGGACGTTGCCCTAGTGCCGCTGGATCAGCACGTAGAGTCCGACCGTCCAGAGTAGGGCGTCGGTGCCGACCGACAGTGCCGGCAGCCCCGCCGGGACGAACGCGATGGTGGGCCCGAGGATCGGGGTGAACTCCAGTAGGCCCGCGATCAGGCCATGGACCAAGGGAAGCGGGATGCCGATGATCCAGAGACCGAGCGTGGTCACGGCGCCGACGACGATCATCGCGATGAGCTGACCGAGCATCCAGCCGCGGAATGTGCCGCCGAGGTGGTCCAACACCTAACGGACGCGAACCTGCCGTGGCTTGGGGAAGAGGCGGACCACGCCGTTCCAGTAGATGCTGGGGTTCGAGGCGAGGAACAGTCCGAGGATCATGAGCAGCGGCAGATGCGCGAACTCCGCGGAAAGATCTCGTTCGCCGCCGATTACGACCACAAGCGGCTGCGCGGCGAACCCGAGGACGCGTGATCCTGGTCGATACGTCCGTGTGGATCGGCTACCTGCGGGGCGACGCATCGGCGGCGACCGACGCGCTGCAATGCTGGCTCGACCGCGGCGCGCCCGTCGCGCTGACGAGTCTGATCGCGCAGGAGGTGCTGCAGGGCATCCGCGACGACGCGGCGGCCGTCAGGGTGGAGCGCTACCTGGCGAGCCAACGGCGGCTCGAGTTCCGGGATCCATGGCAGGGCGCCGTCGACGCGGTGAACCTCTACCGCCGATGTCGCGCCGCGGGCGTCACGGTGCGCAGCACGATCGACTGCGCGGTCGCGTGCGTCGCTCTGGAGCACGATGTCGGGCTGCTCCACGATGACGTCGACTACGTGCGCATCGGCGCCGTCGAGCCGCGGCTCCGGCTGGTGTGAGCTTGCGGGCGACGACCGCCGCAAAGAGGGCCTCCGCTGCGCCTCGAGCGTCTAGGCTTTCAGTACTCGCCGGACCACCCCCCGGGAGTTTCCGTTGGGCGACCGGCGACGTGCATTCTGGCCGGGACTCCTGAAGGATTGGTGGGCCCTGCGGGGCTCGAACCCGCGACCGAGCGATTATGAGTCGGTGAAGGCTCCGACCTTCAGAAGATGTGCGTCCAGCACAACCCAGAACTGCGGCTCACCAGCTAAGATCGCCACCCAAGAAGGGCTGATCACGAAGAAAATGTAGCAAACAGACGGCCCACGGGCGGCGGCAGCTCGCCATCATGTCTCCGGAATCGATCTGCAGGCGCGCCGCCCAAGACTGAAGTGCCGCATCGCGTGCCCGAACTCAGCATGGGTCCGATCGGATACACGGAGAAACCAGGAGCCCTCCTGAAAGCTCCCTCCTCTGAAACCTGTTCCGGTGATCGAATACGCTCTGGCTCCTTCCGGGTGCGCGAAAGTGCCCGACGTCCACATCGCCCGGGCCCTAGGCAAGGTTGTTGCCGAACACGGCGTTGGCTTCGTCGCTGCGGTCGCGCCCTCCGTCTCCTCCGGGGACGCTCCTCCGTCTCGGCCACGAGATCTCCGTTGATCCCCAGACGAACTCGTCGGCTACCGGCAGCAACGGTCCTCGGGCTGCCTTCTCGAACTCGAGTTCGGCCTTCGGGCGCAACCCGGCAGTGTGCCGTGGACTTCTATCGGCACTGGGGTATCGAAACGGGCTCGCGACCCCCCTATAATATTGTTGGAGGTACCTACTATGGCAGATGCACCCAAGACGTGGCCCGACCTTGCGATCGGGTTGTACGACCGCTTGACCGGTAGACGGGCCGCGATCACCTACGCGTTCGAAGACATGCAGATCGAAATCCCTCAGGCCATCGGTGACGATTCGCCGCGTGCAACCTGGCGGCTGAACGGCAAGCTGATCATCACGACCAGCGAACCCAACACGTAGATGGCCTTGCGCGTGCATGGTCGCGTCACGTTCGATCTCGACGGCGAACCGGTCCAGTTCGACGCCGACGGGGATGTGTGGACTGCGACCGTGCGGCGCTTTGGCGTCCTCCGGAAGGCATTGGAGCGCCTGCCGCCGCTTCCTCCGCCAATCTCGAAGTTAGACCCAAGCTCCGTCCCGGCGATGCTGTCTCGCCAAGGGCTCAGTCTTGTGATTCGCGACCGGCGCGGACCCCTTCTGCTTCTTGGTCGCGCCGCGAACGATCGGCGTCTACGCATTCCCTTCTTCGTCGACGTTCCCCATGCGCGACTCGCAGGTCCCTTTGCGCTACTTCGGTTGTTGTTCTGACGTCGCGTCGTGGCTCGAGGCTCGACTGCAGTACGTCACGTGTGGAATCCAACCGGGACCGTCGACGATGCGAGAGGCTGTGCCCGACGCCGAGCAGTTCGGACGCGCCTACCACGACCTGTGTCATTAGGTCGGCCTGAACGCTGGTCATCAAGATCGCGTGGCCCTCCTCTTCCTTCGCGCACGCGATTACGGCGGTGGAGAAGTCAGCAGGGAACCGCTCACGACATTTCGTTACGTCCCTGACGCGAGCGGCGTGGTGGGCCCTGCGGGGCTCGAACCCGCGACCGAGCGATTATGAGTCGCCTGCTCTGACCGACTGAGCTAAGGGCCCGCGACCGCTGCCATGCTAGCGCGGTGGGGATGACACGGTAGGTGGCCTCGACGGCGCACGCGGGAGCCGAGGCCCATCGTTGGGAATCTGCGCGCAAACCGCGTATTTTCTCTTCTCTCGGTTACGGCGGCTAGGGTCAGACGTCCTCGAGACGCGTATCTGTGCCA
>JBHEOT010000066.1:0-356 GCA_046260675.1 Trueperaceae bacterium | reverse complement strand
TCGCTGCTCCACGCCGGTTCGTTCACCCTGCTCACCGCCGCCGCGCTCGGCGCCGGCCGGCGCGTCCTGATCGCCTCGGCCATCGGTTGGGCCGCGATCGGCTGGGCCTTCGAGGCGCTGCAGCACCCCACGGTCGCGAACGCCCTGTGGCCGCATCCGGCGAGGCTCGCCGGCGACGACGTCCTCGCGACCGTCCACACCGCCTTGGCCGCCTTCGCGCACCGCGGTACCTTCGATCCGCTCGACGTGGCCGCGACCGCTGCAGGCGCCGCCTGCGCCGTCGCGCTCGGTGCCCGCCACCTCGGAGCACGCCCGTGATCCGGGCGTTGCGCACCGTGGCCGCGGCCGTCGTGATC
>JBHEOT010000065.1:7804-8454 GCA_046260675.1 Trueperaceae bacterium | reverse complement strand
AAGCCGCCGTGCGGCGGCATGCCGTGGCGGAACACCTCGAGGTAGCTCGCGAAGCCGGCCGGGTCGAGGTGGCGCTGCGCCAGGTTGCGCACGAGCGCGTCGTAGGTGTGCTCGCGCTGGCCGCCGGAGGTGATCTCCGTGCCGCGGAACAGCAGGTCGAGTCCGCGCGTGAGGCCGTCGCCGGTGGCGTACGCGTAGAAGGGGCGGGCCGCCTCGGGGTAGCGCGTGACGAAGACGAAGTCCGAGCCGTGCTCCTCGCGCGCCCAGCGCCCCAGCAGGCGTTCGGCCTCGGGGTCGAGGTCCTTGCCGCCCGATGTGTGGCCGTAGCGCTCGCGCACGACCTCGCGCGCCTCCAGCAGCGGGATCCGCGGGAACGCGACGTCGAGCGCCGGCAGCTCCGCGCCCAGGTCGCGCAGCTCGCGCGCGCAGCGCTCGCCGACGTCGGCGAGCATCGACTTCAGCAGCGCCTCCTCGACGTCCATGACGTCTTCGTCGCTCTCGATGAAGCCCAGCTCGACGTCGAGCGACAGGTACTCGGCCAGGTGCCGCACGGTGTGCGAGCGCTCGGCGCGGTACACGGGCGCCACCTCGTACACGCGCTCGAAGGCGCCCACCAGGATCTGCTTGTAGAGCTGGGGCGACTGGGTGAG
>JBHEOT010000065.1:0-7794 GCA_046260675.1 Trueperaceae bacterium | reverse complement strand
GCGCGCTTGCCGTAGTAGTCGACCTCGAACTGGTCGGCGCCCCCCTCCGCACCGGCGGCCACCAGCTTGGGGGTGCTGATCTCGGTGAAGGCGTGGTCGTCGAGGAAGCGCCGGAAGCCGCGCAGCAGCTCCGCCTGCACCTTGAGGATCGCGCGGTCTCGCGGCGCGCGGACGGTGATCGCGCGGTACTCGAGCAGGGTGTCCGGGTTGGCGTGGTGGTCGAGCTTCGCCATCTCGACGGGCGGCGGGACGGTCGCGAGCGACACGATGCGCAGCCCGCTGGCCTGGACCTCGAGGCCGCCGGGGGCCTTCGCGCTCGCCACCACGGACCCGGTGACCTCGACGCACGATTCGTGCAGCGGTGGCTCGATCCCCTCGAGCACGCACTGGACGACGCCGGTGCGGTCGCGCAGGTGCAGGAAGGCGATGCCGCCCAGGTCGCGCCGATGATGGACCCAGCCGCGCAGCGTCACGGGGTGGCCGAGCCCCACGTCCAGGTCGGCGACCAGCGTGCGGCCCCCGTCGAGGTCGAGGTCCGGTCGTCGTTGCGGTTCGGGGGTGGCGTCGGTCGTGGGGGTCGTCATGGCGGTCTCCTCGGCGGTGCGGCGGCGGGTCCGGCGACGGGTCCGGCGCCCCCAACGAACGACCCCCCGAGGCGGGGGGCCTCGGGGGGTCGCGGAAGTCCACGTCGACGGTTACGCCCCGAGTGCCCTCGCGTCGCGATTGTCGTCGGTGCGGCGGGCGGTCGGGGTCATGGCCGGCACGCTACCGCGCGCCCCGGACGGCGTCAAGGCGCGCCTGCTCACGTGCGCGGTACCTCGATCCACCGCACCTCATGGGCCGCCAACGCCACGTGGGCATCGGGGACGCCTTCGCCACGCACCAGATCGCGCGCGCCCATGGGCCAGCGGCGCCCCAACAGCCGCGCGGCGTCGACCGAGCACGCCGGTCCGCCCACGTGGTGCAGGCACACCACGTCGTGGGTCGGCGTCGAGCGCACGATCGCGGCGACGTTGGCTGGGGCTTCCGGCCAGCGCTGGGGGGCGGCGGGGTGGAACGCCGGGTGCGCGGCGCGCGTCCGCAAGAGGTGGCGAAGGCCGTCGAGCACCTGCCGGCGGCGCCCGCGCGGGTCTGCGAGCTCGGCGACGAGCTCGTCCCAGGCGAAGCGCCCGCGGTTGATCGAGCGCGCCCGTCCGGTGGCCGCCAGGGCCACGCTGTCGTTGCGCGACCCCAGCAAGGAGTGCACGTACACGCCCGGGACGCCGGGCAGCGCGAGCATGAGCGCGTGCGCGCAGAGCATGCGCCGCACCCCGTCGGCCTCGCTCCGGCCGGGGTCGGCGAGCGCGTCGAAGAGGCTGACGTTCAGCTCGTAGGGGCTCTCGCCGCCGCCGACGTCGGCCTTGCGGCTCACGCGGCCGCCGCGCCCCTGCACCCGTGCTGCGAGGGCGTCGATCGCGGCGCGCGGCAGGATGCCCTCGACCGGCCGGACGCCGATGCCGTCGTGCGAGGCGAGGAAGTTGAAGAAGGTCGCCTCGGGGCTCGGCGTGCGGAGCTCGGTGGCCCAATCGCGCAGCACCCGGGCGTCGCCGAGCGCGAACGCGTGCAGAGCGAGCGGCGGCAGCGCGAAGTTGTAGACCATCTGCGCTTCGTCGTGGCCGTTGCCGAAGTAGCCGACGTTCTGCGCGTGCGGCACGTTCGTCTCGGTGACCATCACCACCCCGGGCGTGGCGGCCTCGAGCGCGGTGCGCACCAGCTTGAGCACCTCGTGGGTCTGGGGGAGGTTGGCGCAGGACGTGCCGGGCGCCTTCCAGAGGTAGGTGACGGCGTCGAGCCGCAGCAGGCGGGCACCGCGCTCCACGTAGCCCAGGAGCACGTCGAGCACGGCGGCGAGGACCTCGGGGCGGCGGTAGTCGAGGTCCACCTGGTCGGCGCTGAAGGTGGACCAGACGTGGCGGACGCCGTCCGCAGCGTCGAAAGGCGTCAACAGCGGCGTCGTCCGTGGGCGCACGGTCGCGCTGAGGTCGGTCGCCAAGTCGGCGGTCACGAACCAGCCCGCGAACGCCGGGTCTCCGGCGAGGAAGCTCTGGAACCAAGGGTGGCTCGCCGAGGCGTGGTTGATCACCGCGTCGAACATCAGCCGCCGGTCGCGCGCGAGGGCGGCGACGTCGTCCCACGTCCCCACGGTGGGGTCGACCGCGTCGTACGCGGCGACCGAGAAGCCGTCGTCCGAGGTGGACGGGTAGAAGGGGAGCAGGTGCACCGCTTCGGTGGTGCCGGCGAGCGGTCCGTCCAGCAGCCGCTTCAGCGTGCGCAGCGGCGCTTCGCCCGCGGCGCGCACCTGGTCGGCGTAGGTGATCAATACCGAGGCCTCCGGACCGAGGCGCTCGGCCGGGGGCGTGGGCGGGCCGGGGAAGCGCCGTTCGGTGGCGGCCAGGCGCTCCGCGAGGCGCGGCGTCCAGGCGTCGGCCAGCGCTTCGCCGTAGAGGCGCGCGAGGTGGCCGTGGATCCGCGGCGTCGCCGCGGTGGTGCGTGGGGCGGGGTCGGAACGGGTCATGAGCTCACCCCCAGTCCCGTGAGCGCGGCGTCGAGCACGCGGTCGAGCGCGTCCAGCCCGAAGCGGCGGCGGCCGACCTCGTGGTTGTGGGCGACGTCGCGCGCGATGCGCTCGGGGTCGGCGAGCAGCGCGGCCACCTCGCGCACCGCGGTGTCGGTGATGCGCCCGTCGATCTCGACGAAGCGGAACCCGGCCGGTGCGAGGTCGCGCGCGTACACGGGGTAGCGGTTGACGAGCGCGGGCTTGCGGGCGGCGACGGTCTCGAGCAGCGCGTTGCCGAAGCCCTCGTACAGGCTGGGGTAGGTGACCAGGTCGGCGTGGGCGAAGGCGTCGGCGAAGGCGTAGCGCTTGCCATCGGGTCCGTGCGCGCGCTCGGCGCCGACCCGGTCGGCGACCAGCCTCAGGTCGACGTTCAGCGCGGCCGCCCGGCGTTCGAGGCCGCGCAGGTACTCGAGCCCCTCGTCGCCGGCCTCGTGCGTGATGAGGAGCGCGTCGCGCGGGTCGCCAAGGCCGTGCAGCAGGTCGAGCGCCAGCTCGATGCCCTTGCGCGGCACCACCCGGGTGGGTTGCAGGAAGAGCCGCCGGTCGCCGCCGAGGCCGATGCCCTCGCGGAAGTCGGCGTTGAAGGCGTCGACGACGCCGAACGGCCGCTCGAAGTCCATCACGTTCGGAAGCCAGCGCGCCTCGACCCCGCGGCGCGCACGCAGCTGCTCGGCGGCGGCGGTGTGGATGCACAGGTGCGCGACGTGCGGGGCGTCGTACGGGAACACCCGTCCGAGCAGCTCCGGCAGCTTCGGCTGCGCGAAGCGCTCGCGCTCCCACCAGTAGTCGTGCTCGTGCGACAGCGTCGGGAGGCGCGTTTCGGCCACCAGGTCGGCGAGCGCGAGCGCCAGCGGCAGCTGCATCGGGATCGCCCAGGCGTTCTGCACGACGAGCAGGTCGGCGCGCTCGCCGACCACCACCGGCCGGAGCCGTGCGAGCAGCGCGTCGGCGGCCCCGCGTACGTCGTCGGCCAGCGTCGGATCGGGCGCGGCCGGGTCGCCCTCGAAGCAGCGCGCGCCCAACGCGGCGGCGGCCGGGTCGCGGAAGTGCATCTCGGGCACGAGCACGCCGGGGCCATCGAGCTCGCCGGCGACGTGCACGACCGCGTAGCCGCGTCGGACCAGCGCGTCCGCGAGCTTCCTCGACTCGAGGCTGACGCCGTCGGTGCCGGCGAGGCGGGTGGCGAGGACCAGCGCCTTCATGGGCGCGCGGCTGCGGCCGCGACGGAGGCGCTCACCCCTTCACCCCGCCAGCGGTGAGGCCGCCGACCAGGTACTTCTCGAACCAGAAGAACAGGATCATGATCGGCACCGTGATGATCATCGCGCCGGCCATGAGGTACTGGCGCGGCACCTCCTGGCTGTCGAGCATGACCATGCCGCGCGGCAGCGTGAAGATCCCCGGGTCGTCCAGGAACATGAAGGCGAACAGGAACTCGTTCCACGCGATCATGAACACGTAGAGCCCCACGGACGCGATCGCCGGCATCGCCAGCGGCAGCGTGATGCGCCAGATCACCTGCGCGCGGGTGCAGCCGTCGATCAGCCCGGCTTCCTCGAGGTCCTTGGGGAGCGTCTGGAAGTAGCTGCGCAGCATGTACAGCGCCACCGGGATGGTGGTCGCCGGGTAGACGACGAGCAGGCCGGGCAAGGTGTCGCGGAGCCCGAGCTGGGTGAACACGGCGTAGAGCGGGATCACGAGCACGATCGCGGGGAACATGTAGATCAGCAGGATCGAACGCGCCAGGAACGTTCGGCCGGGGAAGGCCAGGCGGGTGATCGCGTAGGCGCCCAGGACGGCCATGACGAGCGTGACCGTCATGGTGACGAAGGCGACGAGGAAGCTGTTGCCGATGAAGTTCAGGAAGTCGAAGGTGAAGAGCACCTCGCGGTAGCCGACGAGCAGATCGCTGGCGCCCTGGCCCCACTCGATGGCCAGGTTCGCGGGGTCGCGGAGCATGTCCGCGCGCCCCTTGAGGCTGGCGGAGAGCATGTACCAGAACGGGAACAGGATGATCATGCCGAAGAACGCGAAGGCGAAGCCGCGCAGCAGGCGCACCGCGATGGATTCGAGGAGGTCGCGGCGCAGGCGGCGGAAGTCGATGCCGCGCAGCGCGTAGCGCACCAAGTGGCCCGCGAGGGCGAACACGAGGAGGCCGAAGCCCACGCCCCACAGCGGCCGGACGGCGTCGAAGCCGAGCGGTCGGAGGTCGGTCGCGGCGAGCCACGCCAGGCCAGCGGCGAGGCCGATCCCGACCGCGAGCCACGGCGCGGTGTCGGCGCCCGTGCGGAGCGCACCGACGGCGGCCCCGAGCGCGAGCCCGACGAGCAGCGCCTGACCGACGGGCAGCGTGGTCGTCAAGCCGGCGACCAGCGTGGCCGCCAGCGACCACAGCACCACCAGCAGAGCGACCGTGAGGGCGCCGACCAGCGCGCCGACGGCGATCGAGGTGGGCGTGGTGCCGCGCCCACGAGGCGTGGGGAGGGAGGTCACGCGCACGGTGCTCATTTCTCGGACTCCGGCGCGAAGCGGTAATAGACGAACATGAAGCCGAGGAGGATGACGAACAGGATCATCGCCACCGCCGATCCGGCGCCGATGTCGGCGCGCGCGAAGGCCTCGTCGTAGATCATGACCGGCAGGTTCTTGGTGCCCGCGGCACCGCCGGTCAGCAGGAAGATGTCTTCGAACTTGTTGATCAGGAACATGAAGCGGAGCAAGAACAGCACCGCCAGGACGCCGGCCAGGTTGGGCAGCGTGATGAACCAGAACTTCTGGAACGGTCCGGCGCCGTCGACGTCGGCCGCCTCGTACATGTCGATCGGCACCGCTTGGAGGCGGGCGAGGATGAACAGGAAGGCGAAGGGGAAATAGTTCCAGGAACTGAACACCACCACGGTCGCCAGCGCCAGCGGGAAGGCGAACGTCATGCCCAACAGCTGGAGGTCGAGCGTGCGTTGCCCGAGGAAGTTCACCGGGCCGGCCATCAGGTCCCAGCGCTGTCCGAGGGCGTTGACCGTGCCGCTGAACGGGTCGAGGAAGAAGGCCCACACGAACGCGACCGCGATGACGGGGGCGACGTAGGGGAAGAGGAACAGGCCACGCAGCAGCCCGCGGCCACGGAACTCACCGTTGAGCAGCATGGCGGCGAACAGACCGAGCGCGATCGAGCCGATGGCGCTGAAGAAGGTGTACCCGAGGGTGATCCACAGCGATGGCCAGAAGTCGGTGCCGGTGAGCACGCGTCGATAGTTGTCGAGGGTGAAGACGAGGTTCGTGAGGACGTTCTCGGCGCGCGCACGCATGTCGGTGGCCGCCTCGCGCACGTCGGGTGAGCCTGCCGCGAAGTACGCGGCGCCTGCCGTGAAGGTGAGCTCCAGGGTCTCGCGGTACCCCGCGTCCCAGTCGCCGAACCGGCACCGGACGTTTCCTGCGGCCTGCGTGCAGCGTGGTTCGGCGGTGGCGAGCTCCAGACCGGCCGGGAGGGTCTTGGTCCAGACGACGTTCTCGAGCCGGACCCGCTGGCTGCCGTTCCGCATCGTGAGGCGCAGGACGAGCGGATCGCCTTCGGCGCTGGGCGTCTCCAGCACCCGTTCGTTGGCGACCGGCACGGGCGCGCGCAGGTCGGCGAGGGTGACGGATTTGAAGCTGATCCAGACGTTGAGCAGCACCGGGAACAGCACGATCGCGAGGATGACGGCGAACGTCGGCGCCAGCATCCAGTACGCGAGGCGCGCTTCGCGCGCGGCCAGCGTCATGCGTCGGTTCGCCATGCGTGCCCTCCTGGGGGGCCGCGGCCCGCGGCGGGGGGCCTCGGGACGGGTGGCCGCGCGGTGCTCGCGAAGGGGCGGCCCGAGCCGAGGCTCGGGCCGCCGGAGAACCTTGGGTCAGCGCAGGCCTTCCACCTCGGTCTGGACGAGGGTGGCGGTCTCAGCGGCGGTGAGCTCACCGTCGAGGTAGCGACGGATCGCTTCGGACATCACGCGGGTGCCGTACAGGCTGGTGACCAGGCCACCTTGGCCCTGACGGAACGCCCAGCGGTCGCCGGTCTCGAGGCCCGCGACCAGGTCGTCGATGACGTCGGCCGAGTAGAAGCTGCCGAGCGGCGCGCGGTCGCTGACGCCCACTTCGAGCGTCGCCCAACCCTCGACGAAGCGGGTCGGCTCCTCGGGCGTGCCGCTGCGGACCGGGAACTTGCCTTCGGCCGCCATCCCGAGCCAGTCGAGGTAGCCGTCGGTCACGAGGTACTCGACGAAGTCTTGGGCGGCGTCGATGTCGGCGTCGACCGTGATGCCGAGGCCCTGGACCTGGGCGTAGCCGGAGCCGGCCGGGTAGCTCGGGCCGGAAACGCTCGTCACGAAGCCCGTGTTGCGCGCCAACCAGCCCTGCTCATACGCCTCGTCGGCGATCACCGGGACCTCCTCGCGCAGGCCGGCGAGCTCGTCGAGGACGAACGGCGACCACACGACCATCGCGGCCTGGCCGCCCTGGAACAGCTCGCGCGATTGCAGCCAGTAGAGGTTGCCCGGAGGGCTCAGCTCGGCCAGTTCCTTGTAGAACTCGAGGAACTCGACGAACGCCGGCGTGTCGACGGTGATGTTGCCGTCGGCGTCGACGAGCTGGACGCCGTTGGCGAGCGCCAGGTGCTCGACGACCTGCATCATGTAGTCCTGGCTGGGGTCGGTGGCGGCGACGAAGCCGTACATGTTGGGCGGATCGTGCAGCGCGCGGGCCGCCTCGAGGATCGTCGCGTAGCTGGTCGGGGCGGCGAGGCCCTGCTCGGTGAACAGGTCCGCGCGGTACATCAGCAGCTGCGTCCAACCGTCGGTCGGGACCGCGGTGTTCTCGCCCTGGTACGACATCAGCGCCAGCGCGCCGGCGCCGAAGGTCTCGACGCCCAGGTTGGCGACGGATTCGGTCGCGGCGGCGGTGTCGAGGATGCCGGCCTCGGCCCAGCCGATCGTGTAGTTGATGGGGTGGAA
This sequence comes from Trueperaceae bacterium, assembly GCA_046260675.1. Classification (GTDB taxonomy): domain Bacteria; phylum Deinococcota; class Deinococci; order Deinococcales; family Trueperaceae; genus JAABTL01. The sequence goes on along the minus strand of JBHEOT010000065.1, from coordinate 216 downwards.
GACCACGTCGGGCAGGGCGCCCGCGGCGAAGGCGGCGGTCATGCGCTCGCCCAGGCTGCTTTCGGTGACGGGCACCACGTCGACGGAGATGCCGGTCTCGGCCTCGAAGGCCGCCGCGATCGCTTGCTGGGTCTCGATGCGCTGCGGTTGCTCTTCGGTGGTCCAGAAGGTCAGCGACTGCGCCGCGGCCAGGGAGGTCGCGAGCAGGAGGGCGAG
>JBHEOT010000064.1:0-8463 GCA_046260675.1 Trueperaceae bacterium | reverse complement strand
CCAGCGTGTAGGCCGGGAAGAGCTGGCGGCGCGCCCCCTCGGCGCGCAGGAAGGCGACCACGTCGGGGAGGGCCACCGCATCGGCGGGGCGCACCTCGACCCCCGGCACGCGTGGAGGCCGCCGCGGCCGCAGCAGCACGGCGCACGAGGTGAGCCCACCGAGCCGCGCGGCCCGCACCCCGCCCGGCGGCCGCGCCCCCACCAGGGCGCCGATCGCGCGCGGGTTCTCGCGCGCCAGGACGCCGAAGGCGAGCTGGCCTGGCGGCGTGCGCTCGCGCAGCAGCCGCGCGCCGAGCGCGAGCAGGCCGGCGCCGCGGTACCCCTTGGCGACGCGGATCTGGCCGACGTAGCCGAGCCTCTCCTCGACCCCGTTCGCGAACGCCGACCGTTCGGCGCGGCAGGCGAACCCAGCCAGTGCGCCACTGGAGCGGTCGCGCGCCACGACCACGTCGCACGGGTCGCCCATGATCGTCGTGCCCAGGAAGTAGTCGGGCTCGCGCGCGAAGCGCACCGCGACCGCCCCGGGCATGGCGACCGAACCGACGAGGGCGCGCAGGTCGCTTTCGTCGGCGGCGGTCGCGCGGCGCACCTCGAAGCGGTCGCTCATCGCGTCCCCAGCCGCATGCCCTGCTTCTTGAAGGCCTCGCGCCGGAAGAGCGGGTTGTAGGCGCAGTAGACGGCGAAGCGCGTGATCGACGCGAGGTGCGTCGCCGGGTCCAGCGCGCGGCGCACGATCGAGCCGACGCTGCTCCAGCGCCGCCGGCAGCGCCAGGCGACCTCGGTCAGCTCGTCGGCGCTCATCCGCGCCGGCCGGAAGGCCGCATGGTTGAAGCGGTAGTCGGGGTGGAGCCACCAGCGGCCGTCGTACAGCAGCCGCCCCTCCTCGGCCAGGCGCGCGTAGAGCGCGGTGCCCGGGTAGGGCATCAGCACGTTGAAGGCGGCGAAGGCGAAGCGCTGGTCGATGGCCCAGTCGCAGGTGGCCTCGAGCGACGCGACCGTGTCGTGCTCGAGCCCCAGCACGAAGGCCGCCCAGGTCTGCAGGTGGTGGGCACGCAGAGCGGCGACCTCTTGGGCGTAGCGCGGCGAGGCGCGCAGGTTGGGGGCCTTGCGCACGTCGCGCAGGCTGTCGGAGTCGAGCGACTCGAAGCCGATCACGTTCCCGAGGCAGCCGCTGGCCTCGAAGAGCTCGAGCAGCTCGGGGTCCTGGGCGTGCTCGACCGAGACCTGCGAGACCCAGCGCAGCCGCAGCGGCACCAGCGCGCGCAGCAGCGCCTTGAGCGCCGGTCCGTCCGCGGCGAGGTTGTCGTCGACGAAGAACCAGTCGCGTTCCCCCGCGTCCTCGATCTCGGCGACCACCTCGGCGACCGGGCGGGCGTGGTGGCGGTGCTCGAAGAAGGCGCCCACCGCACAGAAGGCGCAGCGGTACGGGCAGCCGCGGCCGAACTGGATCAGGTGGATCGGCAGGTAGCCCTTGCCGGCGTAGAGGTCGCGGCGCGGGCGCGCCCCGGGCTGCGGGGCGCCCGGCACGCCGTGGTAGCGCGGCGCCAGCCGGCCGCCGTGCGCGTCGGCCAGCAGTCCCGCCCACACCGCCTCGGCGTCGCCGCTGACGACGGCGTCGGCGTGCTCGGCCACCTCCAACGGGAGCAGCGTCGCGTGCATGCCGCCCATCGCCACCGGTACGCCGCGGGCGCGCCAGGCGTCGGCGAGCTCGTAGGCGCGGCGGGCGGTGAAGGTCTCTACGGTGATGGCGACCAGGTCCGTGGGGGCGTCGGGGTCGACGGCGTCGATCCGGTCGTCGACGAGCGTCAGGTCGATGCCGTCGGGGGTGAGGCCGGCGAGCACGCCCAGGTTGAGCGGCTCCATGCGCGCCTCGTCGACGAAGCGGTCCTCGTGCTCCGTGCGCCCGAGCGTCGGCTTGACCAACGTCACGTGCACCGCGCACCTCCGGAGGTTCGGGCGGGCGAGGCGGACCCCGTCGCGGGTCCCCTTCCAGGCTAGCACCACGCCGTCAGGCACGGCGTCCCGGACGTCCTAGTCGTCCGTGAGCGGGCACAACCGGGTCATGTGCCCTATTTCACGATGGGTACTCTGGAAGGGATCAGGCCCGGGCCGCCGACCCCTCACGAGAACGGAGCCCACATGCGACCCCCGACCCACGACCGTCCCCCTGCCGAGGCGCCCCCGCGCCGCTGGCATGCGCTCCACGTCGCCGACGTGCTCGACGCGGTCGGCAGCGGCCGCGACGGCCTGACCGCCGCGGCCGCCGAGCGCCGCCTGGCCGAACACGGGCCCAACCGCCTCCCCGAGGCGCCGCCGACGCCCGCCTGGAAGCGCTTCGCGCGGCAGTTCCACAACGTGCTCATCTACGTCCTGATGGCCGCGGCGGTCGTCACCGGGGCGCTCGGCGACTGGATCGAGACGGGCGTCATCGTCGCGGTCGTCGTGATCAACGCGGTGATCGGCTTCATCCAGGAGGGCAAGGCCGAGGCCGCGCTGGCGGCGTTGCGCTCGATGCTGGCGCTGCAGGCCGTGGTTCGCCGCGACGGGCAGCGCGCGTTGATCGACGCCGAGGACCTGGTGCCCGGCGACGTGGTGCTCGTCGAGTCGGGCGACCGCGTGCCCGCCGACGTGCGTCTGATCGAAGCGCACAACCTGCGCGCCGAGGAGGCGCCGCTCACCGGCGAATCCGTGCCGGCGACCAAGGCGCGGGCGCCGGTCGCCGAGGAGGCCGCGCTGGGCGACCGGAACTCGATGCTGTACGCGGGCACCACCATCGCCTCCGGCGCCGGCGCCGGCGTGGTGGTGGCCACCGCCGGCGGCACCGAGGTGGGGCGCATCGGCGCGCTCGTCGCCGGCGTCACGCAGCTCAAGACGCCCTTCCTGAGCGCCATCGACGATTTCTCGAAGGTGCTCGCGTACGCGATCCTCGCGTTCGGCGCCGTGCTCTTCGGCTTCGGGGTGCTGGTCCGCGGGTACGCGCTCGACGAGATCTTCCTCACCGTCATCGGCTTCGCCGTCGCCGCGATCCCGGAGGGCTTGCCCGCGGTGATCACGATCATCCTGGCGCTCGGCGTGCAGCGCATGGCCAAGCGCCGCGCGATCGTGCGCCGTCTGCCGGCGGTCGAGACGCTCGGTTCGGTGAACGTCATCTGCTCGGACAAGACCGGCACCCTCACCCGCAACGAGATGACCGTGCGCCGGGTGGTGCTCGCCGGCGGCCGCCTCGACGTCTCCGGCGAAGGCTACGACCCGGTCGGGGACGTGGTGCGCGACGGCGCGACGGCGGCCGACGATCCGACGCTGCGCGAGCTCGCGCGCGCCGCGGCGCTGACGGCCGAAGCGGAGTTTCGGCCCACCGACGGCGGCGGCCGCACGCTGAGCGGCGACCCCACCGACGGCGCGGTGGTGGTGCTCGCCGAGAAGCTCGGCCTCGACCGGGCGGCGCTGCAGGGGCTGACGCAAATCGACCGCCTGCCGTTCGAGTCCGACGCGCGCTACGCGGCGAGCATGTACGCCGACGGCGACGCGCAGGTCCTCTACGTCAAGGGCGCGCCGGAGCGGCTCCTCGACCTGTGCGACCGCCAGCGCCGCAGCGACGGCACCAGCGAGGCGCTCGACCGCAGCTACTGGGAGGCCGAAGCGGCCGACCTCGCGGGCGCGGCCTACCGGGTGCTCGCGGTGGCCCTCAAACGCCCCGAGCACGCCCTGGACGCCCTGACGCGCGCGGACGCCGAGCACGGTCTCGAGCTGCTCGGGCTGGTCGCGCTGATCGACCCGCCGCGCGAGGAGGTGGCGGCGTCCGTGGCGCGCTGCCGGCGCGCCGGCATCCGGGTCGTGATGATCACCGGCGACCACGCGCTCACGGCGAAGGCCATCGCCGGGCAGCTGGGCATCGGCGACGGCGCCCCCGCGGTCTCGGGCCCCGAGCTCGAGGACCTGGACGACGCCGCGTTCGACCGTGTGGTCGCCCACACCGACGTCTTCGCGCGCGCGAGCCCGGAGCACAAGCTCAAGCTGCTCGAGGCGCTCCAGCGCGGCGGCGCGGTGGCCGCGATGACGGGCGACGGCGTCAACGACGCGCCGGCGCTCAAGCGCGCCGACGTCGGCATCGCGATGGGGCTCAAGGGCTCCGAGGCCGCCAAGGACGCCTCCGAGATGGTGCTCGCCGACGACAACTTCACGACCATCGCGCGCGCCGTCGAGGAAGGGCGCGCGATCTACGACAACCTCAAGAAGACGATCCTGTTCATCCTCCCCACCAACGGCGCGGAGGCGCTCGTGGTGATGGTGTCGGTGCTGGTCGTGCTGTCGGAGCTCCCGATCACGCCGGTCCAGATCCTGTGGATCAACATGGTCACCGCCGTGACGCTGGCGCTGGCGCTCGCCTTCGAGCCGCCCGAGGCGAACGTGATGCGGCGCCCACCACGCGACCGAAACGAACCGATCCTGTCGCGCTACCTGGTGTGGCGGCTCTCGTACGTGTCGGTGGTGATGGGCGGCCTGACGCTCTGGGCCTTCTTCGCGGTCTACACCGCCACCGACGACCTGGCGCTCGCGCGCGCGGTGGCCGTCAACGTGCTGGTGGCCGGCGAGGCGGCGTACCTGATCAGCACCCGCTTCTTGACCGCGACCGCGCTGTCGCGATCGCGCTTCTTCGCCAACCCGGCCGTGTTCGTCGCGATCGGCATCTTGGCGCTCGTGCAGGCGGGGTTCACGTACCTGCCCCCCATGCAGCGGTGGTTCGGCGTGGCCGGGCTCGAGGCGGGCCACTGGGGGTTGGTCGCCGCGGCCGGCCTGGCGGTGTTCGTCGTCGTGGAGCTCGAGAAGGCGGCGATCCGCTGGTGGATGGCGAGGCGGTGGGCGGCGCAGCAGCGGGCCGCCTGAGGGCGGGCCCACGAGACGGTCGGCCGCGCCGGCGCGCCGACCGTCAGGGGCAGAGGTCGAGGGCCGGCGCGCCGGCGAAGACCTCGTCGACCAGGTCGAAGAGCGCTGGATCGCGGTCCTGGAGGAGGGCGCGGGTGTCGATGTCGCCGTGGCTGGCGTCGTTCACGCCGTTGACCTCGAAGTAGCTCTGCACCCCCTCGGCCCAGTACTCGATCGCGTTCGTCGCGGCGTACGTGCCGCTCCACGTGCCCGCCGCGATCGCCACGCCGTACGCGGCGTCCAGACGGGTATCGAAGGTCTCGTCGACCACGGCGACGCCCTGCTCGTGGACGGTGTGCGCGAACTCGTGCACCAGGATGCTCTCGCCCACGTACCGGTCGCCCGGCGCGCACAGCAGGTTCTCCTCGGCCGCCGACGTGAGCGGGCGCGCCAGGGTAGCCGCCACCCCGCGGGTGCGCGTGTTCCAGTCGCCCTCGTCGAGCGGGAAGGCCTCGTTCAGGTCGGCGTGCTCGGGTAGGTCGGTCGTCACCTGGTCGACCCCGATCACGCCGACGCGCACGCGGGCGTCGTGGATCGCGGCGACCGCGTCGGCACGCACGGGCGCGAGCATCGCGGCGACCAGGAGCTGCGCGCGCTGGAGGGCGGCGTCGGGCACCTCGTCCGAGGCGACGATCGCGATGCCTTCGGTGACGCAGTACTTGGTGTAGAACGCGTCGAGGTCCAGTCCCGCAGGCAGCGCCGGCGTGTCGGGGCAGGCGGCGTCCAGCAGGACCGGCGTTCCCTCGGTGGGCGCACCGCCGGTGGGCGCACCGCACGCGGCGAGCAGCACGCACGAGGCGACGGCGAGCAAAGGGCGGAGTTGGACCACGGAGGACCTCCGGCGTGGCGCGGGACGATGCGCGCAGCGCGTGGTCGCACCGTACCAGCCGCCGCGCCGACGTCGATCGCCCGCGCTAGCCCGCGCGCAGATGCGCGTGGTCGTTGACGGTCACGATCGTCGTGCGCCGCGCCTCGATGCGGAGCACCGTGATGCCGGTGTTGGCGATCTCGAAGCGCCATCCACGTCCCTCGGGGTGCCCCAGCACGCCGTGCAGCGCGGTGTTGATGGTGCCCGAGTGCGCGAAGGCGATCACCCGACCCGTCGCGGGCAGGTCGGCCTGGAAGGCGCCGACGCGTGCGGCGAGGTCGTCGAACGACTCGCCGCCGGGGATGCGCCGCCGCCGCCGATCGGCGCGCCAATGGGCCGCCGCCGCCGCCCGTTCGCCCGTCGCGAGGTCGGCCCACGTCGCACCCTCGAAGGCGCCGTAGTTCAGCTCGCGCAAGCGCGGGTCGAGGCGGACCTCGGCGCCTGGTAGCGCGAGCGCCGCGGTGGTCCGGGCGCGATCCAAGTCGGAGGACACCACCCGGTCGAACACGACACCGGCGAGGCGCGGCGCCAACCGCTCCGCTTGGGCGCGACCGGCCGCGTTCAGCGGCGGGTCGGACGAGCCCTGGATGCGCTCAGCGAGGTTCCAATCGGTGACGCCGTGGCGGACGAGCCAGAGTTCCAACACCGGCACAGCATCGCATCCCGGCGTCGCGTCGCGTTGCGTTGCGTTCGTCCACGACGCACGGTAGCGTGGCGCCAGCCCCAACCGCCGCCACAGCGGCCACCGAGGAGACCGCCATGGACCGACCGCACCTCGACTCGTTCTCCCGTGCGCGCCAGTCGCTGCACTGGGCCATCACCGCGCTGATCCTGGCGATGATCCCGATCGGCTTGATCATGGCGCGCACCCTCGACGACGGCTTGCGGCTCGGCCTCTACCAAGCGCATCTGGTGATCGGCTGGACCGTGGTCGCCCTGGTCATCGCGCGGCTCGTGCTCAAGGCGCGCCGGAAGGTGCCGCCACCGCCCGGGCTCGCCCCGTGGAACCTCCGGCTGCACGGCACGGTGCAGTGGACGGTCGCCGTGTTCCCACTCCTCCTCGCGGTCTCGGGCATGGGGGCGATCCTCCAGAACGACCTGACGCCCCTGCTGCAGGCGGGCGTGGCCCCGCCGGCCACGCTGGACGTGACCCAGGCGCGCGACGGGCACATGGTGGGGGCGTACTTGTTTACCGCGCTCCTGGTCGTGCACGTCGCCGGCGTCGTGCGCTACCAGACGACCCGAGGGAACGTGTTGGCGCGCATGGGGGTCGGGCGCGACCGCGGCTGACGCGCCGCTTCCGCGAGGCCAACGACCTCGCCGACCCCGACGAGGTCCGCGGCGATGGCCGGCTTGGCGGGCGAACACGGCTTCGGCCATGCCCTCGGACTGCGGCGTGTGTCCGATGCGGGGAGCGACGCGGCTGCGACCGCCATGATGCAAGAGGGACCGCACGGGTCCCTTCGCATCGCCGGCGCGTTCGTACCCGGCCACTCCCCGAAAGGGGGACCCCGCATGCTCATGACCATCGCGATCGTCCTGCTCGTCCTCTGGCTGCTCGGCCTCGTGACCGGCACCACGCTCGGCGGGTTCATCTACGCCCTGCTCGTGATCGCCGTCGTCCTGTTCCTGGTGCGTCTGATCACCGGCCGCAAGGTCGCCTGAACCGCGGCCGCCCTCGGGCGGCCGCCGACGCACGGTGATCGGCGCTGGTCGTGGTATGCGTATCCGACCCCGCGACCGCGCCCCGGGAGAGGTCCCGTGCCGGCGACGCCCCTGACCCGAGGAGCCGCCCCATGACCCAACCGCTCGACCGTGCGACCGTCCTCACCACCTTCGACGTCAACGACGCCGACCTCGAGCTCGTCCGCGAGGCCGGCGGCCACCTGCTGCCCCACGTCGAGGACTTCGTCCAGGACTGGTACGTCTGGCTGCGCGGCCACGAGGAGTTCGAGACCTTCTTCGGCGACGCCGACGAGCTGATCGCGCACGTCCAGCGGCACCAGGTGCAGCACTGGTCGAGCTTCCTCTCCGGCGTCGTCGACGACGCGTACCTCGCCGCCCGCCGCCACGTGGGCGCGGTGCACGGCCGCATCGACCTGCCCAACGTCATCTACCTGTCGGGGATGTTCATGTCCGACCGGCTGCTGCAGGAGCGGTTGGCGGCCGTGCGGCCGCGACCGGAGCGCCTCGACGCCATGGCGGCGGCGATCGAGAAGCTGATCTTCCTCGACACCCATCTGGTGCTCGAGCAGATCCACGCCACGCAGAGGCGAACGGCCGAGGACGCCGCTGAGGACAACGCCCGGCTCGAGGCGCGCAGCGAGGCGCTCCTGGAGCAGGCGACGCCGGTCACGCCCATCTGGGAAGGCATCCTGCTGCTGCCGCTGATCGGCGTGCTCGATTCCAGCCGCACGCAGGAGATCATGACCAAGACGCTCGCGATGATCTCCGAGACCCGCACCAAGGTGTTCATGCTCGACATCAGCGGCGTCCGCACGGTCGACACCGCGGTCGCGAACCAGCTGGTCAAGATCACCCAGGCGACCCGCTTGATGGGGTGCGAAGCGATCGTCTCGGGCATCTCGCCCGAGATCGCCTTCACCATGGTGGAGCTGGGCGTCGGCATCGGCCAGATCCGAACCACGGCCACCCTCCGCGACGCCTTCGAG
>JBHEOT010000063.1:0-8650 GCA_046260675.1 Trueperaceae bacterium | reverse complement strand
CATCTATGAGACGCTGTACGACCTGACGCCGGAGGGCGAGATCGTGCCGCTCCTGGCGACCGGTGCCGAGATGTCGGCCGACGGCCTCACCTGGACCGTCACGCTCCGCGAAGACGTCGTGTTCCACAACGGTGCGCCGCTGACGGCCGAGGTCGTCGTGGGGAGCATGCAGCGGTTCACCAACCCGGACAACGCGTTCACCTTCGCGTTCCTCCTGAACCGCGTCCAAGAGATCGTCGCGGTCGGTGACCACACCGTCGAGTTCCGGCTCTCGACGACCTTCGCGCCGTTCCTCGCGCACCTCACCCACAACTCGACCGCCATCGTCCACCCGGACGTCGTCGCGGAGTTCGGTGAGGACTTCCCGTCGAACCCGGTCGGCACGGGTCCCTTCAGCCTCGGTGAGTGGATGCGCGGCGAGCGGCTCGACCTCGTCCGCTTCGAGGACTACTGGGGCACCAAGCCCGGCGTCGCCGGTGTCCGCTTCCTGACCGTGCCCGAGGACACCACCCGCATGGCGCTCGTCGAGACCGGCGAAGCCCACGTCGCGGTCCGCGTGCCCCCGCAGGACGTCGCCCGCATCGACGCGAACCCGGACGTGACGGTCCAAAACGTTTCGGGCCTCCGCACGATCTACATCTACTTCAACCAGTTGATGGAGCCCTTCGACGACGTCCGCGTCCGTCAGGCCCTGAACTACGCGGTCGACAAAGAGCTGATCGCGGAGTTCGTCTTCGGCGGTGCCGTCCGTCCGAGCGACGCGCCGATCGCCCCGGCGATCTTCGGCTACGCCCAGGTCGGCCCCTACGAGTACGACCCGGAGCGCGCGCGCGAACTGCTGGCCGAGGCGGGCTTCGCCGACGGCCTCACCGTCGAGCTGTGGAGCCCCACGGGCCGCTACCCGCAGGACATCCAGGTGGCGCAGGCCATCCAGGGCCAGCTCGCCGAGGTCGGCGTGACCGCCGAGATCACCAGCATCGACTGGGCTGCCTACCTCGTCGCGACGGCCAAGCCGGCGGCGGAGACCGACGTTCCGATGGCGCTGCTCGGCTGGGGCACCGTCACCGGCGACGCGGACTACGGCCTCTACGCGCTGTTCCACAGCAGCCAGGCGCCGAACCCCAATCGGGCGTTCTACAACAACCCGACCGTCGACGCGCTGCTCGACCAGGCGCGCACCTCGCCCGACCCGGCGCTCCGCCAGCAGCTCTACGCCGACGCCCAGCAGCTGATCTGGGACGACGCTGCGTGGCTCTTCCTCTACAGCGAGAGCCAGGTCGTCGCGGTGCGCGACAACGTCGTGGGGTTCATCATCCACCCGACCGAGCGCTTCCTCGCGACCGAGACCTCGATTCGCTGATCGCTACGCTCGTCCGCCTGACGCGCCCTGCAAGGGCGCGTCAGGCCCTATCTCGATGTGAACCTGGATCGACGCGCGGTGTACCCGCGTCGCTCCCGAGGGCGACCGACCGGACCGAACCGGTCGCGCCCGGCGAGGGGCTCTCTTGCTGCAGTACACGCTTCGGCGCATCCTGATCTCGGTCCCGACCATCATCGGGGTCCTGATCATCGTCTTCTCGATGGTGCGGCTGGCGCCCGGCGACCCCGCCGTGCTGCTGGCCGGCGAGTTCGCCAGTCCGGAGGTCATCGAACGCGCGCGTGAGCGCTTCGGCCTCGACCGCTCGCTCCCGGAGCAGTTCGGGCGCTTCATCGGCGGCATCGTGCAGGGCGATCTCGGGCGCTCGACGCGCACCAACCGGTTGGTGACGGACGACCTGGCCAACTTCTTCCCCAACACGCTGGAGCTGGCGTTCGCGGCGATCGTCGTGGCGCTGGTGGTGGGCGTGCCGGCCGGTGTGATCTCGGCGCTGCGACCGAACGGCCCGCTGGACTTCGGCGTCACGTTCGTGGCGCTGCTCGGTGTATCGATGCCCGTGTTCTGGTTCGGGCTGCTCGCCATCCTCTTATTCTCGGTCCAACTCGGCTGGTTTCCCGTGGCGGGGCGGGGGACCTTCGCGCATCTCGTCCTGCCCGCGATCACGCTGGGGCTGTCGAGCACCGCGATCATCGCGCGCATGACGCGCTCGTCGATGCTCGAGGTCCTCAACCAGGACTTCGTCCGCACGGCGCGCGCCAAGGGGTTGCGCGAGGGGCAGGTGGTGATCAAGCACGCCCTGCGCAACGCCCTCGTCCCGGTCGTGACGGTCATCGGGCTCCAGTTCGGATCGCTGCTCGCGGGTGCCGTGATCACCGAAACGGTGTTCACCTGGCCTGGCATCGGTCGGCTGCTCGTCGACTCGATCCGCGCGCGCGACTATCCGGTCGTGCAGGGCGCGGTGCTCCTCATCGCGGTGTCCTTCGTGCTGGTGAACCTCATCGTCGACCTCGTCTACGGCTTCGTCGATCCGCGGATCCGCTATGACTGACGTGCCGAAGGCGTCCGTCGTGATCGACGCCCAGGACCGAGGGTCGAGCGCCCGCTGGCGTCGGCGGCTGTTGGCCAGCAACCTTGCCAAGGTCGGCTTCGCGATCATCGGGTTCTTCCTCGTCGTCGTGGTGTTCGCGCCCTTCATCGCCCCCTACTCGCCCATCGAGCAGAACCTGCGGGCGAGCTACATCCCCCCGGGGACGGGCGTGTCCCTACGAGGCCCCGAGGGGCAGTTCGGGCTCTGGGTGCGGCCGGTGATGCGGTCACCGGCACGAGGCGTCGTGGTCAGCGAGGACGAGGCGTACCGCGTCGAGCTGTTCGTTCGTGGGTCTAGTTGGATCTGGTTCGGAGGGCTCTTGCAGAGCGACCGGCACCTCTACGGGGTCGACGGGCCCACCCGCTTCTACCTGTTGGGGACCGACGAGCAGGGGCGCGACATCTTCTCGAGGCTCGTCCACGGAGCGTGGATCTCGTTGTTCATCGGGTTGATCTCGGTGGCCATCGGCGTCGGCTTCGGCGTCCCGATCGGCGCGATCAGTGGGTTCTTCGGGGGCGCGACCGACATGATCGTGCAGCGTTTGATCGACACGATGCTCGCCTTCCCCGGCATCCTGCTCGCGATCGTGCTGGTGGCGACGTTCGGGCCCGGGCTCGAGAACCTGATGATCGCCGTCGGGATCGCCTCGATCCCGATCTATGCGCGGATCGTGCGTGGGTCCGTGCTGTCGGTGAAGAACCGCGAGTTCGTCGAGGCCGCGGGGGCGCTCGGGCGACGGCGCATGTCGACGCTCTTCCGGCACGTCGTCCCGAACACGCTCGCGCCGATCATCGTGCAATCCAGCCTGCAGATGGCGGTCGCCATCCTGTTCGCCGCGGGGCTGGGCTTCCTGGGCCTCGGCGCGCAGCCGCCGCAGCCGGAGTGGGGTCTGATGCTCTCGCGCGGCCGGGAGTACCTGGCGGTCGCTCCCCACGTCGCGACGTTCCCCGGGCTCGCCATCATGCTGGTCGTCTTCGGCTTCAACCTGGTCGGCGACGCGTTGCGCGACGCCCTCGATCCGCGCGGCTGACCGTCGCCGTTCAGCCGCGCGCGCCGCGCGGCCCGTCGACCGGCGCCGGCGCCGCCAGGTACCGGACCGCGGCGGCCGCGTACAACCGCGCCGCCGCCACCACCGACTCCACGTGCACGAACTCGTCGACCTGATGGGGGATGGTGCGGTCGCCCGGCCCGACCGTCACGATCGGCACGCCGGCCGCGTGCAGGAAGGTCCCGTCGGTGGCGCCGGGAACGCCGCCGTACGGGGCCGAGCGCCCCAGCACGTGCTCGTACGCGCCCTCGAGCGCCTGGACGAGCGGATCGGTCGGCGCCGTCTCGGTCCATGGGCGGCTCTCGAACCAGTCGAGCTCGATGCGCGAGCGCGGGAGCTCGGTCGCCACGCGCTCCGCTTCGCGCACCAGCCGGGCGTAGATCGCGTCGTGGTCCTGACCCGGCACCGTGCGGACGTCGAGCGCCGCGTACGCGCCGTCGGGCATGACGTTGAACTGCGCCTCGCCGCGCACCGGGGCGCGGACGATGGTGGGCGTCAGCCACGGGAGGCCCAGGTAGGGGTGGACGCCGAGGCGCTCCTGCTCCTCGGTCTGCACCGCGTCCACGGCGGCCAGGAAGCGGGTCAGGGCGACGATCGGGTTCACGCCCGCGTATGGCATCGCGCCGTGCGCCATGACGCCATGCGCATGCACGTGCACGCGCATCGCCCCCTTCTGATGGAGGCACAGCTCCAGCTCCTCCGGTTCGCAGACGATCGCGCCGTCCACCTCGTCGGCCCAACCTTGGGCGATGAAGTGTTTGATACCCGCCATCATCCCCTCCTCGTCGACGACGACGCCGATGCGGACGCGTCCCGAAAGATCCGGCGCTGCGCGCTGCACGGCGGCCAGCGCGGCGATCGCCGCGGCGACGCCGCCCTTCATGTCCGCGCTGCCACGGCCGTAGAGGCGGGTGCCCCCGGCGGGGTCGGCCACGAGCTCAGCGCCGTACGGATCGCGCGTCCAGTTCGCGGGGTCGCCCTCGGTGACCACGTCGGTGTGGCCCTCGAGCATCAGCGTCCGGTCGCGGCCAGCGACGAAGCCGCGCCCGTGCCAGTCGGCGATCACGTTCGGGCGGCCGGGGGCGACCTCCTCGACGTGCACGGGCAGGCCGAGGTCGCGCAGGGTGCGCGCCACGAAGCCGGCCGCGTCCGCCTCGTCGGCGCCGGTCGCCTCGTCGAAGACGCTGCGGATCCGCACGAGTTCGCGGGCGAGGCGCAGCACGAGATCCGCATCCACCGCGTCCGCGGCGGCGGCTGCGAGGCCGTCGATCTCGGCCTCGGTCGGGCGTGCGGGCGGCGGCTCGTCGTGCGAAGCCCCTGGGCGTCGGAACGGGTTCACAGCGGCGGGGTGAAGCGTCCGTCGATGGCCGTCCAGCCGCCGTCGACGACGGTGAGGGTGCCGGTCACGAACGAGGACGCGTCGGAGCACAGGTAGATGGCGGGGCCCACGAGTTCGCTGGGCTGGGCCCAGCGTCCCAGGGCGGACTTCTCGGCGTAGGCGCGGTACCAGTCCGGCTGCGCTTTGATGGGTTCGGTCAAGGGGGTCTCCACCACGCCCGGCGCGAGCGCGTTGGCGCGCACGTTGCGCGGCCCGAGCTCGGCGGCCAGCGCGCGCACCATCTGCAGCGTGCCCGCCTTGGTGGCCGCGTAGACGCCCTGACCCGGCTCCACCACCTGCGCGCGGATCGACGAGAGCAGCACGATCGAACCCGAGCCGGCGGCGGCCATCCGACGTCCGGCGGCCCGGAGCACCACGAAGCTCCCCATCAGGTTCAAGTGCACGACGCGCTCGAACTCCTCGACGCTGGTGTCGAGCAGCGGCTTGCGCACGTTGACGGCCGGGGTGGCGACGCAGGCGTCGAGCCGCGGCAGCGCCGCGACGAGCGCCTCGACGCCGGCCTCGTCGGTCGCGTCGACCGCATGGCTCGTGGCGCTGCCGCCGCGCGCGCGGATCGCTTGGGCGGTGCGCTCGGCCGCCTCCTGATGGAGGTCGGCGCACGCGACCGCGGCTCCGACGCCCGCGAGGCCTTCGGCGATGGCGGCGCCGATGCCGGAGCCGGCGCCGATGACGAGCGCCTGCCGGCTGGTGAGGTCGAAGAGCGAGCGGGGGTCCATGGACGTCCTCTCCTCGGGCGTGGAGGTCGCGGGCGTGGGGGTCGCGGGCGTGGGGGTCGCGGGCGTGGGGGTCGCGGGCGTGGGGGTCGCGGGTGCGTCGGTCACAGATCCTCCGCTCCGGGGACGGGCCAGGTGCCGCCCACCGCCAGCCACGCTTCGACCATGTCGGTGGGCACCTGCGCCTGGAAGGTGATCGCCTGATGATCGCGCGGGTGCGGCACGGTCAGGCGCTGGGCGTGCAGCGCCTGGCGCCCGATCGACGGCGACGGACGGCCGTAGACCGCGTCGCCCAGGATCGGCGCGCCCAGGTGTGCGAGGTGCACGCGGATCTGGTGGGTGCGCCCGCTGTGCGGCAGGCAGCGGACCAGGACGAAGCCCGGCGCGCGGTCGAGCACCCGCACGATGGTGGACGCCGACTTGGGGTTGCTGCCCCCGACCGTCATGCGCTGGCGCTCGACCGGGTGCCGTCCGATCGCGGCGTCGACGTGCACCTCGTCCGGCAACGAACCCACCGCGATCGCGACGTAGGCCTTCTCGGTCAAGCGCTTCTTGAAGGCCGCCGCGAGCTCGCGGTGCGCCTCGTCGTGCTTCGCGACGACCATCACGCCCGACGTGTCCTTGTCCAGCCGGTGGACGATCCCCGGTCGGTACGCCTCGTCGGTCGGGTCCATCAGCCGCTCCTTGCTCAGCTGCATGCGACCGAGGAGCGCGTTCACGACGGTGCCGGTGCGCAACGTGGCGGTCGGGTGGGCGGTCATGCCGGGCGGCTTGTCGATGGCGGCCAGGTCGTCGTCCTGGTAGATGACGTGGAGCTCGAGGTCCTCGGGCTCGACGTGGTGGGGGCGCGGCGGCGGCACGAGCACCGACACCAGCTCCTCGCCGCTGAGCTTGGTGGCGGGCTTGCCGACCGGCCGGCCATCGAGCGTCACGTACCCCTCGTCGATCAGGTCCTTGGCGTAGGTGCGCGACAGCTCCAGCGCTTGGGCGATGGCGACGTCGAGCCGTTCGCCGGCGGGAGCTTCGAAGGTGCGGACGTCCACGCCCCGCATGCTAGCCCGCGCCCCCCGCGTAGCATGGGGCCATGAGCGACGCCCCGAGCCCCCTCGCCGACCTCCCGATCGCCCTGGACGCCATGGGTGGCGACCGGATGCCCGATGCCGCCGTCGACGGCGCTCTGCAGGCCGCGGCCGCCGGCCTCTCGGTCCTCCTGGTGGGGGATCGCGAGCGCCTCGAAGCCGTCCAGCGCGAACGCGGTGGCGACCTGCCGATCGAGCACGCGCCCGACGTGATCGGCATGGACGACCACGCCAGCGACGTGCGCCGCCGCAAGGAGGCCTCGGTGGTCGTCGCGACGCGGCTGGTCAAGGAGGGGCGGGCCTCGGCGGTCGTGTCGATGGGCCACTCGGGCGCCACGATGGCGGCCGCGCTGCTGATCCTGGGTCGGCTGCCGGGCGTCGATCGCCCCGCGATCCTCGCGAACATCCCGACCAAGACCGGGTACTGCGCCCTCATCGACGCGGGGGCCAACGCCGATTGCCGGCCCGCGTGGTTGCAGCAGTTCGCGGTGATGGGCAGCGTCTACGCGCGCGCCTTCTACGACCGCACCGAGCCGTCGGTGGGGCTCATGTCGATCGGTGAGGAGGAGGGCAAGGGGAACGAGCTCGCGCTCGCGGCCCATACGCTCCTCAAGTCGACGCCGGGGGTGCGCTTCCACGGCAACGTCGAGGGCCGCGACCTGCTCGCCGGCACCACCGACGTGGTCGTCACCGACGGCTTCACCGGGAACGTGATGCTCAAGCTCGCCGAGGGCGAGGCGAAGGTGATCTTCGGGCTCGTGCGCGACGCGCTCCGGTCCTCGTGGCGCGCGAAGATCGGGGGGTTGTTGGTCAAGCCGGCGCTCCGATCCATCGCCGATCGCCTCGACCCGGGCACCTACGGCGCGCAGCCGCTCCTCGGCGTCGCCGGGTACGCGTTCATCGGCCACGGCTCGGCCGACGCGCGGGCGGTGCGCAACGCGCTCCAGACGGCCGGGCGCATGATCGACGCGGGCGTCCTCGACCGCATCACCGCCGGGGTGGCGGCCATCGGCGAGGCCGAGGCCGCGGCTCAGGGCGCGGACGGTGCCGCGTAGGTCCAGGTCAGGAAGCGCGCACCGGCGAGGCCCGGATCGGTGAGCACGAACTCGCACCCGGGCGACGTCGCGGCGACCCGGACGTCCAAAGCGCAGAGCACGCCCGACGTCGTGGCGACGACCGCGTAGTCGTTGGCCTCGACCGTCGCGGCGACGGCGGCCGGCGCGTCGCCCACACCGAACACGGCCACCGATGTCGGCGTCGAGGCGCCGTCGCTAAAGACGACCTGCGCCTGGTTGGTGCCGAACGCGACCGCCCCCGGACCCCCGCCGACGAACAGCCGGGTGGCCCCGGCGAACGCGGGCCGCGTGGCCGGGGTGGCGTCCGGCGCGAAGCCGCGGATCTCGGGGTCGCCGCTCGGCAGACGCACGAGCGCCCACCAAGTGCCCCGCGCCACGGAGAGGTCGAGCAGGTCGACGTCGTCCTCGACCTCGGCGTCGCCGCCGGTGGCATCGCTCGGTTCTGCGAAGGGGCGCGTCTCGAGGATCCGGACACCGTTCAAGCCGATCCGCACGGTCGTGAAGGTCGCGGGATCGGTCACGCCCGCGCGGATGCCGACGGCGTCGTACGTGAAGGGCAACAGCGAGTCGACCGCGGCCTCGGCCAGGTCGACGACGTGGACGCGACCGTCGTCTTCCGTCTCGCCCTCGCACAGGTCCCACACCGCGACGTACCCGACCGGGTTCGACGTCGGGCCGCCGACGACCGCTTGCTGCGGGCATACGGGGCCCGCGCCCCCTGGGGTCAAGCCCGGCGCCCACGTCCGGTCGCCATCGGTCAGCACGAAGGGCGCGCCCACCCGGGGCACGGTCGCGGTCGGATCGTCCTCCAAGTTTGTGAGGTCGAAGCGGTGGAGCGCCGCGTTCGCGCCGCCGGTGTCGGTCGTGAGC
>JBHEOT010000062.1:310-8880 GCA_046260675.1 Trueperaceae bacterium | reverse complement strand
GATCTTGGCGGTGCCCGCGGTCGCCTTCGCCAAGGCGCTGTACGAGGAGTACTACACCAAGAGCGACTTCTACCGAAGCGGGTGAGGGTCGGCCGCCCGCCGTTCGAACGCTGCGGCCCCTTGCGCCTGCGCCGTGCGGCGCGCCGTCTCGAAGCAGGCGCGGACGGCGCGAAGGTCGCGCGCTCGGTGCGCGCTCGTCGCGCCGCGCAGGCGCAGCAGCTCCCCTTTGGTGCGCCACGCCTCGGCCTGGAACCAGCGCTCGCCGCTCCGATCGGCTTCGGCGAGCGAGGCGTCGACCGCGGCGAGGCCGCGTTCGACCTCACCCGCGTCGCCGCACGCGCCCGCGTAGTGGGCCAGGAACGCGGTGCGGTTGAGGCTGGTGCCGCCGGCTGCGTAGCGCTCGATCGCGGCGTGCATGGCGGCGAGGTCGGCGCTCGTGCCGCCGGCGCGCACCGCCGCCCAGTGCGTGAAAAAGGTGGCGGCCAACGCGAAGGGCTCGAGCCCGTGCGGCCCGGCCACGTCCCGAAGGTCGGCGGCCAATCCGCGGGTGGCGTCCGCGTCGCCGCGCAGCGCCGCCAGCCAGCAGGCGCGGCCGATGGCGTAGCCCGAGGTCATCGGGTGGTCGATGCGCTGGGCCCAGGCGCGGGCCTCGTCGCCACGCCGTTCGGCCTCGCCCGGCAGGTCGAGGATCCACGCGCACTCGGCCAGGTAGGCCAGCGCCAGCACCGCCGGCGCCATCCCGAAGCGCCGCGCCAGCTGCCGCTGCACCTCCACGTCGGCCTTTGCGCAGGCGTCCTCCAGCAGCCGGCGGCCCTCGACGAAGCGGCCTCGGTAGAAGGCGGCGACGTTCAGGCGGGTCAGCGCCACCAGCGCCGCATCGCCCGAGCGCGACGCCAGGCGCGTCATCCGTTCCCACAACCGCTCGACCGCCGCGTGCTCCGAGCGGCCGAGCCGGAACACCGACAGCAACCACAGCGCCGGGATCAGCTGCGCGTCGTCCTCGATCCCGTGGCTCAGCGCCTCGGCACGCGCGTAGGCCGCCGCGAGCTCGGGCGGCGACCACCCCTTGAGGGCGGTCAGCGGCGGGCCGAGCGCGAGCTGCAACCCGAACTCCTGCCGGTCGCGCGCCGCGGAGGCCGGAAGCGTCTGCAGCAGCGCGAGCGCGCGGCCCAGGTGGCCGACGGCGGCGGCGTTGGCCGACAGCCCGACCGCGTGGCGGGCGGCGTCGGCGTAGGCAGCCACGGCGTCGCCGGTCCGCCCGGCGGCCTCGAGGTGGCGCGCCAACGCGAGGGCGAGCTCGGGGGTGCGCCCGGGATCGGACCGGTACCAGCGCTCGAGCTCGCGACCGACCCGCCCGTGCAGGCGCGCCCGCTCCACCGGGTCGAGGCGCTGGTACAGGCGCGTCTGGAACAGCCCGTGCCGGAACCGGTAGAGCGCCAGGCTCGTGCCGCCGACGCTCTGCACCGCGTGCGCCGCCACCAGCAGGTGCTGCCGACCCGCCTCGTCGCTCAAGAGCTCGCACGCGTGCGCCACCGGCCGGTCGGTGGCAGCCGCCGCCACCTCGGCGGTGAACTGCTCCCCTTCCACGGCGGCGGCGCTCAGCAGCTCGCGGCAGGCCGGCGACAGGTGGGCGATCCGGCCCTCGATGACGGCCTCCACGCGCGCCGGTACGTCGTCCCAGCGCAGCGACGGAGCGTCGATCCAGCGTCCGCGCCGGTCGCGCCGCAGATCGCCGCGCAGCTGCATGCCGCGCAGCAGCTCGATGGTGAACAGCGGGTTGCCGGCGGTGTGCCCAAAGAGCCGGCTGCGGAAGGCGGGGCCCAGCGCGTTCGGCTCGCTGTCGAGCAGCGCGTCCACGAAGGGTGCGTCGCCGGCGTGCGTCAGGTCGATCCGCAGGCTCCCGTCGACCGTCAGGAGCTCCTCGACGGCGGCGGCCAAGGAGCGCGCGTCGCCCACCGACCCGTGCGCCGCCTCCTCCTCGCGGTACGCGCCCAGCAGCAGGACGCGCGCGCCGGCCAGACCGCGCGCCAGGTGGAAGAGCAGGTCGCTGGAGCCGGAATCGATCCAGTGCAGGTCGTCCAGCACCAGCACGACCGGGCACTGCACGGCGAGCGCGCGCACGACGTCGGTGAACTGCTCGAACGGCGCGGATCGGTCCCCCGCGCCGCGCCGGCCGGTCGCGGGCGACGATTGCGCCAGCCGCCGCTCGAAGCGAACCAGTTGATCGGCCGTCGCGCCGGCGTGGCGACGCGCGAAGCCGAGCAGGGCCTGGCCCGACACGAAGCGGTCGAGCAGATCGGGGCCGTGATCGAGCAGCGCGTCGAGCGTCGCGGGCAAGCAGCGCCACAACCGCAGCGCCCCTTCCGCCCGGCTCGCTCCGGCAGCCGGTGGAGCCTCCGCCTCGCCCGCCAGCATCCGCGCCATGTGGCGGAACGGCTCGAACGGATCTCCGTGCCCGGTGAACGCGTTGCCCTGCCCCCACAGGGCGATCAGGTCCGGGTGGTCGGCGAGGGCGCGGCGGACGAACTCGGCCAGCAGCGCGGTCTTGCCGCTGCCCGGTTCGCCGGTGACGAAGGCGACGCCCGCCCGGCCCGCGACCGCGCGCTCCAGGGAACCGGTCAAGCGACCCAGCTCGGCGTCGCGAGCGACGAAGAGGGGCTCCGCCGGCGAACCAGGATCGCCGCGCTGCAGGCCGGGCCACGCGGACACCGGCAACGGCGCCGCGGTCGCCCGCTCGGCGCGGATCCCTTCGTACTGCCGGGTGGTCTCGGGCTCGGGCTCCATCCCGAGGTCCTGCGCCAAGCGCGCGTGGAACGCCTCGAACTGCGCGAGCGCGTCGGAGCGGTGGTCGCGGAGCACCAATAGACGCATCAGGTGGCGCAGCGCGGCGTCCTCGTAGGGCTCCAGGTCGAGCCAGCGCCGCGTGATCACCGTCGCCGCCTCCGCGTCGCCCAGCCGCGCGTGCGCGAACGCCAGCACGCGGGCGGTCGCGACGGCCTGGCGGTGCAGCTCCTCGCGGGTGGTCGACAGCCACGACTCGAAGGGCGCGCTCGCGAGCGAGAACCCCTCCAAGAAGGGCCCGCGATAGAGCTGCAGCGCGTCCTCGAGCCGCGGCACCACGTTGGGATCGACCTCCGCGGCCTGCGCGTCCGCCACGCCCACGCGCAGGTGCCGGAAGGCGTCCACGTCGACCCAGCGCTCCGCCGCGCCGTTCGCCTCCACCGCCGCCTGCGACAGGCGCAGGAACGGCGGCTCGGCCCGCGCGTCGGCAAGGACGTGGCGCAGGTTGGAGAGCGCGTTCCGGAGGTTGCTGCGCGCGGTCGACTCGGGCTGCTCGGGCCACAGCAGATCGGCGAGCGTCGACCGCGACCAGGGGCGATCGACCTGCACGGCGAGGTAGGCGAGCAGCGCGCGCACCTTGTCGGAGCGGAAGCCACGCAGCGGCTCGCCGTCGCGTTCGACGACGAACGGACCGAACAACCGAAGCGACCAACGCGCCACGCCGTGCCCCTGCCGAACGCCATCGACCGATCAGCCATGCTGGCCCCGAAGCGCTGCGACGCGCCAGCTTGCGAGCCTGGCCAGCGGCGACGACCTGCGGTACCGACGTTCGACTTCATCATACGGACCCTTCGACGACGGAACCACCAACCATCACGAGCCGCGCCCGCGCCCCCTCCACGCTTTCGGTACGCCGCGCCACGAGAGTGAAGAAGAGGGGTCGGCACGATGACGGCGACGCAGGCGCGCTGGCTCGTGGAGGCCACGGCTCAGGCCGATCCAGCCTGGCCGTGGGTGGTGGCCCTGGTACCGATCGGCACGGTCGGGCTCGTCCTGGCCGTGCGCGGTACCCCGCCGGGCGCAGCGCGTTGGGTGCCCGCCGTCCTGGCGTTCCTGTGGCTGGCCGCAGCGCTCGCCGCGTCGTGGACCGTCGCGCGCCAACGACCCCTCCTACCCGGCCTCATGGGACCCGCTGCGCTGCTGGCGCAGGGTCTGCTGTTCGTCCGACACGCTCGGCGCGCCGAACCCGCGCTCGCGCGCCGCTACGGCGCGGCCACTTGGATGGGCGCGTCGCTGGTGGGCGCCGCGCTGGTGGGCCCGGCGCTGCTCGCGTGGGCGACGCCAACTCACCCGTTTCCAGCGGCCGGGGCGCTCCTGGCGTACACCGTCGGCGTGCTGCTGGTGGCCCGAACGCGCGTCCCGTGGCCGCTGCTTGCCATCCCGCTGGCGCTGGCGTGGTCCGGTCCCCTCTGGCTCGCGACCTCGAACGCGGAAGGGATCGCGCTGATCGCGAGCGGCGTGGCCGGGGCGTGGCTGATCTGGCCGCTGGGCGCGAGGCCCGACGCCGCCGGCCCGCCACCGGTCCCGCAGCGAAGGGGGTGGAGCCTGAACCTGACGGACGATCCCTGATCGCCAGCCGCTGGTCCGGTGCCGGCGACGCGTTCGCCGCCGAAGCGAAGGAGAGCGTTCATGAAACGAACCTGGGTCTGGTTGGGCATGGTGCTCGTCTCGGTGGCCGCCATGGGCTTCTTGGTGGCGGTGTGGGCCGAAGACCCGATCGCGACCGGCGTGGTCGCGGGACCCCACGAAGCGCACCAGATCGTGTGCGCGATCCTCGAGGACGACAGCCGGATGGACGACGGGATCATGCACATCCGCAACCGCAAGCTGGCGAGCGTCGTCCTCTCCGACCACGTCGCCCACGCGGGGACCGGAACGATCGTCTCGAGCGCCGACATCGACACCGTGAACGGCCGCTTCGTGTACGCGGGCAACCTCGAGATCCGTCCCGATGCGCTCGACGGCTACTGGACCGGCGTCTTCACCATGGTGATGGACGGCGACGGTCTGCGCGGCCAGTCCGTACTGCACGGCAACGGACCCGATCTCGAGGGCCTGTACGTGGTCGCCGACCTCACCCCCCTGCCCCCTGCCGAGCTGGCCGGCTTCGCCGACGCCTGCGGCGGCAACCCGCCGATCGCCGGCACGCGCGCGGTGGGCGCGTACTACCGGCTGCGGCCGTAGGGGTGAGGTTCCAACCATCCATCGCGCACCCACCGAGGGAGGACCCCATGAGAACCTCGATCTTCGCGTTCCTGATCGTCGCCTTCGGGCTCGTTCCGTGCGCGGCGGCGCAAGCGGCGGCGCCCTCGCAGCCGCTGATGGCGCAGGCGCGGGTGCCCGCCTACGAGGTCGCGGTCCTCGTGGGGGGCAGCCCCATCCACGGCGCCAACGGCCTGTACTTCGGCCCCGACGGGCACCTCTACGTCGCCAGCGTACTGGGCATGGAACTCGTGGTCCTCGACCCCGACAGCGGCGAGGTCGTCGACCGGCTGGGCGCCGAAGCCGGCGTGGCCGCCCCCGACGACGTGACCTTCGGTCCGGACGGCTCGCTCTACTGGACCGACATCCTCACCGGCGAGGTGGGCCGGCGCACCCCCGCTGGGGCCGTCACCAAACAGTTCGTCGCCATGGGCGTCAACCCGATCACGTTCTCGGACGACGGGCGTCTGTTCGTGGCCCTGGATTTCCTCGGCGACGCGCTCTTCGAACTCGACCCCGATCTAACCGGCGAGCCGCGCCCGATCATCGTGGCCAGCGAGGCGAACCCGTACCCGCTCGGCTTCATGAACGGCTTCGACTTCGGGCCCGACGGGCGCCTGTACGGTCCGCTGTACGCGGCGCACCTGGTGGTGAGCCTCGACGTCGACGCGTGCGACGCCAGCTCGGACCCGTGGGCGGACTGCGACCTGCGCATGGTGGCCGACGGCTTCCAGGTCCCGGTCGCGGCCAAGTTCGACGCCCAAGGGCGCCTCCACGTGCTGGACGACCCGACCGGCGAGGTCTTCGTCGTCGACGTCACCACCGGCGAGAAGACCCTGGTGGTCGCGCTCCCGCCGCAACTGGACAACCTCGCGTTCGATGCCGACGGCGCGCTGTACGTCTCGAACTACGGCGACGGCAGCGTCGTCCGGGTGCGCCCGACCGGTGGGTACGAGGTCGTCAACGCAGGGGGCTTGGTCGCGCCGCAGGGGCTCGCGGTAGTCCGACGCCCCGACGGCACGGAATCGCTGTTCGTGGCCGACCACTTCACGCTCCGCGAGTTCGACGGCCTGAGCGGCCGCCAGCGGACCGCCCGTGCCGGCTTGCTGGTCGGCGAAGGCATGACCGCCCCGACGACCGTGGCTTCGGACGGCGAGCACCTGGTGCTCTCGTCGCTGCTCACCGCGGCCGTCCAGGTCTGGGATCCCACGCAAGCGGACCTGGTGGCGCACCACGCCTTCCCCGCCCCGCTCAACGCGATCCGGTTTCAAGGCGACCTGGTGGTCGCCGATCTGGGCTTGGGTGGCGTGGTCTGGGCCAGCACGGGCGAGGTGATCCTCGTGATCGACCAGCAGCAGGTGTGGCTGCCGGCAGGCCTCGCGACCGACGGCGAGCGCCTGTGGGTCGCGGACTGGGCCACCGGCATCGTCTGGCAGCTCGACTTCGACGGGCGGACGCCCTCGGCGCCCGTACCGATCGCCGCCGACCTGGCGAACCCCGAGGGCCTCGCGCTCGATCACGACGGCAGCTTGCTCGTCGTCGAAGCCGGCGCCGGACGCCTCTCGCGCATCGACCTTGCGACCGGTGCGGTCCAGCTGGTGGCCGACGGCCTCGCGCTCGGGCTGGCCGGTCCCACGACCCTGCCGCCGACGTTCTTCTTCAGCGGCATTGCCGTCGACGCCTCCGGCGCCATCTACGTCAGCGGCGACATCGACCGCGTCATCTACCGGATCGACGCGCGGTAGCGCCAGCCGCCCGCGCCTCCAGGAGGACACGATGAACGCGCAACGACCCCAACCCCTGCTCGTGGCGATTTTCGTCGCCGCCCTGATCGGCGCCGCCTGGTCGTCCGGGCTCGAGATCATCGAGCTCGACGACTACCGCGCCACCTTCGACCCGAACCAGGACTTCCTCGTGCTCGAGGGCGAGCTCGACTGCACGCCCTTCGGCGGCCCCGCCGCCGTACCCGTCACGGAGACCTCCGGCCGCCTCGGCGAGGCCGACTACGTGGTGTTCCGGCCGGCCGAGTGGAATGGTGACCTTGTGTTGTGGGCGCACGGGTTGGTCCCATCCTTTATGCCGGGCGGAACCTTCTGGTTCCCGCTCCCCCTCGGCTTCGGGCCCGATTCGGATGAGCTCGACATCGCCCAACTCCGAAATCGCGCGGTGTGCCTTGGCTTCGCCTTCGCTGCCTCCGCCTACGAGCGCACCGGCCTCGCGGTTGCCGAGGGGATGCGCGACACGCACTTGCTCAACGCGATCGCCCCCGACCACCTCGGCGCGGAACCCGCCACGACCTACGTCACGGGGCACTCGATGGGTGGCCTCATCGCCGTCGCCTTGGCCGAGCAGTTCCCGCAACGTTACGCCGGCGCGCTTTCCACATCCGGCGTGCTCGGCGGCTTTCTCGCCGCGAATACCCACATCGGCCACATGCGAGGGCTGTTCGAGGCCTTCTATCCCGGCATGACCGAGTCGGCCCCCGGCGCGGGCCCGTCCATGACGCCGGAGGCGTTCGACGCCTTCGCGAGCGAGGTGGATGCGCGTGCCCAGGAAGACCCCGCCACCCTGCAACGCCTGGCGAGCGTCCGCTTCCCCGGGAGCGAACGCCTCGACCCGGACGGCGTAGGCATCCCGCTCCTGTGGACGAACCCTGCTGCGCCGGACCCGACGGCGGCGGTCGAGTCGCTCGTCAACTCGCTTCTCGGTCCCATGTCGTTGTACCTCCTCAATTTCGACGACGCCCAGACGCGCGGTAGAGGTCTTCCTCGTGCTCGAGGGCGAGCTCGACTGCACGCCCTTCGGCGGCCCCGCCGCCGTCCCCGTCACGGAGACCTCCGGCCGCCTCGGCGAGGCCGATTACCTCGTCTACCAGCCCGCGGACTGGAACGGCGACCTGGTGCTGTTCCCGCACGGCTCCTTCCCGCCCTTCATGCCACCCGGCGTTTTCTGGTTCCCGCTGCCGCTCGGCTTCGGGCCCGAATCCCCAGACCGGCGCAGCGCCCGCCGCCACCTACGTCACCGGGCACTCGATGGGAGGGCTCGTCGCCGTCGCCCTGGCCGAGCGGTTCCCGCACCGGTACGCCGGCGCCCTGTCCACGAGTGGTCCGCTCGGGGGCATGGTCGAGACGGGAGCCCACTTCTTCCACGTGCGGCGGCTGTTCGACGCCTTCTTCCCCGGCCTGCTCGAAGGGCCGCTGGACACCGAGCGCGCCATGACGTTCCCCGAGTTCGAAGCCTTCGTGGCCGAACTGCAAGCCCGCGTGCAGGCCGACCCATCGGTACTCCAGCGCATGGCGAGCGTCCGCTTCCCCGGGAGCGAACGCGTCGACCCGGAAGGCATCGGCGTGCCACTCCTGACCGCGGACCCAGCTGCCACCGAGCCTGCTGCGGAGATCGGCTCGCTGATCAACTCGCTCCTGGCGCCCCTGTCGGGGTACCTGATCAACCTCGACGACTTCCGCGCACGTAGCGGGGGCAGCACCCGCTTTCTCGACAACCGCCTTCACGAGTACACCGGTGATGGC
>JBHEOT010000062.1:0-300 GCA_046260675.1 Trueperaceae bacterium | reverse complement strand
CCGCCACTTCGCCTACACAGGGTTCGACTGGACCGCTGAGGAGGATTCCGACCTCAACGCACGGGTACCGCGCATCGAGGCCGACCCTTGGGCCGTCCGCTACTGGACGTTCAACTACACCCCCAGCGGCGACCTCGAGATCCCGATCGTCGGCATCGTGGCGACGCACGATCCGATCGTGCCGATCGTCAACGAGTGGGCCTACGCGCAGAACGTGGCCCGGACCGGCTCCAGCGAGCTCTACAGCACCTGGATCATCCCCCGGTACGGGCACTTCGTCACCCCCCAGGAGTACGCCAC
>JBHEOT010000061.1:0-9620 GCA_046260675.1 Trueperaceae bacterium | reverse complement strand
GATCTGGTACATGTGCCCAGCCGTGTGCGTTACGTGATTCTCGAGCACCTGGAGCAGCGATGCCGTCGTGACGCCGAGCATGTCGATCTCGCGAGCGAGATCGCTCTCGTTCAGTTCGCCCATACGCGCCTGATCTCCTGGCTCGTGGGTAGTTTCGGCGACTCATGATCGCTCGGTCGCTGGATCGAATCCAGCAGGCGAAACGGACCGAGGATCGGCCTCCGAGATCGGGTGCCGTGTCCTTCACCTCGAAGCCGTCGCCGCCATCCTCGACGCCCGACCACGAAAGACCCTCGGCTGGCGCACGCCAGCCGAAGCCCTCGACAAAGATCTATCATCGAGACAGCCAGCTGTTGCAACGACCGGTTGAATCCACCGAATCTGTTATGCCCCATACGAACTGGAGGTTTGATATGGCGTGGACGACCCGACGTGCTCTCCTTCTTCTTGGTGCTCTACTTCTCCTCCAACAAGTTGCGGCTCAAGGTATCGGGCCCTTGTTTCTGTGGGAACACTTCGGGCTCAAGGGTGTTGTTCAAGACGTTGTCAGCAGCAGCGGCAGAAACATGAGCTTCGAAGCGAACGGCCTGCGGGCAACCGTTGGGACCTACGTGTACGTGTGGGACCCAACCAACCGTACCCTTCGCTTCGGAGAGGGCATAACGAACTTTGCCCACCACTTCGATGCGGCTGGGCGGAAGAAACGAACGACGAACCGCGATACGACCTACGCTGTGTACGAGTACTCCGATGGCTTTCGCACACTGACGGAAGTAGATCACTCCCGCAGCTCTGGGCCCTATGTAAAAGAGATTCAGACGCTTGATGCGGCTGGAAGGACAATCTCTCGTGCGCACTATGACGAGAACGAGACGGAACCAACTTTTCGACAAGAAATGGAATACAACGAGCAAGGCGACCAAGTGGGGTTCCGCTCCTATGACGAGGATGGAGCACTGAGCAAAGAGCTGCTCTGCAACTTCGTCTACGACCAACAGGAGAACTGGATCGAGCGCGCGTGCTTCGAGTGGGTTCCGGCGCTTGGGCGGTACTCGAACAATGCGGAAGTGGAGCTCCGCGAGATCACGTACTACTAGACCTCGTTGCCCAAGACTGGGGACCAGTGCTAACCGCGCTCCGCGGATTCTCCAGTTGCCCAAGTTGGCAGAAGCTGAATCCAGACTGTTTAACCCCCCAACCTTCGCGGTCGGGGGGTTACGTCTGGCACAGTGTTCGTCGTGGTGGGCGGCACAGGATTTGAACCTGCGACCCCTCGCGTGTGAAGCGAGTGCTCTCCCGCTGAGCTAGCCGCCCGGGCGAAGCGTTCCCAAGCGTACCGGGCGTCCGGGCGGCCGTCAACTCGACGGCCGCGTGCGTCAGCCCGCCAGTCCCCGCTGCAGCCACAACACGCCCACGCCGATCGAGACGAGGCCGACCACCAGGTTGAGGCCACGCAGCAGCGCAGTGTGGCGCTGGGCGAGGCGCTTGGCGGCGTAGACCAGAAGCAGCGCGTAGGCCGACATCGCCAGCAGCACGCCCAGCGATTCCAGGGCGAGGATGCCGAGCGCCATCGCCGGGCTGTCGGCGGCGAGCCCGAGGGCGATGGCCAGGGCGCCGCCTGTGCCCGCCGCGCCGTGGAGCATGCCGACCCCGAACGAGCGGCTCAAGGGCCCGCCGCGCTTGGCGAGCGGATGCGGGTGCGTATGCAGACCAGACGCGGCGTTCGTGGCTTCGGCGCCCACCGCCGGCACCGCCGGCCCGTGCGCCGGGTCGGGTGCATGCACGTGGGTGACCACGGTGAAAGCGCGGCGCAGCGCCAGCACGCCCAGCAAGATCATCACCGGGCCGACCACCCACACCTCGACCAGACCGGAGAGCGCTGTGGGAAGGCTCGACTTGAAGGCGAGCGCGGCGACGCTCAGGAACATCAGCGAGAGGCCGTGGCCCAGAGCCCACTGGCTGCTGCGCCAAAGGATCGGCAAGAAGTCGGCGCGCAACGAACGGCGGCTGGTGGCGAGCACCGACACGGCGGCCAGGTGGTCGGGTTCGAACGTGTGCTGGAAGCCGAGCAGGAGCGCCTGGAAGAAGAACGGTAGTGGCATGGGCCCCCGTGTCGCACGGTGTGGCGGACTCCGTGCGCTTCGGCCGAGAGCGCGTCGGCGCGCTTCTGAGCGCCGCGCGACCCGAGGTCGGATGGGTAAGGTCCCACGGCCGCGTGCCGAGCACCGTCGCTTGGGTCGCCGTTCGCCCGAGCGGTCCGGATCGACCGATCCTTGCCCAACGGCACGGCGTCGAGGAAGTGGCTCAGCCCGCCTTCGGCGCCGCCTTCTTGGGTCCCCACGGGCTCGACGCCGGGTGCACGATGCGGTGCATCAGCAGCACCACGAGCGAGGCGCCGATGGCCACGCCGAAGACCACGACGGTGCCGCCGATCGACTCGAGCAGCGCCGGGCGGAACAGCATCGCGAGCGCGAGCGCGAGCATCACGGCACCACCGATGAGCTTGAGCAAGCGGCCCTCGCGCTCCTCGATGCGCGCGGCGCGCATGGTCACCACGACCGCCCCGAAGATCAGGAGCTCGTCGAGCAGGTAGATGAGCATGTAGAGGAGCAGCAGCAGCACGAACGCGCCGGCACCGACGCCCGCGTCGGCGACGATCGTCGTCCAAATCACCGGGAGCCCGGCCGTGCACGGCAGCTCGACGAGCGTCACCCCGAGCGCCATGCCGGCCGTGGCCGCGAGCGTGGCCGGCAGCGAGGCGCGCGCGTTCATCACGCCGCGGATGCGCTTGTAGATGCCGGGCTTCTGCGAATCGTCGATCGTGAGGCTGATCCCCTGCTTGTAGGCGAAGTAATCCTTGAGGTTGATGAGCGCGAACGCGAGCGCGATACCGGCGACCAAGATGCGGATCCAGCCGAGAAAAGAGACGTACGAGAAGACACTGAACAGTCCTGCGATAAATAGGCCGTACACCGCCGACGTGACGATCAAGAACGTGAGGCCCACCAGCAACACCCGCCGGCGCGATTTGGTGTTGATCACCACCGCGAGCAGCAGCGCGAGCACCCAGAGCGAACAGGGGTTGAAGCCGTCGACGAAGGCGATCAGCGCGGTGGAGAGCCACAGCGCCCGGCTCGCGACGTCGATGGTCCCGAACAGCGGGACGTCGATCACCGCCGCGCCGGCCGACCCCGCCGGCGGTGCCGGCGGGGAGGGCGCGGGGGTCGGCACGAACTGCTCGCGCAGCTCCGGGTCCACCCGGTCGACCGGGTCGGGCGCGGCGTAGGTCTCGTAGCGGGCGACCGCGTCGCGCATCTGGCGGCCGTAGGCGTCGGTGTAGCCGACCCACACCTCGTCGCCGATGAAGGTCATGGGCACGGCGTTCGCCCGACGCCCGAAGGCCGCCGCCATGGCGCCCAGCAGCGGCCGGTTCTCGGGGACGTTGTAGACCTCGTACTCGTGGATGACCACGTTCGGGTGGTCGGCGAGCAGCTGCTCGTGGAATTCCTTCTGGGTGGCGCAATGGGGGCAGCCATCGCCCCAGAAGAAGTAGATGGGCACGGGGAACGGCGGTGCGGCGTCGATGGTGGGCTGAGCCAGAGCCGACGTCGCGGCGAGTAGGAGCAAGAGGAGCACGGAGGCGGGGCGGAGGACGCGGGTCATGGGCTCCAGGTTGGTCCGTCCGGGCGCTGGGCGGTAGTGGCGAGCGTCCCCCCCTCCTTGGCGGGATCCCGACGCCGACGTACGCTCCGGCGGTCGTGCCCGCCGCTCCGGAGCCGCTCAGCGTGGCGGATCGACGGCGACCCCGTGGCGCTCCCTCCGGGCCACGAGACCACTGCACGTGCGCTCACGCGCGTCTCGTGGCTCATGGGCGACGCGCCGCACCGTCCGGGAGCCGAGCCCAGCACCGGACGGCCGCCATCCCTGGGGGCGTCCCGTGCGCTCGGCGGCTGCGCCAACCTGAACCATGGCCGCCGCCGACCCCGTGCATCGCTGGTGGCAAGCCCCTGGCCCGTGGCGCGCCCAGGTGGAGGCTCCACCGCGGGCCGCGCCCGCGCCGCTCGACCTGTGGACGATGCTGCTCGGCGGCGAACCGACGATGCCGCTGACGACCTCCTCGCGGTGGGTGCAAGCCGCGACCCCACGGCCACGGCGATCCCCGCGCGTCCTCACCCCTTCCGTCGAGGGCGTGCTGGCGTGGGCGCGCCGCGAGCTCGAGGTGCGCGCAGCCGAACGCGGTAGCGACGACGGTCGCGATGAAGCGCGAGGCAGCGTCGCGTTCCGGGTGCGCGGGGACCACCGGGTGCGCTGGCGCGCGCACACCGTACGCGAGGTGCGCGACGCGGCGCGCGCGGTCGCTGGTTGGGACGCTGCGCCGGCAGCGGGCGGCGCGATTCCGGTCGCCACCACGCCCCCCGCGGGCGCGCCCGCCCTGACCGCCGCCCAACGCGCAGTCGTCGTCCACGACGGGGGTCGCGCCGTCGTGCTCGCGGTGGCCGGCGCCGGCAAGACCACGACCATGGTCGCGCGCGTCCGGCACCGGGTGGCCACTGGACGCTGCGACCCGGCGGCGACGCTCGTCGTCAGCTTCTCGCGGGCGGCGGTCGCGGCCGTGCGCGCGAAGCTCGACGCCGACCCGACCACGGCGGCGGTGGAGGCGCGCACCTTCCACGCGCTCGCGCACCGGCTTCTGGCGCTGAGCGACCAAGCGTCCGGCGCGGGTCGCTCGACGCGACCGCCGACCGGGCCCGCGGCCGACGACGTCGTCGCGGCGGTGGTGCGCATCGCTCGCCGCGAGGCGACCGACCGCGACCCCGACCTGGCGGACGCCTGGCGTGCCGCGAACGTGGTCGCGTTCGAGGCCTACCGGGGCCGAGCGCTGGCGCGCCTCGAACTCCCCGGCTTGGCCACGCGCGCGCTGCCGGCGTCGGCGATCGCCGAGGCGCGCCCACCGCCGCCCGATCCCGATCACCCAGCCCACCCGGCGCTCCTCGAGGACTTCGAGCGGGTGCGGGCCGCACGCGGTTGGCTGGACCACGACCAACTGTTGGTCGAGGCGTGGGCCGCCATGCACGGCGATCCGGCCGTCGTGGTGGGCGCGCGCGGTCGGTGGCGGACTTGGCTGATCGACGAGGCGCAGGACCTCAACGCGGTGCAGCTCGCGCTCCTCGAGCGGCTGACCGCCGGTCGCGACGACGTCGTCCTCGTGGGCGACGACGACCAAGCGATCTACGGGTTCCGCGGCTCGACGCCGGGCCTGCTTCGCGGCTACGCGGCCAAGCACCGCGCGCGCGTGCTCGTGCTCGACGAGGCGTTCCGGTCGCGCGCCGAGCCGTTGGCGATCGCCGCGGCCCTCATGGCGCGCTCGAGCGGCACCGGCACCGTCGAGCGCGCCCAGCTGCGCCCACGCGCCGTGCGGGGCCCGGGCGGCGCCCTGACGCTCGACGTCGGCAGCGGACCGGACGGCGAGGCTCGCGCCCTCCTCACGCGGGCCCGCGCCCACCACCGCGCGGGCCTCGCGTGGCGCGACCAGGCGGTGCTGCTGCGGCGCTTCGATCAGGCGCCCGCCCTCGAGCGGGCCGCGATGCGCCAGGGGGTGCCGCTGCGGCTCGAGGGGGTGGCGCCGCTCGTGCGGCACCCCGAGGTCGTCGCCGCCTGGGCTGGGGTGGCGCTCGCGCTCGGCGCGCTGCACGACGCGTCACCGGCGACCCGCGAACGGGCCTGGCGCCGCTGGTTGATGGGCCCCGCCGGCCAGACGCGCCCCGCCGCGCTCGCTTCGGCGCGGGCGCTCGCCGACGCCTCGGGTGCCGGCGCCCGCGCCTGGCGCGAGCACGCGCCGCGCGGGGCCGACCCCACGGTCGGCGCGCGGCTGACGGCGATCGCAGCGGCCGCCGATGACGCAGCCCGAGCGCTGAGCGCGTCCGGCACCGACCCGCGCACGTGGCCGGCGGGTCCCGGCGCACGGCTGCGCGCGGCGCTCGACCTCCTCGGCGATGCCGCACCGACGCCCGCGGCCGAAGCGTACGCGGCGTGGCGCCGGGCGGCGCGCGCCCGCGCGCCCGACGACGCCGTCCTCGTGACCAGCGTCCACCGCGCCAAGGGGCTCGAGTGGCCGGTCGTCCACGTGCCGGGTATGACGGCGGGCGTGTTCCCGACCGGCTCGGACCCCGAGGAGCGCCGCCTGGCGTACGTCGGCTGGACCCGCGCGCGCGACGCGCTGCACCTCTACCGCGACGGCCGTCGACCGCCCTCGCCGTTCCTGGCCGACGGCGACGTCGCAGACGTGATCGCGTTGGCACGCGATCTGGCGCACCTCCAATGCGCGCAGGCGAAGTCCGGGCGAGGTCCGCGGCGGCTCGCGGCGGTCTGGGCGCTCCGCGAGGCAACCGAGCGCTTCGGCACCCCGCTCGGCCGCGCCGCATCGCCAACGGCACCGGAAACGCCGTCGGGCGCGCGGTAGGATGCCGCGACGCGCGGCGCGCCCCGCGCACCGACCGCACCCAGGAGGCCCCCGTTGCAACCCATCGACCGCGAAGCCGTGCAGGGCGAGCTCGATCGCCGGCTCGGCCGGACCGTGTACCTGCACCTCGAGACGACGACCGGCTCTTATACGGCGCTCGGCCCCGAGAAGAAGCCCCCGGTGATCGCCTTCGTCCGCAACGCCCAAGTCACGTACCAGCGCGGCTCGGTGACCGGCCCCGGCCCGTATCGGGTCGGCCTCAAGCTCGACGGCGGCTGGGTGTACGCCGACGGTCTGACCGACTTCGAGGTGAGCGAGCGCGACGAGCTCCTGCTCGCCGGCCTCGACCCCGAGGGCCAACTGACCGTCGCTCTGCAGCTCTCCGAGACCCCCTTCCGGGAGGCGTGACCGTGCCTGAGCCGACCCCCTTCGTCCACGCCGACGAGCGCGCGCTGCTCGTCGTGCTGCCGCACCCCGACGACGAGACCTTCTCGTCGGGCGGCACCCTCGCGGCCTGCGCGGACGCCGGCGTCCGCACCCTGTACCTGTGCGGCACCTACGGCGACATGGGGCGCCGCATGGGGCGCCCCGCGTTCGCGACCCGCGAGTCGCTGCGCGACGTGCGCAAGCGCGAGTTGACCGATGCCTGCGCGGTGCTCGGCTGCGACGTGCGGATCATGGGTCTGCGCGACAAGTGCGTCGAGTTCGAGGACCCGCACGTGGTCGCGCGCCGCATCCGGTCCGTGATCGACGAGCTCAAGCCCAGCACGGTGATCGCCTTCTACCCGGGCTTCGGCGTCCATCCCGACCACGACGCCCTGGGCTGGTTCACCCAGCTCGCGGTGCGCGGCGTGGCAGCGGACGCGCGCCCGCGGCTGCTTGCGGTCGCGGTGGGCGACGCGGCGCAGAACCGCAAGGCGCTCGGCGAGCCCGACGTGGTGTCGGACATCGCCACGACGCAGCAGCGCAAGATCGACGCGCTCAAGGCGCACCGCAGCCAGACCGAGAACATGTTCCTGCGCTGGGAGGAAGACCGCGAGACGGACGACCAGGAGAAGGCCTTCCGCGAGCGGATGCTGGGCGGCGAGCGCTACTACCTGCTCGACCCCGACCTGGTCACCGACTACGAGCGTCGGCACGCGTGAGCGACGACCTGCGCCTGCTCCCGGACGACCTGCGCGCGCGCTACCTCGAACTCCTCGCGCGCTGGGTGGCGCTCCCGTCGGTCGCCGCCGAGGGTCGTGCCCAAGACGCCACCGCCGAGGCCGTCGCCACCGAACTTCGCGCCCTGGGCCTGGACGTCGCCGTCCATCCGACCGCCGGCGCGCCCGTGGTCTTCGCCGAGGGGCGCGTCCCCGGCGCCCCGACGGTGCTCTTCTACAACCACTACGACGTACAACCCGCCGATCCCGTCGAGCTCTGGACCTCCGACCCGTTCGAGCTCGCCGAGCGCGATGGCAGGCTCTTCGGCCGCGGCGCCACCGACGACAAGGGGCAGCTCGCGTCGCGCATCGTGGCGCTGGAGTGGTTGAAGCGCCGCCACGGCGGAGAGCTCCCCATCGGCGTCGTGTTCGTCGTCGAGGGGGAGGAGGAGGTCGGCAGCCCCAACATGGGCGCGTACGTCGACGCGCACCGCGAGCGCCTGCAGGCGGACGCGTGCGTGTGGGAGTTCGGCGGCGTCGACGCGCACGACCGACCGCAGCTGATCTGCGGGCTCAAGGGCATCGTGTCGATCGACCTGACGGTGCGCACGGGCGCGTACGACCAGCACTCCGGCCTCGGCCCGGTCGTGCCCAACGCCGCGTGGCGGATGGCGGCCGCGGTCGCCAGCCTGCGCGACGCCGAGGGACGCGCGCTCGTCGACGGCTTCTACGACCGCGTGCGGCCGGCGACCGAGGCCGAAGCCGGTTACGTCGCCGCCGCGCCGCGCGAGGACGACGTGGTCGCCACGAACGTCGGCATCGAACGCTTCCTGGGCGGCGCCACCGGGGCAGAGTGGCAGCGGCGGCTGCAGCTGGAGCCGGTGATCAACCTCAACGGCATCCACTCCGGGTACGGCGGGCCGGGTATGAAGACGGTGCTGCCCATCGCGGCGATGGCCAAGCTCGACGTGCGCCTGGTGCCCGATCAGGACCCGCACGAGGTCTTCGACCTCATCCGCGCCCACCTCGACCGGCACGGCTTCGGCGACGTGGAAGCGACCCTCGCGGAGCGCCCCGAACACCCGTCGCGCGTCGACCCCACCCATCCGTGGGTCCAGCACGCAGCGGCGGCGCTGGAAGAGGCGTACGGCACGCCGGCGGTCGTCACGGTGAGCTCGGGCGGCTCCGGTCCACTGCACCCGTTCGTCGACGTGCTCAATCTGCCCGTGATCATGATCGGCGTGGGCCACGCCCAAGGGCGCGCGCACGCACCGGACGAGAACGTCCGCTGGGTCGACGTCGAGCGCGGCACCTTCGCCACCGTCCGTTCGATCGAACGCTGGGCCGGACTCGAGCCGCAGGCGTAGCCGAAGAGGGCCTCACCCCGCCAGGGGCGTCCGCCTGCGCAGCGCCGCCTCGAGCACCAGCAGCAGCACCAGCGCCGGCAGCGTGAGCAGCAGCGCCAGGCCGGCGGTGATCGGGTCGAGGAGTCCACCGCCACCGAGGCGCGCGAACAGCTGGACCGCGGTGGTCTCCACGCGCCCCTGACCGATCAACACGGTGAGCACGACCACGTGGACGCTCACCAGGAAGGCGAAGAGGGTGGCCGCGGCGACGCCCGGCCCGAGCAGCGGCAGCCGCAGGTACCGGAACACCTCCCACGCGGTGGCGCCGTGCACGCGCGCGGCGTCGGCGAGGTCGCGGTCGAAGCCGCGCTCGACGGCCGTCAGCGTCCGCACCAGGTAGGGCAGCACGGGCACCAGGTGCGCGAGCCCCACCCCCCAGAGCGTGCCGGCCGCGCCGACCTGCGTCGCCCAGGCCGCCAACCCCAGCCCGATCGCGATCTCGGGCACCAACAGCGGCGTCAGGAGCGCCCCCTCGACGAGCGCTCGACCGCGGAAGCGCTCATGGGCGAGGACCCGCGCCGCCGGCCAGGCGAGCGCTAGGCCGACCAGCGTGACGACGGCCGCCAGGGCCGCACTGGTCGCCAACCCCTCGAGGGCGCGCGAGGCGGGGGA
>JBHEOT010000060.1:348-10087 GCA_046260675.1 Trueperaceae bacterium | reverse complement strand
GCACCGACGCCACCCTGGGCGGCACCGGTGTGCGAGCGCGTGGGGTAGAGCTTGCTGATCACAGCGACCGACACGCCCGGATGCTGCGCCGCGTAGCGAGCGGCCATCATCCCGGCGCCCCCCGCGCCGACGACGATCACGTCAAAGGTATGAGCTCTGGTCATCGTTGGCCTTCCATCATTCGCTCCATCATTCGTTCAGGGCGCGCACGGCGCTGCCCATCTCGTCGAAGCTGAACGTCCAAAGCGTCATCACGCCCAAGACGAAGATCGCGCCGGCGGAGGTGAACAGCGCCGCCTTCCACCAGAAGCGCGCTCCGGGGCGCTGCACGTAGTCCTCGATCGAGTAGCGCAGACCGTTGACGCCGTGGAGCATCGCGAAGAGCAGCAGGAACGAGTCGTACACCTTGACGCCCGGCTGGGAGAGGCGCCCAGCGACGTAGGCGAAATCGATCTCGCCGGCGTTGAACGCCATGTTGTTGGCCCACAGGTGCCCGAACGTGAGGAACACCAGCAGGAACCCGGAGATGCGCATGAACACCCACCAGGCGAGCTCGGGCGACGCCGAGTACGTCGCGCGGGCGTCGCTGAAGGTGCGCGGTTGGGAGGCGCGGGCGGTCGCCATCAGGCGATCCCCAGGATCTCGGGCACGATCTTCCAGAGCACCGGGACGCCGATGAGCGCGGTGAGGCCGATCACGCCGTACCAGAGCGGGCTCTGGTACCGCACGCCCCACGTGGTGAAGTCCATCAGGATGATGCGCAGACCGTTGAGCGCGTGGTACACGACCCCCGCGATGACCAAGATCAAGCCGATCCGGAACGGCCACTGGTGGTAGAAGGCCAAGAAGGCGTTGAAGGGGCCGTCCGGTCCCCACATCACCAGGCTGATGTCGATGACGTGCAGGAGCAGGTACAGCGCCAGCGCCACACCCGACATCCTGTGGAACACGAAGGCCCATTGGCCCTCTCGACCTCGGTACATGCGGTTCGACCTCCTCGTGCCCCCGTGCTGCGGACCCCGGCTCCGTCGGGAACGCGCGGCGTCCAAACGCGTATCGCGGGGTCAGGATTAGGAGTTTACCACCCAGTCACGAACACCGTTCCGTGGGCCCGGCCGCGAATGTACGCCGTTGGACGCACCGCGGGGGGCGCCTCGGCGTACCGTCGCAGCGTGGTCGACCGTGCGCTGCGCCCCCTCAAGACCCGCCTGCTCGCGCCGCTCGCGCGTCCGCTGGAGCGGACGTCGCCGGCCGCGATCACGGCCGTCGGGTTGGTCGTGGGGTTGGCCGCAGCAGCCGCGGCGGCCGCGGGGCGCTTCGACGTAGCGCTGGCGGCGTGGCTCGTCAACCGGCTGCTCGACGGCCTCGACGGCGACGTCGCGCGCCTCGCCGGCCGCGCCAACTCGCGCGGCGCCTACCTCGACCTGATGGCCGACCTGCTCGTGTACGCGGCGCTGCCGCTCGGGCTCGCGGCCGGCGCCGTGGCTGCCGGCCTCGCCGACCCCGCCGCGGCGTGGAGCGCGGCCGCGCTCGCAGGCGCCGCCTTCTACGTCAACCTCGGTTCGCTGGCCTACCTCTCGTCGGCGCTCGCGAACCGACCCGAGGGCGCCCGCGCGCGGAAGGCCCCGTCCGCGCCGGGGATCCACGTGCCCGCCGGCCTGATCGAAGGGGCCGAGACCGTCGTGCTGATCGCGATCGCCCTGGCGCTGCCCGCCCTCGCGCCCTGGACGTTGGGCGCCATCGCGGCGCTCGTCCTGGCGACGGCCGCGCAGCGCGTGGCCTGGGGCGCTCGCCGCCTGGCGGCCGACGGGCCATCGGACGGTCCCTCGTGACCGCCTCGCCGACCCCGGCGCCGGTCCGGACCGGCCCACCGCGGTGGCCGGTGGCGCTCGCATGGGGAGCGCTGCTGCTCGCCTACGGCCTCGCGGTCGCGACCACGGGCCTCGGCCCCGTGGGCGTCCTCCAGGCGCTGGTCGCCGTCGTCGTCGACCACCCGGCCGGCCCGCTCGTCTTCGTGCTCGCGTACGTGCTGCGTCCGCTGCTCCTCTTCTCCGCGACGATCCTGACGGTGGGCGCCGGCCACCTCTACGGGCCCTGGCTCGGCTTCCTGGTCGTGATGATCGGCGCGAACGGCGGCGCGCTGCTCGCCTACGGGCTGGCGCGCTGGCTGGGCGGCGACTGGGCGACGCGCGCGCTCGCCGGCGGGCGCTGGGGGCCGCTGGCCGCGCGCCTGCGCGACCGGACCTTCGAGACGGTGCTGACGCTGCGCTTCCTGTTCGCCCCCTACGACGCCGTCAACTACCTCGCCGGCGCGCTGCGGCTGCGGCCGGGACCGTTCGTGCTCGCCACCGCGCTCGGCTCGGTGCCGGGCTCGTTCACGTTCCTGCTCTTCGGCGCCTCGATCGGCGACCTCTCGGTGCTCGCCGACGGACGCCTGCCATCGCTCGACGGGCGCGCGCTGGCGGCCTCGGCGATCGTGTTCGTCGCCTCGCTCCTCGCCTCGCGCGCGCTGCGCCGGCGCGTCGCCCGCCGCGACGCCGCCCTGGTGGCCGCCGAGGGGCCCACGCCGTGACGCCGGCAGGCGCGGCCACCCCGGAGCGACCCACCGAGCGCTTCGACGCGGTGATCGTCGGCGCCGGCTCCGGCGGGCTCACGGTCGCGTTCGGGTTGGCCCGGCTGGGCAAGGCCGTCGCGCTCGTCGACTACGGGCCGGTGGGCGGCGATTGCACGAACGTCGGCTGCATACCGTCCAAGACGCTGCTCCACGCGGCTCGGGCGCTCGCGGCGCGCGGCGTGCGGGCCGGCGACCCGGCCTGGACCGGGGCCGCGGCCGAGGCCCTCGCGCACGTGCGGTCGAAGCGCGACGCGCTGCGCGCCCGCGAGGAACATGACGTCGCTTCGGAGTCGAACCTGACCCTGGTGCGCGGCCGCGCGCGGCTGCTCGCGGCCGACCGGGTCGCGGTGATCACGGCCGATGGCGCCGAGCGCACCCTGAGCACCGCGACCGTCGTCGTCGCCACCGGCGCGCGCCCGATCGTCCTGAACCTGCCGGGGCTACCGCCGGAGCGGACGCTGACGAACGAGAACCTCTTCGACCTCGAGCGCCCGCCCGAGCACCTGGCCGTGGTCGGTGGCGGCGCGATCGGCGCCGAGATGGCGACGGCGTTCGCGCGGCTCGGCAGCCGCGTGACGCTGGTCGAGGCCGCGCCGCGGCTGCTGCCTGCGGCGTCGCTCGCCGCGGGCGCGGCCGTCGCCGATGGCCTGCGGGCGCTCGGCGTGAACGTGCTCGAAGGCGCCAAGGCGGAGCGCTACGACGCCGCGACGAACGCCCTCCACGTGGCGACGGAGCGTGGGACCGTCGAGGTCGACGGCGTCGACCAGGTGCTGTTCGCCATCGGCCGACGTCCGAACGTCGAGGACTTGGGGCTCGAGGCGCTCGGCGTCCGCCTCACGCGCGGCGGCGTCGCCACCGACCGCGCCCACCGCACGTCGGTGCGCGGGGTGTACGCGATCGGCGACGCCAGCGAGCGCGCCAAGTTCACGCACGCGGCCAACGCCCAGGGACGCCGGCTGGTGCGCCACCTGACCGCGCCGTGGCTGCCGCTCGTGGCCGAGGGCGACTACCCGGCGGCCACCTTCACCGACCCGGAGGTCGCGCAGGTGGGGCCCTCGCTCGAGGACCTGCAGGCGCGCTTCGGCGCCGACCTGGTGGCCACCCATCGCGTCGACCTGACGGACCTCGACCGCGGGTACGTCGACGGCCTCCAGGCCGGGTTCGTCGAGGTGCACGCGATGCGCCTGACCGGACGGGTGCTCGCCGCCACGGTCGTGGGGCCGCACGCCGCCGAGGTGGTGCAGCTGTTGGTGTGGCTCCAGCGCCGGCGCGGCTCGCTGTGGCAGCTGTCGCGGCACGTGGTCGCGTACCCGGCGCTCGCCGAGGGGCTCAAGAAGGTCGCCGACGCGTTCGTGTTCGCGACCTTGCCGGCGCTCCCGCGCGAGCTCGTGCGCTACCTGCGCTCCCGGTGGCGGGCGCTCGGTCGGCGCACGCCCTAGGCGCGGACCGCAGGCACCGGCCCGCGACGCTCGCTGGCCGCGCCGCCCGGTATGGTGCCGCGTGCTCTTCGCCTTCGACCTCGACAAGACCCTCGTGACCAACGACTACCGGCTGCCCGAGCGGACGCCGGCCGTGCTGCGGGCGCTGCGCGACGCCGGCCACGCGGTCACGGTGCTCACCGGGCGCCCGCTCGGCTCGGCGCGCCCCTTCCTCGACGCGCTCGACGTGGCGGGCCCGTACAGCGTCAACCACGGCGCCCAGGTGATGGACGCGGGTGGCCGCGCGCTGCGGCGCACCCGTTTGCTCGCCGCCGACGTGCGCGCCGTGCTCGGGCCCTGGACGGTCCATCCGACCGTCGAGTTCAGCTGCGTGGTCGACGACCACCTCTACGTCAAGGACCCGGCCGATCAGCGCTGGCACTGGGCCCACACGCAGAGCCGCGTGGTCAGTCGCTTCGATCCGACGGTCGATACCGACGCCGACAAGGTCGTCTTCGCCGCCGAGACGACCACGGTCGAGATCGTCGAGCACGTCGCCACCCATGCACCCCATGCGGAGCGCTACCTGTGGGGCGACGGCTTCCTGGAGGTGATCGCCGCCGGCGGCGACAAGGGCGCGGGCCTGGCGTTCATCGCCGCCCGGCTCGGGTTCGAACAGCACCAGGTGGTGGCGTTCGGCGACGGCCTCAACGACGTCTCGATGGTGCGCTGGGCGGGCCACGGCGTGGCCGTGGGCCCAGAGGCGCACGCCGACACGGTCGCGGCGTCCGACGAGCAGGTGGCCTCACCCGAAGAGGGCGGCGTGCTCGGGTGGCTCGAGCGCCACTACCTGCCCTAGACGGGCGCCCGCCGAGGGCGCCCGCGCCCGCTAAGGGCGCGCCCTCACTCCCCGCGGATCGCTTCGAGGAACTCCTGCCGGGTGCGCGCGTCGTCCTTGAACGCCCCGCGCATCGCGCTCGTGCGCGTCGTGGAGCCCTGCTTCTCGACGCCGCGCATCATCATGCACAGGTGCGACGCCTCGGTCACGACCGCGAGGCCGCGCGGTTCGAGCGCCGTCTCGAGCGCGTCCGCGATCTGCGAGGTCAGCCGCTCCTGGACCTGCATGCGGCGCGCGAACACGTCGACCACGCGGGCGAACTTCGACAGCCCCAGGATCTTGGTGCCGGGGATGTAGGCGATGTGGGCCTTGCCGAAGAACGGCA
Source organism: Trueperaceae bacterium (assembly GCA_046260675.1). Lineage (GTDB taxonomy): Bacteria > Deinococcota > Deinococci > Deinococcales > Trueperaceae > JAABTL01. Next base: position 4,832 of record JBHEOT010000060.1, on the reverse strand, counting down.
GCATGTGGTGCTCGCACAACGAGTAGAACTCGATGCCCTTGACCACGACCATCTCGGAGCCTTCGGACTGGAACAGCGCGTCGTTCAGGACGGTGCCGATGTCGGCCTCGTAGCCGCTCGTGAGGAAGCGGAGCGAGCGCTCGACGCGCTGCGGCGTCTTGAGCAAACCCTCGCGGGTCACGTCCTCGCCCAAGCCGGTGATCAGCGTCGAGACGACCTCGGTGAGCTCGACGTCGCCGATCTCGTCGAACGCGTCGGGGCCGGACGGGTCGAGCAGGTGGGCGGTGCTGCGCATGCGGGCCTCCGAGGTCATGCTAGCGCTGCGCGCGGCGGACGGATGCGACGCGTGGGGTCCGGTGCGACGGGCACGGCGGCTGGGCTCGTACGGGTCGACGTGGTCGGCCATGGGGATCACCTCTCCGAGGACCGCGCGCAGGGGCGCGCTCGAGGCGGTCCGGCCGAAGGCGAACGCCGGGGGCGGAACCGCGGGTATATCCGAGAAGGGTAATCGCGCGGGGCCACACGCCACCGTATCCGGCGCCGCGGTGCCCGCGCCGCTCGCGGTACCGTCGACCATGACCCGCCTCGACCACCAAGACGCGTACCTGCTTGCCTTCACGGCGCACGTGACGGGCGCCTCGGACGACTTCGAACACGCCTGGGTGCGGCTCGACGCCAGCGCCTTCTACCCCACCAGCGGCGGCCAGCCGCACGACCTCGGCACCTTGGACGGAGCGGCCGTGGACGACGTCCGGGTGGCCGACGACGGCGCCGTCGAGCACCGGGTCGCCGGCGCGGCCTCCGGCTGGCCGGTGGGGCGAGCGGTCGTGGGCCACATCGACGGCGAGCGCCGCGCACGCCACCGCCAGCGGCACAGCGCGCAGCACCTGCTGTCGCAGGCCTTCGTGCGCACCGACCCGGGCTTCGCGACCCGCTCGGTGGCGCTCACCTCGGCCGACCTGACCATCGACCTCGCCGGCGAGCCCGACGACGACAGGGTCGCGGCCGCCGAGCTGCTCGCGAACGAGGTCGCGTACGCGAACTGGGGGGTGGCGACGCTCGAGGTCGACGAGGCCGACCTCGAGCGCTTCCCGCTGCGGCGACCGCCCAAGGTGCACGGCCGCATCCGGCTCGTGGCCATGGGTCCGGACGTGGCGATCGACCCGGCGGGGGCGTGGGAGCTGTCCGCGTGCGGCGGCACCCACGTGCGGGCCACCGCCGAGGTGGCGCCGATCGTGGTGCTGGGGCGCGAACGCATCCGCGGCGGCCTGACGCGGATCACCTTCCGAGCCGGCTGGGAGGCGTGGGCGCACCACCGCGAGACCCACGCCGCGGCGACGGCGGCGGCCTCGAGCCTGACCACCTCGGTCTCCGACCTTCCGGCCAAGGTCGCGCAACTCGCCGGTGAGGCGACGGCGCTCCGGCGCGCGCTGGCGGAGGCGCGGGGGCGGCTGGCCGCCGACCTCGCCGAGGAGCTGGTCGGCGAGCCGGCCGAACCCGGCGCGTTGGTCGTCGCCGAGATCGACGACGCCGACGCCGACCTGTTCGCGCCGTTGGCCGACGCGCTGGCCGCGCGCGGCGCCACGGCGGTCCTGGCGATCACACGCGGCGCCAAAGCCGAGGTGGTCGCCACGTCGGGTGCGGGCGTGGACGTGCGACCGGCGCTGAAGGCCGCGCTGGAGGTACTCGGCGGCCGCGGCGGCGGCAAGCCCGAGCGGGCTCAGGGGGCCGGACCCGACGTCGACCGCGTCGCGGACGCGCTCGCCGCGGCGCACCACGTGCTGCACGGCGGTTGAGCGGCGCGCCAGTGAGCACGGTCGCACGATGCGGCCTCTCCTACCATGAAGATCCGGTACCGACTCCTCGATTTTCATGGTGAAGATGAACTGCCGGAGCCCGGTTCTTGCTCATAGAGACCGCCTCCGCGACGCGCTCGCCGAGCTCGGGCCCGACGCGGACCGGCGCCTGTGGGTCCGCGGCGCGTTCCCGAGGTCGTACCTCGCCGGCAGCGCCGCCGAGCCTGCGCGGGCGCTCGGCGTCGACCCCTCCACGGCGCGAAGGTACCTCGACCTTCTCACCGACGCGCTCGTCGTACGCCAGCTGCAGCCGTGGCACGCGAACCTCCGCAAGCGCCAGGTGCGCGCCCCGAAGGTGTACGTGCGCGACAGCGGTCTGCTGCACGCCCTGCTCGGCCTGGAAACCGAGAAGTCGCTCCTGGAGCATCCCAAGGTCGGCGCCTCTTGGGAGGGCGCGGTGATCGAGCAGATCCTCGCGACGACCCCGCACGACGACGCGCACTTCTGGGCCACGCACCAGGGCGCCGAGGTCGATCTCGTGCTCCACCGCGGCGAGCGCCGTATCGGCGTCGAGATCAAGCGCACCGACGCACCCAAGATCACCCGCTCCATGCGCATCGCCGTCGCAGACCTCGAGCTCGACCGCCTTTCGGTCGTATACCCCGGTCAGCGGCGATACCCGCTCGCAGAGGGGATCGAGGCCGTCCCGTTCCGCGAGCTGGCGTCGCCCGACGCCCTGGTCTTCGACGACGGATGACGGCGCCATCCGTCGTTCTCGGATTCATTCCGACTTACATGCTAGACTGGCGCTCGTTGGAGGTACCACCATGTCCGAAGCGCTCCGTCCCATCCCCCACCCGCTCCCCGAAGATCGCCGCGTCCAGCTGGTCGAGCTCCTGAACGAGCGCCTCGCGGCCACCGCCGACCTGCAGATGCAGGCGAAGCAGGCGCACTGGAACGTCACCGGCATCCACTTCTACTCCCTCCACGAGCTGTTCGACGCGGTCGCCGAAGGGGTCGAGCCCTTCGTGGACGTGCTCGCCGAGCGCATCACGGCGCTGGGCGGCGTCGCCAAGGGCACCGTGCGGATGGCGGCGGCCGCCAGCTCGCTCCCCGAGTACCCGCTGGAGGCCGAAGGCGGCGAGGAGCACCTCACGGCGGTGCGCGACCGCCTCGCGACCTACGCGACGGACACCCTGCGCGCGATCGACGCCGCCGGCGAACTCGGGGACTCCGCTACCGAGGATTTGTTCGTCGAGATCCAGCGCGAGATCGACAAGCTCCAGTACTTCGTGGCGTCGCACCTGGTCTGATCGACCGGTCGCGAACGGCACCAACCGGCGCCGGGGGCCTCCCGAGGCCCCCGGCGCCGTCGTGCGTGCCTCAGGCCTCGAACCCGGAGCCCCCCACGTCGTCGGAGAGCCCGTTCGCCTCGAGCACGTGCTCGGCGACGAACACCGGGCACTTGGTGCGCACCGCGAGCGCGAGCGCGTCCGACGGGCGCGCGTCGACGTCGTAGCGCATCCCCTGCCGCTCGAGGACGAGCATGGCGTAGTACGTGCCCTCGACCAGGTCGGTGATCTCGACCTTCTGCAGCGAAGCGCCCAGCAGCTCGAGCGTCGACAGCATCAGGTCGTGGGTGAGCGGTCGTTCGGGGCGCTCTTCTTGGCGGCCGGCGGCGATCGCCAGCGCCTGCAGCGCGTCGACGACGATCGGCAACAGGTCGCCCGCCGGCGCCTTGAGCAGCACCAGGAAGCGCGCCCCGTCGTCGCCCGAGACCGCGATGTCTTCGACGGTGACCTCGATCATGAACCGAGTGTACCGCCGGAGACCGGGGTAGACTCCCGGCCATGACGACGCGCGCCACCTACGAGGTCGTGGTCGGCCTCGAGGTGCACCTGGCGCTGCGCACGCGCACCAAGCTGTTCTGCGCCTGCCCCACGCCGGCCGACGACGACCCCCCCAACGCCCACGTCTGCCCCGTCTGCCTCGGGCTGCCGGGCGCGCTGCCGGTCGCGAACGCGCAGGCCGTGGAGCTGGCCGTGCGCTTCGCAGCGGCGCTCGGATGCGCGGTGCCCGCCGTCACCGCGTTCGCCCGCAAGCACTACGGCTACCCCGACGCCCCCAAGAACTACCAGCTGTCGCAGTCCGATCGCCCGGTGGGGCTGGGCGGCGTGCTGCCGCTCCCCGGCGGCCGCGGGATCGGCATCACCCGCGTCCACCTCGAGGAGGACGCGGGACGCTTGGTCCACCCCGCGTACGCCGACCACAGCCTGGCCGACTTCGGCCGCGCCGGCACGCCGCTCGTCGAGATGGTGACCGAGCCCGACCTGCGCTCGGGCGAGGAAGCGCGCGCCTTCCTCGAGGAGGTGCGCGCGCTCGCCCGGGCGCTCGACGTCAGCGACGCCACGCCCGAGGAGGGCCGGATGCGCGCGGACGTCAACGTCTCGCTGCGCGCCCCCGGCGCGGCGCTGGGCACCAAGGTCGAGGTCAAGAACCTCAACTCGTTCAAGAGCGTCCAGGCCGCGATCGAGAGCGAGGTACAGCGGCAGTCGCGGCGGCTCGAGGGCGGGCTCACCATCGAGCAGGAGACGCGCGGTTGGGTCGAGGGGGGCCAGAAGAGCGTCACGCTGCGCACCAAGGAGGCCGCGGCCGACTACCGCTACCTCGACGACCCCGACCTCCCGC
>JBHEOT010000060.1:0-338 GCA_046260675.1 Trueperaceae bacterium | reverse complement strand
CGAGGTCGCCGGCGCCGGGGTCGCCTTCGCGCGCGTGCCCGCGGCCCCGCTGGCCGCCCTCGTCGCCCTCGCCGAGGCGGGCGAGGTGACCGGCCCCACCGCCAAGGGGCTGCTCGCCGAGGTGCTCGCCGGCGCCGACCCCAGCGAGCTCGTCGCCGCGCGCGGTCTGGGCGCCGTGCGCGACGCCGGCGCGCTCGAGCGCTGGGTCGACGAGGTGCTCGCCGCGCACGCCGACGTGGCGGCCACCGTGCGCGAGCAGCCCAAGGCGCTCAACTTCCTGATGGGGCGGGTGATGAAGGCGAGCGCCGGCCAGGCGACGCCCGACGCGGTGCGGGCGC
>JBHEOT010000006.1:244-75453 GCA_046260675.1 Trueperaceae bacterium | reverse complement strand
CCCATGCGCACGGACTGCCCCTGGACGTACTCGTGGAGCAGGTCGTCGATGGCGTCGTCGTCGAAGAACTCGAGGCGTGAGAACGCCCCCTCGAGGTGTTCGAGGTGGGCCTGGCCGGCCGCCAGCCGGCGGCGCGCGTCGACGTCGTACGCGACGCGCGCCGCGAAGAACGGCGCGGCTTGCTCGGCCAGTTCGCGGAGCGTCTCGGCGCGCGGGCGCAGCACGTCGACGACGTCGAGCAGGAACTCCTCGTCGGTCCAGTCGAAGCCTCGCTCGCGCAGCCAGGGCGCGAGGCGTTCGGCGACGTCCTCGAGCGCCAACACCTCCCGCAGGTAGCGGGCGTTGAGGTTGCGGAGCCGCTTGACGTCGAAGACCGGGCCGCCGAGCGACACGCGCTCGAGATCGAACGCGGCGATCATCTCGTCGAGCGTGAACACCTCGCGGCCGTCGGGCATGCTCCAACCCATGGTGCCCAGGAAGTTGAGGAGCGCCTCGGGCAAGATGCCCTGATCACGGTACGAGTCGACCGACGTGTCCATCTTGCGCTTGCTGATCTTGGTCTTGTTGGCGTCGGGGTTGCGCAGCAGCGGCAAGTGCGCGAACACGGGGGCGTCCCAGCCGAACGCGCGGTACAGGAGCACGTGGAGCGGCGTGGAGACGACCCACTCCTCGGCGCGGACGACGTGGCTGACCTCCATGAGGTGGTCGTCGATCACGTTGGCGAGGTGGTACGTCGGGTACCCGTCGCTCTTGAGGATCACCGCGTCGCGGATCTCGGCGTTGGGCACGGCGACCTCGCCGCGCAACAGGTCGGTGAACGCCGTGGACCCCTCGTCGGGCGTGGCCAAGCGGACCACGTGCGCTTCGCCGGCGGCGGCGCGGCGGGCCTGCTCTTCCGCGGGCATCGCGCGGCCCCGGCCGTCGTACCCCGGGTCGATGCCGCGCTTCTTCTGTCGGGCGCGCAGGTCGTCGAGCTCCTCGGCCGTCTCGAAGGCACGGTACGCCTTGCCCTCGGCGACGAGGCGGTCGGCGTGGGACCGGTAGAGGTCCAGGCGCTCGCTCTGTCGGTACGGACCGTGCGGCCCGCCGACCTCGGGGCCCTCGTCGGGCATCAGCCCCAGCCATTCGAACATGGCCAGGATGCGCCGTTCGGCTTCGGGCACGTACCGCGCGCGGTCGGTGTCCTCGAGGCGCAGCACGAAGCGACCGCCGTGCTTGCGCGCGAGGGCGTAGTTGAAGAGGCCGACGTAGGCCGTGCCGACGTGCGGGTCGCCGGTGGGCGACGGGGCGATGCGGGTGACGACAGCCATGCAGGCGCCTCCTTGATGGGGCATGGTACCGCGGCGTTCGACGGGGCGACGACGCGGGCCAAGACGGGGTGGGGCGCGGTTCAGGCGAGCACGACGCGCCCCAGGGTCAGGGCCGCGACGGCCCACAGGTACGGTGCGAAGACGCGGAAGCGGCCGCGCCGGAGGACGGCGAACAGGACCACGAGCGAGGCGTACCCGACCGCGAACGAGGCCAGCGTCATGCCGACGAGGGCGCCCCAGGCGAGGTCGGCCTCGAGCACCTCGCCGATGCCCAGGAGCGCCACCCCGGCCGATACGACGAGATAGAGCAGGAACGAGAGCCGGGGGGCGAGGTCGGACGACGCGCCGCGGGCGAGCAGGGTGGCGATCGTCGCACCCGAGCGCGAGATGCCGGGCACGACCGCGAGCCCCTGCGCCACGCCCGCGATCAGCGCGTCGGCGAAGGTGAGGTCGCGGACGGTCGCCTTGGGGCCGCTGCGCGGCACCAGCCACAGGACGACGCCGGTGACCGCCAGGGCGATCGTCACCGGAACGACCGAGTTGAGGTCCTCGAACACCGGCCGGATCGCCAGCCCGATCGCGGCGGTCGGTACGCTGCCCGCGAGCACCAACAGCGCCAACCGCCAGCCGTCGCCGCGCCGCGCCTCGGCCGACACGAGACCGTGCACGAACCCTCCCAAGGCGCTCGCGACGTCGCGCCACAGGTACACGAGCACCGCGAGCAGCGTGCCCGTGTTGGTCGCGAACGCGACGTAGAGCGGCAGGTCGGAGCCCCATCCCAGCCAGTAGTTCGCGAGCACCAGGTGGCCCGAGCTCGACACCGGCAAGAACTCGGTGAGGCCCTGGACGATGCCGAGGATGACGGCTTGGTAGAGGTCCATCGTTCGCTCCTGGAGCGGTTCGGCATTCGTTCGCTCGAGCACGAGCACGCGGCCCGGGACGAGAGGTCGCCGGGCCGCGCGGGGTGGGTCGAGTCGCTCGGCGGCCCGAAGGCCGCGGTCGTTCGGCGCAAGCCGAGGTCGGGGCCGAGGTCAGCGCTTGCTGAACTGCGGCGCGCGACGCGCCTTGCGCAGGCCGTACTTCTTGCGTTCCACGACGCGCGGGTCGCGGCTGAGGTACCCGCCGGACTTGAGCGCGGGGCGGAAGGCGGGGTCGATCTTGAGCAGCGCGCGCGCGACGCCGAGGCGGATCGCGTCGGCCTGACCGCTGGGTCCACCGCCGGCCACCGTGATCAGGCAATCGTAGCGGCCGGCCGTGTTCGTGGCCTTGAGCGGCTCCAGCGCCTGGACGCCGACGAGGATCCCGCGGAAGTACTCCTGGAACTCCTTGCCGTTGACCGTGATGCGGCCCTGCCCGGGGCGGAGGAAGACGCGCGCGACGGCCGCCTTGCGGCGACCGGTACCGTAGAACTGTTCCATCAGCGGATCTCCATGGGGGCGGGCTGCTGCGCGGCGTGCGGGTGCGCTTCACCGGCGTAGACCTTGAGGCGGCGGATCAGCTTGCGGCCGAGGCGGTTCTTGGGGAGCATGCCCCAGACCGCCTTCTCGAGGACGCGCTCGGGCGCCTTCTCGAGCATCTCGCGCGCGGTGGTCATCTTGAGTCCGCCCTGGTAGCCGGTGTAGCGGGTGTAGATCTTCTGGTCGAGCTTGTGACCGGTGAAGACGACCTTCTCCGCGTTGACGACGACGACGAAGTCGCCCATCGGCTGGTTGGGCGTGTACTCGGGTTTGTGCTTGCCTTTGAGCACGCTCGCGATCTGGGTGGCGAGCCGACCGACGGTCTGTCCGGACGCGTCGACGATCACCCAGCCGGGCGTGAACTCCTTGGGGAAGAACGTGCTCATGCGTAACCTCTCGGGTCCGCTCCGTGAGAGGGAGCGGTGCGCGGCCGGGTGATCGGGGGTGGCGGGGAGAGTCGCCAGGGCCGACGCGCGCGAGACCAAACGTGAGAATAGCACGGCCGCGCTGGTGCGACAAGCGGACGGTGGCTTCAGCTCGGACGCTCGTCGTCGCCCAACTGCCGGATCTCCTCGACGAACCGGTCCACCGAATCGAAGTCGCGGTAGACCGAGAGGAAGCGGATGTAAGCGACGTCGTCGAGCGAGCGCAGGAACTTGAGGGTGCGGCGTCCGATCTCCTCGCTCGCGACCTCGGGGACCTGGACCTCGTCCTCGAAGCCGTACGCGAACTCCCTCAGCTGCTTCTCGGTGATCGGCCGCTTGTTGCAGGCGATGCGGAGCTTGTCGAGCAGCTTGTCCGGGTTGAACGCCTCGGTGCGCCCCGAGCGCTTGCGCACCATGAGCGCCTCGAACTGCGCCCGTTCGTACGTGGTGAAGCGCCGATGGCACGAAGCGCACTCGCGCCGGCGCCGGATCGACGCCCCCTCGTCCGACGGTCGCGAGTTCACCACCCGCGTGTCCGACGTGGAGCAGTAGGGGCACTTCACGCTTCGCCTCGGCTGGTCGGCCCGCGGTCGTCGGCACCGTACGGCTCGTCGGCGGCGTCGCGCGCCCAGCGCCGCATGGCCGCACGCGACGCGGTGAGCGCGTCGTCGTCGAGCAGGTCGTCGGTGATGGGGTCGGGTTCGTCGCCGGGCGCTTCGTCGTCCACGTCGTCGCCCTCGAACGCATCGTCCTCCTGCCGCACGCGGTCGTCGAGCGCCGCGCGCACCTCCGGCAGCAGCGCCTCGACCACGGTGGGAGGCGGCGGCAGCCGAACCATCACCTCGCTACCGTGCACGCCCTGCGCCGCGTGGCCCCCGAGCAGCCGCACGGCGTGCACCAGCGGCAGGTCGTGCCGCGGGTCCGCGGCCGGACGCGAGGGCACGACCACGTTGATCCGCAGACCGGTCGTCGGCGGTTCCTCGTCGGCGCCGTCCGCTTCGGGATCGGCGAGGGTCGGCGCCGGGAAGGCGGCGGCGAGGCGCGCGAGCGCGCCGCCCACCGCTGCGAGGTGCGGTCGTCCAGGCCGTGGCGGCGGTCCGACGAGCACGACCCAGCCGTCGGGCGCCGCGCGTTGCGTGGCGTGAAGCACGAGCACGCTGCTCTTCACGACGTCCTCGAGCAGCTCGGCGAACTCCGCTTCGGCGAGCCGCTCGAACGGCGTGACGCTGTCGCTGGCGACGACGTGCACGACACCCCCGAGCGTGCCGAAGATCTCCTCGACCTTACCGAACGCCGCCGCCACGTCCAGCGCCGAGGTCGGGTTCACCTGCAGCGGGATCGCCTGCCCACCCAAGCCCTCGACCTCCGCGGCCGTGCGCGCTGCGAGGTCCACGTCGCGATCGGCGCACACGACGTCGTACCCGGCTTGCCCGTACCCGAGGGCCACCGCGCGCCCGAACCCCTGGCCGACATGGGTGACCAGCACCACCTTCGCGCGCTCCATGGCCGCATGATACGCCGTCGGCGCCGCCCGTCCGGAGCGAGCTGCCCAAGGTCGCGCACGAACGGGTGCAACCGGTTCGGGCGTGCCCGCGCTGCGGGGTGCTGGGTTAGCATGCCGGGCGCGGGTGCGCGGGGTGCGGGCGCGGCATCGCGGCGAACACCATCCCAAGCGTCCCTCGACGAGGAGGAGCGATGGCCCTGGAGCGCTGGTTCCGACGCCAACGACCGACGCGCGGCGAAGACGATCCGAGCCCGGCCGGTCTGTGGCTCAAGTGCCCGTCGTGCCAGGCTCAGCTGTACCGCAAGGACCTCTTGGCGCACCTGTACGTGTGCAAGGAGTGCGGCCACCACGAGCGCATGCCGATCGACGCGCGCGTCTCGATGCTCGCCGACGAGGGCAGCTTCGTCGAGTGGTCGGGGGCGATCGCGCCGGTCGACGCGCTCGAGTTCGTCGACGTCGAGTCGTACGCGGAGCGCCTCGCCGCCGTCCAGAAGAAGGTCGGTCGTCCCGACGCCATCGTCACGGGCGCCGCGACGCTCGACGGCGAACCGGTCGCGTTGGCGGTGATGGATTTTCGCTTCCTGGGCGGTTCGATGGGGTCGGTGGTCGGCGAGGAGATCGCGCGCGCCGCCGAGCGCGCCGCCGTCGAGGACCGCTCCTTCGTGCTCATCGCCGCGTCGGGGGGCGCCCGCATGCAAGAGGGGGCGCTGTCGCTCATGCAGATGGCGAAGACCACCGTCGCCCTGGAAGCGCTCGCCGAGAAGGGCTTGCCGTACGTCTCGGTGCTCAGCGACCCCACCACCGGCGGCGTCACCGCGTCCTTCGCGACGCTCGGCGACGTGATCGTGGCCGAGCCCGGGGCGCTCATCTGCTTCGCCGGACCGCGGGTGATCCAGCAGACGATCAAGCAGGACCTGCCCGCCGGCTTCCAGCGCGCCGAGTTCCTGCTCCGCAAGGGCATGGTCGACGACGTGGTGCCGCGTGGCGAGCTCAAAGCGCGCCTGGCGACGTACGTGCGCCTCTTGCGCTCGGGTTTGCCCCATGGCGGGGAGGATTGAGCGTGGCGCTCGCGTTCGAGAAGCCGATCGAGGACCTGCAGATCAAGGTCGAAGAGATGCGTGCGTACGGCGCCGAGCAGTCCGTCGACCTGGCCGAAGAGGTCGCGCTGCTCGAGGCGCGCCTCGAGCGGCTCAAGCGCGACACCTTCGCCCACCTGACCCGCTGGCAGCGGGTGCAGGTCGCCCGCGCGCCCGGCCGGCCGACCGCGCTCGACCACGTCGCCGGGATCGTGGAAGGGTTCGTCGAACTGCACGGCGACCGCACCCTCGGCGACGACCCGGCGCTCGTCGGGGGCCTCGCCACGCTCGACGGGACCGGCGTCGTCGTGCTGGCGCAGCAGAAGGGGCGCGACACCAAGGAGAACATCCACCGCAACTTCGGCATGCCGCACCCCAGCGGGTACCGCAAGGCGATGCGGCTCATGGAGCTGGCCGACAAGTTCCGGCTGCCGGTGCTCGCGCTGATCGACACGCCCGGCGCGTACCCCGGGATCGCGGCCGAGGAGCAGGGGCAAGCCTGGGTGATCGCCGAGAGCATCCGGCGCATGAGCCGGTTGCGCGTGCCCGCGGTCGCGGTCGTCGTCGGCGAGGGGGGTTCCGGCGGTGCCTTGGCGGTCGGCGTCGCGAACCGCGTCCTCATCTTGGAGCACGCCGTGTACAGCGTCATCAGCCCGGAGTCATGCGCCGCGATCCGGTGGCGCGACGCCGCCGAAGCGCCGAAGGCGGCCGAGGCGCTGCGCTTGACGGCGACCGACCTGCTCGAACAGGGCGTCGTCGACGAGATCGTGGCGGAACCGCTCGGTGGGGCCCATCAGGACCCCGCGGCGACGGTGGCCGCCACCGCCGCCGCGGTGCGGTCGGCGTTCGCCTCGCTTCGCGGCCGCTCGCCGGCGGAGCTCGTCGCCCAGCGGCGCGAGCGCTTCCGTCACATGGGGCGGATGCTCGAAGCGACGGCCTGACGCAAGCGCTCGAGCGCGGCGGCCGGACCGTCGGTCGCGCCGAACACGGCGCTGCCGGCGACCAGGTAGTCCGCGCCCGCCGCCACGGCGGCGGGCGCGGACGACGCGTCGATGCCACCGTCCACCTGGAGCCGCGCATGCGAGCCGCGAGCGTCGAGCCAGCCGCGCACGGTCCGCAGCCGGCCCTCGACCGCGGGCAGGTAGCGCTGGCCACCGAAGCCCGGGTCGACCGACATCAGGAGCACGAGGTCGACCTCGTCCAGCAGCGGCTCGAGCGCCGCGAGCGGGGTGCCCGGGTTGAGCGCCACGCCGACCGTGAGCCCGCGTTCGCGGACCTGCCGCACGGCGCGGTGGAGGTGCGGGGTCGCCTCGACGTGCACGGTCAAGCCGTCGGCGCCGGCGTCGGCGTAGGCGTCGATCCAGCGCTCCGGCGTTTCGATCATCAGATGCACGTCGAGCTTGGCCTCGGTCGCCGCGCGCAGCGCGGCCACCGTTCCGGGCCCGAAACTGACGTTGGGCACGAAATGACCGTCCATCACGTCGACGTGGTGCGCGTCGGCCCCGGCCGCGTCGGAAGCGGCGACCGCCTCCGCCAGGCGGCCGAGGTCGGCAGCGAGCAAGGAGGGGGCGAACAGGACCGATTGCACGCGCGCAGCGTAGCACCGGCTCCTGGGCCGTTCGCCGCCGTCCTTTACGCTGCGGGTGATCGCTCCGGACGACGGAGGAGGAGGCGCCATGGATACGTACGCTCATCCCGAAACGCTCGTCGACACCGCGTGGGTGTCCGCGCACGGTCGCGACCCCGGGGTCCGCCTGGTCGAGGTCGACGAGGACGTGCTGCTCTACGCCCAGGGCCACGTCGAGGGGGCCGTGAAGCTCGATTGGCACACCGAGCTGCAGCGCCCCGACGTGCGCGACTTCGTCGACGCGCAAGGCTTCGCCCGACTCATGGAGGGCAAGGGGATCGCGAACGACGCGACGGTGGTGCTCTACGGCGACAAGTCGAACTGGTGGGCGGCCTACGCCTTCTGGTTCTTCAAGTACAACGGCCACGCGGACGTGCGGCTCATGGACGGTGGCCGTCAGAAGTGGGTGGCCGAAGGGCGCCCGTTGGTGCGCGACCTGCCGGAGGTCGTGCGCAGCCGGTACCGGGTCCCGTATCGCGACGCGTCGATCCGCGCCTACGCTGCCGACGTCCTGCAGCACATCTTGCTGGTCCGGGACGGCGGCGGCGCGATGGTCGACGTGCGCAGCCCGGAGGAGTACTCGGGCGAGAAGCTGCACATGCCGGAGTACCCGCAGGAGGGTGCGCTCCGGGGCGGCCACGTGCCCGGAGCGGTCAACGTCCCGTGGGCACGGGCGGTGCGCGAGGACGGCACCTTCCAGCCGCCGGACGTGCTGCGCGATCTGTACGCCGACGCCGGCGTGACCCCCGACCGCGACGTGGTCACGTATTGCCGCATCGCGGAGCGGTCGAGCCACACGTGGTTCGTGCTCACGTACCTGCTCGGGTTCGAGAAGGTGCGCAACTACGACGGTTCGTGGACCGAGTGGGGCAACCTGGTGGGCGCGCCGATCGAGCAAGGGGCCTGAGCGGTCCGCACCGAAGCGCCTCGAGCGGACGCCGGCCACCCTGGACGATCGGGGTGGCCGGCGGTCTCATGCGGGTTCGAGCGGCGTCAGGCGACCGCCAGCGTCCCTTCGGTCGCGGCGACGACCGCCGCTTCGAGCTTATCGAGGCCCTCCTCGAGCTCGGCGTCGCTCATGCGGATGGGGGGGAGCAAGCGGATGACGTTGCCGTACGTGCCCGTCGGGAGCAGGATGAGGCCGTCCTCGCGGGCGTGCGCGACGATCGCTTCGACCGTCTGCGGGTCCGGCGTCTTGGCGTCGTCGCGGACGAACTCGAGGCCGATCATCGCCCCGGGTCCGCGCACGTCGCCGAGGCCCGGCACGCGGCGCTGCAGCGCGCGCATGCGCTCCGTCGCGACGACCCCGATGGTGCGCGCACGCTCGAGCAAGCCCTCCTCCTCGATCACTTCGATCGTCGCCAGAGCGGCCGCGCAGCCGGTGGGGTTGCCGCCGAAGGTGCTCCCGAGCATGCCCGGCTTGACCTTGTCCATCACCTCGGCCTTGCCGACGACGGCCGACAAGGGGAAGCCCGAGGAGAGCGCTTTGGCGCTGCAGACCAGGTCGGGCTCCAGGTTGAAGCGATCGACCGCCCACCAGTGGCCGGTGCGCCCGATGCCCGACTGCACCTCGTCGTCGATCCAGAGCGCGCCGATCTCGTCGGCGTAGGCCCGGAGTCCACACAGGTAGCGCTCGGGGACGGGGATGAACCCGCCTTCGCCGGCCACCGGCTCGAGCAGGAAGGCCGCGACCTCACCCTCCCCGATGGTGGTCTTGACGAGGTCCTTGAGCTGCGCCAGGTAGGCGTCGGCGACCGCGTCCTCGTCGGTGAGGCCGAACGGGTTGCGGTAGACGTACGGGTACGCGGCGCGGTAGATCTCGGCGGCGCGCGGCGCGAAGCCGGCCTTGTACGGCTGCGCCTTGCCCGTCAGCGACAAGGCCATGTGCGTGCGGCCGTGGAACGCGTGGGTGAAGGCGACGATGCCCTGCCGGCCGGTCGCCACCCGGGCGATCTTGACCGCGTTCTCGACGGCCTCGGCCCCGGAGTTGACCAGGAACGTCTTCTTGGGCGAAGGACCGGGCGCGATGCGCGCGAGCGCCTCGGCCACCTCGATGTACGACTCGTGCATCCCCACCGCGAAGCACAGGTGCTGGAAGGCGCTCGAGCTGCGGTGCACGGCGTCGAGCACCTTGGGGTGCGAGTGCCCGACGTTCATGACGGCGATGCCGACCGACCAGTCGAGGTAGCGCTTCCCGTCCGCGTCCCACACGTACGAGCCCTCCGCGCGCTCCGGGTAGAAGGGGTGGACCGAGTAGGCTGCGGGGGCGACCGCGGCGCGGCGGCGGCGGGCGAGTTCGGCGCTCTTCATGAGACCTCCAGGCGAATCGGGGACGCTCGGCGGCAAGCCGCCGAGCGCAGGCATACTTGCGGACCGACGGCCGGCCGATTCGTGGGCCTTCGGATACCAAGATTATGGAGCCTGACGCCGTCGGAACGCAAGCGCGTTTGGCACGAAGCCGCCGCGAACCGGGTCCGAGCGGTACGCTGCGGCGTGCCCCTACCGACGGCCCCCTCGGAGCGCGTGGGTGCGGCGCCGCCCGTCGTCGCCGATACCGATGGCGACGCAGCGCGCGCCGACGAGCTGGCGGCCGCGCTGGGTGCTCCGCGGCTGGAGCGCGCGGCGTGGACGGCCGGTGCGGGCGGCCCCATCGTGCTGTGGGTCGACGCGGCCGGGCTCGGCTTGCGTGGCACGGCTCGCGGGCGTGCCGCCGCCGTGCGGCCCGCGCCGCCGCCGCCCGGGGGTCGGCCGGGTCGCGAGCCGCTGATCCGGGCGGTGGGTGCGGGCGACGACGTCATCGACGCGACGGCCGGGTGGGGTGTCGACGCGGGGGTCTTGGCCGCCGCCGGCCGGCGCGTGACGATGATCGAGCGCCACCCCGTCCTCGCCGCGCTGCTGCGCGACGCGCTCGCGCGCTGGTGCGCCGAGGGGCGACCGGGCGCCGAGCGCATGTCCTTGGTCGAGGGCGACGCGCGCCTCGTCCTCACCGGCCTGCGGGCGGACGTAGTGCTGCTCGACCCGATGTACCCCGAGCGCGGCAAGGCGGCGCGGAAGGGGGAGGATCTGACCCTCGCCCGCCTGGTCGTCGGCGACGACCGCGATCAGGACGATCTGCTCGCCGTCGCGCGCGCCGCGGCGCACCGCCGCGTCGTCGTCAAGCGCCCCCGCACCGCCCCGCCGCTGGCGGGTCGCCCCCCGACCGGCGTGCTCGTCGGGCGCACGACCCGCTTCGACCTCTACCCCCCATCGGAGGCCCCCCCGTGACCGAACCCACCGCCCTCATCCCCCAGCACCCCTCCGTCCGCCGCATCGCCGTGCTCGGCGCCGGCACGATGGGAAGCGGCATCGCCGCGCTGCTGGCCGAGCACGGGTTCGCCGTGCGCATCGCCGACCCGTCTCCGGAGGCGCGCGATCGGGCGCTGGCGCGCGTCGCGAAGCGCGCACCGGACGCCGACGTCGCCGCCGTGGCCGACGTCGAGACGGCCGTCGCCGACGCCGACCTCGTCATCGAGGCCGCCCCCGAGGTGCTCGACCTGAAGCAGGAGCTGTTCCGTCAGGTCGATGCGGCCGCCCCCGCCCACGCGGTGCTCGCGACGAACACGAGCCAGCTCTCGGTCACCGCGCTCGCCGCGGCGACCGGGCGCGCGGCGCAGGTCTGCGGCATGCACTGGTTCAACCCGCCGGAGCGGATGCGCCTGGTCGAGAGCGTGCGCGGCCTCGCCACGAGCGACGCGACCATGGCGCTGGTTCGCGCCGTGGCCGAAGCCTGCGGCAAGACCGTGGTGGAGGTAGCCGATCGCCAGGGGTTCGTGACGACCCGGGTGCTCGCGGCGACGTTGATCGAAGCGATGCGCATGCACGAGGAGGGGGTGGCGTCGGCGGCCGACGTCGACGCCGCGGTGAAGCTCGGGCTCAACCACCCGATGGGGCCGCTCGAGCTCGCGGACTACGTCGGCCTCGACGTGATGCTCGCGATCGCCGAATCGCTCACCGAGGCGCTCGGCGAACGCTTCCGCCCCCCGCAGGGCTTGCGCAAACGCGTCGAGGCGGGGCACTTGGGCCGCAAGACCGGTCTGGGGTACCACGCGTACCCGCCGCGCGAGGGCTGACGCAGCCACCAAGGCGCGCGCCGCATCCCGAAGGACGCGGCGCGCGCGGCCGCGTTGGCTGGCCCTCAGGGATTCGAACCCCGACCGACTGGACCAAAACCAGTTGTCCTGCCATTAGACGAAGGGCCAACGCAGCGGCAGTGATGATACGTAGGCGGTGGCGACGGCGTCAACGTGCGCTCCCGGTCGAGTCCGTCCGTGGCGCGGCCTCATACGACCGAGCGCCGCACCCGTCGAACTTCGGGGTGCGGCGCTCGTGGTGGCTGGCCCTCAGGGATTCGAACCCCGACCGAGCGGACCAGAACCGCTTGTCCTGCCGTTAGACTAAGGGCCAACGCCAACACCCATCAATGTAGCCGTCCCCGCGTCGCCGCGTCAACCGACGGGCCCCGGGGATGCGGTGGACGAGCTGTCGGCGCCGTGGTACCCTCTCGTGGCTCCGGCGGCAGCATGCCGCCCGAACCGTGGAGAGGTGCCGGAGTGGTTGAACGGGACGGTCTCGAAAACCGTTGTACCGCCATGCGGTACCGTGGGTTCGAATCCCACCCTCTCCGCCAGCGCGCGCTCGAGTCCCGGCGACTCGAGCGCGTTCGTTTTGGAGGTGGCGAACCGTGGCCGTGACCATCGTCGAGCATCCGCTCGTGCAGCACAAGCTCTCGGTGCTGCGCGAGCGAGCGACCAACGTGCGCGACTTCCGCGCGCTGTGCACCGAGATCAGCATGCTGATGGCGTTCGAGGCGATGCGCGGGCTGCCGCTCGAGGAGGTCGTCGTCGAGACCCCGGTCGCCACCGCCCGCGCCCACCGCCTGGCGGGGAAGAAGCTGGCTTTGGTCGCCATCCTGCGCGCCGGGCTGATCATGGCGGACGGCATCCTGGAGCTGGTGCCGAACGCCCGGATCGGGCACGTCGGCATGTACCGCGACGAGACCACCCTCAAGCCGGTGCGCTACTTCGTCAAGCTTCCGAGCGACATCGCCGACCGCGAGGTGTTCGTCCTCGATCCGATGCTCGCGACCGGCGGCTCCGCGGTCGCGGCGCTCGACCTGCTCGCCGAGCACGGCGTCGTGGCGCCACGGTTGCTATGCATATTGGCGGCGCCGGAAGGGGTCGCCGCGGTGCGGGCCGCCCACCCCCACGTGGAGATCATCCTGGCGGGCCTCGACGAGCGGCTCGACGATCGCGGGTACATCGTCCCCGGTTTGGGGGACGCGGGCGACCGGATCTACGGGACGCGTTGAGAGCGGCGTGCGCCTCATCGCACGCCCAGCCGCGACGGTAGACTGACGCGTGCCCGCCGAGTCCATGACCCTGTACGCGCCGCTCGTCCTCGTCACCTTCGCCGTCGCCGCGCTGGTGGTCGGCTGGGCGGTGCCGCGGGTGCGCGACTTCGCGCTGCGCGTCGGCGCCGTGCAAGAAGGGGGCTCCGCCCACGGCGTGGGCGTGCGGCTCCACCAAGGACGCGTGCCCAACATCGGCGGCATCGCGATCTTCGGTGGCTTCCTGGTGGCGGTGCTGGTCGGCTTCGTGCTCGCGCCCCAACAGATCGATGCGTACCGCGTGCAGTTGTTGGCGATCGTCCTGGGCGGTGCGCTCATGACGCTCGTCGGCTTCGTCGACGACCTCTGGGAGGTCGCGCCGGTCGTGCGCCTCGCGACCCAGTTCGCGGCCGCCGGCATCGTCGTCATCAACGGGGTGACGATCGATTTCATCACCAACTACTTCGGAGCGGTGCCGTTCGTGTTCTTCCCGGAGGCGCTCGCGGTGGGGGTGACGCTGCTCTGGATCGTCGGGTTCACGAACGCCTTCAACTTCATCGATGGGCTCGACGGCCTGTCGTCCGGGATCGCGGCGATCGCCAGCCTCAGCCTGCTCGCCGTCGCGCTCCAGTTCCCCGATCGCGGCGCTTCGGTCTTGCTGCTGACGGCCGTCGCCGGCAGCGCACTCGGCTTCCTGCGCCACAACTCCAACCCGGCGACGATCACCATGGGCGACTCCGGCGCGTACTTCCTCGGCTACCTGCTCGCCACGGTGTCGGTCCTCGGGGCGCTCAAGGTGACCGCGGCGGTCGCGGTAGCGGCCCCGATCCTGATCCTGGCGCTCCCGGTGGTCAACATCACCCAGGTGACGGTGCGGCGCTTGCGCCGGCGCCAGAACCCGGCGCTCGCCGCCAACGACCACCTGCACGACCTGCTGCGCGTTCGCTCGGGCAGCCCGCGGGTCGCGGTCTACCTGTTGTGGGGGGCGACGCTGGCGTGTGGCGTGCTCGGGATGCTGCTGGCGGCGACGCCGCTGCTGCTCGTCGTCGCCACCATCCTCGGCAGCGTCGCGCTGCTCGGGATCGCGACGGTGTGGCGTGGGCGCGAGGCGCGCCGAGCTGCGCCTTCGGCGTGAGCGGAGGACCCGAGGCGGCGATCGTCGCGGTGGCCTTCGGCACCCGCCCGGAGGCCTCCAAGATGGCGCCGGTCGTGCACGCGCTCGCCGCGCACGCCGAGGTGCGGCCGTGGCTGCTCGTCACCGGCCAACAGCGCCGCCAGCTCGACCGCATGCTCGAGCTGTTCGACCTCCACCCCGACGCCGACCTCGACGTCATGACCGATCGCCAGGCGCTGCCCGACCTGCTCGGCCGCATCGTGCCGGCGGCGGCCGAGCGCCTGCGCGCGTGCCGGCCTGCGTACGTCCTCGTCCACGGCGACACGCTGACCACCTTCGCGGTCGCGCTGGCGGCGTTCTTCGAGGGCATCCCGGTCGCCCACGTCGAGGCGGGTCTGCGCAGCTTCGACCTTGCCGAACCCTTCCCGGAGGAGGCCAACCGCCGGCTCACCGACGTGCTCACCGACCTCGACCTGCCGCCGACCGCCGCCGCGCGCGGCCACCTGTTGGCCGAGGGCAAGGACCCGGCGCGGATGGTCGTCACCGGGAACACGGCGGTCGACGCGGTCCGCTGGGCGGCGGCGCGCGCGGCGCTGCCCGAAGCGGTTCGGGAGCGCGCCGACGGTCGCGCGCTCGTCGCCGTGACGCTCCATCGCCGCGAGAACCTGCCCGTGATGGCGCAGCTGGCCGAGGCGCTCGCGACGGCGGCGCGCGCCCACCCGGATCACCTGTTCGTGCTTCCCATGCACCGCAATCCGGTGGTCCGGGAGGCGTTGCGGCCCGCGCTCGAACCGGTCGCGAACGTGCTGCTCGACGACGATTGGGCGTACCTCGACATGGTGGGTCTGCTGCGCGAAGCGCGCCTGATCGTCACCGACTCGGGCGGCCTGCAAGAGGAGGGGGCCGCGCTCGGGGTGCCCGTCGCGGTGGTGCGCAACGTCACCGAGCGCCCCGAGGGCGTCGAGTCCGGCGCCGTGCGCCTGCTCGGCAACGACCCGCCGCGCGTGGCCGCGGCCCTGACCGCCTTGTTGTCGGACGCCGGCGCGATCAAAGCGATGGCGGCGGCCCCCAACCCGTTCGGCGACGGGCATGCCGGAACGCGGGTGGCGGCCGCGGTGGCGTGGCGCCTCGGACGGGGGCCGCGGCCCGCCGACTGGTCCGCCGCCGCGGTGCCCGCGCGATGACCACGTGGCCGCATCGCCGCCACGCCCTGCGCTGGCATCGGCCGGTGCCGGGCGCCACGCGCGACGACGCCGGGTACGTGGTCGGTTGGTCGGGCTGCGCGGTGATGGCGGTCGTGAACGTGACGCCCGACAGCTTCTCGGACGGCGGGCGCTTCGTCGCGCCGACGGACGCGGCCGCCGGCGCCGATGCGACCGAGCGCGTCGACGTAGCTGCGGCGGTCGCCGTCGCGCGGCGCGCCTTCGCCGACGGCGCCTTGATGCTCGACATCGGGGGCGCTTCCACCCGCCCAGGCGCGCCGAGCGTGCCGCCCGAGGTCGAGGCCGCGCGCGTGGTGCCCGTCGTGCGCGCGCTGAGCGCGGCCGAGCCACACGCGTTGATCTCCGTGGATACCTCCGACCCGAACGTCGCTCGTGAGGCGATCGCCGCGGGCGCGCACCTCGTCAACGACGTCCGCACCCTGCGCGACCCGGCGCTGCGCGTGGCGTGCGCGTCGCTGGGCGTCCCCGCGGTCGCGTCGCACCTGCGCGGCGAGCCGGCGACGATGCAGGCGGCGCCGTCCTTCGAGGACGTGGTCGCCGAGGTCGGCGCGGAGTTGAGCAGCGCGCGGACCGCGGCGTTGGCGGACGGCATGCCGGACGTCGTGCTCGACCCCGGGATCGGTTTCGGCAAGACGGCCGATCACCACCGGGCGCTGCTGCGCGCCACCGGGGCGTTGGCGGCGCTCGGCGCCCCGCTGCTCGTCGGCGCGTCGCGCAAGCGCTTCCTCGCGGACGTGACGGGCGAACCCGTCGCCGCGCGGCGCGACCCGGCATCGATCGCGGTGCACCTCGAGGCAGCGGCCCGCGGCGCCGCGCTGGTGCGCGCCCACGACGTCGCCGGTCACGTGCAGGCGCTCCGCGCGAAGGGATGGATCGATGGCTAGCATCCGCCTCGAGGGCTTGCGGTTCCACGGCTACCACGGCGTGTTCGAGGAAGAGGCGCGCTTCGGCGCGCCCTTCGTCGTCGACCTGGTGCTGGAGGCCGACCTCCCCGAGACCGACGACCTGGCGGCGACCGTGGACTACGCTCGCGTCTACGCGCGGGTCGCCGCCGTGGTGACCGGCACCCGCTACCGCCTGATCGAGGCGCTGGCGCACCGGATCGGCCGCGACGCGCTGGCCGAGGAGCCGCTGGTGCGCGCGGTCACGGTCCGGGTCCACAAACCGCACGCACCGCTGCCGGGCGTGGTCGGCGACGTGGTCGTCGAGGTGCGCCACGTCCGCTGACGCTCCGCGGGCGGCGCCGGTCGCCTTCGTCGCCCTCGGCGCCAACCTGGGCGACCCCACCAGCACCTTCGCGCGGGCGCTCGCCGCGCTCGCCGAGCTGGGCGCGGTCGAGGCCGCGTCGAGGACCTGGATCACGGCGGCGGTGGGTGGGCCGCCCGGTCAGCCGGACTACCTCAACGCGGTCGTGCGCTGGCGGCCGGCGCGGGCGTGGGGGACCCCGGCGCGCGCGCTCGCGGCGCTGCTGGCGATCGAGAGCGCATTGGGCCGGCAGCGCCGCGAGCGGTGGGGACCGCGGACGCTCGACCTCGACCTCCTCGACGGGTCCGGCTGGAAGGTCGGGGCGCGCAGCGGCTGCGGACACCGGCCGACGCTGCCGCACCCGCGAGCGGCCGAGCGCCCGTTCGTCTTGGCGCCGTGGGCGGAGGTGGCGCCCGACTGGCCGGCGCCAGCGGCGGCGCGTCCGGCCGGCGACGAGCTCGCGGTGGCGACCGTCGCGGCGACCGTCGCGGCGACCGTCGCGGCGCTGGCGCGGACGCTCGGCCAGGTCGGCGTGCGCCCGACCGAGCGCGCGCAGGCTGCGCAGTGGCGTGCGGCCGTCGCGGTCGTCCTGAGCGAACCACCCGCGGAGAAGGCGGCCGGAGGGCGCGGTTAGACTGCGCCCGTGCGCGTCTTCGCCATCGCCGATCCCCATCTGAGCGGCGCCCGCCCGAAGCCGATGACCGTGTTCGGTCCGGCGTGGGCGGATCATCCGCAGGCCTTCTTCGAGGGCTGGCGCCGCCACGTCGCGGACGACGACCTCGTGCTCGTACCGGGCGACGTCTCGTGGGCGATGCGGTGGGAGGAAGCGGAGGTCGACGTGCAAGCGATCGCCGACCTGCCCGGCACCAAGGTGCTGCTGCGCGGCAACCACGATTACTGGTGGCCGGCGATCGGTCGCCTGCGCACGTTGCTGCCGCCGCGCATGCTGGCCGTCCAGAACGACGCGGTGCGCGTCGGCGACGTCGTCGTCGGCGGCACCCGCGGCTGGATCTGCCCGGGCGCGCACGGCTTCGGCGACCACGACCGCAAGGTCTACGAGCGCGAGGTCGCGCGTCTGCGCCTGTCGCTCGAGGCGATGGCGCGGCTCGGCGACGGGTATCGGGTCGTCATGCTCCACTTCCCCCCGACCAACGTCCGCGGCGAGCCCTCGGGCTTCGTCGACGCGCTGCGCGCCGCGGCGCCCGACGCGCTCGTCTTCGGGCACGTCCACGGCGACGCGCCGGTGCCGCTGCCCGAGCTTCCCGGGGTCGACGTCCGCTTCGTCGCCGCCGACCGCGTCGGCTTCGAGCCCGTGCTCTTGCGCGGGGCGGCGCGCGCGCCGGACGACGCCACCGGGGTCGACTGATACCATCACCGCACCGCGGCGCGGAACCGTCGCACGCCGTAGCAGGAGATCCGATGCCCGAAACCCCCATGCCCTCGGACGCGCCCGACGTCCTCGTCGTCAACGCCGGCAGCTCCAGCCTCAAGGTCGGGCGCCGGCCCTCCGGAGCCGCCGTGACCATCGAGCGGATCGGCGAGCCCGGACGAGCGCACGACCACGTCGATGCGTGGCGCCGCGCCGAGGCGGCGCTCGCCGACGCCCCGGGTGCGGCGCCGCTCGAACGCGTCGCCGTCGTCGCGCACCGCGTGGTCCACGGCGGCGAGCGGTACACCGAGCCGATCGTCGTGGACGACGCCGTGATCGACGTCCTGGAGGGGTTGGTGCCGCTCGCGCCGCTGCACAACCCGGCCAACCTCGCGGCCTTGCGCGCCGCGCGCGCAGCGCTTCCCGACGTCCCCCACGTGGCGGTCTTCGACACCGCCTTCCACGCGACCATGGCGCCCCACGCCTACCGCTACGCGGTGCCCGAGGCCTGGTACCTCGATCACGGCGTCCGGCGCTACGGCTTCCACGGACCGTCGCACGACGGGGTGACGCGGCGCGCCGCCGCGCTGCTGGAGCGTCCCCGCGACGAACTGCGCATCGTCTCGCTGCACCTCGGGAACGGCGCGAGCGCCGCGGCGGTCGACCGCGGCCGGTCCGTCGAGACCACGATGGGGTTCACGCCGATCGACGGGCTGATCATGGGCACCCGCTCCGGGTCGCTCGATCCAGGCGTCCTGCTGCACCTGCTCCGCGCCGGCAAGAGCGCCGCGGAGCTCGACGTCGAGCTCAACCGGGCCTCGGGCCTGCTCGGGCTCTCGGGCCGCTCCAACGACGTGCGCGACCTGCGCCACGCCGCGGACGCCGGCGACGACCGGGCGACGCTCGCCTTGCGGGCGTTCGCGTACCGCGCCCGGCTCGCGATCGGGAGCCTGGCGTTCGCGATGGGCGGGCTCGACGCGGTGGTCTTCACCGGCGGCATCGGCGAGCACGACGCGCGCATGCGCGCGGAGATCCTGACCGGCCTCGAGGCCTTCGGGATCGCCGTCGATGCCGACGCCAACGCAGCCCACGGGCCGCGCATCGACCCGGATGGAGCGGTGGCCGTGCTCGTGGTCGCCACCGACGAGGAAGGCATGATGGCCGACGCGGCGCTCGCCGCCGTGGCTGCACTGGACGCCACCACCGCAGGGAGGCACCCATGATCGCGCTCGGCCTCGACCTCGGCGGCACCAAGATCGCCGCCGCCACCGTCAAGGACGGCGTCGTCCTCGCGCGCGGACGCCGCGAGACGCCGCAGACCGGCTTCGAGGACGTGCTCGAGGCCCTCGTCGCGGCGGCCGAACCGCTGCTCGCCGACGGCAGCGTGAAGGTCGTCGGCATCGGCTGCCCCGGGCCGCTCGACTTCGAGAAAGGCCGCGTCCGCTTCGCCCCGAACATCGCCGGGCTCGAGGACGCACCGCTCGTCGAGGCGCTCGGTGCGCGGCTCGGCTTGCCCGTGGTGCTCGAGAACGACGCCAACGCGGCGGGCTACGCCGAGCACCGCTACGGCGCCGCCCGCGACTTCGCTTCGAGCGTGTACGTCACGCTGTCCACCGGGATCGGCGGCGGCCTCTTCGTCGGCGACGAGGTGCTGCACGGCGCGCACGGACTCGCCGGCGAGATCGGCCACATGGTGCTGCTGCCCGGTGGACCCACGGGCGGCGATGGGCATTCGGGGACCTGGGAGGCGCTCGCCGCCGGCCGCTCGATCGCGCGCGACGCCAGTTACGTGGCGTCGCGGCCGTTGACGACGGAGCAAGCGTTCGCGTTGGCGCGCGCGGGGGACCGTCGGATGCTCTCGATCGTCGATCAGGCGTCGCGCTTCACCGGGTTGGGGCTCGCGAACCTGGTCAAGGTCGTCGATCCCGAAGGATTCGTGCTCGGCGGCGGCATGATCGCGGTGGGCGACTTCTACCTCGACCGCGTCCGGGCGTCCTTCGAGGCGGCGCTGGTCGGGTACGCCGTCCCGGAGCTGCGGATCGCGCAGCTCGGCGGCGACGCCGGCGTGATCGGCGCGGCCGCCGTCGCCGCGCACGCCATGGAGCGCGCAGGCATGGAGCGCGCAAAGGCGCGCTGAGGCGGTGGCGGTTTATCCGCCTCAGCGGAGCGCGAGCCGCGCCAACCGACCGCGAGCGTCCGACCAGGCGTCGACGTCGCGGCCCAGGGCCGCGGACGCCGCGCTCGCCGCATCGGCGTCCGGCCTCAGGTCGGCGTCGTGGACGAGGACCGGCGTGGGTCGGGGCATCCAACCGCCGCCTGCGGCCAGCCGGGCGGCGATCGCCGCCGGGGTCCAGGCGGCCGCCCACGTGCGCTTGACGGCGACCAGTGCGGGCCGTCCGCGCACGGCGATCACCCCGTCCGCTCCCGAACGGCGCACCCGCACCCGCGGGGAGAGGCCTGCCTGCGCCTCGTAGAACCCCTCGACGACCTCGACGAGCAGCGCTGCGTCCAGCACCCAAGCGGCGACGTCGGGGGCCAGGTCTTCGAGGTCGTCCTCGTCCGGGTCACGCGGATCGACGTTCGCGAAGTGCCCGAGCACGCGCGCCTCGAGCTGCGCGAGCCGGTAGAAATCGCGTTCGACCGCCTCGGTCACGACCGCCATCGGCGCGATGGGCACGCCCAACTCCTGCGCGCGGCGCAGCCAGGCCAGTTCGGGGGCGGCGTCCGGGGCGGCGTCGACGGCGATGTGGTTCACGCCCGATGCTACGCGGACGGTTCGAAGGTCGCGGTCGCCCCGGCTTCCGTGGACGCCGTCGCGAGCCCCGACGCCGACGCGGTCGCGCATGGAACGTTCAGGGTCGCGTGATAGCCTCACCGTCGATGTCCGGGACCCGCATCGCCCGCTCCGGCGCCTTCCGCCTCCTGGTGCTCGGGGTCGCGTTCGCCGTGCTCATAGGCGCCGGCGCCTGGGTGGCGACGGGCTACCTGCAGGTCGGCGAGATCCGCGTGCCCAGCGCCATCGGGCTCGGGTACGAGGAGGCCGCCGCGCGCATGCGCGACGCGGGCTTGGAGCCCCGGGCGTTCGTCGAGGTCGACCGGGCGGCTGCGCCGAACGAGGTCGTGTCGCAATCCCCTGCGACCGGGCACACGGTGCGTCCCGGCCGGGTGGTCGCCCTGGGCGTGAACGGGTTGACCGAAGCCGCCGCGGTCCCGACCCTCGTGGGGTTGGACGAGGTGGACGCCGTCGCGCGCGCCGACGCCGTGGGCGTCCCCGTCGAGCGGGTCGCCTACGTCGGTTCGGAGCGACCGGTCGGTTCGGTGATCGCCCAACAGCCGCTCGCGGGGGCCGTGCTGGTTCCGGGTGAGGGGGTCGGCCTGACGGTCAGCCGGGGACCCGGAGACGCTCCGGTCGTTTTGCCCGACGTGGTCGGCCGCAACGTCGACGAAGCCGTGGCGGAGCTCGAGGTCCTCGGGATCCGGCACGTCGAGCAGGTCGCGGCCGCCGTGAGCTTCGATCGTCCGCGCTCCGTGACCGATCAGCGTCCCAGCGGCGGCTCGAGCGTGCTCCCGTCGACCCCGGTGACGCTGGTGTACGCGCTCGAAGGCACCCGCATCGTCGAGGTCCCGGACGTCGCCGGCTTGCCCTTGTGGCGCGCGCAACTCACCCTGAGGGCCGCACAACTCGACCTGGGCGCGGTGCAACGCATCGACGATCCGTCGCTGCCCGAGGGCGTCGTCGAGGCGCGGCCGGCCGGGTACACCGTCGTCGGTTCGCCGGTATCGCTCGTGGTGAACGGTCCCTCCGTCGCCGACGACCGCCCCTTCGAACCGTTCGACTTCTTCGGCGGCGAGCGGCCACCGGGCGAGGGCTTCGACGCCGGTCCGGTGCCGGGCGAAGCCGACGGCGACGACGGCGACGGTGGCGACGCGGCGGTCGACGTGCCGGCGCCCGGAACGACGGTGGCCCAGGCCGACGGCAGCCGCCTGATCCCCTTCCGCTTCGACCCAGGCTCCGTGGGTGTGGCGAGCCTGACGCGCGAGCCGTACCGCCTGACGCTCGTCGTCGCAGACGCCGAGGGCGAACGCACCGTGCTCGACCGCGACCTCGGTGCGGGTGAGGGCGTCTCGCTGAGCGTTCGGGTGGTCGGCGACGATCCGCTCGTCCAGACGTTCATCAACGGGTCGTTCTTCCAGGCGTGGCGGCCATGAGGGACGCGGGCGTGAGGTCGTTCGCGTGCGGCTCGCGCCGGTGCGCGTAAACTCGGACCAACGATCGGTCCGGTGCCGCGCCGGTGCGCGGCGCTTAGATCCGGACGAGGAGGACGCGTGAACGAACCCGACATCGCACCGCTCGCGCGGCGGCTCGCCGAGGAGAACAACGTCGACTGGCGCCGGCTCGAGGGATCGGGCGACGGCGGTCGGATCGTCGAACGCGACGTGTTGACCTTCCTCGCCAAGGTCATGGCCGGCGAAGAGGACCTCGACCCCACGCCGGAGCCGGTGCCCGAAGGCATGCAGGCCTGGCCCGATGCCGACGTGGCCGCCTACCGCCCCGACGCCGCCGCACCGCCGGTCGACCGCTCGTTGACCTCGACCCTCGACGACGACCTGTTCCTGTTCGACGAGGCGCCGGGTTCGGGCGCCGCTCCGACGGAACGTCGCGACGACGCCCCGCCGGTGTTCGACGAGCCCGCGGCAGCGGCCATGCCGGCCGAACCTCAGGCCGACGAGGACGACGGCGGGCTCTTGCTGGTCGACGAACCGGAGGTCCAAGGCGAGACCGTCGTGCCGAGCGCCGACGACGTGGAGGGCGACGACGAGGTGTTCGCGTTCGACGCGCCGGCCGCGGTTCCGGACGCGGGGCCGGCGACCGCGCCGGACCTGCCCGACCTGTTCGAGCCCGAGGAGAGCCCGCCGGCCGCCGTGGCGGACGATGCGCTGTTCGTCGACGATGACGCATCCCTCGATGGTGCGGAGGACGATCAGGGCGTGTTCCTCGACCTCAGCGATCGCCGTGCGGTCGCTGCGAGCCCGCGCCCTGCGGGCGACGCCGTCGCGCGTCGCCGTGCGGACGACTTCGCCGCCGAGGAAGCGAGCGTCGACGACGGTCTGGGCTTCGTCATCGGGGACGCCGCGGAGGAGGCCGATCCCGTGGCCGAAGAGCGCGCGCATGCGCTCGTCGACGCGGACGTGGCGCTCGTGCGGCACGGTCAGGTCTGGCGCCGCCGGCTCGACGATCGCGCCTTTCGGAGCGCGGTGTCGCAGATCTCGGACGCGCTCGGGGCGGCGCCGAGCACCGTCTCGGTGGCCCTGCTGGCACGCGCCGTGCGGCGCGCATGGCCCGATGCGAGCAGCGTCGACGGCTGGTGGTGGACGGCGGACGGGGCGCAGCTGCGTCCCGTGGCGACCGACGGTCGCATCGCCGATGCCATCGCGGCGCTCGAGACGCCCGAGGACGGTGCGGGCGGTCCGACGGCCCCGGTCGTCGTCGCCGACCTGAGCTCGATCGCCCTGGACGAAGCGGTGCTCCACCTCGATGCCCCGGTGCTCGCCCTCGGTCGGGCCACGGGCGACGGCGCCTGGTTGACCCTGTCCGGCGACGACGTCGCGCAGGGTGCGGTGGCGGCGCTGGGGCGGGTCGCCGAAGCGCTCGCCGCCCCGGTCCGGCTGCTCGTCTAGCGCTCGGTCGGCGCGAGCGGGATCAGCCACCACGCCGCCGGGTAGGCGAGCGCCGTGATGCCGAGCGAGGGCACCAGGCTGACGATCCAGAGCGCGCGCACGATCGTCGCGCGGGTGCCCACGAACGCGGCGATCCCCGCGCAGACGCCGCCGAGCACGCGGCCGTGGCGGGCGCGGACGAGGGGGCGGTCGGCGCCGATCGGACGGCGGGCGCGACGCTGGTCGTGACGTAGCGGGTCGGTGCGGGGCTCCATGGATGCTCAACGTACCTCTGCGGCAGCGTGGGGCCACGCCACGGACGACGTCGGGTCCCGCAGCGCCGCGTGCACCCGCGCCTCGAGCTCGCGCACGTCGGTTCCCGCATGGTGGTCCGGCACGAGGACCAGGTGGCGCAGCGCCTTCGCGTAGTTGCGCCGGCCGCCGCGCGCCGACCCCATCGCGCGCGCTTTGTGCAGGGCGGCGCACAGGAGGATCACGCCGGCGGTCCACGAGCGCTCGACACCGGTAGCCGCGAGCCACGGCGGCTCGAGGTGCTCGTGGGCGTCCCAGAAGCGTCCCTCGTCGAACGCGCGCACGGCGGCGCGCCACTCGGGTTCCATGGCGGCAGGTTAACGCGCCCCACGGCGCGCCGCGGTACCGTCGGCCATGACCCAACCCCCACGCCGCGTCGTCGTCGCCGTGAGCGGCGGCTCCGGCCTCGTCTACGCCGTCGACTTGCTCGAGGCGCTCAG
Source organism: Trueperaceae bacterium (assembly GCA_046260675.1). GTDB lineage: Bacteria > Deinococcota > Deinococci > Deinococcales > Trueperaceae > JAABTL01. The sequence goes on along the minus strand of JBHEOT010000006.1, from coordinate 51,328 downwards.
CCGAGTGCCGAACGTCGAACGCCATCTGATCGTGACCAGCGGAGCCAAGCAGGTCCTTCCCACCGAGCTCGATCTCGGCGTGCAGGGCCTGGAGGCCTTGGCCGACGTCGTGCACAAGGACGCCGACCTGGGTGCGCCGATCGCGAGCGGCAGCTTCCGCGCGCACGGCATGGTCGTGGTCCCGTGCTCGGCCGGGACGCTCGCGAAGGTGGCGCAGGGCCACACCGACAACCTGGTGGCGCGCGCCGCCCACGTCTGCCTCAAGGAGCGGCGCCCGCTCGTCCTGACGGTCCGCGAGGCTCCCTACTCGCGCCCGATGCTCGCGAACATGCTCGCGGTGCACGACGCCGGTGCCGTCGTGATGCCCGCGTCGCCCGGCTTCTACCACCGCCCGGAGACCGTGGCCGAGCTCGTGGGCGGCGTGACCGCACGCACGCTGGACCTGCTGGGGCTCGAGCACGGACACGCGCCGCGCTGGAAGGACGATGACTGACGCCGTCGCCGCGCTGGTGCCGGCCGCGGGCGCCGGCGCACGGCTCGGCTTGGGCCCCAAGGCGTTCGTGCGGGTGGGCGGCCGTCCGCTGCTGGCCTGGGCGGTGGCCGCGCTGGCACCTTGGGTCGACGAGCTGATCGTCGCGGCGCCCGCCGACGCGCTCGACGAGGCGCGCCGTATCTCGGTGGCGGCGGCCGAGGGGACGGCGCTGCGGTTCGTCGCGGGCGGCGCGACGCGTCAGGCGACCGTGCAGCGGCTCGCGCACGCGACCGACGCGACCTTCGTGCTCGTGCACGACGCCGCGCGCCCGTTCCTCGACGCTGCCACGGTGCGCGCGTGCGTGGCGAGCGTGCGCCTCCACGACGCCTGCAGCGTCGGTCGCCCGGTCGCCGACACCCTGGTGCGCACGCGCGACGGGGTGCCGGTCGACCGGGCCGTGCTGACCGCCGTCCAGACGCCGCAGGCGTTCCGGCGGTCGCTGCTGCTGCGCGCGCACGCCGCGGCGGGTGGGGACGTGGAGGCGACCGACGACGCCGGCCTGGTCCGGCGCCTGGGCGCCCACGTGGCGTGGGTCGAGGGCGGAGCGCACCTGTTCAAGGTGACCGGGCCGGACGACCTGGCGCTGGCCGAGGCGTGGGCGGCGCGCGCCAGCACCGCCGCCACGGGGACCGCGTGAGCGCCGCTCCACGGCGCGTCCGGGAGCGCGCGCCCGCGAAGCTCAACCTGGGGTTGCGCATCGTCGGTCGGCGGCCGGACGGGTTCCACGAGCTCGATTCGATCTTCGCCCACCTGGACCTCGCCGACGAGCTCGACGCGGCGCTGGCGCCTGAGGGCACGGTCGACCGGCTCGATCGTCGCCCGGTCGGCGACGCGTGGCTCGACGACCGTGCGCTCCCGCTCGGTCCCGAGAACCTGGTGGCGCGGGCGTTCGCGTCGGTGCGCGCCGCGCTCGCTGGCGAACTGCCCGCCGTCCACGCCGTGCTCGGCAAGCGCGTCCCGTGGGGGGCGGGTCTGGGGGGCGGCTCGGCGGACGCTGCGGCGGCGCTCAGGGCCGCCGCGCGGCTGGCGGCGGCGCCCTTCGACGCCGCGCCCCTGGCCGAAGCGCTCGGTTCGGACGTCCCGTTCTGCCTCACGCGGGTGCCGATCGCTCGGGTCGGGGGTCGGGGCGAGGTGGTGGCGCCGCTCGCCTTGCCGCCGCGGACGGTGGTCCTCGTGCACCCGGGCGTGCCCGTGGCCGCGGCCGATGCCTACCGGTGGTGGGCGGCCGCCCCGGTCGACGTCGCTCCGATGGACGAGGCGATCGACGCTTGGCGGGACGGCGGCTTCGGCCCGCTGGCCAACGCGCTCCAGCCCGGGGTCGCTGCGCGCGTCCCGGAGGTCGCTGCGGCGTTGGCCGAACTGCGCGCGCACGCGACCGGCCCGGTCGCGATGAGCGGTTCCGGGTCGACGTGCTTCGCGGTCGTCGCCGACCGGGCCGCAGGCGCCGCGCTCGCAGGCGCCGTGGCGGCCCGTCGTCCCGACTGGTGGGTGCGGGTGGCGGTCGCGGCCGCCGCCGACGAGGCCGGCGTGGCGGGTTAGAGCGCCGCGAACTCCTGGGCGACGCGCACCGGGGTGCCGCGCGCCGCGCTCTCGTAGCTGGCGAGGATCAGGCGCACGGCCTCGCGGCCGTCCTCACCGGAGCAGACCACGGGTCCCTCGCCGCGGATGGCCGCGACGAACGCGAGGACGTGGCGGGCGTGCGGCTTGGCGCCGGCGAAGCGGTGCTCGGCGACGTCGGTGTCGCCCCACGTGGTGCCCGGCGACGCGCGGTGCACGTGCCGCAGCAGGGGCTGGCCGCCGATGCGGTTCGTGTACTCGAGCGCGCCGCGGGTGCCGTACAGCCACCACCCCTCTTCCCAGCCCGTCGCCGTCCAGGCGACCTCGACGGTACCGATGGCGCCGCTCTCGAAGGCGAGCGACACGTGGCCGGTGTCCTCGACCTCGGCGTCGAACTTGCGCGTCGCCGTGCGCGCGAAAACGTCGTGTACGTCGCCGCCGACGAACCGCGCGAAATCCATCAGGTGGCAGCCGTTGTCGAGCAGGGTGCCGCCGCCGGCGACGGACTTGGTGGCGAAGGACGGCCCGACCGCCTCCTTGCCCGCCCAGTCGTGCGCTTGCCGAAGCCGCACGTGGGTGAGATCGCCGAGTTCGCCGGCGTCGAGCAGGCGCTTGGCGTGCGCGGCGGCGCCGTGCGACCGCAGCTGGTGGTTGGTCATCAGGACGACGCCCGCCGCATGGCACGCCGCGATCATCGCGTCGGCCTCGGCGAGGTCGAGGGCGATGGGCTTCTCGCACAACACGTGGACGCCGGCCGCGGCGGCCGCGAGCGTCGCGGGGTGGTGCACGAAGGTGGGGGCGCAGATCGACACGGCGTCGACGCCGCCGTCGGCGAGCAGCGCGCCGTAGTCCTGGTAGGTCCGGTCGACGCCCCAAGACGCGGCGCGCGCGGTCAACGACGGCGCGTGCACGTCGGCGAGGGCGACGACCTCGGCGCCGGCCGCCACGTAGCCGTCGTGGTGCGCCCGCGCGATGCTGCCGACGCCGATGATCCCGATGCGCAGCGGCGCGCTCAAATGTGCTCCTTGGCGGGGTTCGGGACCGGTTCGAGCTCGACGCTTCGGGTGCAGGTGTCGGTCGGCTGCACGACGCGCCGCGCCGCCCAGGCCGCTGCGTTCGTGACGATGCGGCGCACGAGCGGGTGGTGGTACGTCGGGTAGGTCTCGTGGCCGGGCCGGAAGTAGACCACCTGGCCGTGCCCGCGGCGCCAGGTGCAGAGGCTACGGAACACCTCGCCCCCCTGGAACCAGCTGATCATGAGCAGTTCGTCCGGCGTGGGGACGTCGAAGCGCTCGCCGTACATCTCCTCTTGCTCGAGCTCGAAGAACGCGGGCACGCCCTCGAGGATCGGGTGCGAAGGCTGCAGGTTCCACAGCCGCTCCTTCTCGTCCGCCTCACGCCACAGGAGCGAGGCGTTGCTGCCCAGCACGCGCTTGAACGGCTTCGAGAAGTGACCGGAGTGGAGCACGACCAGCCCCATGCCGCCCAGCACCGCCTGGTGCACCTTGTCGGCCCAGGCGTCGGCGACCTCGGCGTGCGCCTTGTGGCCCCACCAAAACAGCACGTCGGTGTCGTCCAGCAGCTCGTCGGAGAGCCCGTGATCGGGCTGCCGCAGGGTTGCGGTGCGCACGAGCGCGTCGGGGTAGCGCTCGAGCATCGCTGCTCGCAGCGCGCCGTGGATGCCGTCGGGGTAGATGGCGGCGACGCTGTCGTGCTCGAGCTCGTGCAGGTACTCGTTCCAGATGGTGACCTTGAGCGGTGCCATGGTGCCGATTCTATCGCCGGGCCGCCGGGCACCTGGCCCCCGCGGTGGGCTCGGTTGCTCGTGAAGCGCGCAACCGCAATGCGTTTGGGTGAGCGCGCGCGAAAGCGCGCGCTCACCCAAACGCGCGTTATCCGGTGACGGCCCCTTCGGCGGCGCTGCCGACGAGCTTGGCGTACTTGGCGAGCACGCCGACGAGGTAGCGCGGCTCGGGGGCGGTCCAGCTGGCGCGCCGCTGCGCCAGTTCGGCGTCGGAGAGGTCGACGGCGAGCAGGTTGTGCTCGGCGTCGATGGTCACTTGGTCGCCCTCGACGAGCAGTCCGATCGGGCCGCCGACCGCCGCCTCAGGGGCGACATGGCCCACGACCAGGCCGTACGTGCCGCCCGAGAAGCGACCGTCGGTGATCAGCGCGACCGAGTCGCCGAGCCCCTTGCCGATGATCGCGCTCGTGGGGGAGAGCATCTCCCGCATACCGGGGCCGCCGACGGGTCCCTCGTAGCGGATGACGACGACGTCGCCGGCTTGGACGCGGTCGTCGAGGATCGCGGCCATCGCGTCCTCTTCGGACTCGAAGATGCGCGCGGGGCCGGTGATCTTGGTCTGCTTGAGACCCGAGGTCTTGGCCACGGCGCCGTCGGGTGCGAGGTTGCCCCGCAGGATCGCCAGGTGCCCCTCGGCGTAGATCGGGCGGTCGAAGGGGCGCACGACGTCCTGCCCTGCGGGCGGCGTCGCGGCGACGTCGGCGAGGTTCTCGGCGACGGTCCTGCCGGTGATCGTGCGGCACTCACCGTCGAGCAGCCCGGCCTCGAGCAGCATCTTCATCACCAGCGGGATGCCGCCTACCCGGTGCAGGTCGGTCGCGACGTAGCGGCCCGAGGGCTTGAGGTTGCACAGGACCGGCACCCGCTTGCGGACCTGCTCGAAGTCGTCGATCGTCAGCGGCACTTCGGCGGCGCGCGCGATCGCAAGCAAGTGCAGGACGGCGTTCGTCGAACCCCCCACCGCCATCACCACCGCGATCGCGTTCTCGAACGCCGCGCGGGTGAGCAGGTCGCGCGGGCGGACGCCGTCCGCGACGGCGCGCAGCAGCGCCTCGGCGCTCGCTTCGGTGCTGACGCGCTTCTCGTCGTCCTCGGCGGCCATGGTGCTGGAGTAGGGGAGCGAGAGGCCGAGCGCTTCGATGGCCGACGACATCGTGTTGGCGGTGTACATCCCACCGCAGGAGCCGGCGCCGGGGCACGCGTTCCGTTCGATCGCCCGGAAGGTATCGAGCGGGATGCGCCCGGCGGCGTACTGCCCGACCGCCTCGAACACGGAGACGATCGTCAGGTCCTCGCCGTCATGGTGGCCCGGCTTGATGGTGCCGCCGTACACGAACACCGCGGGCACGTTCAGACGCGCGATGCCGATCATGGCGCCCGGCATGTTCTTGTCGCAGCCGCCGATCGCCAGCAGCCCGTCCATCGACTGGCCGCGCACGACGGTCTCGATGCTGTCGGCGATGACCTCGCGCGACACGAGCGAGCACTTCATCCCCTCGGTGCCCATCGAGATGCCGTCGCTGATCGTGATGGTGCCGAAGGTCTGCGGCATGCCGCCCGCGCGCCGCACGGCCGCGTCGGCCGCGTCGGTGAGCGCGCCGAGGCCCGAGTTGCAGGGCGTGATCGTGCTGTGGCCGTTCGCGATGGCCACGATCGGCTTGTCGAAGTCGGCGTCGGTGAAGCCGACGGCGCGCAGCATGGCGCGGTTGGGCGCGCGCTGGTCGCCCTGGGTCACGGTGGCGCTGCGGCGGTTGCGGGGCTGAGCGTCGGGCATGGGACCTCCGAGGTGTGCGGGCATCGTACCCGTGGCGCGCCTCGCGCTCGGGTACGGCCTCCGAAACTTCGGCGGCGCGCCCGGCCGGGGCCGGGCGCACCGCCGGGGGAGCTCAAGCGCGCGCGACGGTCGGGTCGGCCGGGTGCTCGATGCGCGCGGGGAGGCGCTCGATCACCGCGGCGGTGAACGCGGCGGTGCCGCGGGTGCCGCCCAGGTCGCGGGTCGGGTCGTCGGCGAGCGCCCCCTTGACGGCCGCTTCGAGCGCGTCGGCGGCGGCCGGGGCCGCGAGCGAGAAGCGCAGCATCATCGCCGCCGACAGAAGCGTGCCCGTGGGGTTCGCCAAGCCCTGGCCCGCGATGTCGGGGGCGCTGCCGTGCACCGGCTCGTAGAGCCCGACGTCGCCGCCGAGGCTCGCCGACGGGAGCACGCCGAGCGAACCCGGGAGCACCGCCGCCAGGTCGGAGAGGATGTCGCCGAAGAGGTTGGACGTGACCACGACGTCGAAGCTGGTGGGCGCCTTCACGAGCTGCATCGCGGCGTTGTCGACGTAGAGGTGGTCGAGCTCGACGTCCGCGAACTCCGTCTGATGGACGCCCACCACCACGTCGCGCCAGAACTGCGACACGTCGAGGACGTTCGCCTTGTCGACGCTCGTCACCCGACCGCGGCGCAGGCGCGCGGCCTCGAACGCGGTGCGCGCGATGCGCTCGACCTCGAAGCGCTCGTAGACGTCGGTGGACACCCCGCGGTCGGGGCCGCTCGACGAAGGTTTGCCGAAGTAGATGCCGCCCGTCAGCTCGCGCACGATCAGCAGGTCGGTGCCGCGCGCGACGATCTCCTTGAGCGGCGACAGGTGCTCGAGGCCTTCGAACACCGCGACCGGCCGCAGGTTCGCGTAGACGCCCAGGTGCCGGCGCAGGTCGAGGATGCCCGATTCCACGCGCAGCGGGCGCGCCACCCGGTTCCACGGGTGGTCGCCGACCGGTCCGCCGGCCGAGCCCATCAGCACCGCCTCGGCCGCCGCCACCCCCGCCTTGGTGGCGTCGGGGAGCGGGCTCCCGTACGCGTCGAGGGCGCCACCGCCGAACGGCAGCGGGTCCCATTCGAACGCCAGACCCGCGCGCGGGGCGAGCGCCTCGAGCACCGTGATGGTGGCGTCGACGACCTCCGGACCGATGAAGTCGCCCTTGAGGACCGCGATGCGGTGGTGTCTCATGCGGCCGGCTCCTGGACGTACGGAAGCCGAGCGGCGGTCGCGGCGATCGCCGCGTCGTGGGCGAGGAGCTCGGCGAGCGGGTCGTAGCGGCCGGCGACCAGCACCTCGCGGGCGGTGGCCGGGAGCTGCCCCTGATAGGTGCGGCCGGCGACGCTCACGGTCTCGGCCGCGACGTCGAGCGCGAGCTCCGCGGTGGGGTCGGCGTCGACGGCGGCCGACACCGCCGCCAGGTCGTCGTCGCCGAGCGCGAGGCACACGAGCCCGAGCGTCGTGGCGTTGCCGAAGAAGATCTCGGCGAACGAGCCGGCGATCACCGCCTGGAAGCCCGCGCGCACGACGGCTTGCGGTGCGTGCTCGCGGGAGCTGCCGCAGCCGAAGTTGCGACCGCTCACGAGCACCGTCGCCCCCTGCCGCTCCGGGGCGTCGAGCGGGTGGCCGAGGGCGCGACCGTCGCTGCCCTGGCGGACGTCTCGGAACAGGAAGTCGCCGAGGCCGTCGAACGTGACGACCTTCATGTAGCGCGCGGGGATGATGCGGTCCGTGTCGATGTCGTCGCCGGGGACGACGACGCCGCGGCCGAGAACGAAGGTGATGGGTTCGAGCGCCATGTCAGGCCACCGCCGCTTCCGCGCCGAAGACGGTGCGGGCGTCCGCGACCGAGCCGGTGACCGCCGCGGCGACGACCATCACCGGGCTCATCAGGACCGTGCGCCCCGTGACCGAACCCTGCCGCCCCTTGAAGTTGCGGTTGCTCGAGCTGGCGCAGAGCTGGTCGCCGACGAGCTGATCGGGGTTCATCGCGAGGCACATCGAACAGCCGGCGGCGCGCCACTCGAAGCCGGCGTCCATGAACACCCGGTCGATGCCTTCGCGCTCGCACGCCTCCTTGACCAGGGTCGAGCCGGGCACCGCGATGGCGTGGACCCCGGGCGCGACGGTCCGTCCGCGCAGCACCGCGGCGGCCTCGCGGAAATCGCTCAAGCGGCCGTTGGTGCAGGACCCCAAGAAGGCCACGTCGACCTTGGTGCCGGCGATCGGCGCGCCGCCGTCGAGCTGCATGTGGGCGAGCGCCTCGAGGACCGAGGCGCGCTGCCCCGGCGGCACCCGGTCGGGGTGCGGGATCGTTTCGTCGACGGCGATCGCCTGCCCGGGGTTGATGCCCCACGTGACCGTCGGTGGGATGACGGCGGCGTCGATCACGACCACGTCGTCGTACGCGCAGCCGGGATCGCTCGCGGTCGCGCGCCAAGCAGCCACGGCGGCGTCCCACGCCGCGCCCGTGGGTGCGTACGGGCGCCCCTCGAGGTACGCGAAGGTGGTCGCGTCGGGGTTGACGTAGCCGCAGCGGGCGCCCCCCTCGATCGACATGTTGCAGACCGTCATCCGCTCCTCCATGGTCATGCGGTCGAACACGTCGCCGGCGTACTCGTACGCGAAGCCGATCCCGCCGTTCACCCCGAGCGTGCGGATGATGTGCAAGATCACGTCCTTGGCGTACACGCCGGGGCCGAGCTCGCCGTTCACCTCGATGCGGCGCACCTTGGGCCTGGTCATCGCGATCGTCTGGGTGGCGAGCACGTCGCGCACCTGGCTGGTGCCGATCCCGAAGGCGATCGCGCCGAAGGCGCCGTGGGTGCTGGTGTGCGAGTCGCCGCAGGCGATCGTCGTGCCCGGTTGGGTGATGCCCTGCTCGGGGCCCACCATGTGGACGATGCCTTGGTGGCCCGACTCGAGGTCGAAGTAGGTGACGCCGTGGCGCGCGCAGTTCCGCGCGAGCGCCTTGATCATGGCGTCGGCGAGCGGGTCGTCGAAGGGCTCGCTGCGCCGGTCGGTCGGCACGATGTGGTCCACCGTGGCGAAGGTGCGGTGGGGCATCCGCACCGAGAGCCCGAGGTCGTCGAGCATCCCGAAGGCTTGCGGGCTCGTGACCTCGTGGATCAGGTGGGTGCCGATGAGCAGCTGCGTCTGGCCGTTCTCGAGGGTGCCCACGGTGTGGGCGTCCCAAACCTTGTCGAACAGGTGGCGGGGTTGGTTCATGCGGCGATGGCTCCTCGTGTGGTGGCGTAATCGAACGCGCCCCCCGATCGGTCGGCGATCGGGGGGCGCGCAGGGCGGACGAGCGCCGTCAGGACGGCGTCGTGGCGGCGCGTTCCCCCGGACCCGGTAGCGGCAGGGTCCGGCGTCGTTGGATGGCGCGCAGGCGCCGGCGGACGCGCGGTCGAGCTTGCATGCTGCTGAGCGTACGGAAGCAGGCGCGCCAAAGTCAACGCGCCCACGCCGCGACCTACCGATCGCGCACCGTTCTACCGATCGCGCGCGATCGGTAGAACGGTGCGCCGTCGTTCAGCGTCCTCCGCGACCGACCGGCGAACCACCGCCCGGGCGTCCGAAGCCGCCGCTGGGACCGCTCGGTCCCGCAGGCCGCGTCGGTGCCGGGGCCGTGCCGCCGCGGCTCGCCTCGCCGGTGGCCTTCAGGCCGCCCGATCCGACCAGCCGCTCGAACTCCTTGGCGTCGACGGAGCGCGCCAGCCCCACCTCGAAGCTGATGAGCCGCTTGAGGTGCAGTTCGGCCAGGCAGGCGTCCATGGTGATCATGCCGATCTGGCCACCGGTCTGGATCGACGAGAGGATCTGGTGCGTCTTGCCCTCGCGGATCTGGTTGCGCACGGCGGGCGTCGCCATCAGGAGCTCGTAGGCCAACACGCGGCCGTCGCCCGAAGCCTTGGGGATGAGCTGCTGCGTGAAGATCGCCTGCAGGTTGTTGGCGAGCTGCACCCGCACCTGCTCCTGCTGCGCCTCGGGGAAGACGTCGATGATGCGGTCGATGGCCTCGGGCGCCGAGTTGGTGTGCAGCGTGCCCATGACCAGGTGGCCGGTCTCGGCGGCGGTCACCGCCGCGCCGATCGTCTCGTGGTCGCGCATCTCGCCGACCAGGATCACGTCGGGCGCCTGCCGCAGCACGGAGCGCAGGGCGGCGTGGAAGTCGCGGGTGTCCTCGCCGATCTCGCGCTGGTTGACGATCGAGCGCTTGTGCTGGTGGAAGAACTCGATCGGGTCCTCGACGGTCACGATGTGCTTCTGCGATTCGCGGTTGATCATGTCGACCATCGTCGCGAGCGTCGTGGACTTGCCGGAACCGGTCGGGCCGGTGACGAGCACCAGGCCGCGCGGCAGCTTCGCGATCTCCGCGAGCTCGGAGGGGCACCCCAGCTGATCGAAGGTGAGCACTTCCTCGGAGATCGTCCGCAGCACGCCGCCGACGGAGTTGCGCTGCTGGAAGCAGTTCACGCGGAAGCGGCCGTGGCCCGAGAGGCTGAACGAGAAGTCGAGGTCCTTGCGCTCCTCGAAGTTGCGCTGCTTCTTCTCGTCCATCATCGAGTACATGAGCCGGCGGGTGACGTTCGGGGTCAGCGGGTCGTACTCGGTGGGGCGCCACTCGCCGTGGATCTTGATCATCGGGGGCAGTCCGACGGTGAGGATGAGGTCCGAGGCGCCTCGCTCGACGGCCATCTTGAGGAGGTCGACGATGTCGACCTGGGTTTGAGTCGCGCGGATCTGGTCGGCCATCAGGGCTTCCTCTCTGGAGCAGGGGTGCTCATTCGGCGGTCTTGGCCAGTACTTCTTCGAGGGTGGTGATGCCCTCGAAGGCCTTGAGCACGCCGTCGTCGCGCAGCGTGCGCATGCCGTTGCGCATGGCGATCTCCTTGATCTCCAGCGCCGACTCTTCCTTCACGATCGCGGTGGAGAGTTCGTCGTCGACGGTGAGCAACTCGTGGATAGCGTAGCGGCCGTTGTAGCCGCTGCCGCCGCATTTTTCACAACCGACCCCGCGGAAGAGCTTCTTCCCCTTGACCTCGTCCGACAGGATGCCGAGCCGGCGCAGCACGTCGGGCTCGGGGGTGTACTCGACCCGGCAGTCCTTGCACACCTTGCGCACGAGGCGCTGCGCGAGCACGCCGATCAGCGACGCCGAGACGTTGAAGGGTTCGATGCCCATCTCCGTCAGGCGCACCACCGCGCCCGCGGCGTCGTTCGTGTGCAGGGTGGCGATGAGCAGGTGGCCCGTGAGCGCCGCTTCCATCGAGATCTTGGCGGTCTCGTGGTCGCGGATCTCGCCGACCATGATGATGTCGGGGTCCTGGCGCAGGAAGGCGCGCAGCGCGCGGGCGAAATCGAGACCGGCCTTGACGTTCACCTGCGTCTGGTTGATCCCGGGGATCTCGTACTCGACCGGGTCCTCGACCGTCGACACGTTCTTGTCCGGTGTGGCGACGCGCTTGAGGATCGAGAACGTGGTGAACGACTTGCCCGAGCCGGTGGGGCCGGTGATCAGGAACATGCCGTACGGCTTCTGGATCACGTCGGTGAAGCGCTGGTAGTTGTGCTCCGCGAAGCCGAGCTGCTCGATCTCGGGGATCGAACTCGCCTTCTTGAGCAGGCGCATGACGGCCTTCTCGCCGTACACGGTCGGCAGCGTCGACAGGCGCAGGTCGACCTCGACCGATTTGTCCTTGAAGCGCACGCGGCCGTCCTGCGGCATGCGCCGTTCAGCGATGTTCAGCCCGCCCATGATCTTGATGCGCGCCGCCATCGCGCCCGCGGTCGCCTTGGGCATGGTCATGTACTCGCGCAAGCTACCGTCTTTTCGAACCCGAACGATCACCTTGTCCGGGCGCGGTTCGATGTGGATGTCCGAGATGTCGTTCAGCAGAGCTTCGCGGATGATGCTGTTGACCACCTTCACCAGCGCGTTGTCGTCGATCGAGCTGGTGTCCTCCTCGGCTTGCTGCTGACCGCCGACCTCCTCCATGACCGCCCGGGCGAGCTCGTCCATGTCGGCGCCGTCGCGGTAGAAGCGGTTGATCAGGCGCGTCAGGCTCTCTTCGGTGGCGACCGCCGGCTGGATCTCCTTGCCGGTGATCAGCCGGATGTCGTCCAGCGCGAACACGTGGCGCGGGTCCTTCATGGCGACGACCAGGACGTTGCCCTCGGTGCGCACCGGCATCGCCTGGTAGCGGCGCACGGTCGCTTCGGGCACCAGCGTCACCACCATCGGGTCGACCTTGACCGTGTTCTCCTCGACGTATTCGTACCCGAGCTGCATCGCCAGGCTGCGCGCCAGCATCTCGGGCGAGATCTTGCCCGATTGCACCAGCGTGTCCTCGAGTCGACCGCCCCCGGAGCGCTGCTTGTTGAGCGCATCGTCGACGTCGAGTTGCGTGACGTAGCCGAGGTCGACGAGGATCTCGCCGAGCGGTTTGACCTTCCCGAGCTTCGCTTGCTCCTCGAGCGCCTTGCGCAGCTGCTCGCGCTTGAGCTTCTTGGACACGAGCAGCTGCTCGCCGAGCCGCCCCTTGTCGTGGGCGTACATCGCCTCGATGCGCTGCTGGACCTGAGCCTCGGAGGCTGCGACGAACGCCGTCGCGATCGGCACGATGGCCTCGACGTCGGCGATGCGCCGCGGATCGGCGACCGCGACGACCAGCGTCTCGCCATCCATCCGCAGCGGTACCGCGTTGAACTGCACCGCGTCGAGGCGCAGCAGATGGCTCGCCAACGCCTCGTCGAAGGGCACGCCGACCAGACTGGGCTCGAACGGGAGCCCGAGCTGCTCGGCGAGGAGCCGCACCAGGGTGTCGTCGTCGAGGTGGCCCCGCCGCACGAGGATGCGCCCCAGCACCCCGCCGGTGCGCTGCTGCTCCGCGACCGCCTCGGCGAGCTCGTCTTCGCTCAGCAACCCGCGCTCGACGGCCAGTGCGCCGAGGCGCTGGCTGGTGTCGACCTGGAAATCGCTGGGTGGCGTGAGCCCGAGCTCGGGGTAGTACGTCGCCAGCGCCCATTGCAGCTCGCTCCGCAGCGCCTGGTACGGCTCGACGACGCAGCCGGAGGCGTCCTCGATCTCCTCGATCGCGAGCGCGTCCAACGGGTCCTCGAACGCGACCCGCAGGCGGTTGCCGTCGATCGCGAACGGTAGCGCGCCGACCTCGTACGCGGTGTCGCCGTCGACCTTGGCGAGCGCGTCCGGCATCACGTCGACGCGGGGAAGCATCACGAGCGGGATGCCGATCGATTCCTCGACCGCGCGTGCGATGCGCTGCTCCGAGATCACGCCGATCTGCACGAGGACGTCGGCGAGGCGGCCGCCGACCTCGGTGTGGCGCCCGATCGCCTGCTGCAGAGACTCGTCGCTGACGTACCCGCGCTCGAGGAGGACGGCGCCGAGGCGTTTGTCACCGATCGACAGGACGGCCATGGCCACCTCCGGCGAGCACCCAACGCTCGAGCCGCCGGGCGGCGCGCGTGTGGGCGTGCCGGCCGGGCGAGAGCGGGGTGACGAGGATCGAGATCAAGCCGGCGCAGTTCGCGCCGAAGACGTCGGTGAAGAGCTGATCGCCCACCATCGCGGTGTGGCGGGCGTCGCTGCCGAGCGCGCGCAAACCGCGCCGGAAGGCGAACCCGAACGGTTTGCCGGACAGGGCGAACGCCCGCACGCCGAGGTCGACCCCGAGCGCGGCGACGCGCGCGCGGGTGCCGTTGGACAGCAGCGCGACGGCGATCCCGGCAGCCTTCAGGGCGTCGAGCCACGCCCGTACGTCGGTGCCGACGGGCGCGCCGTCGCGGACGACGAGCGTGTCGTCGGCGTCGATGAGCACGGCGCGCACCCCGTGCTCCCGCAGCCAAGCGACGGTAACGTCCGTCACCGACGCAACATGGAGGTTCGGCTTCAGCATCTCGAGATGCTAGCACGCGTCCGTGAGGGCGCCCGCGAAGCGTTTCACGCCTGCGGGCGTCTACGCATCGCGGTCCGGCGCGTCCGCCGCGCCCGCGTGGGCGAGCGCCGCGTGCAGCGACTCGAGGAAGGCGTCGCCCGCGTCCAGCCAGGGGTAATGGCCCCCGTCGACCAGGGCGGTGACGCCGTGCGGAAGGCCGGACAGGGCCGCCTCCGCTTGGTCCGGGTAGGCGGAGCCGTCGTGGGTCGAGACGAGGACCGCGGCCGGCACCTGCAGCACGGCCAGTTCGGCGCGCACGTCGACGCGCCACGGCTCCGGGAACTCCACGGTCTCGGTGGGTCCGAGGAGGGCGCTCGCGTCCGCATGCTCCAGGCGCAGCCGCGCGGACGCGTCGGGGAACAGCAGCGCGTCGAACAGCGCCTTGGCGGAGGTCCGTCCGAACGCCTCGTCGACGATCCCTTGGGGATCGAGCACGTCGGCGTCCGCAAGCGCGGCCTCCGGCGGCAGGGCGGCGTCGGCGTTCCCGCTGCGCACCGCGGCTTCGCGCTGCAGCGTGCGCGCGAGCATCGGCATCGACATCCACGGGTTGACGAGCACCATCCCGCGGACGCGGTCGGGATGCCGCCGGGCGGTCCGCACCGCGACGGCTGCGCCGAACCCGTGGGCGAGCAGCGTCGCGTCCGCCAACCGCAGCGCACCCAGCACCGCGGCCACGTCGTCGGCCAGGACGTCCAGGTCGAACGGGGCGTCGGCGTAGCTGCGCCCGCCGCCGCGCTGGTCCGCGTACACGACGCGGTAACGCTCGAGGTCCTCGCCGAGCAGCTCGCGCACGGAGTGGCACGAGTACCCGGGTCCGCCGTGCAGCACGTACACGGGAGGTGCCCCGGGGCGCCCGACCTGCTCGACGTAGAGGTCGGCTCCGGGCACGACGACGTGGGCGGCGTCGTCGAGCCATGCGGGGGCTGCGGGTTCGTCGATCGCGCCCTCGGCGGCCGGGACGTCCCGATCGGTCACGGCGCCACGCTCCGGAACCGCCACACGCGCGCGCCGCGGGGCACGGGGAGCGCTTCGGGCTCGTGGCCGCCGCGCACGACGAGGAGCCACAGGTCGTCCTGGTCCACGGCGCTCAGCAGCTCGACGAGCGCGCCCGTGCGTCGCCAGGCGTCGGCGAGGGGTGCGAGCGCCGCCCGGGCGTCCGGGCCGGCGAGCTCGAAGAAGCGCACGTCGAGGTCGCCCGCGTCCACGGCGGGCGGCGGCGGGATCGGTCGGGTGTCGGTCATGGCCGCATCCTAGGACGACCGTGGCCCGGACCCGGAATCCTGGGAAGCCCCGTGGTAGGTATGACGACACCGGAGGTGGTCGTCCGATGCCCGCGCCCGACCCCCAAGCCCCGCCCCGCATCGTCCGCCGCACCCTGGAGGACCTGCGCCCGCACGTCCGCGACGGGCGCTACCGCTTGGGTCCGCACGCCGTGCGGCACGCCACGACGGAGGGGTTCGTCGAGCGCGACGTGGTGATGACGCTGCTGCATGGCCGCGAGCTCGCCCGCTACCTCGTCGATCAGCGCTTGCTCGTCCTCGGTTGGGTGCCGGCCGGACCGCTGGTCCGGGTGCCGCTGCACGTCGTCGTCGCGTACGATCGGCCGCGGTGGGTCGACGTCGTCACCGCGTTCGTGCCCCGCGATCCGCACCGGGTGATGTCGCGGCGGCGCCTCGCCGAACTCCTTCGCTACG
Source organism: Trueperaceae bacterium (assembly GCA_046260675.1). GTDB lineage: Bacteria > Deinococcota > Deinococci > Deinococcales > Trueperaceae > JAABTL01. The sequence goes on along the minus strand of JBHEOT010000006.1, from coordinate 35,981 downwards.
ACCGCGACGGCGTGGCGGTGCGCCGCAGCAAGCTGCCGTCGGACGTGGATCCGGAGTGAGAACGAGCGCGCGATCAGGCGGGTAGGCGGAAGGCGCGCCGCGCGTTGGCGTCGAGGTGGGTCTCGAGCGCTTCGGGCGCGACGCCCCGGAGGCGCGCGAGCTCGGCGGCCGTCAGGCGCACGTGGCCGGGGCGGTTGCCTTTCCCTCGGTGCGGTACCGGGGCGAGGAACGGCGCGTCGGTCTCGACCAGCAGGCGGTCGAGCGGCACCGCCGTCGCCGCTTCGCGGATGGCTTCGGCGCTCTTGTAGGTGAGGTTGCCTGCGAAGCTGACGTACCAACCGTGCTCGAGCGCCACCCGGAGCAGGTCGGGGTGGCCGTTGGTGCAGTGAAGCACGCCGCGCCCGTGGTCGAGCTCCGCGATCGTCGCCGCCGTCGCGCGCGAGGCCTCGTCGCGATGCCCCCAGCGCGCGCCGTTCGCGTCCCGGACGTGCAGGACCAGCGGCAGGTCGTGGGCCTGCGCGAGCGCCCCCTGCCATCGGAACGACGCGAGCTGGACGTCCAGGGGCACCCGGTCCCAGTAGAGGTCGACGCCGGTCTCGCCGACCCCGACGACCTTCGGATGCTCCAGCGCGGCTTCGATGATGCGCCGCCCGGCCGGGTCGGACGCCGCCTCGGCGTCGTTCGGATGCACGCCGACGATCGCGAAGGTCCCCGGGTCCGCGTCCGCGGCGGCCAGGGCGGCGTCCACGCGGTCCGGCGCGGTCGCGACGGTGATCAGGGCGACCAGCCCCTCGGCGTGGGCGTCCGTGGGGGCGTCGAGTCGGTCGAGGTGGCAATGGGTATCGATCACGCTGCACGATACCGGCCGGCTTCGGCGTGTGAGGTTCCCGTCAGAGCGTCGGCGCTAGCCTTCGTGCATCTCGGGGCCAGCAGGCCCCGCCGCGATCTGCGGGAAGGACGCCGCCATGCACCAAGAACCGTACCGTCGACACGAGCCGCTTCGCTCCCTGAGCGACGTCGAACTCAGCCGCATCATCGTGCGCTGCGAGAACGCGATCGCCGAGGGCACGGCCGAGATCGGTGACTACGAGGCGTTCGTGCTCGCGCAGAAGGAGCTCGTCCGCCGTACCTGGGCGGCCTGAACCGAGCCATGTGAAGCGCGCCGGCCTTGCCGCCGGCCGCGTCGGGGTGCCATCCTGCGGGCATCGTGCCCCATCACCGCTCGCACCTCCGCCGCGCCGCCGGACCGACCGCCCTCGCCGCCGCGTGCGTCGCGCTCGCGCTGGCGTCTTGCGCCCCTGCGCGCACCGCCGCCCCCGCCGGGACGCCGGTCGAGGTGGCGCAAGCGCCGCTCGCCGCCACGAGCTTCGTCGGCGGGGCGTCGTGGTACGGGCCCGGTTTCGCGGGCCGGCGCACCGCCAGCGGCGAGATCTTCGACCCCAGCGACCTCACCGCCGCGCATCGCACGCTGCCGTTCGGCACCCGCGTGCGGGTGACCGACCTCGACACCGGCGCGACCGTCGAGGTCCGCATCAACGACCGCGGGCCGTTCCTCCCGGGGCGCGTGATCGACCTCGCGCGCGCCGGGGCGGAGGCGCTCGACGCGATCGGCCGGGGCGTGATCGACGTGCGGGTCGACGTGCTCGCCGTGGACGGTGCCGCGCGGCTGGCGGTGGCCGCCGACCTGCGCGGCTTCGACGCGCGCTCGGCGCAGCATCAGCCGGGGCAGCTGCTGCTCCTCACGTCGGACCGTGCGTCCGACCCGGTGCTCGTGCGCATCGTCGCAGGCGAGGCGAGCTCGGGGGCCGACCTCTTCGTGGCGCCCGAGCTCTACCTGGTCCTCGGACCGATCGCGGCCGTTCGGAGCGATTGACCCGTTCGCTCGATCGCCTCGGCTACGGGCGCACGGTGGCCGCCGCCAGCGCGGCGGCGAAGGCGTCGAGCTCGGCCACGTCGTGTGCGTCCCGCATCCGGCCGACCCGATCGACGAGCGCGGAGCCGACGACCACGCCGTCGGCGACGGCCGCGACGCCCGCGGCGGTCGCCGCGTCCGCCACCCCGAACCCGACCGCCACCGGGAGCCCGCCGGCCGCGCGGGTGCGCCGCACCAGCTCGGCGAGGTCGACCGGCACCCCGGTGCGCGCGCCCGTGACGCCCGTGACGGACACCGCGTAGACGAACCCGCGGCAGGCGTGCGCCACGGTCGACAAGCGCGCGTCGGTCGAGGTGGGCGCCACCAGGAAGACGGTGGCCACGTCGGCCGCGCGCGCGACGGCGATGAGGTCTTCCCCCTCGTCCGGGGGCAGGTCCGGGAGGATCAGCGCATCGACGCCGGCGTCGGCGGCGGCGCGTACGAACGCCTCCACGCCCTCGCCCTCGGGACCCTGGTACGCGTACACCGGGTTGAAGTAGGTCATCACCGCGATCGGGGCGTCGCTTCCGGCGCGCAAGGCGCGCACGAGGTCGAAGGTGCCGCGGGTCGTCGCGCCAGCTGCCAGCGCCACCTCGGAGGCGCGTTGGATGGTCGGTCCGTCGCCGAGCGGGTCGGAGTAAGGGAGGCCGACCTCGAGCACGTCCGCGTGGCGCGCGAGCGCACGCCCGGCGGCGAGCGAGCGCTCGGCGTCGGGGAAGCCGCCCGTGAGGAACGGGACGAACGCTGCGCGGCCGTTCGCGGCAGCGGCGGCGAACGCCGCGCGCACGCGCGCCTCGCCGCGCGTCGGCGCGGCGGACGGCTCGCTCGCGGCCGCGCTCACGCGGCCGCCTCGGTCGCCAGCGCCGCTTCTACGCGCACGACCTCCTGGACGTCCTTGTCGCCACGCCCGGAGAGGTTGATCACGATGACCGTGTCGGGCCCGAGCTTGGGCGCCTCCTCCAAGACGTACGCGAACGCATGCGCGGTCTCGAGGGCCGGGATGATGCCCTCGAGCTGCGCCACCATCCGGAAGGCGTCGAGGGCCGAGCGGTCGTCGACGGCGACGTACTCGGCGATGCCCTCGTCGTGGTAGTACGCGTGCTCCGGGCCGACGCCCGGGTAGTCGAGGCCGGCCGAAACGCTGTGGGCGGAGGCGATCTGGCCGTCGGCGTCGTGGAGCAGGTACATGAGCGCGCCGTGAAGCACGCCGCGTCGGCCGCCGGTGATCGACGCCGCGTGGGCGCCGCTCGCGACGCCGTGGCCCGCCGCCTCGACCCCGATCAGCCGCGGCCGCTCGTCTGCCGGCAGGTAGGCGTACGGCGCGAACAGGCCGATGGCGTTCGAGCCACCGCCGACGCACGCCACGGCGAGGTCCGGGGTGCGGCGCCCTTCGACGGCCTCGAGCTGGTCCATGGTCTCGCGGCCGATCACGCTCTGGAAGTCGCGCACCATCATCGGGTACGGGTGCGGGCCGACCACCGAACCGATCGCGTAGAAGGTCGTGCGCACGTTCGTGACCCAGTCGCGGATGGCCTCGTTGGTGGCGTCCTTGAGCGTGCGGGTCCCGCTGTGGACCGGGCGCACCTCGGCGCCGAGCAGCCGCATCCGAACCACGTTGAGCTCCTGCCGGCGCACGTCCTCCTCGCCCATGTAGACGACGCATTCGAGGCCGAACAGGGCCGCCGCCGTCGCGGTCGCCACGCCGTGCTGCCCGGCACCGGTCTCGGCGATCACGCGGCGCTTGCCCATGCGCCGCGCGAGCAGCACCTGGCCGATGGTGTTGTTGATCTTGTGCGCGCCGGTGTGGTTGAGGTCCTCACGCTTGAGGTAGATCCGGGCGCCGCCCACGTGCGCGCCCAAGCGCTCGGCGCGCGTGAGCAGGCTCGGGCGCCCGACGTCGTGCAGCGCGCGATCGAGCTCGGCGCGGAACGCCGGATCGGCCATCGCGGCGCGGTACCCGGCTTCGAGCTCGTCGAGCGCGGGGATCAGGGTCTCGGGAACGTAGCGTCCGCCGTAGGGGCCGAAGCGGCCACGGGCATCGGGCATCGGGAACATGGGTCCTCCGGTGGTGCGGTCGAGGAGAGGTGGGGCGCAGGCGCCCGGCCTCGACGTCGGGAGGCCGGGTTCAGTCGGGCGTGCTCCACCGCCACCAGAACTGGTGGCGCACCTTGAAGGTGCGGGGGGTCCGGACGCGCGTGCTCGGTCGCATGGCGCCGAGTGTACCCGGCCTAGCGCGCCCGCGCCAGCGCCCGGCCGACGTCGAGCGCCGCCGGGTCAGCCCGCGCGCACCCACGCTTCGAGCGCTTCGGTCCAGCGCGCGGGATCCGGGGCCAGCCGCGCCAGATCGAACCCGGCGACCAGTTCGCGCGGGTGCAGCGGCCGCGGGGCGGCGAGCAGCCCCGCGGTCGCCGCGAGCGCGCCGACCACGCGTCGCGGGTCGACGCCGTCGGCGCGGTACGCCTCGACGGTCGATGCGCCCCGGCGTTTGGCCAGACGGCGGCCGTCCGCGTCCAGGAGGAGCGGCACGTGGCCGTAGCGCGGCGCCGGGTGCCCGAGCGCCGCCGCGAGCGCGACCTGAGCTCCGGTCGCGTCCCACAGGTCGTCGCCGCGCACGACCTCGGTGATGCCCATGGCGGCGTCGTCCACCACCACCGCCAGCGCGTAGGCCCACAGGCCGTCGCTGCGCCGGACGACCAGGTCGCCGACGTCCGCCGCCACGTCGAAGGTGCGCTGCCCCAGGCGCACGTCGTCGGCGACGACGGTGCCGGGTTCGAGCCGCGCGCGCCACGAGGGCGCGCGCCCCTCGGCGCGGCGGACCTCGGCGAGGCGCGCGGAGCGCCCTCGCTCGGGCGGACCGTACGCCGAGCCCGCCGCAGCGTGCGGTGCCGACGCAGCGCCCTGCAGGTCCTTGCGCGAGAGCCAGTCTTCGGCCAGGCGGCCGGCGGTGGCGAGGGCGGCGAGCGCCGCCGCGTAGTGCGCGTCGCGCTCGCTCTGGCGGTACGGACCGGCCGGCCCGCCGACGTCGGGGCCTTCGTCCCAGTCCAGGCCCAACCAGCGCAGCTCGTCGAGGTTGCCGGCCACCGCCGCCGCGACGGTGCGCGGCGGGTCGAGGTCCTCGACCCGCATCACGAAGCCGCCCCCCTGCGCCCGGGCCGAGGCCCAGGCGAGGAGGGCGGTGCGCGCGTTGCCCAGATGCAGCGCGCCGGTGGGGGAGGGGGCGAAGCGCCCCCGTACCGGTGGGGCGGACGTCAGAGGAGGCCCTTGCGCCGCATCGCCTCCTGGACGGCGGCGCCCATGTCGGTCGGGGTGGGCGCCATGACCACGCCGGCGGCCTCCAGCGCGGCGATCTTGTCGGCCGCGGTCCCCTTGCCGCCGGCCACGATCGCGCCCGCGTGCCCCATCCGCTTGCCGGGAGGGGCGGTCGTGCCGGCGATGAAGCCCGCCACCGGCTTGGTCATGTGCTCGGCGATCCACGCGGCGGCCTCTTCCTCGCCGCTGCCGCCGATCTCGCCGATGAACATGACCGCTTCGGTCTCGGGGTCGTCGTTGAACACCTCGAGCACGTCGACGAAGGAGGTGCCGTTGACGGGGTCGCCACCGATGCCGATCGCCGTGGTCTCGCCCAGCCCGACGTCGGTCAGCTGCTTGACCGCCTCGTAGGTGAGCGTCCCCGAGCGGCTGACGACCGCCACGCGGCCGGCCTCGTGGATGTAGCCCGGCATGATGCCGATCTTGCACTGCCTGGGGGTGATCACGCCCGGGCAGTTGGGACCGACCAAGCGCGTCGGCTTGCCCTCGAGGTAGCGCTTGACCCGCACCATGTCCTGGACCGGGATGCCCTCGGTGATGCACAGCACGAGCCGCAGGCCGGCGTCGGCGGCCTCCATGATCGCGTCGGCCGCCCCGGCCGGCGGCACGTAGACGACGCTGACGTCGGCGCCGGTGGCCGCGACGGCCTCGCGGACGGTGTCGAAGACGGGGAGGTCGACTTCGTAAGTCTCGGGTCGCCCCGGCACGCCCGAAGCGTCGGTCGCGCCCTCGAAGCGGTGGGTGGTGCCGCCGCGGCCCGGGTGGACGGCCCCGACCATCTGGGTGCCGTACGCGATCGCCTTGTCGGTGTGGAACTGCCCGGTCTTGCCCAGGCCCTGCACGAGCACCTTGGCGGTGCGGTCGACGAACGAGCTCATCGGGTGGCCTCCACGATCTTGCGGGCGCCGTCGCGCATGTCGGTCGCCGACTGGAGCCCGGGGATGCCGGCCTCCTCGACGATGCGGCGGCCGAGTTCGACGTTCGTGCCCTCGAGGCGCACGACGAGCGGCACCTGGAGGCCGACGTCCTTCACGGCCTGGACCACGCCGTTGGCGATGGTGTCGCAGCGCATGATGCCGCCGAAGATGTTGACGAAGATCCCCTTCACGTTGGGGTCGCGGGTGATGATCTTGAACGCGGCGGTGACGTTCTCGGTGGTGGCGCTGCCGCCGACGTCCAGGAAGTTCGCCGGGCTGCCCCCCTCGTGCTGGATGATGTCCATGGTCGACATCGCGAGGCCGGCCCCGTTCACGAGGCAGCCGATGGTGCCGTCGAGCTTGATGAACGACAGCCCGTACTTCGAGGCCTCGACCTCCGCCGGGTCCTCCTCGGCGAGGTCGCGCAGCGCGACCACGTCGTCGTGCCGGTAGAGCGCGTTCGCGTCGATCGACATCTTCGCGTCCAGGGCCAGGACGTCGCCGGCGCCGGTGACCACGAGCGGGTTGACCTCGAGCAGGTCGGTGTCGAGGTCGACCGCGGCGCGCTCGAGCGCCGTCAGGAAGGCGACGCTTTTCGCGAGCGCGTCGCCGCTCAGCCCGAGCGCGAAGGCGAGGCGCCGCGCCTGGAACGGTGCCAGGCCGATCGCCGGGTCGACGGTCTCGCGCAGGATCTTATCGGGGGTGTGCTCCGCGACCTCCTCGATCTCGGTGCCGCCCTCGGTCGAGGCGATCACCACGTTGCGGCCGGTGGCGCGATCGAGCACGACGGACACGTACAGCTCGCGCGCGATGTCGACGCCCTGCTCCACGTACAGCCGCTGGACGGGCTTCCCCTCGGGGCCGGTCTGGACGGTGACGAGGGTGCTCCCGAGCATCTTCTGGGCCAGCGCGCGCACCTGCGCCTCGGCCGCGGCGAGGTCGCCGCTGCGGCCGTCCAGGACGACGTTGACGCCGCCGAGGTCCGGGTGCTCCTGAAAGCGTCCCTTGCCGCGGCCACCGGCGTGGATCTGCGACTTGACGACGACGACGGGGACGCCGCTCGCCTCGACCAGTGAGCGCACCGCGGCGACTGCCTCGTCGGCGGACAACGCGACGCGCCCTTGCGGGACGGCGATGCCGCGCGCGGCGAGCAGCGCTTTCGCCTGGTACTCGTGGATCTTCACGGGGAGACCTCCTGGAGGGTCGGGGTGCGGCCGCGCAGCGGCAGCCGCCGCATGGCGGCCGTCGAAACCGGCTCACGGTACCTGCTCGCTGCGGTGCGCGCAACGCGCTCGCGCTACGATGGACGCATGATCCGAACCGCGCTGTTGAGCGTCGCCGCAGGGGCCACCGCTGGCCAGCACGAAGACCGGGCCGTCCAGGCGATCCGCGAGGTGCTGGCCGCCGGACCGTTCGTCGAGGTCGACTACCAGGTGGTGCCGGACGAGCAGGCGCTGATCCGCGCCAAACTGCGCCTGCTCACCGAAGACGACGCCGTCGACCTGGTCCTCACGACGGGCGGGATCGGCCTCGCGCCGCGCGATCGCGCGCCCGAGGCGACGCTCGAGGTCGTCGAGCGCGAGATCCCCGGGATCGCCGAAGCGATGCGCCTCGCGGCGGCGCGCGGCGACGCGCGCGCGTTGCTCGGTCGCGGCGTGGCCGGCGTGCGGCGCGGCACCCTGGTCGTCAACCTGCCGGCGGCGCCGGAGTTGGCGCGCGCGGCGCTCGCGGCGGTCGCGCCGGTGTTGGCGGCAGCGTCCGATGCGGTGCACGGCCGGGCGCCCGGCCGCGAATCGATCTGACCATGGTCGCGACGATCGGTGCGTGGCTGGTGGTGCTCCTCGGTCTGGCGGTGGCGGGTGCCGGCGTGATCCTGCCGATGCTGCCCGGCATCCCGGTCGCGCTCGTCGCCGTCATCCTGGCCGGCTGGATGACGGGGTTCGAGCGCATCGACGTGCCGACGATCCTGTGGGTGGCCGTGCTCACCGCGGTCGCCCAAGGGTTCGATCTCCTCGGCAACTGGGTCGGCGCGAAGCGCTTCGGGGCGGGGCGCGCAGGGTTGTGGGGCGGCATCGTCGGGTCGTTCGTCGGGTTGATCGTGCTGCCGCCGTGGGGGTTCCTGATCGGCGCGCTCCTGGGTGCGACGCTCGCGGAGCTCGCCGCCGGACGCACCCCGCCCGACGCGTGGCGCGCCGGGGTGGGTGCCCTGTTGGGGACGCTCGCCGGCGTCGGCGGCAAGCTCGTGCTCGTCGTGGTGATCGCCGTCGTCGTGATCGGACGCCTGATCGCGGGCTGAGGTTCCGTGGCGACCTGGACGGGGGCGCCCGCGCGGGGTCGCCGGCGCCTGGTAGCATTCGCGGGGCGCGTCCCGCTCGGCGGTCGCCCGCACCAGACAGGGAGAGCCCATGGACCCCATCCTCGTGACGATCGGCCCCCTCGCGCTGCGCTGGTACGGCGTGCTCATCGCCCTCGGCGTGGTCGCTGGTGCGGCCTGGACGCTGCGCGCGGCCGCTGCGCGCGGCCTCGACGGCGAGTGGCTCCTCGACATGGCCCCGTGGATGGTCGGCGCCGGCATCGTCGGTGCGCGCCTCGTCTACGTCCTCACGAGCCCGAGCGCGTACTTCGGGCCCGGGGGCGAACCGCTTCGCGCCTTCGCGGTTTGGGAAGGCGGGATCAGCATCCACGGCGGCATCATCGGCATCGTGGCGGTCCTCGCTTGGCAGGCGCGCCGCAAGGGCTACGACGTCTGGCGCTACCTGGACGTGCTCTCGCCGATCGCCGCGTTCGGCATCATCGGCGGGCGCATCGGCAACCTCATGAACGGGACCGACACCGGGGGGCGGCTCACTTCGTGGCCGATCGGGTTCCCGTGGCCCGAGGCCGGTACGCCCACGTTCGGCGCGTTCGGCCGCGTGGTGTTCGGCGACCCGCTCTGGCAGTACGCGCCGCCGGTGTGCCGCACCGTCCCCGCCGGCGAGCCCTGCGTCGTCCACCTGACGCCGATCTACGGGATGCTCGTCGGGGTGCTGCTGATCGGCGTGATCGCTTGGGCGCTGGCGCGCACCAAGACGCCGGGGGCGGTGTTCCTGCACATGGTGCTGTGGTACTCGGTCCTGCGCGCCGTGATCGAGGAGCCCTTTCGCGACAACCCGCTGTTCTGGTCGGTCTACCTCGACCCGGTCGGGGGCGTCGGCCTGTTCACCCTGACCCAGCTCGTGAGCGTCCCGATCGTGCTCGTCGCGGCGTACCTGCTCTGGACGCGAGGGGCGAAGGCGTGACGCAAGGAGGACCGCGCCCCGCCGTCGTCGTCCTGGCTGCGGGCCAGGGGACGCGCATGCGCTCGCGGCTCCCGAAGGTGCTGCACGAGGCCGCTGGCGCGCCCATGCTCGCCCACGTGCTCGACGCCGCGCGCGCGCTCGACCCGGATCCGCTGCTCGTCGTCGTCGGGCACGGGGCCGAGGCGGTCCGCGCGCGCTTCGCGGACGCCGGCGTCGGCTTCGTGGTGCAGGAGCGGCAGCGCGGGACCGGCGACGCCGTCGCCGTGTGCGCCGAGGCGCTCGCCGGCCACCCGGGACCGATCGTCGTCCTCGGGGGCGACGGCCCGCTGGTCGAGGGGGCGTCGCTCGCTCGCCTGCTCGACGCGCACCTGGCCGCCGGGGGCGAGGGGATGACGCTCCTCACCGTCGAGGCGGACGATCCGAGCGGCCTCGGCCGCGTGGTGCGCGGCCGCGACGGCGGCGTGCGCGCGATCGTCGAAGAGCGCGACGCCGACGAGGCCACGCGGGCGCTGCGCGAGGTCAACCCAGGGACCTACGCGTTCGACGCGCGCCTCTGGGATCTGCTGCCGACGCTCGGGGACGCCAACGCCGCCGGCGAGGTCTACCTGACCGACCTGGTGGTCGCGTACTTGCAGGCTGGCCGTCGGGTGCGCGCGGTGCGCGCCGACGACGAGACCCGGCGCCTGGTCGGCGTCAACGACCGGCTCCAACTCGCGCACGCCGACCGCTTGCTGCGCGACCGGCTGCGGCGCCGCTGGATGACGGCCGGCGTGACCATGGTCGATCCTGGGAGCGTCTTCCTCGACGCCGACGTGGCGCTGTCGCTCGACGTGACCCTGGAGCCCGGCGTCGTGCTCGCGGCCGGCACCCGCGTCGGCGAAGGGGCGCGCATCGGCGCCTACGCGCACCTCAGCGCGTGCGACGTGCTCGAGGGGGCGCGGGTGCCGCCGCACACGGTCGCGCACGGCCGCACCTTCGGTACCGCGGACGACGACTGAGCAGCTGTCCTGATGGTCAGGCGGGGATCGGCCCTTGCTCGGCCGCTCTTCGTGATGGCGTTGATCCAGGCGGTGAGCGCGGCCATGGAGAGCACCTTGGGCACGGTGGCGGTGCCCGACGTCGGGGAGGCGTCCTCCGCGACGCTTCGGTAACCTTGAAAATCAAAAGTCGCGCTTTCAAATTGCAAGGTTACCGAAGCGTCGCGCAGAGGCACGCCCCCGGGGTCGGCTCGCCCTGGTCGGCCCGCGCACCCTGCCGACGCTCGAGGACCCGGCGTCGTACCGCCTCGGTAGCGAGCCCGTCGCACGATCAAGCGTCGAGCGAAGGGGTCCTCAGCCGTCCAGCAGCCCCCAGGCGCGCAACCCCTCGCGCACCCCGGCCGCGTAGGCCGCTTCGGAGACGTGCACGCCGCGGCGACCGCGCAGCGTATCGAGCTCGGGCGCGTGGTTGCCCACGACGATCCCTCGGAACGGGCCCGTGAGCATCTCCAGGTCGTTGCCCGAGTCGCCGGCGACCGCCACCCGCTCGGCGCGTGCGCCCCACAGCCGCGTCAGCCACTTGATGGCCTTGCCTTTGGACGCCTTGGGCGGCAGCACGTCCAGGAGGTGGCCGCGCGAGCCGACCACGGTCGCCTTGATGTTGGCATCGCGCAGCGTCGAGCGCACGTGCTCGGCCATCGCCAGCGCGTCGTCCGCCAGGTAGCTGAGCTTGACGTCGGTGCGCGCCTCGTCGGGCTGCGGCTCGAGCCCGCGGACGCGGGCGAGCGCTTCGGCGACCGCGCCGGCGTCCCAGCCGCTGCGGATGTGGGCCGCCCAAGCGCGCTCCTCGATCCATCTCGGTCCGTCGCCGTCGCCGTCGTGGCGCGCGTAGTGGATCGCGGTCCCGACGTCGGTGATCGCGACGGCGGGCGGCGGCAGCGCGTGGTCGCCCAGGGCGCGATCGAGGAGCGCCAAGGAGCGCCCCGTCGCGACGCCGAAGACCGCGCCGTGCGTGCGGAGGTCGCGGGCGAGCGCCGTGAGCGCTTCGGGATCGCCGTCGGCTTCGTCGTCGACGAGCGTGTGGTCGACGTCGCTGATCAGCCACGGTCGATCGGCGCGCAGCCGGGTGGCGACGTCGCTGCGCCACGGCGCCGGGGGGGTGGCGTCCAGGAAGGGCTCGATCGCCGCCAGGTAGTGCTCCGCGTGGGCGCTCCACGAGAACGTGCGGCGCACGCCCTCGACGCCGGCGGCCGAATGGCGCTCCCACGCCTCGCGGTCGACGAGCAGCGTGCGGAGCGCGGTCTGGATCTGCTCGGTGTCGCGCGCGTCGACGAGGAGGCCCGCGTCGGTCGCGGCCACGATGTCCTTGGGGCCACCGTGGTCGGTGGAGACGATGGGCAGGCCCGACGACGCGGCCTCGATCAGGGTGATGCCGAAGTTCTCCACCAGCGCCGGGTTGATGAAGACGCCGCCGCTGGCCGCAGCGATGCGGTACAGGACGGGGATGTCGACGTCGGGCTCGTGCCGCTTGGGCAGCGCCATCTTCCCGTAGAGGTCGTAGCGATCCATCAGCAGCAGCAGCTCGGTCAGCACCTCGCGCTCGTTGTCGCTCATCTCGCGGATGTCCTTGCGCACCCCGGCGAAGACCGCCAGGTTGGCCATCTGCTGCAGTTCGGGGTCCTCGCCGTACGCGGTGACGAGCCCCTCGATGTTCTTGCGCTTGTCGGGGCGGCTGACCGCCAGGATGAGCGGCTTCTCCGGCCGGTTGAGGAATCTCGCGATCTCGCGGCGCATGCGCACGCGCGCCCGCCGCACCGCTTCGCCCGGGTCGAACCCCTCGTCGAGGTCGTGGTAATAAGGGTAGAAGCGGTCGACGTCGATGCCGGGCGCGAGCACCTCGAAGGTCGCGTGCTTCGACGCGTCGTACAGCTCGTACCCTCGCTCGACCTCGTGGCGGGTGCTCGCGATGACCAGGTCCGCGTCGCGAAGCAGGCGCTCCTCGACGTCGATGCGGTAGCCGAGCCGGTAGCGCTGCTCCATGGCCTCCGCCTCGACGCCCGCGCGCTCGAGCACCTGCCGCTTGTTGCGGCCGAGGCTGTGGCCGGTGACGATCAACGGAACGCCGAGCCGGGCGGCGAGCTCGCGCGCCACGTCCCCGGCGTCGGCGTAGTGGCCGTGGAGCAGGTCGGGCAGGCGGCCTTGCGCCCGGAAGAAGCGCAGCGATTCCGCGACCAGTTCGTCGAGGTACGGCCAGAGCGTCTCCTTCTGGCGGTAGCGGCCGCCGCCGAAGCGCAGCCGCACGATCCGCGCGCCGTCGCCGAGGTCCTCGAACTCCTCGGCGTAGATGTCGGAGACCTTCGCGTCTTCGATCCGCCGGGTGACGAGGTCGACGGCGTCGATCTCGGGGCGCTGCGCGAGCGCACGCGCCAACTCGACGACGTACTTGGTCTGGCCGCCGGTGTCGGCGTCGCGGCCGAGCTCCAGGTCGTGGCCGCGGATCAGGCCGTGGACGCTGTACATCACCACGTAGAGGCCCGATCGGGCCGAGGGTTCGGTTTCTTCAGGGGTCGTCATGCGGTCCTCCGTGATGCGAAGCGTATCAGCGTGGCGCACGCCCGTGCGCTTCGCCCCCGGCCGCCGGTCGCGCGGCCGCGTGCTACCCTCGGTGGCCGGAGGGACGTGCCTTGGCCCTGTTGCGAAAACCGCCCGCCGTGCTCGCCTTGGAAGACGGCACCGTCTACTACGGGTACGCGTTCGGCCACTCCGGCCGCACCGTGGGCGAAATCGTCTTCAACACCTCGATGACCGGGTACCAGGAGATCCTGACGGACCCCTCGTACCACGGGCAGATCGTGACCATGACCTACCCCCACATCGGCAACTACGGGGTGTCGGTCTACGACATGGAATCGAACAAGCCGTACGCGCGCGGCTTCATCGTGCGCGAGTTCGCCCGCGCGGCGTCGAACCACCGCGCCACTCAGGACCTGCGTTCGTTCATGACCCAGCACGGCATCGTCGGCATCGAGGGCATCGACACCCGCGCCCTCACCCGCCGGCTCCGCACCGGTGGGGTCATCAAGGGCGTCATCCACCACGGTGCGCCCGGCGACGCGCTCGAGGCCGAGCTGATCGCCGAGGCGCGCGCGCACGCCGACATCGACGGCCGCGACATGACGCCCGAGGTCACCACCCCGCTGCCGTACGCCAGGCCGACGTTCCGCGAGAACCCGCGCGTGGTCGTCGTCGATTTCGGCATCAAGCACTCGATCGTGTACAAGCTCGAGCAGGCGGGGGCCGAGGTGATCGTGGTCCCGGCGCAGACGACGCCGGCGCAGATCATGGCGCTCGACCCGTACGGGCTGGTGCTCTCGAACGGCCCGGGCGATCCCGATGGCCCCAAGTACGCCCACGACACCGTCTGGCAGATGCTCGGGTTGCTGCCGACCTACGGCATCTGCATGGGCCATCAGCTCTTGGGCTTGGCCGTCGGCGGCCGCACGTACAAGCTCACGCACGGCCACCACGGGGCGAACACGCCAGTCAAGAACGTCATCACGGGCGAGGTCGAGATCACGAGCCAGAACCACAACTACGCGGTGGCCATCGACTCGATCCCGGGTCGGCAGTTCGTGGCCACCCACGTCAACCTCAACGACGGCACCCTCGAGGGCATGGCGCACCAGCGCTACCCGGTCTTCAGCGTGCAGTACCACCCCGAAGCGAGCCCGGGGCCGCACGATGCGAGCTACCTGTTCCGGCGCTTCATCGACGAGGTGAACGCGTTCGAAGGGGCTGCGGCGCTGCCGGCGGCCGCCCGCGCCGGCACCTGAACTCGCTCAGCGCGCGTCGGTATCGAGCCAGAGGGTCACGGGCCCGTCGTTGACGGACTCGACGTGCATGGCGCGGCCGAACGCCCCCGTGGCCACGTCGAACCCGTGCCCGCGCAGGCGCTCGACGACCTCGAGGTAGCGCGGTTCCGCGACGTCCGGGCGCGCGGCCGCCGCGAAGCCCGGCCGGCGACCGCCGCGGACGTCGCCGTAGAGCGTGAACTGCGAGACCACGAGCACCCCGCCACGCACGTCGGCCAACGCACGGTTCATCTTGCCGGCGTCGTCTTCGAACACGCGCAGGTGCGCGATCTTGTCCGCCACCCACGCCACCTCGTCGGCGCCGTCGGCGGGCGCCACCCCGAGCAGCACCAGCAACCCGCGGCCGATCGCGCCGACCGCGACGCCTTCGTCGCCGAGGCGCACCTCGGCGCGCGCGACGCGTTGGACGAGCGCGCGCACTCAGTTCACCGTACGGGCGCCGTCCGCGTCGACCTCGTCGGCGGTCGCCGCGTCGCCTTCGGTGCCGGCGGTCGCGGCGAGCCTCGCGCGCACCGCCTCGCGCGCGCGCACGAGCGCTTCGCGTTCGGTGGCGTCGAGGTTGCCGCGGGTCTTCTCGAAGAGCAGGTCGAGCAGGTCGAGGCTGCGCGTGGCGGTCGTGCGCGCCAGCGCACCGTCGCGCGCGAGCCGGGTGACCATCGGCGAGGCCAGGTCACCCAACGCCGCCTCGGCGGAGCTGCGCAGCGAGTGGACGAGGCCGATGAAGCGCGGGTCGGGCACGGGGGTCCTCCGGGGGGATCAGAAGAGCGGGGTCGGGGCCGCGGTGTCGACCACGAGCGCCCCCTGTTTGGGGCCGAGGTCGTCGAGCACCGCCTTGAGCAGGCGCATGTCCTGCCAGGTGAGCCACTTGGGGCCGCCCGCCTCGCGCGTCGGGTTCCGCAACAGGTACGCCGGGTGGTACATCGGCAGCACCCGGACGCCGTGCCAGTCGGCCCACCGTCCCCGCAGCTTGGTGATGCCCTCCTTGGTATCGAGGAACCACTGCGTGGGCACGTTGCCGAGCGGCACGATCACCTGTGGCCGCACCAGCTTGATCTGCTCGAGGAGCAGCGGCACGCTCGCGGCGATCTCCTCCGGGCGCGGGTTCCGGTTGGACGGTGGGCGGTGCTTGACCAGGTTCGTGACGTAGACGTCGTCGCGCTCGATCTCCACCGAGGCCAGCACCTTGTCGAGCAGCTGGCCGGCCCGACCGACGAACGGGCGACCGCTCAGGTCCTCGTCTTCGCCCGGCGCTTCGCCGACGATCATCAGATCGGCGTCGGGAGCGCCCTCGCCGAAGACCAGATGCTCCGACAGCTCGGCCAGCGCCGGCGGCTTGTGCGCCGCCTCGCGCTCCAGGTCGACGAGCGTCACGAAACGTCGGCGCCTGGTTCCGCGGCCGTCGCGGGGCCGCTGGTCGCGGTGGCTTCGGTCGCACCTTGGTCCTTCGCGGCGGTCCCGAGCGGGGGCCGCTTGCTCCGCGCTTCGCGCCGCACCTTGGGTTCGAGGCCGATCATCAGGAAGAAGTTCTCGAGCGCGTTCTCGTGCGCGCGGATCTCCACGTCTTCCGGGTCGGTGCTGCCCGTGACGAACGGCAGCTCCTCGTACCGGCCCAGGGCGCTGCGCACGACCTCCTGCGGACCGTCGCGTTCGGCGACCTCGGCGAGGTCGGCGTAGACGACGCGCCGTGCCTCGGCGTGGCGCCGCGACGCGTCGGGGTCGGGCGTTTCGGACGCACGCAGCACGTCCTGTTTGGCGATTCGGCGGTAGTGCTTGAGGCCGCGGACGATCTCATCCGAGCTCAACACGACTCGTACCTCCATGCGCACGCTCCTCCTTCCGGCTTCGGCCGCATGCGGCCTCGTAGAACCGCCCGCGCCGCCGGATGCGCGGGGGTCGATCGGTGTCAGGCGCGCAGCGGTCGCCCGAGCGGCGGCGCGGTCGGCGCGCCGTCGCCCTCGAGGAGATCGCCCGTGGCGCGGCGCAGATCGGCCAGCGCTTGTTCGTCGCTGCGCCATCCGCACCGGGGGCACTCGTGTTCTTCGAACCCCTCCGCGTACGCGTAGCGCCGGCTCGGCTCGAAGCCGCATTCCGGGCAGGGGGGACCGTCGTCGAAGCCTTCCGCGTCGTACATGACCCCAGCCTAACGCCCACGGGGGCGCGGTACGCTCGGGCATGGATCCGTTCCCGGTCGCGTCGATCCGCGCTCGTTTCCCGGCGCTTCGCCGCGCCGAGCTCGTGTACCTCGACAACGCCTCGGGCGCCCAACTCCCCGACCGCGTCGTCGAGGCGGTCGCGGAGGCGCTCGTCTCGCTCCAGGTGAACAAGGGCGGCGCGTACGCGCCGAGCCGCCGCGTGACCGCGCGCAAGGAGGCGGTGCGCGCGCGCACCGCCTCCTTCTTCGGTGCGTCGGCCCCCGAGCACGTCGCTTTCGGACCCAACGCCACGACGCTCGTGACGCTCCTGGCGCGCTCGGTCGGCGACGCGCTGGCGGCAGGCGACGAGGTGGTGGTCACCTCGCTCGACCACCACGCGAACGTCGACCCCTGGCGGCAGCTCGCGGCGCGGGGCGTCGTCGTCCGAACGTGGCGGCCGCGGGCGCCCTTCGGGGTCCTCGACCTCGACGACCTGCGCGCGCTGCTCGGGCCACGCACCCGGCTGGTGGCCTTCACGGCGGCCTCGAACGCCCTCGGGACGCTGGTGCCGGTGGGCGAGGTGGCCGACGTGGTGCGCGCGGCTGGGGCCTGGTCCTTCGCGGACCTGGTCCACCTCGCGCCGCATTCGCTCCCCGACGTCGACGCGTGGGGGCTCGACGGGGCGGTGTTCAGCCCGTACAAAGCGTTCGCCCCCCACCTGGGCGCGCTGTACCTGGGGGCGGACCTGCGTTCGCGGCTGGCGCCGCCGCGCTTGGCTTTCCACGACCCGCTCGACCCCATCGCGTGGGAGCCGGGCACCCAGTCGCACGAGGCGATCCTCGGCTGGGGGGCGGCGCTCGACCACCTCGGCGACGTGGCCGACGCGCTCGACGTCCCGTCCGGCGCCGAGCGCGCGCGCTGGAGCTCGGTGTACGCGGCCGTGGCGACCCACGAGGCGGGGTTGACCGAGCGCCTGCTGCACGGCTTGGACCGTTTGGGGGCCGACCGCTACGGGCTGCCGGGGGTGGAGGGGCGGACGGCGACCGTGGCCTTCAACCACCCGGACCGCGACCCTGCGGACGTCGCCCGCGCGCTCGCCGACGCCGGGATCGCGGTCGCGGCAGGGCACTCGTACGCGTACGACCTGATGTACCGGGAGCTGGGGCTCGAGGCGCGCGGCGGCTCGGTGCGCGCCAGCGCGGTGCACTACTCGGACGCGAGCGACGTCGACGCGCTGCTCTCGGCGTTCGCCGAGCTGTAGGCGAGGTCCGACCGCGGCTGCCCGTCAGCTGGCGTCGGCGCCGGGGTCCGCGAGCAGCGCGCGCGCGTGCTCGAGCGCCGCCGCCCCGTCGTCGCCCGCGAGCATGCGGGCGAGCTCACGGACGCGTTCGTCGCCCGCGAGCGCGTCCACCTGCGTGACCGTACGCTCGTCGCGCTCCACCTTGTCCACCCGCAGGTGGCGGTCGGCGAAGGCGGCGACCTGCGCCAAGTGCGTGACGACCACCACCTGGCGGCCGGTGGCCAGCCCGGCCAGCACGCGGCCCACCGCCCGCCCGGTGCGGCCGCCGAGGCCGGCGTCCACCTCGTCGAACACGAGCGTCGGCACCGAGCTTCCGGCGGCCGCGTGCAGCGCGAGCATCACCCGCGACAGCTCGCCGCCCGACGCGACGTCGGCGAGCGGTGCGGTCGGCTCACCGCGGTTCGCGCCGAACCGGAACCGCACCCGCTCCGCACCGTACGGGCCCAGGGCGTCGCGCGGTGCCAGCTCGACCTCGAAGCGCGCGTGCGGCAACGCCAACGTGCGCAGCACCTCGGTGGCGCGTGGCTCCAGGTCGTGCGCCGCGGTGCGGCGGCCGTTGGTGACGTGGCGCGCGTCGCTGGCGAGCGCGGCGTCGAGCTCCGCGATGCGCGCCTCGAGGGTGGCATCGTCGGCATCCGCACGCTCGAGGACGGCGTGCTCGGCGACGCGTTCGTCGCGGAACGCGAGCACCGCCGCGACGTCGGCACCGTACTTGCGGCACAGGCCGTCGAGCACGTGCCGGCGCGCTTCGAGGCGCTCGAGCTCGACGGGGTCGGCATCGACCCCTTCGAGCGCCGCCTCGATCTCACCGGCGACCGCCTGCACCGCGACCTGGGCCGCACCGAGGTCGTTCGCGAGCCCTTCGAGCGCAGCGTCGAAGCGCGCTGCGCCGGATAGGGCGCGCAGGCCCTCGGCGAGCCGGTCGGCCGCACCGACGTCGTCGTCGGCGAGCGCGCCGAGGGCGGCCACGAGGCCTTCGCGCACCTTCTCGACGTGGCGCGCGGCGCGCAACCGCGCGTCGAGCGCTTCGTCCTCGCCGGGCACCAACCCTGCGGCGTCGATCTCGTCGATCTGGTAGCGCAACACGTCGAGGCGCCGCTCGCGGTCGCGCGCTGCGCTCTGCGACGCGGACAGCGCCGTGCGGGCCCCCTCGCGTTCGGCCCAGGCGGTTCGGTAGCGCTCGAACGCCGCACGGGCATCGGGCGCCAGACCGCGGTCGAGCAGCGAGCGCTGCTCTCCGCCCTCGAGCAGGGTGCGGAAGGCGTGTTGCCCAAAGATGCCGATGCGCGGTGCGAGCGCCTCGCGCAGCTCGCCGACCGCGACGACCTCGCCGTCGATGCGGGCGACGTTGCGCTCCTCGTGCGCCACCCGTCGTGCGAAGGCGCGCTCGTCCTCGCCCTCGCGCCACGTCGCCTGCACGAGCGCGTGCGGACGACCGGCGCGCACCATGCCGGCGTCGGCGCGGCCGCCCGCGAGCAGCGCGAGCGCGTCGACGACCAGCGACTTGCCCGCACCGGTCTCGCCGGTGAGGACGTTCAGGCCCGGGCCGAGCTCGACGAGCACGTCGTCGGCGATCGCGAAGTCCCGGAGCTCGATCGTGCGCAGCACGGAGCGCATCGTAGCGCGATGGCCGCGGCACCAGCGTCCCGCCCCGGCCCGTGCCGGGGGTGGAGCGGCCCGGACCCCGGTCGCCGGTGGGGGTCGGGGCGTCAGCCGGTGGCGACGGTGTCGAGCTCGGCGGCGATCGCGACGAGAAGCCGCTCCTCGGCGGCCGCGAGGTCGAGCCCGGTCAGGGTGGCGCCCGCGGCCGCCACGTGGCCGCCGCCCCCGAGCGCGACGCAGATGCGCTGGGCCGACGCGCCCGCCCGAGAGCGGACGCTCACCTTGACCCCCTCGGGGCGCTCCTTGAGGATCGCCGCGACGATCGTGCCCTCGGCGTAGCGCACCTGCTGTACGAAGTCGTCGGCATCGTCGCCGTCCGCGTCGGCGTCCGCGCGCATCGCGAGGGTCAGGTCGAGCAGCACTGCGCGCCCGTCCAGGCGGTACCGGACGGTGCTCATGACGCGCGCGAGCAGACCGTAGTACGCGGGATGGCGCCACTGCAGGCGATCGGAGAGCTCGGCGTACGCGACGCCTGCATCGATCAGCTGGCCCGCGCGCTCCAGGGCGCGGCGGTCGGTGTTGCCGAAGCGAAAGTGGCCCGTGTCGGTCATCAGACCCGCGAGGCACGGGGTCGCGAGGTCGGCGTCCCACGGCACGCCGAGCGCGTCGACGACGTCCGCGACCATCATCGTGGCCGAAGCGTAGGCCGCGTCGACCCAGAGCACGTCGGCCCCGCCCGGGTTGGTCCCGTGGTGGTCGACGTTCACCACCCGCGCCGCGGCCTCGTGCGGCGCGCCGATCGCGCGCCCCAGGTCGGTGTCGAGGACCGCGAGCAGGGTGCCCGGAGGGAGCTCGGTGATCGGGGGCGTGAGCTCGCCCTCCTCGGCGAGGAACCGCAGGTACCGCGGCGGATCGGGCATCAGCGCGCGCGCGTCGCGGTCGAGCCGTCGGAGCGCCCGGGTCAGCGTGAGCACGCTCCCGAGGGCGTCACCGTCCGGGTCGACGTGGGCGACGACGGCGATCGGGCCCTCGTGGTCCAGGAGCGCCTGGGCGACGCGGGTGGCGGGTTCGTGATGGGGCATGCGCGGACGATACCAGCCGACGCCGATCGGCGGGCAGCGCGTCCGAGACCGGCGCGTCCGCGACCGCGACGTCGCGGATCGCGGTGTCCCGGATCGCGGTTCCGTCCGGCGCCTGCGTTTATGGTTCGTTCATGACTGATCCATGGCGTGAAGAAGGTGCAGTTCAAGCGTTCGCGACGAGGACCCGGCGACCGCGCGTGCGGGCGTTCACGTTCGTGCTCCTGGGTGTCCTCCTATGGGTGGCGAGCCCGTTCCTGCAGCGGCCCGAGCCCCAGTTGCAGTTGGCCCAGGCGCGGCCCCCCGAGGTCGTCGCGCCCATGGGCAACCTCCTCGAGGCGTACGACCTGGCGCGCCTGGCCACGCTGCGGCTCGAAGCGCGCTGCGCGACGCCCTTCGGGGGCCGGCAGGTGCTGGGCGTCGGTACCGGCTTCTTCTTCTCGGTCGACGGCGCCGTCCTGACCGCGTACCACGTCGTGGACGCCTCCGGGTCCGCGGCGCCGTGCCCGGTCGAGTACGTGGGCATCGATCCGGACCGGCGTGAGTTCGCGCTCGAGCTGGTCGGGTTCGACGCCTTCATGGACCTCGCCGTACTGCAGGCGGACGTCGACGGCTCGGTGCCGTTCATCCCCTTGGCCGCCAAGGCGCCCGAACCGGGGACGTCGGTCGTCGCGATCGGCAACTCGCGTGGCGACTTCCTCGAGGCCCGCGCCGGGCGGGTGACCCGCCTCGGGGTCCGCGCCGGGCGCGCCGACTTCGCGGACGGCACCATCGAGCTCACCAACGCGCTCGCCCCGGGCGATTCCGGGGGCCCGGTGGTCACGGAGGGCGGCGAAGCGGTCGGCGTGGTGTCGTACATCAGCTTCAACCCGGGCGGCATGACCTCCGACACGTACGTTCCGCCGTTCCTGATGGGTTTGCCGTTGCCGCGCGAGTTCGCGGCGTACGCGGTGCCGGTCGCGAGCGACTCGGAGCTGGTGGCGGCGGTCGCAGGAGGTGCGGCGCGCGACGTTCCGGTGATCGGCTTCAGCTGGCGCAACGGGTTCGACTACGAGCCGAGGTCCGGTGCGGACGACCTGGGTCGGCGACCGGGTCCCATCGTGCAGGTGGTGACGCCCGGTGGGCCGGGCGAGCGCGCCGGGTTGCGGTCCTACGCCGAGCGCCCGGTGCTCGACGACGAAGGGCGGCGGATCGGCACGGTGCGCGAGGCGGACGTGATCGTGGCGATCGACGGTCGCGCGACGCCGACGTTCGCCGCGCTGCTCGCGGAGGTGCGGGGCAAGGCGATCGGTCAGGTCGTCGAGCTCACGGTGCAGCGCGGGTCGGCGACGTTCCGCCTGCCCCTCGAGCTCGGCGCGCGCCGCGCGGTGTTCGCCGGCACCCCCTGATCGCGTCCGCCCCGCACCGAGCGCACACGTCACCGCGCGCCCAGCACGTCTAGGGCGCGCGGTCCTCATGGGCGGTCCTCACGCGCGGACCTCGTTTGGCGCGGTCCGGGTCGCCAAAAGCGGCGCCCCCCGACGGGGGGTCGGGGGGCGCACGGGGGTGCCGCGGGTGGGGGGACCCGCGGCGGACCTCGGGGGGTGAATCCCGAGGCGGGGCCCCGGGTGGGGGACCCGGGGTGGTGGGCGATGGTGGATTCGAACCACCGACCTCGTCGTTATCAGCGACGCGCTCTAACCGACTGAGCTAATCGCCCGAGACCAGACGCCTGAGCCCGGACGAAAAAGTGTACCTGCGGTGATCAATGGGTGTCAACGCGCCGGGTACCATGCGTTTCATGATCCAGGTTCTGCACCTCGCCAAGCCCCGAGGCTTCTGCGCCGGCGTCGTGATGGCGATCGACGCGGTCCGTGAGGCCGCAGCGGAGAACGCCCAGCGCGGCGAAGGCGACCTCGCCGTGTACCACGCGATCGTGCACAACGCGACGGTGGTCGAGCGGCTCGAGCACGAGGCAGGCGTCCACTTCGTCGAAAAGCTCGCCGACCTCGAGGCGGTGCGCGCTGCCGCCGCGGGCGCCGGGCGGACGCTGTCGGATACCGTCGTGTTCAGCGCCCATGGGGTCAGCCCCGTGGTGCGCGCCGAGGCGTCGCGACGTGGGCTCACGACCCTCGACGCGACCTGCCCGTTGGTCACCAAGGTCCACTCCGAAGCGAAGAAGTACGCCCGCACCGGCTACCACATCCTGTTGATCGGTGATTCGACGCGCCACCAGGAGGTCGTGGGCACGTACGGTGAGGCGCCCGAGTCGACGACCGTCGTGAGCGTCGTCGGCAACCGCCATCCCGACCCGGCGCTCGCCGATCCCCACACCGTCGAGGTGCCCGATCCCGAACGCGTGGTGGTGCTGACCCAGACGACGCTGTCGGTGGACGACACCATGCGCACGATCGACATCTTGCGGGCTCGCTTCCCGCGCCTCGTGGTGCCCGCGCGCGACGACCTGTGCTACGCGACCAAGAACCGACAGGACGCGGTCAAGACGATCGCCGCCCACGTCGACGCGTTCGTCGTCGTCACCAGCACCACGTCCTCGAACGGCATGCGCCTGCTCGAGCTCGCCGAGGCGCTGTCCGGCCGCGCGCTGCGCGTCGAGGGCCCGGACGATCTCGACCCCGCCTGGTTCGACGGCGTCGCGCGCGTCGGCGTCACGTCCGCCGCGTCCACGCCGGACGACCTCGTTCAGGGCATCGTCGCTTGGTTCCGAGACCGCAACCCGGACTTGACGGTGATCGAGGAGGGTGAGTGGGAGGACGTCGAGTTCCGCAAACCGAAGCGGGTGCCGCCCACCGCTGCGTCTACGTGAACCCGCCGCGCGGTCCGGCGCGCCCGTTCTCGGTGGCGCCGATGATGGACTGGACGGATCGGCACTACCGCCGCTTCGTGCGCGGGCTGACGCGACGGGCGCTGGTCTACACGGAGATGGTGACCGCCGCGGCGATCCTGCACGGTGATCGCGAGCGGCTCCTGGGCTTCGACGAGCTCGAGCATCCGGTGGCGCTGCAGCTGGGGGGCGACGACCCGGGGGCGCTCGCCGAGGCCGCGCGCGCGGGCGTCGCCTGGGGGTACGACGAGGTCGGCCTCAACGTCGGCTGCCCCAGCGACCGCGTCCAGCGCGGTCGCTTCGGAGCGTGCCTGATGGCGGAGCCGGACGTGGTGGCCGACGCGGTGCGTGCGATGCGCGAAGCGGTCGACGTGCCGGTGACGGTCAAGCACCGGCTCGGCATCGACGACCTCGATTCCGACGCGCACCTGCACGGGTTCGTCGCGGCGCTCGCGGACGCCGGCGTGGACCGCCTGGTCGTGCACGCGCGCAAGGCGTGGCTCTCGGGGCTGTCGCCCAAGGAGAACCGCACGGTGCCGCCGCTCCAGCACGAGCGGGTGGTCGCCCTCAAGCGGGCGTTCCCGGCGCTGCGGATCGAGACCAACGGTGGCGTGCGCGACCTGGACGCGGTGGTGGCCTTGTTGCGCGACGTCGACGGCGTGATGGTCGGGCGGGCGGCGTACGAGGACCCGTTCGTGCTCGCCGGGGTCGACGCGGTGGTGTTCGGCGACGCGGCCGCGGCGCCCAGCCGGGCGGAGGCGGTGGAGGGCTACCTGCCGTACGTCGCAGCGCGCCGCACCGAGGGCGTGCCGCTCCCGCCGTTGGTCAAGCCGTTGATCGGGCTCGTGCGCGGCGTGCGCGGCGGGCGCGCCTGGCGCCGGGCGCTCTCCGAGGGGAGCGTGCGCCCGGGGGCAGGTCCGGAGTTGATCGCGGCCGCGCTCGCGGCGCTGCCGGACGAGGTGCGCCACGCGCGCCCCGACCGGGTGGCCGGCGCCGGGTCCGCAGAGTACCCAGGGGCAGCCGGAGGCGAGCGACGGCGGCTGGTAGAGTCGCGTGCATGAGCCAAGCTACCGTCGTGCGCGGGATCCGTGGAGCCACCACCGCCGAGGAGGACCGTCCCGAGCAGGTGTTGGAGGCTACCCGCGAGCTGCTGAGCACCATGCTGGAGGCCAACGGGATCGACTCGTTCGAGCCGATCGCCGCCATCTTCTTCACCACCACCCACGACCTGGTCTCGACGTTCCCGGCGGAGGCCGCACGCGAGCTCGGCATGCACCGGGTGCCGCTGATCTGCAACACCGAGATCCCGGTCCCGAACCGCGTCGGCAAGGCCGTGCGCGTGATGCTGCAGCTCAACACCACCAAGGCCCAGGACGAGATCGTGCACGTCTACCTGCGCGGCGCCAAGGGCCTGCGCCCGGACCTCGACAGCGCGCAGTAGCGGCGCGTTCGCGCGAAGGGCGCGCGCACGGTGCGGTTCAGGCTCCGGCGAAGCTCAGGTCGGCGATCGCGAGGCTCGGCGCCGCGGTCATGCCCGCCTTGGGGAACCAGGTGAGGTCGTCGCCGACGGCGTCGACGCGCTCGAGCAGCTCGAAGAGGTTGAACGAGACCGCGAAGTCGTCGACCGGCACGCGCTCGCCCCCCACGACCTCGAGGCCCATCGCCTGCACCGACACGTCGCCCGTGATCGGGTTGGCGCCCGCATGCACGCCCATCAGGTCGGTCAGGATCACGCCGTCGCCCTCGGGCACGCCCGTGCCGGGCTCCAGGATCAGGTTCGTGGGCGCCACCCCGAGGGTGGAGGCGTAGCTGCGCGACGCGTGACCGGTCGTGGTCTGGCCGGTGCGGCGGGCCGTGTCGCTGTTGTGCAGGAACGAGCGGAGCACGCCGCGCTCGACGAGCACGAGCCGCTGCGACGGCGTCCCCTCGGCGTCGAACGGGCGGCTGGCGAGCCCGTCGGCGCGCGTCGCGTCGTCGAGGATCGTCACGAGCTCGCTCGCGACGCGCTCGCCGATCCGGTCCGCGAGGCGGCTCTTGCCCTCCGCGAGCGACTTGCCCGACACGGCGTAGGCGAACAGGCCGAGCAGGGTCGCGACCACGTCGGGCTCGAGCACGGCCCGGCGGCGCCCGGTCCTCAGCGGCCGCGCGCCCAGGTGCCGACCGACCTTGTGCAGCATCGACTGCGCGGTGGTGCCGGGTTCCAGCGCGTGGAACTCCTTGCCGATGGTCACGTCGTGTCCCTGTTTGACGCTGTCGCCGGCGCGCATGACGAGCACGCCCAAGAGCCCGGTGTAGCCGTTGCGGTACCCGCCATCGACGCCGCGGGTGGAGCCGAGCGCCACCTCGGTCTCCTGCTCGAGGTAGCGCGCGACCTGCATGGACTGCACGCGGTCGTCGGCGCGCACCTCGCGTTCGAGCGCGACGACGGCGGCCCCCTTGGCCTCGATCCCCGCCGATAGCCCTTCGCCGATCAGGTCGACGCGACCGAGCGCCGTACCCGTTGGCAGCGCCGCGCCTTCGGACTCCTGCAGCGCCGCGTTCTCGATCGCTTCGTCGAGCGCCCAGGCGAGCGCGTCCTCGGTCAGCTCCTCGCTCGACGCGTAGCCGGTGCGGCCGTTCGCGACGACGCGCAACCCGACGCCCCCTTGCGTGGCGTGGGTGAGGTCGGAGACGCGGCCCTCCTCGGCTTCGATCTCCAGCTTGCGCTCGGTGGTGGCGAGGACCTCGAGGTCGACGCCACGCGCCCGGGCGCGCTCGAGCAACCAGCGGTTGGCTTGTTCGACGTTCATGCTTCGCCCCCCACGACGATCTCGCGCACGCGCACGTGCGGCTGCCCCACCTCGGTGGGGATCGATCCCGACATCGAGCCGCACATGCCGGGCGCCGTGGCGAGGTCGTCGCCTACCGCCTCGACCTTGCGGAGCGTGTCGGGCCCCTTGCCGACGAGCATCGCGCCCCGGACCGGTTCGGCGATCTCGCCGTTCCGGATCAGGTAGCCCTCGGTGACGGCGAAGTTGTACTCCCCCGAGCCCGGACGCACCTGGCCGCCGCCCATCGTCTTGGCGTACAGCCCGAGCTCGATGCCGGCGAAGAGGTCGGCCCGCGGGGTGGCGCCGGGCTCGAGGAAGGTGTTGCGCATCCTCGACGTCGGCGCGTAGGTGTAGTCCTGGCGGCGCCCCGAGCCGGTCGGGCGGTACCCGGTCTTGAGCGCGCCCCAACGGTCGACCATGTAGCTCTCGAGCACGCCGTCGCGGATGAGGACGGTGCGCTCGGTGGGCGCGGCCTCGTCGTCGTAGCGCGACGATCCCCAGGCGTGCGCGATCGTGCCGTCGTCGACGTAGGTCACGACGTCGCTGGCGACCCGTTCGCCGAGCTTGCCGCTCAGCGCCGAGGCGTTGCGCGCCACCGCGGTCGTCTCGAGCAGGTGGCCGAGCGCCTCGTGGAAGATGACGCCGCCGAAGGCGTTGCCGATGACGACCGGCATGGTGCCCGCGGGCGCCTTCTCGGCGCGCAGGTTCACGAGCGCCTGGGCGGCGGCCCGTTTGCCGACCTCCGCCGGCGGGTAGGCGTCGAACAGTTCGAGTCCTACCGCGAGGCCCGGCCCGTCGAAGCCGGTCTGCGTCTCGCGCCCGTCGGCGGCGATCACCTGCGCGACCAGTCGGGTGCGCACGCGCCGGTCGTCGACCCACGCTCCGTCGCTGTTCACGACGGTCACGTCCTGCTCCCATTCGAGCAGCCGTGCCTCGACCTGCCGGACGGCGGGATCGATGCGGGCGCCCGCATCGAGCTCGCGCAGGCGCTCGAGGCGCCACGCCTTGGGGTGCGCTTCGAAGGGCACCGTGGGGGCGTGGGGATCGGACGGAGCGGCCTGTGGGCGGCGCAGGTCGAGGCCGCCGCGGCCGGCGTCGTCGGGGGCCGCCGCGGGCGCCCCGCGCAGGCGCAGCAGGGTCTCGGTCAGTTCGCGCAGCGCGTCGTCCGAGAGGTCGTTCGTGTAAGCGTAGACGACGTCGTGGCCGAAGAACAGGCGCAGGCCGACGCCGTGTTGGATGCTGCTCGTCGCGTCCTCGACGCGTCCGTCGATGGTCCGCAGCGCCTTGCGGCGCCAGCGCTCGGCGTAGAGTTCGGCGAAGTCGGCGCCGCCGCGACGGGCGGCGGCGAGGACGGTGGTGGCGGTCGCGGGTGGGATCATGACGAGAACGATAGCAGAACGCCGATGAAGGGTGGGTGGGTCAGCGTGCAGTCGACCGCTCGCGACGCGCTGGACGCCGCAGGTCGGTCAGTCGCGCGTCGACCAGGATGCGGATCAAGCCAGAAGTGCAGTACATCGTCGACCTCCGATGAAAGTATAGCGGTCGACGCCGATCTTGTCAAGTCAATATGGGCCGCGACCTATTCAGATCGCTCCTCCGACGCGCCCATACCGTGCAGGATGGCCTGTTCGTATTCGTGCAGGACCGCTCGGATGGCGTCTTCGTCGAGCGTGTGGAAGGCCTTGTTCCCGCGCTTCTCCAGGTGCACGAGGCCGGCCTCGCGCAGCATCCGCAGGTGGCCGCTCACGGTCGGCTGCGACACGCCGGCCTGGTCCGCGAGGTCGCCGACCGTCAGGTGCAGCCCCGAGAAGCGTCCGATGAGCGCCAGCAGCAGGGCGCGCGTCGGATCGGCGAAGGCCTTCATGCGCTGCGCCAGCGCCGCCACGTGCTCGGCCGTCCGCTCGTGGACCTGCTCCGCCTGGAGGCCGAAGCCGACGTACAGCGTGCCGTCGACGTCGAACTGGAACCCGCCCGTGGCGGCGAGCCCGAGCGGCACGACGACGATCCGGCCCTCGCGCTCCGCGCGCTCGATCGACGCCGCGCCCGACTCGAAACGGACGAAATGGTGGGCGGGGAGCGCCGCGAGCGCGCTTCCGGTGGTCTCGAAGCCACGCCGGAAGGCCTCGACCGCGGCCTCGGAGGCCGGCCGCCCGTCGCGCTCCCACACCGGACGCAGGCTGCGCCAGAGCTGGCGGTGCGCGGCGGTCCACGCCGCCGCGAACGACGGCTCGCCGAGCGCGCGCAAGCGCGCCGCCACGCGCTCGGCGACGGCGGCGTCCTCGTCGCCCCACGCGCCACCCTCGGCGAGCGCGCGCGCGGCGAGCCCGACGGCGTCGCCGAGGAAGCGCTCCGGGTCCGCGTCGCGCACGTACCCGTAGCGGGCGGCGAGGAGCAACGACTCCACGCCGGCACCGCCTTCGAGCGCGCCCGCGGCGTCCGCCCGGTCCCACAGGCCGTGGACGGCCGCGAGGACCTCCGGGGCCTCCGCCGCGACGCGGCGCGTCCAGCCCGGCGTCGTCGGTGCGCTCGGAGGCACCGGTCCGCGCTTCTGGATCAAGAAGGTGGCGTAGACGAGTTCCAGGACGGGGGAGACGACCGCGTCCACCCGCCCTGGTTCCCGGGCGGGCGCGCGAAACGTGAGGATCGGGTCGGTGTCCATCGGTCGCTGCCGATGGTATCAGGTCGGAGGGTGCCTGCGTGCTTCGCGCTTCAGTCGAGGTCCTCGTCGCGCCACTCGCGCACCGGAAGCAGCACGCCGCCTTCGACCACGGCGTTGGTCACCTTGTGGCCACGGTTGGTCGTCACCTCGAGGGTCGCCTGGTCCAGCGTCTTGGAGCCGACGAGCGCCTTGCGCACGAAGTACCCGCCGGCCTCGAGGCTCATCTCGCTCGTCTTGGACACGCGGACCTGGATGACCTCGCCGTTGCGCGCGGTGCGCACGCGCGCCCACAGCGCTTGACCATCGTCGCGGAAGCGGGGATCTTGGCGGCGAAAGGGACCGAACACGAGGTCGAGTGTACCCTGAGCGCATGCCCGAGCACCCCGAGGCGCTGCTGCGCGACGCCTTCGCGGCCGCCGTCGCCGCCGCCGATCCGGCCGACGCCGTGCGCCCGCACCTCCCGGAGCCGCCTTCTGGGCGACTCGTCGTCGTGGGCGCGGGCAAGGCCGCGGTCGCGATGGCGCGGGCGGTGGAGCAGGCGTACGCCGCGCGCGGCGCATCGCTCACAGGGGCCGTCGTCGTGCGGCGGGGCGCCGAGGGCGCTGCGACGCGGCCCGACGCGGCCCGCGCCATCGCGGTGTACGAGGCCGCGCACCCGGTGCCCGACGCGGCGGGGGCCGAAGCGACCCGACGCGTGCTCGACCTCGTCGACGGGGCCGGGGCCGAGGACCACGTGTTGGTGCTCGTCTCGGGGGGCGGCAGCGCGCTGCTGGGTGCGCCGGCGGGTCTGGCCCTCGCCGACCTCCAGGAGGTCGTGGCGGGGCTCTTGCGGAGCGGCGCCGACGTCGCGGAGATGAACGTGGTCCGCCGCCGGTTGGGCGCTGCCGCCGGCGGTCGCCTCGCCTTCCGCGCGGCGCCCGCACCGGTCACCGCGCTCGTGGTCTCGGACGTGGTCGGCGACGACCCGGCCGACGTCGCCAGCGGACCCACGGTCCCCGACCCGACCGGCGACGCGGACGCCCTGGCGGTCCTCGATCGCTACGGCGTCGATGCGCCGGGCGCCCGCGCTCGCCTGACGGCGGGTGCGCTCGCGCTGGCGCCCGAGGCGGGCCACGCGAGCTGGTCGCGCGTGCGCACGATCGTCGTGGCCTCCGCGCGGCGCTCGCTCGACGCGGCTGCGCGTCGACTCCGGCGCGCGGGGCTCCCGACCGCCCTCCTCGCCCCTGACCTCACGGGTGAGGCGCGCGACGCCGGCGGCTTCCTCGCCGCCGTGGCGCTCGGCTGCCTCGACGGCGCCGGACCGCTGCAGCCGCCGTGCGCCTTCGTCAGCGGCGGTGAGACGACGGTCACCGTGCGCGGCGACGGTCGCGGCGGCCGGAACAGCGAGGCGGCCCTCGGGCTCGCCCTCGCCCTCCCCGCTGGCGCCCCGATCTGGGCGCTGTGCGCCGACAGCGACGGCATCGACGGCACCGGACCGCATGCAGGCGCGTTCGTCGGCCCCGACCTGTGGCGGCGCGTCGACCGCGCGTGGGCGCGCGCGGCGCTCGATCGCAACGACAGCGCGAGCGTCTTCGAGCGCGCCGGCGCGCTGTTCGCGCCCGGCGCGACGGGTACGAACGTCAACGACGTCCGCCTGCTGCTCGTCGGCCGACCCGCCACGGAGCAAGGTCGCTCGCGCTAACCTCGCGTCCGTGCCGCGCCGCCTCGCCCCCCGCACCGACGCCGAGCTCGCCACGGCGGCCGCGGTCGCCGCGGACGTGTGGCGCGGCGGCGGTCTGGTGGCGTTCCCGACCGAGACGGTGTACGGCCTCGGCGCCGCGGCGCGCGACGACGCCGCGGTCGCGAAGGTCTTCCGCGCCAAGGGGCGACCGAGCGACCACCCCCTGATCGTCCACCTCGCCGACGCCAGCGCGCTCGAGCGCTGGGCGGTCGACGTGCCGGCGGTCGCTTTCTCGCTCGCCCGCGCCTTCTGGCCCGGTCCGCTGACGATGGTGCTGCGGAGGAACCCGGCGGTGCCGTCCGCCGTCACCGGAGGCCAAGCGACCATCGCCGTGCGCGTGCCGGACCATCCGGTCGCGTTGGCGCTGCTGCGCGCCTTCGGCGACGGCGTCGCCGCCCCCTCGGCCAACCGCTTCGGCCACCTCAGCCCCACCCGTGCCCAGGACGTGCTCGACGACTTGTCCGATGCGCCGGGCTGTGAGGAACTGCTCGTCGTCGACGGGGGTCCGTGCGGCGTCGGCATCGAGTCGACCATCGTCGACCTCACCGGCGAGCGCCCGCTCGTGCGGCGGCCCGGCCACGTCGGCGAGGCGGCGCTCGCCGCCGTCGCCGGCGAGGCGTTCGCCGCGAGCGGCGAGGTCGTGGCCGATGCCGACGTGCGGGTGCCGGGCGCGCTGGCGCGCCACTACGCCCCGCGTACCCCCGCTCGGCGCGTCGCCGCGGGCGCGGGCGACCGGGCGGCGCCCGACGTGGCGGTCCTCGCGCGGCGCCCGGCGCCGTCGGGCCACGTCGGCGCCTGGTCTTCGCTGCCGGACCACCCGATCGCCGCCGCCGCGGTCCTCTACGCCTCGCTGCGCGCGCTGGACGCGGAGGGCGTGCGCGAGGTCTGGGTGGAGGACGTCCCCGACACCGCGGCGTGGCGCGCGGTCGCCGATCGGCTCGCGCGCGCCACCCACGCCACGACCTTGGAGGAGGGACCGTGACCGACCACGACCCGAGCGCCACCGCTGCACCGACCGAAGGCGTGCGCGCCGCCGACCTCGAGCGCGACGGCCGCTGGCCATCCGTGCTCCTCGTGATGGGGAGCCGCTCGGACTGGGCGACGATGGCGCCCGCCGACGCGCTGCTGCGCGCGCTGGGCGTCGACCACGGGTGCGCGATCGTCAGCGCCCACCGCACCCCGGACCGCCTCGCCGAGGTCGGACGCCGGGCGGCGGACCGCGGCGTGCAGGTGATCGTCGCGGCCGCGGGCGGCGCCGCCCACCTGCCCGGCATGCTCGCGGCGCACACCCGCGTGCCGGTCTTCGGGGTCCCGGTGGCGTCGCGCCACCTGCAGGGCCTCGATTCGCTGCTGTCGATCGTCCAGATGCCGCGCGGCGTGCCGGTGGGTACGCTCGCGATCGGCGAGGCCGGCGCGGTCAACGCGGCGCTGCTGGCCGCGGCGGTGCTCGCGCTCCACGACCCGGCGCTCGCGGCGCGCCTCGACGCGCACCGCGCCGAGCAGGCCGCGGCAGCGCTCGCCGAGCCGCTCGACACCCCGGACCGGTTCGAGCCGTGAACGCCGGGGCGGACCCGCGCTCGGCGCCCGTCTTGCCCGGCGCCTGCATCGGCATCGTCGGTGGCGGGCAGCTGGGGCGCATGGCCGCACAGGCCGCGCGCCGCCTCGGTTACCGGGTCGCGGTGTGGAGCGACGTGGCCGACGCGCCGGCGCTGCCGCTCGCGGACGTCGCCGTCGTCGCGCCGTACGCCGACCCCGAGGCGCTCGAGCGCTTCGTCGCGGCCGCCGACGTGGCTACGGTCGAGTTCGAGAACCTCCCGGTGGCGACGCTCTGTGCGATCGAGGCCCGGCGTCCGCTGCGGCCGTCGGCCGCGGTGGTCGCCGCGACCCAGCACCGGCGCCGCGAGAAGGAGGCGCTCGCCGCGCTCGACGTGCCGCTCGCGCGCTGGCGACCGGTCGACGGCGCCGACGACCTGGACGAGGCACTCGCCGCCGTCGGGCGACCGGCGATCCTCAAGACCGCCGGGTTCGGGTACGACGGCAAGGGTCAGGTGTCGATCCCGAGCGAGGGCGACGTGCCGGCGGCGGCGCGCGCGCTCGCGGCTCGGGAGCCGTGCGTCCTCGAGGCGCGCGTCGACCTCGCCTGCGAGGTGAGCGTGGTGGTCGCGCGGTGCCTCGACGGATCCATGCGCGCGTTCCCGCCGTTCGAGAACGCCCACGCCGACCACGTGCTCGACGTGACGGTCGTGCCGGCGTCGGTGGCCCCGGAGACGGTCGCGCGCGCCGAGGCGCTCGCGCTGCGGGTGGTCGCGGGCCTCGGCCTGATCGGCCTCGGCTGCGTCGAGTGCTTCGTCGCGACGGACGGGACGGTGCTGGTCAACGAGGTCGCGCCCCGCCCGCACAACTCGGGCCACGTGACGATCGAGGCCTGCCGCGTCGATCAGTTCGAACAGCAGGTGCGGGCGGTCTGCGGCCTTCCGCTCGGCGATCCGGCGCTCGTACGGCCGGGGGCGATGGCGAACCTGCTCGGCGACCTGTGGCGTTCCGGTGCGCCCGATTGGGCGGCCGCCCTAACCGTTCCGGGGGTGCGCTTGCACCTCTACGGCAAGCGCGAGCCGCGATCCGGCCGCAAGATGGGTCACCTGAGCGCGGTCGCGGCCACCACCGCCGAGGCCGCCGACCTCGTCCGGACCGCGCGCGCCCGGGCGGCGCGGTGCGGCGCGGCGGACGTCCCGATCGATGCGGTGGTGGGATGAGAGGGAGCGTGCCGTGCAGACCGTCCTCCACCTGACCCCCGATGCCCGCGAGCGCTACGAGCACGCGCTCGAGGCGGCCCGCGAGGTGCTCGCGCCGCTCGCGCCGCGCGACCGCGACCTCTTCGAGGTCCGGCTGGAGCGTTGGTTCCAGAACCTCGACGACGGCCTGGCATCGGTCTACGGTCGGCGCGAGGACTTCGGGGCGTTCGTCGAGCGCTTGGTGCGGTCGCTCGCAGCTCAGGCCGCCGTGCGCCCCGAGCCGCTGCGCCGCCTCGACCTCGTGCGCGACCTCACCCCTGATTGGTTCCAGAGCGAGCGCATGGTCGGGTACGTGTTCTACGTCGAGCGGTTCGGCGGGACGCTCGAGGGCGTGCTCGATCGCTTGGACTACCTCGAGGAGTTGGGCGTCACGTACGTCCACCTCATGTACGTGCTCCAGCCGCGCGAAGGGGAGAACGACGGTGGCTACGCGATCGCGGACTATCGGAACGTCGACCCGCGCCTCGGCACGATCGACGACCTCGAGGCGCTGTGCGGCGCGCTGCGCGCGCGCGGGATCTCGACGTGCGTCGACCTGGTCCTCAACCACTGCGCCGACACGCACCCGTGGGCCGCCGCCGCGAAGGCCGGCGACGCGCGCCACCGGGCGTACTTCTACACGTACCCGGACCGCACCGAACCCGACGCGTTCGAGCGCACGCTCCCCGAGGTGTTCCCGGACTTCGCGCCCGGCAACTTCACCTGGGACGACGCGCTGCAGCGCTGGGTGTGGACCACCTTCAACGCCTACCAGTGGGACCTCAACTGGACGAACCCCGACGTCTTCTTCGAGGTCGTGGAGATCATGGGCGCGCTCGCCAACCGGGGCGTGGACGTCTTCCGGATGGACGCCGTGGCGTTCTTGTGGAAGCGGCTCGGCACCGATTCCCAGAACCAGCCCGAGGTGCACGACCTGCTCCAGGCGCTGCGCGCCTGCGCCAAGATCGCCACCCCGTCGGTCGCCCACAAGGCCGAGGCGATCGTCTCGCCCGGCGACCTCATCCACTACTTCGGCACCGGTCGCCGCTTCGGCAAAGTGGCGAACGTCGCGTACCACAACAGCTTGATGGTGCAGACCTGGTCGTCGCTCGCGAGCCGCGACGCGCGCCTGATGACGCATGCGCTGCGGGCGTTCCCGCCGACGCCGGCGTCGATCGCCTGGGGGTGTTACGTGCGCTGCCACGACGACATCGGCTGGGCGGTGACCGACGAGGACGCGGGCGCCGTCGGGCTCTCGGGCGCGGCGCACCGGGCCTTCCTGTCGGACTTCTACTCCGGGCAGTTCCCGGGCAGCTTCGCGCGCGGCGCGGTGTTCCAGTTCAACCCCGCCACGGGCGATCGGCGCATCTCCGGCAGCTGCGCCAGCCTCGCGGGCGTCGAGGCGGCACTCGATGCGGGCGACGACGCGGCGCTGGCCCTCGCGATCGAGCGCGTGCTGTGGATGCACGCGCTGGCGTGCGGCTTCGGCGGCATCCCGCTGCTGTACATGGGGGACGAGCTCGGCCTTCGCAACGACTACGCGTACGCGCGCGACCCAGACCACCGGGCCGACAACCGCTGGATGCACCGCCCCGCCATGGACTGGACCGCCGCCGATCGACGGCACCTGCCGGGCAGCGTCGAAGCGCGCGTCTACCACGGCTTGACCGCCATCCTCCGAGCGCGGGCGCGCACGCCGCACCTGCACGCCCAGACGCCGCAGGAGGTGCTCGACCTCGGGCACCCGAAGGTCTTCGCCACCGTGCGCCGCCACCCGACGGGGCCCATGCTCGGTCTCTACAACGTCTCCGACGACGTTCAGGAGCTCGAGGCGACGACGTTCGCGGCGCACGGCCTCGGTCAGCCGTACGACCAGTTGGAGCAGCGCTTCGTCGATCTGCGCAGCGGTCGGCTGGTGCTGCGTCCGTACGAGCGGCTCTGGCTCGTCTAGAGCGGGCGCCCGCGCGCGCTGCGCGCGCAGCGCGGCTTGCGCTCCACCGGGGAAGTGCGCTAACATCCGGAGGTTTGGGACCTCTTGACCGGCAGGGATCGGTCCTGGGGGCGGTCGGTTGCGCGAAGTCCGATCGAGCGGAGTGGCTCCTGGAGCCGCTTCCGGTTTGGACCGCGCCCCACCCAGCACCGCGAATCCGTCCCGCCTCGCCGCAGGGCATCGATCCTTCGGCGGGCCGTTCTCACGAACGCGTGGGCTGAAGCGCAGCCACCCGCGGGGCGTCCCCCCTGGCGGGGACACCTCGACCGGCACCGAGCGCCCCTCGGACCCGGACGCACGAAGGAGTTGATCGTTCTGCCCACCGTCAACCAGCTGCTCCGCAAGGGGCGCACCACGATCGGCAAGAAGAACAAGGTGCCCGCGCTCAAGGGGAGCCCCCAGCGTCGCGGTGTGTGCACCGCCGTGAAGACTCAGACCCCCAAGAAGCCGAACTCGGCGCTGCGCAAGATCGCGCGCGTCCGGCTCTCGACCGGGTATGAGGTCACCGCCTACATCCCGGGCGAGAAGCACAACCTCCAGGAGCACTCGGTCGTGCTCATCCGCGGCGGACGCATCAAGGACCTC
>JBHEOT010000006.1:0-234 GCA_046260675.1 Trueperaceae bacterium | reverse complement strand
CTACCACATCGTGCGCGGCACCCTCGACGCCCAAGGCGTCGGCGTCGGCCGCTACGTCCAGCGCAACCAGGGTCGTTCCAAGTACGGCACCAAGAAGCCGAAGACCAAGAAGTGACGAGGTAACCGATGGCCCGCCGACGCAGAGCAGAAGTCCGCAAGCTCGATCCCGACCTGGTCTACAGCGACACGACCGTGACGGCGTTCGTCAACAAGCTGATGCGGGACGGTAAGAAG
>JBHEOT010000059.1:0-10164 GCA_046260675.1 Trueperaceae bacterium | reverse complement strand
GCGGCAAGGTGATGCTGCTCGAGGCCGGCGTCTTCGACGGCGTCGACGCGGCGATCATGATCCACCCGTACAAGTCGAGCCACCCGAGCATGGGGACGCTGGCGAGCACCAAGTGGGACGTCACCTTCCATGGCGTGCCGGCGCACGCGGCGATGGCGCCGCATCTGGGGCGCAACGCGCTCGACGCGGTGCGCCTCGCCTTCGCCGGCATCGACGCGCTCCGGCAGCAGGTGCGCGACGACGTCCGCATGCACGCGATCGTCACCGACGGCGGCGCGGCAGCGAACATCATCCCCGAGACCGCGGCGCTGAACGCGGTCGCCCGCGCCCGCGACGCCCGCCACCTCTTCGACGACCTGGTGCCGCGCCTCGAGAACGTCTTCCGCGGCGCCGCGTTGATGACCGGCACCGAGCTGACGATCACCCCCTCGTCCGCCCCCTACTTGGAGATCGTGAACAACGAGCCGCTCGAAGCGGCCTTCGCGCGCCATGCGACCCGCCGCGGCCGCAGCGTCGCGCCCTACGACGTCGCCGACGGCACCGGCTCGACCGACATGGGCAACGTGACCCAAGCGGTGCCCGGGCTGCACGGGATGCTCGACATCGATGACGCCGCGATGCCGCACACGGCGGCCTTCGAGGTCGCCGCGGCATCCGAGCGCGGCGACGCCACCGTGCTCGACGGCGCGGCGGTGCTCGCGGGGATCGCGGCGGAACTCTTCCTGGACGCTGGCCTGATGGCCGAGGCGAAAGCGGCGTTCGCGGCGGCGACGGGGCGGGCGGACTGAGGGCGGGCGGTCACGCGATACGCCGGAGCGAACGCCCCGTACCTGCGGCCGCGGAGCTTGCCGAGCCGCTTGGTCCCGCGGAGCGCTCCACTAAACTTGCAATTCAAAAGTTTGACTTTCAATTTGCAAGGTTAGCGTAGCGCCCGCGAACGACGCCGCCCCCCCGCGTCGACCGGACGCAGCTTTGCCGCACACGACGGCGTTCGCGGTGGCGACGGGGCGCTAGCGCGCGGAGCCAGCCGCCGGCCCCGCGGGAAGGCGCGACAGAAGCGCCGGTAGCGCGAGCCACGAGATGTGCCGATGACACGCGGACCCTAGGGTGAGCGACGTGATCGGAGACGAAGCGCTGCGCTCCCCGGCGATGGCCCGGTCGTGAAGCACGTCGATGCGCTTCCGAACGGCTTCTCGCACCGCGACGACGAGCAGCCGCGGCCGCTGGCCGAAGCCCTCGACCTCGGCTTCCGTTTCGTCGAGATGGACGTCTGGTACGTGTTCGGGCGCGTCCTCGTAGCGCACGATCCTCAGGATCTGCGCCCCTGGAACACGCTGCAGCGGCTCTACCTCGACCCGCTGCGCGCGCTGCAGCGCGACGGTCGGATCGGTGGGCAGGATCCGATCTGGCTGTTCGTCGACACGAAGACGCGCGCGAACCCGATGCATGGCGCCCTCGAGCGCCTGGCGCGCGCGTACGACGACGTCGTCGCCGATCCAGCGAGCGACCAAGACGAGCGGCCCGTGCGCTTGTTGCTGACCGGCAACCGTCCGAGTTATGAGCGCCTGGAGCGCACGCCCGAGCGGCGCACCGCGCTCGACGGGCGGCTGCCCGACGTCGGCGTGCGGACCGACGTGCGCATGGTGCCCGTGATCTCCGACCACTGGAAGAAGCACTTCGCCTGGCGGGGCGTGGGCCCGATGCCCGAAGCGGAGCGCACGCGCCTTCGCGGGCTCGTCGCGACGGCCCACGCCTCCGGTCAGCGCGTGCGCTTCTGGGCGACGCCGGACGCGCCGGGACCCGAGCGCGATGCGGTGTGGGCCACGCTGCTCGACGAGGGCGTAAATCTGATCAACACCGACGACCTGCACGGGCTGGCGTCGTTCTTGCGGTCGCGCCAACCAGCCACGTCCTGACGGCCGGTCGGCGGCACCTCAGGCCGGCACCCCGGCGAGCACGAGGTCTTCGGCGAAGTGGCAAGCGACGCGCGCCTCCCCGACGCTCTGCAGGGAAGGCTTCGCCTCGCGGCAGAGGTCCTTCGCGAAGCGGCACCGAGCCGCGAACGCGCAACCGGCCGGGCGTTTCGCGGGATCGGGCACGTCGCCCTGCAGGTGGAGGCGGGTGCCGTCCCACGCGCCGGGATCGGGTTTCGGAACTGCCGCGAGCAGGGCCTCGGTGTACGGGTGCTTGGGGCGTCGGTAGAGCTCGACCGCCGGTGCCTCCTCGACTACCTCGCCCGCGTAGAGCACGACCACCCGGTCGCACAGCGACGACACCACCGACAGGTCGTGCGACACGAACAGCATCGTGAGCTGGCGCTCGGCCTGGAGGCGCTCGAGCAGATTGAGCACCTGGGCCTGGACGGAGACGTCGAGCGCCGACACCGGCTCGTCGGCGATCAGCACCTGTGGGTCCGTCGCCAGCGCGCGGGCGATCCCGATGCGCTGGCGCTGCCCACCGCTGAAGGCGTGGACGTACCGCGACATCAGACGGGGCGACAGCCCGACCGTATCGAGCAGCGAGCGCACGCGCTCGTCGCGCTCGGCGGGGCTCAAACTGGTGAGCAGCTCGATCGGCTCGCCGACCACGTCGCGGACGGGGAGGCGGGGGTCGAGCGAGCCGTACGGGTCCTGGAAGATCATCCGGACGTGGCGGTGCACCTCGCGGAGCTCGTCCTTCGCCGCCTTGGCGACGTCGATGACGCGGCCGTCCGCCAAATGGAGCGCCACCGAGCCGCGGGTCGGCGCGTGCAGGCGGACCAGGGCGTGCGACAGCGAGGTCTTGCCGCTGCCCGACTCGCCGACGAGTCCGACGGTCTCGCCGCGGCGAAGCGTGATCGACACGCCGTTCACCGCTTCGGCCGTCCCGATGCGGCGGCGCAGGAAGCCGCCGTGGATCGGGTAGTGCACGTCGACGTCGCGCACGACGAGGGCCGGCTGTTCGCTCGGCGCGCTGCGCGCCGGTGGCGGCGCGATCGCTTCAAAGCGCGCGCGCTCCTCGACGAGGAGCCGAGCACCGACGACGTCGCTGTGGGCTAGGTCGTCGGCGCGCCCCGGATCGTGCAGGTGGCAGCGCACCTGGTGGTCGGGTCCGACGACCGACACGTCCGGGGCCACGGC
Source organism: Trueperaceae bacterium (assembly GCA_046260675.1). Taxonomy (GTDB): domain Bacteria; phylum Deinococcota; class Deinococci; order Deinococcales; family Trueperaceae; genus JAABTL01. The sequence continues at coordinate 7,045 of JBHEOT010000059.1, read as the reverse complement.
GTCGCACAGGCCCGCCATCGCTTGCGTGCACCGCTCGGCGAACGCGCAGCCCCGGACGGCGACGGACGCGTGGGGCACCGACCCCGGGATGGCGTAGCGGGCCGTGCGGCGCTCAGGATCGACGCGCGGGATGGACGACATCAACCCCTGCGTGTAGGGATGCTTCGGGTCGGCGAAGATCTCGGCGACCGGACCCGACTCGACGATGCGGCCCAGGTACATCACCGCCACCTCGTCGGCCATCTCGGCGACGACGCCCAGGTCGTGCGTGATGAGCACGAGCGCCATGCCCTGCTCGCGCTGGAGGTCGCGCAGCAGGTCCAGGATCGTGGCTTGCGTCGTCACGTCGAGCGCCGTCGTCGGCTCGTCCGCGATCAGCAGCGCCGGGTCGCAGGCGAGCGCCATGGCGATCATCGCGCGCTGACGCATGCCCCCGGAGAGCTCGAACGTGAACGCGTTCAGGCGGGCGGCGGGCTCCGGCATGCGCACCCGCTCGAGGAGCTCGATCGCGCGCGCCCGCGCTGCCTCGTCGGACACCTTTCGGTGCAGCTGGATCGCCTCGACGATCTGGTTCCCGATGGTGTGCACGGGCGACAGCGCCGACATCGGCTCCTGGAAGATCATCGCGATCTCGTCGCCGCGGATGGAGCGGAGCTCCCTGCCGTACGGGTCGAGCTTCGTCAGGTCGACCTGCCCGGACGGACGGTCGAGCCAGATCGCGCCCGACTCGATGACGCCGGGCCGCTGCACGAGCTGGAGGATGGAGCGCGCCGCCACCGACTTCCCGCAGCCCGATTCGCCGACCAGGCAGAGCGTCTTGCCGCGGTGCACGGCGAACGACGCGTCGCGCACCGCGGCGACGGCGCCTTCATCGGTGTGGAACACCGTGCGGAGCCCGTCCACCTCGAGCACGGGTCGTTCGGCCGCCGGCGCGGGCAGCGGAGGGCGCGGCGCGGCGTGGCGGAGCGCGGGAATCGCCACCGCTCAGCGCCGGCCGTAGAGCGGGTTGCTGATCGCCCACGCGCCCTGGTCGTCCCAGACCTCGAGCGTGGCCCAGCGAAAGTCGGCGACGGCGAAGTCGTACGCGGCGCTGCCCATGCTGGCGCCTCCGAGCCGCTCGCGCCGACCGTCGACGACGAGCTCGACGCGCGCGCCCTCGGCGACGTCATGCCAGGCGCACGCGACGCGCAGCGTCGAACCCGGCTCGGCGACCTCGCCCATCCGATACGAACGACCGTTCGCGTCGACGGCCTCGAAGCGCAGCGTCGGGCCGGCGGAGACGTACGAGCTGCCGCGTGCGAGCCCGGCCAAGATGGCCTCGCGCGTGAAGCCGTCGGCGTAGACCACGTTCGCGGCGGGGCGCCCGCGACGCGCCTCCTCGACGTGGTGCGGCATGCCGTGGTGGTCCGAGCCGGCCGTGGCGACCAGCCGATGCCCCTCGCTCAACCACGACTGCCACAGCGCCACGCCTTCGCGGTTCTCCTCTTTCCACACGCCGTTCCAGATCTCGACCGCGCGCGCGTTGCCGGGCATCATGTCGTCGTGCTCCCACCGGCAGCCGCAGCACCAGGGGTCGCCGACGTTCCTGGGGTGGCAGATGACCGACAACCCCCCCTGCGCATGGATGGCCGCGGCGATCTCGGGGACCGGGATGCGCGATCCGTTGGGACGGCGCCACTCGATGCGCTCGTGGACGCCGAGGGCGAGCATGTGCCCGTGGAAGGTCGACATCTCGCTGCCGCCGAGCGTCAAGAGGTCGTCGCTCGCGAGGTGGAAGTGCTCCGGCAGGCCGGTCACGGTGTTGTGGTCGGTCAGGGTGGTGAAGTCGAGGCCGCGTCCGCGCATGTAGGCGACCAGGTCGGCGCTGCCCCAGCGACCGTCGCTGTGCCACGTGTGGGCGTGGAGATCGCCGCGGTACCAGCCCGGACCCTTGTCGGTCGGGACGACCGCTTCGGGCACGGGCGGCAGCACGACCTCGTCGCCCGAGGCCTCGAAGGTGACGTCGATCCGGAACGTCGCGGTGACGTCGACCACGCGGTGCGTGTTCAGGAACACGCTCCAGGCGCCCGGTTCGACGAGCGTCGGGGGGGTGCCCGCGCTCGGGTGCGGTCCGATGTTCGTGCCCTCCTCGAACTGGCCGGCCGCGCGGTTGACCTCGGCGACCCAGCCGCGCGGCCCGTTGACGGTCAAGTTGATCTGCTGCGGCAACTCGGCGCCTTCGGTGCGGACGGGCTCGTAGCGCAGGCGCACGTTGACGTTGGTGGTGCCCGCCGGCACCTCGAACGCGAAGACGCGCGTCGTGCGCTGGTCTTCCGCCGTCAGGGAGCCTTCGAAGTGAAACGCCATGGGGGATCCTTTCCGACCTGTGGGGCTCAGGCGAACGGATCGGCCGCGTCGCGCAGGCCGTCGCCGAGGAAGTTCATGGAGAGCACGGTGACGATGACCGCGGCGCCGGGGACGAACAGCCACGGCGCGGTGGCGACCGAGCGGATGTTCTGCGCTTCCTGGAGCAGCACGCCCCAGCTGACGACGGGTTGCCGCAGGCCGAGTCCGAGGAAGCTCAGGGCGGTCTCGGCCAGGATCATCGCCGGGATGGCGAGCGTGACGGCCGCGATGATGTGCGACAGGAACGACGGCACCATGTGCCGGAACATGACCCGCAGCGGTCCCGATCCGTCGAGCCGCGCCGACCGGACGAAGTCCTCGTTCTTGAGCGCCAGGAACCGCCCGCGCACCACGCGGGCGAGGCCGGTCCAGCCGATGACGGACAGGATGAGCGTGATGTAGAAGTAGATCAGCGCCGGCGACACGTCCTTGGGGAGGGCGGCGGCGAGGCCGATCCACAGCGGGATCGACGGGATCGACTGCAGGAACTCGATCAGGCGCTGGATGAGCGTGTCGATCGCGCCGCCGTAGTACCCGGAGAGGCCCCCGAACAGCACCCCGAAGAAGAGGCTCAGCGCGACGCCGACCAGCCCGATCGACAGCGAGATCTGCGAACCGATCAGCGTGCGCGAGAGCATGTCGCGCCCCAGGCGATCCGCGCCCAGGAGGTACATGGGTCGGTCCGGCTCCGCGGGGCCGAAGAGGTGCCGGTCGGCGCGGATGAACCCGAGCAGCGTGTATTCCGCGCCTTTGGGGAAGAGCCGGAGCGGCACGATCGAGCTGCGGTCCGGCTCGAAGACGCGGCGGCCCGAGGCGTAGTCGATGGTGACCGCCAGGTCGTAGACGTACGGGCCCAGCACGGTGCGGCCGTCCGCGTCGGTGCGCAACCAGTGCAGCTGCTGCGGCGGCGCGTAGGTGTAGCTCGATTGGTACTCGTTCGGCCCGAACGGGGCCACGAACGGGGCGAGGATCGCGATCCCGTACAGCAGGATCGTCAGCACCGCTCCGAACATGGCGAGGCGGTGGCGGCGGAACTTGCGCCACACGAGTTGGCCGGGCGTGACGGCGTTCGGGACCGCGTCGAGCGAGGCTCCGTCGAGCGGCGCGGCCGCGGGCGCCGAGGGCAGGGCGGCGCCGCTCACCGGTACCGGATCCTCGGGTCGAGCCACGCGAGCAGGAGGTCCGACACGAGCGTGCCGACCACCGTGAGGACGCTGAGCATCATCAGGAAGCTACCGGCGAGGTACATGTCCTCGGAGCGGAGCGCTTCGAGGAGGAGCGGGCCGGTGGTCTGGAGGCTGAGCACCACCGAGACGATCGTCGCGCCCGAGACCATCTGGACGAAGACGTCGTTCAGGCCACTGACGAACGGGTTCAGCGCGATGCGGAGCGGGTACTTGACGATCGCCGCGCGTTCCCGCATCCCCTTGGCGCGAGCGGTCACCACGTACGGCTTCTTGAGTTCGTCGAGCAGGTTCGCCCGCACGATGCGGATCAGGCCCGCCGTGCCGGCGGTGCCGAGCACCACCATCGGCAGCCAGAGCTTGCCGAGAAAATCGCCGAGCTTGGCCCACGACCAGGGGGCGTTGATGTACTCCGGTGAAAAGAGGCCGCCGACGCTCGTGCCGAAGTAGCGGAAGGATACGTACATCAGGACGAGCGCGAACAGGAAGTTCGGGATCGCGAGCCCGATGAAGCCGAAGACGGTGGCGACGTAATCGCCGATCGAGTACTGCCGCACGGCGGAATAGACGCCGAGCGGGATCGCCACGATCCATACGAGCATCAGGCTCGAGAACGAGACGACGAACGTGAGCGCCAACCGCGGCCAGATGAGCTGGTTGACCGGGAGGTCCCACTGGAACGAGAAGCCGAAGTCGCCGCGCGCGACGATGCCCGAGATCCAGTCCCAGTACTGCGCGAGCCACGGCCGATCGAGCTTGTAGAACTCGCGGATGCGCTGCACGTCCTCGGGCGTGACGGTCTGGCCGCTCTGCCGAGCCGCGAGGACGTAGGTGTCGGCGTAATCGCCGGGCGGAAGGGTGATGACCGCGAACGCGACGATCGAGATGGCGATCAGCGTCGGGATCATGAGTAGCACGCGCTTGAGGATGAAGCTGAGCATGGGTTCGGCCTTCGGTTCGGGGCTCGCTGCCGGATTCGGTTCGATCCCACGCCCGAGCGCGTGCTCGGGCGTGGGATCGAACCGTGCGCGGCGCGCCGAGGCGCTCTAGCGAGCGGTGGTGTCGAAGTAGAACGACTCGAAGTTCATCGGCCCGGGGCCCGGGTAGAGCCAGCCGCCGATCAGCGGGTTCGGGACGTTGCGCAAGTCGGCGTTGACCACGCGGTAGTCGCCCTCCGGCATCGCGAGGCCGATCACCCAGAGGCCGTCGGCGTGGAGCTGGAGCAGCTCGTTCATCTGGTCGGCCTGCATCTCGGCCGACGCGGCCCGCGGGATCAACGAGGTCAGTTCGATCATCCGCTGGATGTCGGCGGGGGGCGTGACGACCGGGTTGCTCGGCTCGACGCCGAACACGTTCGCATCGCCCCACGCGTACCAGCCGTAGGCCGCCTCGGGCACGTATTCGTCGGCGGCGAGGATGGGGAGCAGCCCGGTGCCGTTCTCGCCGGCCCACACGTAGGCGTCGATGTCGTTGCCCTGGCGCGCCGAGCGGGAGAACTCGTCGGAGCCGACGATGACGTTCACGTCGAGGCCGACGGCCTCCCAGTCGCGCTCGATCAGCTGCATGACGTCGGCCCAGTCGCCGCGGAAGCCGGCGTTGACGAGCACGTTGAAGGTGAACGGCTGGCCGTTGAGCAGGCGCATGCCGTTGGCGTCCTTCTCGGGAAGCACGCGGTCGAGGTACTCGCTGGCGAGTTCGGGATCGTGCTCCGTGAACTGGGACGCGCGCTGCTCGCTGTAGAAGGGGCCCGAGCGCGGCGCCATCTGGTGCGGCGTGCCCTGGCCGACGTAGACCGTGTCGATCACGTTCTGGCGGTCCATGGCGAGCGAGAGGCCGACGCGGAAGTCGCGCTCCTGGAACAGGGCGGCGCGCTCTTCGAGGTCGTGGGTGTACTTGATGTGGATCAGCATGTGGTTGTGGTCGGTGTTGACCACGTCGACGAAGCGGAAGTTGCCCTGCTCCTGGGAGTCGAACAGCACCGACTTGTTCGGCGGCTGGCAGACGTCGCGGCGGCAGAAGTGGTCCTCGCCGGCCATGGTGCGCAGCACGCGGACCTCTTCGTCGGGCGTCAGGCTCCACGTGCGCTGGTCGATGTAGGGGAGCTGGTTGCCGGCCGCGTCGACCTTGAAGTAGTACGGGTTGCGGACGAAGGTGAAGCGCTCCTGACCGACGTACGCCGCGGTCGGGATCCAGGGGGTCATGAGCGGTCGCTCGGGGTTGTTGTACTCGGCCGCCTGGCCGTACCGCCCGATGTTCGCCGCGAACCATTCGTTGTAGTCGGTGTAGCCGTCGCGCTCCATGATCGCGGCGACGTCCTCGGGGTTCTTGTTGATCGAGAACTGGTCGAGGTAGTGCGCGGCGTACTGCGTCACCATCACGCCGTACGGCGTCGACAGGTTCTGCAGCAGCGTCGCGTTGGGCTCGCTCCAGCTGAGGCTGAAGGTCAGGTCGTCGAGGACCTCGAACGTCGGGTCCTCGCCGGCGACCCGGAAGTACCCCTCGCAGCAGTTGAAGGGCTGGAACATGATCTCTTCGAAGAAGTAGGCGACGTCGGCCGTGCTGTACGGGTGGCCATCGCTCCAGCGCAGGCCCTCGCGCAGCGTGAAGGTGTACGTCCTGCCGCCGTCGGAGACTTCCCAGCTCTCGGCGATGTTCGGGACGATCTCGGTGCCGTCGGCGCTCCAGCGGACCAGGTTCTCGTACCCGAACTGACGGAACTCGGCCAAGCGGCTGCCGTCGTACAGGTCGAGGAGTTCGCCACCGTACGCGCCGATGTCGTCGGTACCGGTGACGACCACGGGGTTGACCGGAAGTCGCTCGGCCACGGGCGGCAGCTCGCCCGCCGCGACCCGCGCCGCGAGCGTGGGCGCCTCGTTGAACGTGGTCGGCATCTGCGCCAGGACGGTCCCGGCCCAGGTGAGGCCGAGCGTCAGAGCGATCGAACTGAACAGCTTCTTCATCAGTGGTTCTTCTCCCTCGCGAGTCGGTTCGAGCTGGATGGGGCGTGGCCGGACGTGGCGGCCCCGGGTCGGGACCACCTGCGCAGACCGTAGTTCGCGTTCGTCATGCCCGTGCCAGCGAAGTGTCAAGCCGACGTCAGCCGCCGTGCTCGACCGTGCGCGCGTCGTCGTGCCCGAGCGCAGGGCGTCGTCGTCGAGTCCGATACCGGAGACGTCATGCGCTGCGTCGAAGACGAGCTCGACGTCGGCCGCGTCGGTGAGGTCGATGAAGCGCTCGACCTCGTCGGCGGCGTGCGCCGACCAGCCCTCCGTGCCACCACGCGCTAAGGTTTCCCGCGTGGACGCCCTCGAGCTCGTCCGGCTCAACCTGCTCTCGCCCATGGTGCTCGCCTTCGCGCTCGGGATCCTCGCGACCCTGGTGCGCAGCGACCTGCGCGTCCCGGACGCGCTCTACACCGGACTCTCGATCTACCTGCTGTTCGCGATCGGCCTCAAGGGGGGCGTGGCGCTCAGCAC
>JBHEOT010000058.1:0-10611 GCA_046260675.1 Trueperaceae bacterium | reverse complement strand
GTCCTCGACGAACTCGACGTTATTGGTGCGACCCGAGATCTCGCGCATGGTCAGCGAGGTGCCGGTGAACACGTCGATGCGGTCGGCCTGGAGGCCGGCCATGCCGCTCGGGGCGTCCGGGAACGTGGCGATCTGGTTCTCGGCGACGCCCATGGCGATCATGTAGTCGTACTCGAGCCAGCCGGCGCCGGTGCCGACGCGGACGTCGGGGTTGGCGACGATGTCGTCGTAGCTCGTGATCGACATCGGGTTGCCCTCGGGGACGACGATGCCCTCACCGATCTGGTACTCCGGATCGGCGAACGCGACCTGCTCGCACCGCGTGGGCGTGACGTACATGCCCGCGGTGATCACGTCGAAGCGGCCGGCCTGCAGGCCGGGGATGAGGCTGCCGAACTCGGTCAGCACGCCGTCCATCTCGGCGATGCCCAGCTCGGCGAACACGGCGCGCGCGACCTCGACGGCCTCACCGGTCAGGGTGCCGTCGGGGTTGGCGTACGCGTACGGGACCTCGTTGGCGAAGCCGACGCGGATGAAGCCTTGCTCGCGGGCTTGCTCGAGGGTGGATTGGGCGAAGCCGGCGGCGACGAAGGCCAGCGCGGCGGTCAGGAGGGCGATCAAGCGAAGGTTCTTCATGGGAAGTCCTCTCTCTCGGCGACCGAGAGGTGGACGAAGGGTGGACGGGCGAATGCGGTCGTCTAGGTGCTGGCGACCACCCCCTCTCGGGGCAGGACGCCGCCGACCAGGTCGTCGCCCGCCAGGACGGCGTTCATGCGCTTCAGCACGCGGCGGAAGTGGGCACGGCGCACCTCGGCGACGCGCGCGGCGTCGCGCTCGCGCAACGCCTGGGTCACGTCGGTCAACTCCTCGAGGACGGTGTCGACCTCGGAGCGCCAGTCCATCTCCGGGAGCAGTTGCAACCACATCCGCGAGGTCTGGACGAAGTAGCGGTCCGAGATCTCGCGCAGCGGTCGGTTCGCGATCACGCGCAGGACCGTCGCGTGGAAGTCGAGGTAGATCTCGGCCAGCGCCCGCGGGTCCGGTTCGACGTCCCGCAGCGCGGACGTCCGCTGCCGCAGCCCGTCGAGGATCGCGGCGTCGGGTTCCGACAGCGTTGCCAGCGGCAGTTCGCCGATCAGATCGATCAGCTTCAAGCGCAGCGCGTAGACCTGCTTGAGGTAGCGCAGGTCGAGCGGCGTGACGATGGTGCCCACCCCAGGGGCGATCTCGACCAACCCGTCGAACTCGAGCGCGTGCAGCACCTTCCGAATGGGCGTCCGGCTGACGCCGAACTCGGCGGCGAGCTTGTTCTCGCTCAGCAGAGCGCCCGGGGGGTGGACGAGCAGTGCGATCCGGCGCCGAAGCGCGGCGTACATGCGCACGAAGCTGGCGTCGCCTCGCAGGGGCGCGGACCGTTCGGTCGGGCCGGCAGCGGGCAGGGGCGCGGAGTCCTCGTTGGGGGTGCGGCGGTCCATCGGGCGGGCCTTCCTGAGTGGGGCGTGGCGCGGTAGCGTGCGGCATCCGGAGTGGGACCGACGGCACGCGAGGCGCGGGGCGTGATCGCGGTGGCGCAACGGCTGTATACAACCTGTCGACCGGGCTGGATGCTACGCGCTGCGGCGGCGCGTGTCAACCCCGGCGACCCCGGGAGGGCCGCATGCGCCGACGCGACGACCTGACGTTCCCCATGACCGAGTACGACGCTCGCCTCGAGGCGCTGCGGCAACGCCTGTACGAGCGGCAGCTCGAAGCCATGCTCGTCACCAGCCCCGAGAACGTCACGTACCTGACCGGGTTCGAGAGCCCAGGGCACTACTGGTTCCAGGGCCTGCTGATCCCCGTCGCGGGCGAACCGATCTGCGTGTCGCGCGCGCTCGAGGGGCCCGGCGTCGACGCCTACTCGTGGATCGAGCACAGCTGGACGTACCGCGACGACGAGGAGCCCATGGCGCGCGTCGCCGAGGCGCTCGCCGTCGCCGGTCTGACCGGAAGCCGCGTCGGCTACGAGCGCGACGGTTGGTTCTTCACCGCCGCGCAGCAGGACCGCCTCTTCGCGATCGCCGGCGACGTCGTGTGGGTCGACGCCTCGCTGGTGGTGGAGCAGGGGCGGCTGATCAAGACCGATGCCGAGATCGCGCTCATGCGCGAGGCGTCGATCGGCACCGCCGCCGGGATGCTCGCCGGCATCGCGGCCGTCCGCGAGGGGGTCAACGAGGATGAGGTCGCCGCGCAGATGCACCTGGCGATGATCCGCGCCGGCAGCGAGTGGCCGGCGATCGCCCCGTTCGTGGCCTCCGGCGAGCGCGGCGCGATCGGCCACGCCACCTGGCGTGGGCGCACCATGCGCATCGGCGATCCGGTGTTCCTAGAGCTCGCCGGGTGCCGTCGCCGGTACCACGCGGCCATGCTGCGAACGGTGTTCGTGGGCGAGCCCGACGAGGAGGCGCGCGTCGCCTTCGAGGTGGTGCGGCAAGCGTTCGACGCCGCGATGGCGGCGATCCGACCCGGCGTCGCGGCCGGCGACGTCGACCGGGCCGCCCGCGAGCTCATCGCCGACTCGGCCTTCGGCGGCACCCACGCCTCGCGCTGCGCCTACTCGATCGGGATCGCGCTCCCCCCCGACTGGGGCGAGGGCCAGATCCTGTCGATGAAACCGGGCGAGACGCGCCCGCTCGCGGCGAACATGACCTTCCATCTGCTCCCGTGGGTGCAGCTGCCGGGCCGGGGCGCGGTGGGCTGCACCGAGACGATCCGAGTGACGCCGACGGGCGCGGAGGCGCTCACGTCGGGGGTGACGCGGGAGTTGATCGTGGCGTGAGGGTGGCGCCTGCGCCGGCGATGGCGAGGAGCGCCGGCGCGACCACGAGGAGCTCGGTCGCGGTGACGTCCCACGTGTTCGTGACGACCAGCGCGACGAGCAGCGGTGCCAGGGCGCGCCAAGCGCCGGCCGGCAGCGCCATCGCGAGCGCCGCCGCGAGCAGCGCGGCCGCCACCACCCCCAGGGCTCCGCGGACGAGCCACAGGTGCAGCAATCCGTTGTGCGCCTGGACGACGCCGGAACCGGTCCGTGCGGACAGCTCTGCGGCCGCCACCGGTCCGCCGACGCCGGACCACGGCGCCGTACGCGCGAGCTCGAACGCCGCTGCCCAGATCGTTCGGCGGTCCTCGGGCAGCAGGTCGACGTTGCGAACGTCGAGCCGGCGCACGAGCGCCTGCGGCAACCACGCGAAGCGCCGCGTCTGGAAGGGTGTCGCTTCGGTTCCGATCTCGTACTGAGCGCCGTAGACGAAGATGTCCACAGCACCGCCCGGTGAGGCGGCCGACAGGTAGAACTGCGCCTGCAGCACGCCGTCGCCGATCCCAGGCGGAGTGGTGCAGCGGGTCCAGGCGGCGCCGACGGCGCACGTCGTCTGCGTCAGGTGGTTGCTGACCACCACGCGTTGCGGTGCGTCGGCGCGCAGGTAGAGCGACGCCACGTACGGCACCCCAGGCTCGGACCGGCCGATCGTCTGGAGCAGGAGCGCGCGCCCGTCGGGGTCGGCCGTGGCGCGCAGCCGCTGGGCACGGGTGCCGTCGAAGGGGCCTTCACCCGCCGCGGCCGTCACTTCGACGGACGCCGCCAGGTCGTGGCGCCACTCGCGGTGGGCGAAATCGCTGGGGGCCGCGAGCAGGTTGGGCGAAGCCTCGACCACGACGCGCTGCCACGCGAGGGCCGCGAGCACGACCAGCGCGGCCAGCGCGAGCGGCGCCCACGCGCTCCGCCCGCGTCCGAAGCGCACGACCATCCAGGTGGCGGCTGCCAGCAGGCATGCGCCGGCGGCGGCGCGCGACCCGGTGTAGAGCACCGCGGTGGCGACCAGCGGCCACCCGAGCGCGACGGTCCACGCGGCCCACCGCCGAGCGGGGACCACCGCCGCCCACGCGGCCGCGGCGACCACCAGGGCGGCGCCGAGCACGTTGGCGTCGCGGGCGAAGCCCTCGACGCGCGACGCCTCGTCGAGCCCGACGCCGGCGAGCCCGGCCGCGATCGTGCCGACGGCGAGCACGGTGAAGTAGGCGGCGGACGCCCAACGGGCCACCGACGCGAAGCCGGGGAGGCGTACCAGGGCGATCGTCGCCACCACCAGCCCCGTCGCGAGCGCCGCCCAGGCGAGGCCCACGACGTCGCCGGTGGTGGCCGCAGCGACGGCGAACGACACGCCGGCGAGGCCGACCGCGGCGAACGTCCAGCGCGACGGGGGGCCGAAGGCGGCGTTCGGCGCGGCATTCATTCCGGCTCGTCGAGAGGCATCGCGGTGCCCCACTGGATGGGGAAGCGCGTGTCGGTGGCCGGCTCCATTCCGCCAAGCGTAGCGGACCGACGGCGCTCCCCGTGTGGCCGATTCGGACGGCGTGCGCGTACCTCCACACCTCGAATGCCCTTATGCACGGGCTGAAACGCGCCCACCCACCGAACGGCGTGCAAGTGCGCTCGGTGGCGTCGATCGCAATGCTCTTCGCCCTGGCGGTCGGCTGCACCGAGTCGACGACCCCCGACCCGACGTCCGACCCGACCCTGGATCCGACCCCCGAGGTGTCCGTGGCGCTCGAGGAGGTCGCGTCCGGGTTCACGTTGCCGCTCGCGGCCACACACGCCGGCGACGGTGTGGGTCGGCTGCACTACGTCGAGGGGGAACTCGGCGCCGGTGATCTGCGGAGCGTGCTGAGAGATCCAGGCCGATCCACCTGGCGCGAGCGGCGTCGACGTGGGGATGCTCACCTCGACGTCGCTGGCGCGGTCCCCGCGGTGCCACCGGGATACCCCTTTCGCCGACGTCCCATGGGCGTACCCCCACGCATGGGTCTACGGGCTCCGCAACCCGTGGCGCTTCTCGTTCGACGCCGAAACCGGCGACCTTCGGGGGTGACGCGGGAGTTGATCGTGGCGTCGTGACGGAACGCAACTTTCTCAACGAACCTACGCTATTGTCTTGGTACGCCTTCCACCCAACGATCCGTTCGAAGGGAGACGTCCATGTCGTGCGATCGAAGAAAACGAGTGCCGTTTTTGATCCTGCTTGGTGCGGCCACCGCACTGGCCCTCGCAGCATGCGGGCCATCCGGGCTCTCCGACGATGAGGTCGGTGAGATCCGCAACCAACTCGAAACCGTGGAGCAGCGACTCGACGAGGTCCACGCCCTGCTCGTGAACGTGCAAGCGGATCTCGACGAAGATGCGGTCGAGGTGATCGACGAGGCACAGCGCGGGCTAGACGAGAGTATCGGTACGCTCTCGGACGTCCTCGGCGAGATCGAACCGCCACCGCCACCGCCGCCGCCGGCGGCCGACCCCGTGCCCGGCGTGGCGCCGGACCCGAACGTACCGGACTTCTGACCGAAGGACCTTCGCGAGCGCGCGACGGCGGTCCGCACCCCCCGGTGCGGACCGCCGCCGCGCGCTGGGGCTGAGGTGGGCAGGGCGCCCGTCACGCCAGCTCACGTCACAGGCGACGCGGGAGTTGATCGTCGCCTGAGGGCGGTGCCCGCGCTCGAGCCCGGCGCGTTAGTCCATGCCGCCACGGCCAGCAGCGCCGGCAGCGCCACTTCGGGCTCGAAGAGGGTCAGGTCCCACGTGTTGAGCAGCGTCAGCGCCACGAGCAGCGGCGCCAGCCGCGCCCATCCCGAGCGACGAAGCGTGGAGAGCGTCGCCGCCGTGAGGACCGCCGCCCCGGCGAGGCCCAGCATCCCGAACACCGCCCACAGCTGCAGCACGAGGTTGTGGGCGTACGTCACGCCGCCGCGGAAGGCGTCGTCGGTGCGATCGCGGAACGCGTCGGGTGCCGCCGTGAGGCCCACCCCGAACCATGGGTGTGCGCGCGCGAGATCGATCGCGGTCGCCCAGACGACTTGGCGGCTCTCGGGCAGCAGCGAGAGCCGCCGCAGGTCGTAGCGTCGCACCATCTCCTGCGGCAGCCACGCCGGACGGACGTCGCGGAACGGGCTCGCCTCCGTTCCCACCTCGTACTGGGCGCCGAAGACGTACAGGTCCACCGCCCCACCGCGCACGGCGGTGCGGAGGTAGAACTGCGCCTGCGTGTACCCGTCGCCGCGGGCGGCCGGCGTGACGCAGCGCGTCCATTCGGGACCGACCGCGCACGTCGTGCTCGCGAGGTGGGAGTCCACCACCAGCTCCTGTGGAACGTCGGCGCGCACGTAGATCGACGCGACGTACGGCACGCCGGGCTCGGAGCCACCCGTCGACTGCAGCATCAGCGCACGGCCCCCAGGGCGCGCCTCAGCCGACAGACGCTGGCCCCGGGTGCCCGGGAACGGTCCATCCACGGCATCGGGGACGATGTCGACCCGTTTGGCGAGGTCCGTGCGCCAGGCGCGGTACGTCATTTCGCTGGGCGCCGCGAGCAGGTTGGGGCTGATCTCGACCACGCCGCGTTGCCAGGCGACCGCGGCCACGGCGACGACCGCCATCAGCGCCAACGGCGCCAAGATGAGGTGAGGGCGCCGCTCGAGCACCAGGATCACCAGCCAGATAGCGGCTGCAGCCAGCAGGGCGCCGCCGGAGGTGCGCGATCCGGTGTTCAGGACCGCGAGCGCAGCCAGCGGCCAGGCAAAGACGACGAGTCGGCGCTTGGAGGCCAACGCCGCCCACGCCGTGCACGCGACCACCAGCGCCGCACCCAGGTCGTTGGGGTTGCCCGTGAACAGCGCGATGCGCGCGCCGTCGCCCGCGTCGGTCGACGTCGCGGCCGCGATCAGCGTGGCGACCACGAGCGCCGTGCCGTACAGGGCGACCGCCACGGCGCTCACGCGCCGGAACGCCGGCGCGCGTGCTGCTGCGACCACGGCGACGCCGACCGCGAGCACGGCCCCGGTGACCGCGATCGCGCGCTCGTCGCCGACCGCCAGCGAGCTCGCCGACAGTGCCGCCCATGCGATCGCTGCGGCGATCGCGATGCGCCGCGGGGCCGACGCCCTCGAGCTGCCGGGGCGGACCGGTGCGTCTTCCTCGTGGTGCGGCGTCATGGAGGACGAGCGTATCGCGCCGCGTCGTGGGGTCGCCGCCGGTGCGCGCAGCCTCCGGTCGCGCGCGGCGCACCGACGGCCGCGCGAACGACTACCGTAGAGGTGGCGCCCGAACGCGCCACGAACGGAGGCCGCATGGCCACCCCCACCGTCCCCGCCGACCGTTGCCCCGTCGCGCACGACGCCTCGGAGCGCAAGACCGCGCGCGGCGCCGACCCCGCCGCCCCAGCGCTCGAGCAGCGCGACGGCACTTGGCACGTCCGCTCGTACGGTGCCGTTCGGCAGGTGCTGCGCGACGCCGACGGCACCCGTCAGGCGGGGTTCAACGCCGAGCTGGCGGCGCGCACCGGCCTGCGTCAACCCGTGCTCTTCGAGGAGGGCGCCGCCCACCACGAGCACCGCACCGCCATCGCGCGCTTCTTCACCCCCGCTACCGTCGACGCCGATTACCGCCAGATGATGGACGAGGTCAGCGAGGCGCTGGTCGCGCGCTTGCGCCGCGACGGTCGCGCCGACCTGAGCGACCTCAGCCTCGAGTTGGCGATGCAGGTGGCAGCGCGGGTGGTGGGGCTCACCGACTCCACCCGACCCGGGCTCGCGCAGCGGCTCGAGGCGATCCTGTCGCTCGAGCGGCTCGAGCGCCTGCGGCCGGTCGTTCGCTTCCTCGCGATGCTGCGGGTGCAGGGGCACGTGCGCCGCTTCCTGCGCTTCGACGTGCGTCCCGCCATCGCCGCGCGGCGCTCGGCCCCGCGCGAGGACGTCATCAGCCACCTGATCGGCATGGGGTACACCAACAGCGAGATCCTCATCGAGTGCATCACCTACGGCGCCGCGGGCATGGCGACCACCCGCGAGTTCATCGTCATGGCCGCCTGGCACCTGCTCGAGCACGACGACCTGCGGCGCCGCTACCTGGCCGCCGACGAACCCGAGCGCCACCGCGTGCTGCACGAGATCCTGCGCTTGGAGCCGGTGGTGGGCCACCTGTACCGGCGCGCGACCGCCGACGTCGCCGTCGAGATCGACGGCGCGACCACGACGATCCCCGCTGGCGCGCTCATCGACCTCGACGTGCGCGCGGCCAACGCCGACGCGAACGCCGTGGGCGAAGCGCCGCTGTGCCTGCGCCCCGACCGCGAACGCGCGCCACGCGTGCAGGAGCCGGTGCTGTCGTTCGGCGACGGCGCCCATCGCTGCCCGGGCGCCTTCGTCGCGATCAAGGAGAGCGACGCCTTCTTGCGGCGGCTGCTGCAGCTGCCGCTGAGGGTGGCGGGCGAACCGCGCTTGGCCTGGAACGACCTGATCGAGGGGTACGAGGTGCGCGGGTTCGAGGTGGAGGTGGGGGCGGGCGCGGCCGGCTGAGGGGGGGGTCGGCGCACACCGTCGAGTCCGCGGCTGCCTGGACATTCGTTCCTTGCACGCAGCCGACCCAAACGTTGCGATGGTACACGCCCGTACGGGCACGCCCACTCGGGCGCACCCGGGGTTTTCGTCGCCGGGGCGCGCTGCCGGGCGGCCCCCACCGGGCGGCCCCCATCGGGCAGAAGGGGCAGGTATGCCCGAAGACCTCCAAGCTTTGATCGACCACCTGCAACACGACGCCGTCGAGGAGGGTCAGCGCCGCGCCCGCGCGCTGGTCGAAGAGGCCGAGGCGCAGGCCGCCGCTCGCGTGCGCGCTGCCGAGGCCGAGGCTGCGCGGCTCGTGGCGCAGGCCGAACGCGACGCCGCCGTCTACACCGAGCGCAGCACGGTCGCGCTCGAACAGGCGGGCCGCGACCTGCTGATCACGCTCCGGCACGCGATCGACGGCCTGCTCGGCGGGCTCCTCCGCGAGGAGCTGGTGCGGGTGCTGAACCCCGATCTGCTCGCCGAGATGCTCGTTCGGATGGCGGACGCCTACACGGCGCACAGCGGCCGCGAGCGGCGCATGACGGTGCTGCTGAACGAGGACGACCTCGATGCGCTCGTGCGCTTCGCCGCGCAGCGGTACCGCGATCGCCTGGTGCAGGGCATCGAGTTGCGCCTCGATCCCGACGCGTCCCACGGCTTCCGCATCGAGATCGTCGACGAGCACGTCACGCACGACCTCACGGTCGACGCGATCGTCGAGGAGCTGCAGGGGTATCTGCGCCCGCGGTTGGCGGCGCTGCTGCCGCAAGCGGCCGTGCGGCTGGCGCGTGTCGAGGCGCCCGACGTGCCCGAGCGGCTCGACACGCCCGAGGCGCGTTGATGCTGCCGTACCTGCTCGCCAGCTTTCCTACGCCACGGCTCGGCCAAGTGCCCGAGCTGACGCTGGGCGGCTTCCTCGAGGCGTGCGGCCGCATGCTCGACGAGCCGCGGTTCGCGGCACTGGTGCGCGCCGTCACCGTTCCCCCGCTGCCGAGCCTGCCGGGGTTGGCCGTCGCATCGGGCTCCGCCGCGCTGCCCGACTCGGCGCCGCCATCGTGGCCCACTTCCGCCGAGAGCGTGCTCGCCGCCCACGTCGACGACGCGGTCGTACGGGCGCGGTGCGTGCGCCAGAAGCGCGACCCCGAACCCTTCCTGCGCCATCCGCCTGGCCTGCGCGTCGACGTCGAGGAAGCGGTCGCGCGCGCGTTCGCGGCCCCCCATCCCGGCTTGCGCGAACGCGCGCTGGACGAGTTGCGCTGGCGCCTGGCCGACGAGCTCGCCCGCTCCGCGCCCGATGGCTTCGCCGCGCTGTACGCGTACGCGGTCCAGCTACGCCTAGCTTGGCGCTGGGTGACGTGGGACGCGGAAGCGGGATGGCGCGCGTTCGAAGCGGCGCTGCGCGTCGTCGACGTCGACGCCGGAACCCTCGCCAGCCGGGTGCACGATGCCTAACGTCGGCCGCATCGTCGCGGTGAGCGGTCCGCTGATCACGGCCGTGTTCGAACGGCCGGTGGTGCAGAACGAGGTCGGCTACGCGGTCCTGGACGAATTGCGCCTCAAGGCCGAACTGATCCGCGTGCGTGGCGACTACGCCGACCTGCAGGTGTTCGAGGACACGACCGGGTTGTTCGTGGGCGGCCAGGTGGCCTTCACCGGCGAGATGCTCTCGGCCGAGCTGGGCCCCGGGCTCTTGGGCCAGGTGGTCGACGGGCTGCAGAACCCGCTGCACGAGCTCGCCGCCGTGAGCGGGCACTTCCTGCCGCGCGGCCGCTACCTGGCGCCGCTCGACCGCGAGCGCCGCTGGCCCTTCACCCCCAGCGCCCGGGTGGGCGACGTCGTGCGCGCTGGCGACGCGCTCGGGAGCGTGCCTGAAGGGTCCTTCGAGCATCGAACCATGGTGCCGTTCGCGCTGGAGGGCGCCTGGACCGTGCGCGCACTGGCCACCGCGGGCGAGCGCCGCGTCGACGAGGTCGTCGCCACGCTCGAAGGGCCGCACGGCGCGACGCGCGACGTGACGCTCATGCAGCGCTGGCCGGTCAAGCTCCCCATCCGCGCGTACCGCGAGCGGCTGCGGCCCAGCGAACCGCTGGTCACCCAAGTGCGGATCGTCGACACGCTCTTCCCGGTCGCGCGCGGCGGCACCTTCTGCGTACCCGGCCCGTTCGGCGCCGGCAAGACCGTGCTGCAGCAGCTGATGAGCCG
>JBHEOT010000057.1:0-11044 GCA_046260675.1 Trueperaceae bacterium | reverse complement strand
CGTCGATCACTTCGACGACGACCTTGTCACCGAGGGGTTTGAGCTTCATCGGTTCCTCCGTTGGAACGTGGGTTCCCCCGTTCGGGGGTGCATAGGATTAGCACTCGCGACCTGCGAGTGCCAACTCCCTTCATCCTAGGCCGACCGGTGGCCCGTTGTCAACGAGGTTGAGTGGATGCGACTCAGGTCTTCGGCGCGTCAGCCGCGCCGGAGGCCGAGGATGAGCCCGGGCACGAAGGCGCCGGCGAACACGAGGTTGTACGTCAGCACGTCGACCAGCGTCCGCCACGTCGATTCCAGCGAGGAGACCTCGAGCATGGGGTCGACGCGCGCCTGCACCTCACCCCAGTTCACGGTGAGGAAGCCCTGCCAGGCGAGGACCTGCACGACCACGAACACCAAGCCGACGGCCACCGCGACGAGCTTCCCCACCTTCTTGAGGGCGTAGCCCACGGCGAAGCCGGCGACGAGCCCGACGCCGAGCTGGGACGCGAGTGGCCACCAGGAGGAGAGGTCGACGTCCACGTCGTCCACGGTACCACGAACCGGCCCCGGAGCCGCTCCAGGACGCGCAGGATGAACGCCGCATGAGCGCGGTGGGCACCGCGCCGCGCGCTCGGTCAGGGGGTATCATGCCCGCGTGATCCAGGTCGCCGCCCCCGTCGCCATCGCGCTCGCCGCCGGTCATCCCGTGGTCGCGCTCGAGTCGACCGTGCTGACCCACGGCCTCCCGCGGCCGCGCAACCTCGACCTCGGCCGCGAGCTGGAGCGGATCGTGCGCGACGGCGGTGCGGTCCCCGCGACGGTGGGCGTGATCGACGGCCATCTGGTCGTGGGCCTCGACGACGATCAGATGGAGCGCTTGGCGCGCGGACCGGCCGCCAAGGCCTCGCCCTGGAACCTGGCCGCGCTCGTCGCGGCGGGCCGCCCTGCCGGCACCACCGTCGCGACCACCCTTCACGCCGCCGCCGCAACGGGGGTGCGCGCGTTCGCCACCGGCGGCATCGGCGGCGTGCACCGCGAGCCCTTCGATGAGTCCGCCGACCTGGCTGCCCTCGCGCGGTACCCGGTCGTGACGGTCTGCGCGGGCGCGAAGAGCGTGCTCGACGTACCCGCCACCGTCGAACGGCTCGAGACCGCGGGCGTGCCCGTCCTGGGGTGGCGCAGCGACCGGCTCGCGGGGTTCCACGTGCCGCTCGGGGAGCTGCCGATCGCCGAGCGCGTGGAGACCGTCGACGCCATCGTCCGCACCTTCCTCGCCCACCGCGCTCTGGGGCTCCCCGGCGGCGTCCTGGTCAGCCAGCCGGTGGCGGAGGGGCTCGACCCGGGCGACCTCGCTCGCTGGCTCGAAGAGGCGCAAGCCGACGTGCGCGCGGCGGGCGCGCGCGGCAAGGACGTGACGCCGGCCCTCCTCGCAGCGCTCGCGGAGCGCTCGAGCGGCGCCACCGTAGCCGTCAACGTGCGTCTGCTCGAGGCGAACGCGCGACTCGCGACCGACGTCGCCATCGCGCTCGCGTTCGCGGATGGACCGGTGGCCGCATGAGCGACGACGTCACCATGGACGCGACCCCCGGGCGTCCTGAGCGCCTCGGCGACCGCCTGCGCGCCGCGCGCGAGCGCGCCGGCTTGGAGCTCTCCGAACTGGCGCAGCGCACGCACGTGCGGCGCGCGTACCTCGAGGCGCTCGAAGACGGACGCTACGCCGACCTGCCCGAAGACGTGTACACGCGGAACTTCGTGCGGCTCCACGCCCAGGCCGTCGGCCTCGACCCGGCGCCGCTGCTCGACCTCTACGCCCACGAGCGCCTCGACGCCGTCGGTCGCTCCACCCTGGAGCGGCGGTTGGACCACGACCGTCGCGAAGCCGTCGCCCCGTTGGAGGGCAGCGCCGACCGGAGCACCCCGCCGCGGCCGAGTACGCGCGAATCCTTCACGTCGCGCGCTCAGCGCGCGGTCCGCCTGCCGGCGTGGCTCGGGCCGACGTTCGCCACCGTGCTGCTCGTCGTCGTCGTCGTCGGCCTCGCGGCCTGGGGCGTCGACCGCTTCTTCGCGAACCCACCGGTCGCGCCTGCCGGCCAAACGGCCGCCGCCCCCGAGGCGAGCGACGACCCGCTGGGCGACGACGGCGCCGGCGCGGACGCCGATGCGCCCGGGGACGCCACCGCATCGCCGAGCGTTCTGACCGGCCCGGGCGCGAGCGTCGACGCGATCGTCCGCGTCGACCTGATCACCGACCCGCCCGGCGCGGAGGTCACGGTCGACGGCTTCGCGGTGCCCGGCCGCACCCCGATCCTCGACGTGCCCTTCACCGCGCGCGCGGGCCGGGTGGTGCGCGCCGAGCTCGAGGGCCACGCCGCCGCCCAGGAGGTGGTCGACCTCCTGGAGAACCGCGAGGTGCGCTTGGCGCTGGCGCCGCTCGGCGACGCGCCGACCGTGGCTGCACCGGCCGCTGACGGCGCCCTCACGCTCTCGGTGGTCGACACCACCTGGCTCGAGGTCTACACGGGCGACGCCCGGAACGCGGGCGAGCGGCTGGTCTACACGACCGCGCAAGCGGGCGACGCCTACGACTTCGACCTGCCGGTGTTCGTGTACGTCGGCAACGCCGCCGGCGTCCGCGTCGCCCTCGAGGGCCAGGACCTCGGCGCCATGGGCGGACCCGGCGCCGTGCTCGGCCGCGCGTTCGGGCCTTAGCCGTGGTGCTGCGCCTAGCGGCCGCCGCACTGCTGCGTCGGCCGCTCCGCACCTTCCTGACCGCTCTGGGCATCGCCGTCGCGGTCGCGTCGACGGTCGTGTTCCTGTCGCTCGGCGAGGGGCTGCGCCAAGCCTTTCGGAACGAGCTCGGCGGGATCGGCCCGGACCTGCAGGTCGGCTACGGCGACCTGTCCGAGAGCGCCTTCAACGCCGTGCCGGAGTTGCCGATCGAGTTCGCGGACGCGCTCGCGGCCGACGCGGATCGCTTCGGCATCGAGCGCGTCGTCCCGATGCTGCTGTACGTCCGGAGCGGGTTGACGCCGACGTCGGCCGTGGTGTTCCAGGGACTTCCTGCGGACGTCGACGTGGGCGGTATCTACAGCGGTCTGACCATCGTGGAGGGCCGCGGTCTCGACGCCGCGGACGCGGGTGCGGCGATCGCGGTCGCCGGCGAACAGGCCGCAGCACGCGCGGGCCTCGAGGTCGGCGACGTGCTGCGCCTCAACCCGCGGGCCTCCTTCGAGATCGTCGGGATCGTCCGCGCCAGCGGCGGTCTGATCGACAACACCGTGGTCGTGCCGCTCGGCGCCCTCCAGGAGGCGCTCGGCATCTTCGATCGGATCAGCACGCTGCTCGTCGACCTCGTGGTGCCCGAGCGCGCCGACGAGGCCGCCGAAGCGATCCGCGCCACCTACCCCGACCTGTCGGTCCAGACCCAGGGCGACCTGCTGTCCGTCGTCGAACGCGGGCTGGCGATCTCGGACGTCGTGCGGCTCGGCATCAGCGCGATCGCGCTCATCGTCGGCGCCATCGCCGTCGCGAACACGATGCTGATGAGCGTGTTCGAGCGCACCCGCGAGTTCGGCGTCGTGCGTGCGGTGGGCGCGCGGCCACGCTTCTTGTTCGGGCTCGTCCTCGTCGAAGCCGTCGCGCTCTCGCTCGTCGGCGCGGCGCTCGGCGTCGTGCTGGGGCAGGCGGGCGTATGGGCGGTGAACGCCGTGGCGTTCGATCTCGTCGGCCTCGCGGTCGCCGCCATCACGCCGCGCTTGGTCGCGTTCGCCGTCGCGGTCGCCACCGTCATGGGCCTGATCTCGGGCCTCCTGCCGGCCGCCCGCGCCGCTCGGATCCCCATCGCGGTCGCGCTGGCACGCGAGTAGCGACGCGCCGGGCGGACGCACGACGCGAGGAGGCGTCGCGTCCTAGACTGAGCCCCATGCCGACCGCCGCATCGAAGGTTCCCCCGTCCGAGCCCGTTCGCCGACCGTGGCTCCTCGTGCTGATCGCCGCCCTGCTCCTGGGTGCGACGCACGCCCGCTTCGAATGGCGCGACGTCGTCCAGGACGTGACGATCGACCGCGACGGCGCCGTGGTCGTCGTCGACGAACGGACGCTGTGGACCGACGAGGACTTCGGCGAGGCGTTCATCTGCATCGGCCACGCGTCTGGCGTGCGCGTGACCCTGCTCGACGGGTCGGGTGCGATCTCGCCCGGACCGACCGCCACCGCCTTCCAACAGGGCTGCGCGGACGGTGCCGCGGGTACCGAGGTGGTCGTCCGCCAGGACCAGCGCGTGCAGGAGCGACGCGTCCGCTTCGAGTACCGCCTCGACGGCACCATCGACGTCTACCGCGACGTCGTCCAGTGGTACTGGAACCTGATCCAGCTCGACCACCCGCCGATCGTCGGCTACCGCCTCACGGTGACCGCGCCCGGTCCGATGGCGGCCCCGTACGACGCCTACGTGCACCGGTACACCAACGCCGAGGAGCCCCGCGTCGTGCTGTCCGATGACCGGCGGGTGCTCACGGTGGCGTTCGACCGCATCCCCTCGCGCGACGGGGTCGAGATCCGATACCTGATGGACCCGGCGCTCTTCGACGAGCGCGGCACCCGGGACCAGTTCGAGGCGTTGCTGCGCGACGAAGCGCGCATCGCCGGCGTCCAAGAGAACCAGCGCCTCTTCCGGTCCGTGCGTGGCCACGCCGCGTGGGGTCTGTTGCCGCTGGCTTGGATGGTCTGGCTGGCGCGCGGCATCTGGGGCGCGTACCGCCGCGTGGGCCGAGAGCCGCGCACCGACGGCATGAAGTACCCGTTCGAGCCGCCGTCGGACCTGCCCCCGGCCGCCGTCGTCCCGCTGCTGCGGCAGCAAACTCAGTCGTCGAGCATGGGGCCCGCCTGGTTCGCGACGATCATGGACCTCGCGCGCCGCGGCTTCGCGCGCTTCGAGGGCGAAGGACGCCGCATGGCGATCGTGCTCGATCGGGGGCTCGACGCTTCCGGCCTCGAGGCGTTCGAGCGGCAGGTGCTGGACTACCTCGGGCGCGCCGCCGCGGTGCCGCGCGGCCGCGACCGCGACGTCGATCGGGTGGACCTCGCCGGCCTCGAGGCGTACGGCAAGACCCACGCCCAGAAGTTCTTGTCCGCGTGGACCCCCATCGTGCTGAAGTGGACCGAGGGCTTCATGGGCGGGCCGCTGACGACCCCCGAGAGCCGCAAAGCGGCCAACTTCTGGGCGGGGCGCTCGGCCCTCGCCCTCCTGCCCGCGATCGGCCTCGCGTTCCTGACGGTCGACTTGGCGCGCGGGCTCGCCATCGCCGGCGGCGTCGCCGCGCTGATCGCGGCGATCATCGCCGCCGGGGCGTTACCGTCGTGGCGCCCGGAGGTCGCGCGCGAGCGGGCCGGCTGGATCGGCTTCCGACGCACCCTGACGGACTACACCCGCATGAAGGACGCCCCGCCCGACTTCTTCCAGCTCTGGGACCGCTACTACGTCTACGCCGCGGCCCTCGGCGTCGCGGAGCGCTACCTCAAGACCCTGCAGCGCGCCGCGCCGGCGCGCGGCATGGACCAGCAGCAGATGGTGCGCCAGGCGGCCTGGATGGGCGCGGCGAACACGGGGAACCTGGCGGCGATGTCCAGGTCGATCACCTCGCTCTCGAGCGCGCTCGCCAAGTCCGGCGCCTCGGCGTCGGGCGGCGGCTCCTCCTCGGGCGGCGGCGGTGGCGGCGGCGGCGGCGGTTCGTCCGGCGGCCGCTGAGTCCGGACACCGGGAAGCCCGGCGGCGAGCGGTACACTGGCGACCGTGCTTCGCGCCGAGAACCTCGCCAAGACCTACCGCTCCCCCGCCGGCGACGTCCACGCCCTGCGCGCCTTCCACCACACGTTCGCACCAGGTGCCGTGACGGCCGTCGTCGGGCCCTCCGGTTCGGGCAAGAGCACGCTGCTGAACCTGCTCGCGGGCTTCGACGTCCCGACGACGGGCGGCGTGTGGCTGGGCGACGACCCGGTGCATCTGGGGACCGAAAGCCACCGCGCGGGGCTGCGCCTGCGCCGCTTCGGCTTCGTGTTCCAATCGTTCAACCTCGTCACGGTCCTGTCCGCCATGGAGAACGTGGAGTTGCCGATGGGGCTCGCGGGCGTGGCCCCGGCCGAGCGCCGGCGGCGGGCGACCGCGCTGCTCGAGCGGTTCGGGCTCGGACCGCGTGCCGACCACCTGCCGCATCGGCTCTCGGGCGGCGAACGCCAGCGCGTCGCGCTCGCTCGAGCGCTCGCCAACGACCCGGACGTCGTCTTCGCCGACGAACCGACGGGGTCGCTCGACACCGCCACCGGCCGCGAGGTGATCGCCGCCCTCGAGGGCGTCGCTGCCGAAGGCCGGACCGTCCTGCTCGTCACCCACGACGAGGCGCTCGCCGCCATCGCCCGCACGCGCCTGCGGCTGCGCGACGGTCGGGTGGAGGCGGTCGAGCACGCGCACGCGCATCCCGGACCGATCGCCGCGGCGGTCGCCCCGTGAGCGTCGAAGCGAGGAGCGTCGCCCGCTGGCCCGGCGTGGTCGGCGCCACGGCGGCCGCGCTCGCGGTGGCGGCCGGCGCGTTCGGCGCGCACGCGCTCGAGGGCGCCCTCACCACCGCGCGCCTCGCCACCTTCGAGACCGCCGCGCGCTACCAGCTGGTGCACGCGGTCGGCCTGGTCGCGCTGCACGCAGCGCTGGCGGCCGATGCGGCCGAGCCCCGGGCGCTCGTGCGGGCGGCGGCGCTCCTGACCTTCGGAACCGCCGTGTTCTCCGGTTCGCTCTACCTGCTGGTCGCGACCGACGTCGGGGCGTGGGGGGCCGTAGCGCCGATCGGCGGCGCCGCCATGATCGCCGGCTGGGCCGTCGCCGCCTGGGCGTTCGCGCGCCCCCGACCGCCCGGCTGACCGCCCTTACCGCCCGCCCCCGGCCGTTCAAGGCTCGATGGCGGGCGGCCGGGTCCCCTCGGTCGCGAGCCGGCGGTACCAGTCGAACGAGCGCTTGGGCGTGCGCTCGAGCGTCGCGCGATCGACGTGCACGAGCCCGAACGTCGGCCCGTAGCCCTCGGACCACTCGAAGTTGTCCCACATCGTCCACGCGAAGTAGCCGCGCACGTCGACGCCCGTCGCTCGGGCCCGCGCGACGCGGCCGACGTGGTCGAAGAGGTACCGCACGCGCGCTCGGTCCTCCACGCGGTCTTCGTCACCCGGTGCTTCGTCGAACGCCGCGCCGTTCTCCGTGACGTACAGAGGCACGCCGGGCAGGTCCCGATGCAGCTGCAGCAGTTGCTCGTAGAGCGCTTCGGGCACCACCTCCCACCCCATGGAGGTCGTCGCCACCCCCCGCTCGGGACCCGCGAGCCGGAGCCCGACGATGCTTTTCGCGTCGGCCTCGACCCGGTGGCGCGAGTAGAGGTTCAGACCGAGCCAATCGAGCGGCCGGCGCAGTTCCTCGAGGTCGCCGTCGCGCACCACGCCGGCCATCATCGCCGCCGTCGCATCGGGGTAGCGCCCGCGCGCCAACGGCTCGAGCGCGTTGCCGTTCCACACGGCGTCGAGCAGCTCCGCGGCGGCGCGGTCGGCCTCCGTGTCGCTCGCGGCCACCACCGGTTGCAGGTTCAAGATCGTACCGAGCGGGGCCCGCACGCCCTCCGAGCGCAGCCGGTCGAGGGTGCGGGCGGTCGCCAGGTGCTGATGGTGGACGGCGCCGGCGTAGGCGCCGACGTCGGCGAGGCCCGGGGCGTGCACGCCGAGCAGGTGGCCGAGCAGCGCGTGGACGTTCGGCTCGTTGAGGACCGCCACGTGATCGACGCGGTCGCCGAGCGCGGCGAGCACGGCGCTGGCGTAGTCCCCGAAGCGATCGACGGTGTCGCGATCGGCCCAGCCGCCGCGGCGTTGGAGCGCCTCGGGGAGATCCCAATGGTACAGGCACACCCACGGCGCGATGCCCGCTGCGAGCAAGCGGTCGACGAGGCGGTCGTACGCGTCGCGACCTGCCGCCGGTGCGCGGCCGTCGCCCTCGGGAAACCAGCGCGGCCACGAGACCGAGAAGCGGTAGGCCTGCACGCCGAGGGCGGCGATCAGCGCCACGTCCTCGTCGAGGCGCGCCAGGTGATCGATCGCGACGTCGCCCGTCGAGGCGTCGGCGACCGCGCCCGGGCGCCGAGCGAAGGTGTCCCAGATGCTCGCGCCCTTACCGCCGAGGTCGGCGGCCCCCTCGATCTGGTACGCCGAGGTCGCCACCCCCCAGACGAACGTGCTCGGGAACTCGTGCTCCACCTTCACCTCCTCACGCTGGTGCGATCGTACCGTCGCCGTCGCCCCCTACGCGGCGCGCGTGCGCTCCGGAGCCGAGCCCGCGGGTAGGATGGCGGGGTGACGGCGCCTCCACCCGGTCGAGTCGCGCTCGTGCTCTCGGTGGCGGTCGCCGCCGTCAGCCTCGCCGCCATCTTCATCCGCCTCGCGGACGCTCCGGGCGTCGTGGTGGCGTGGTGGCGCATGGCGATCGCGGCGCTGGTGCTCGCACCGGTCGCCCTGCGCGCTCTGCGCCGCACCCCGCTTTCGCGCTCCACGCTGCTGCCCACCGCGGCCGCCGGCGTCTTGCTGGGCGTCCACTTCGCCACCTGGATCAGCTCGCTCAGCTACACGTCGGTCGCCGCCTCGGTGGCGCTCGTGTCGACCACGCCCTTGTGGGTCGCACTCCTCTCCTGGGCGTTCCTGAAACAGGCGCCGACGTTGAGCGTCCTCGTCGGGGTGCTCCTCGCCGTCGCCGGCGGCGCGGTCATCGGCTTCGGCGATGCGCTCGGCACGACGGCGAGCGCCACCGCGACCGCGCCGCTGCTCGGCGACGCGCTGGCGCTCGTCGGCGCGATGGCCGTCGCGGGCTACTTGTTGCTCGGTCGCGTCGCCCAGCGCCGGGGCCTGTCGATCGACGCGTACGCCGGCGTCGCCTACGCGGTCGCGGCCCTCGTCCTCCTACCGGTTCCTTGGCTCGCGGGCGCCTCGTACCTCGCGTACCCGCCGGCCACCTTCGCCTGGATCGTCGCGCTCGCGCTCGTACCGCAGCTCGTCGGCCACACCGGCATCAACTACGCCATGCGCCACCTCGACCCGACGCGGGTCGCCACGGCGACGCTGCTCGAACCCGTCGGCGCCGGCCTGCTCGCGTTCTTGGTCTTCGCGGAGGTGCCGTCGGCGGTCACCCTGATCGGGGCGTCGGTGCTTCTGCTCGGGGTCGTGCTCACCGTTCGAACCGGCCGGGCGGGGCCCCGACCGGTTCGCCGAGGACCTCTCTGAGGGCCCCGGGTCTGCTAGGATGCAGGGCGTGATGGTGTCGTCGAACCTCGATCCCTCGGCGAACCACCCGAACCCCAACCACCCCTCAGGCGTGAACGCCGTCGACCCGCGGCCGGTATCCACCGGCTCGCGACCGCGACACGCCCGTCGAAGGGAGCCCCGGCCTTGAAAGACAGTCCCAAGAACTTCAAGAACGGCGACCAGGTCGTCCTGCCGCCGTACGGCGTCGGCATCGTCTCGGGCACGACCACCAAGACCGTCGCCGGCGCCGCACTCGCCTACTACGAGGTGCAGTTCCCGAACGGCACCTCCAAGGCGTTCGTGCCCGTGCATGCGCCGCGGGAGGCCGGCCTCAGACCCGCGCTCACCGAAGAAGAGGTCCAGGCGGTCCTGGAGCGGCTCGCCCACGGGCGCATCACGCTGCCGAAGCAGTGGGCGGCGCGCCATCGCAAGGTCACGGACATCCTCACGAGCGGCGATCCGTACCAGATCGCCACGCTCGCGAGCGAACTGCGCCGCTGGGACCTCGAACGCGGGCTGCCCGACCTGGACCGCCAAGCGTACCGCCGCGCGTTGCGGCTGCTCGCCGGCGAGATCAGTGCGGTCCTGAACATCACCGCTCAGGAAGCCCGTCAGATGATGGACGCGGGCGACGAAGACGACCTGAACTGACCGCGGCGCCCCGCGCGCCCGATCCGAACGAGGCTGTGGCCGCCGCGCGCTCGTGCGCTCGGCGGCCAGGTCCCGTGGAGCGTCGTCGCCGCTACGCTGCGGCGCTCGCCAACCACCGCAGCGCGATGGCGTACGCCGCGTAGCCGTCGAGCAGTTCGGGGGGGGACCGGAAGCCGACCGGAATCAGGCGGCGCCAACCGCGCGCGGGCCGGTCGCGCCAGTACAGCAAGCGGCCCTCCTCGCTCGTGGCGCGTTCGTCCACCAGGTCGACCGGGTGGCCCGAAGCCGCCAGGCGTTCGCGGACCGCGCTCGACCCGGTGCCGTCGCCCAGCGCGATCGCCGAGCCGGCCGGCACCTCCAACCGTTCGAGCTCCAAAGCCTCGACGACCGCCACCCGCAGCAACCGCCCGTCGGCCGCGACCCAGGCCAGCCCGATCCGACGCCCGGGGTCCACCCCCAGCACGGCCGTGTCCGACGTCGTCCTTTCCTGCACGGCGCGAGCCTAGCACGCGGCTGGGCCGGTCCCGAACGCGACGCGCCCCCGGTCGGATCGACCGGGGGCGCGTCGCGTTCGGTCCGAGCGCCCGCTGGGCGCCGGTGCGACCGGGTTCAGGCCTCCGGGCGCGGCTCGGTCGGTGCGTCGCGGCGCGCGGGCGCTCCGGCGCCGACCTGCGGCGGGCGTGCCGCCGCCTCGCGCTGCTTGGCGAGCGTGCGCTCGTCGGCGACGCGCACCGAACGGATCACGTCGAGGCCGGTACCGGCTGGGATGAGCCGACCGAGGATGACGTTCTCCTTGAGGCCGACGAGGTCGTCGACCTTGCCCGACACCGCGGCCTCGGTGAGGACGTGGGTGGTGTGCTGGAAGCTGGCGGCCGAGAGCCACGACTTGGTCGTGAGGCTCGCCTTGGTGATGCCGAGCAGCACCGGCTTCCAGGCCGCCGGCTCCTTGCCCTCTTCGAGGAGTCGGTCGTTGATCTCCTCGACGTCGAAGCGCTCGACCGTCTGGCCCTCGAGGTACTCGCTGCCTCCGGGCTGCAGGATCTCGACGTACTTGAGCATCTGCTTGACGATCGTCTCGATGTGCTTGTCG